>JAYVJR010000065.1:0-35157 GCA_043769085.1 Gammaproteobacteria bacterium
TACGCTTTCAAGGCTGGCGCGCGCAGCGCGCCAGCGGTGCTGCTGTTCTATCGCGGCGGCTGGTGCCCGTTCTGCAATGCGCACCTGGGCCAGCTAAAGACGGCTGAGGCGACGCTCAGGCAGCGCGGCTATGAAATTCTGTTCCTGTCATCCGATCGCCCGGACATTCTGCATACGAGCCTCAAGGACGATATCGAACAGGAAACAGCTCATTACACCCTGTTGAGCGATAGCGAAGCGGTCGCAGCGCGCGCGTTTCGCGTGGCGTTTCGACTCGACGATGCGACCATACTGAAATACAAGGGTTTTGGCCTCGATCTCGAATCGAC
Source organism: Gammaproteobacteria bacterium (assembly GCA_043769085.1). GTDB lineage: Bacteria > Pseudomonadota > Gammaproteobacteria > Steroidobacterales > Steroidobacteraceae > UBA964. Next base: position 330 of record JAYVJR010000065.1, read on the forward strand.
CCAGGGCAACCGCCAGCACATACTGCCGGTGCCAGCGGTTTTCGTGGTCGATCGATCGGGAAAAATAGCATTCGCGCACTTCAACCCTGATTACAAGGTCCGGCTCAGCGCCGAGGAACTCCTTGCCGCGGCGCCGTGATCGCGTTGCGCTGATACCAGACCGGCGTTCGCAGGGTCCGCGGCGTCCACGACTTTAACTACTGGGTTCGCGACCTCGCCGACGTACGCGGACGGATGGCGCCCCTTTTGGGCGAACCTTTCGGTGCGGCGGTCGAGCTGCAGGAATAGTTACAATTGGCGACATCTGCAGAGCATGGGCAGGAACTGCCTTTTGCTCGATGCAGGTATCATTTTCTGGGGGTACGACCGGTTTTTCCGACACCGATTGATAACAAAATAAATCTGTTAGATAGCCAGTTCGAGTCCCGTCCGCTCAGCCGGTTGATCGGGTTTATTGTTGTTAGGGTATTGCATATATGCTAACAGACAGATCGCGACAAACAAATAGCAAATGACGCGACGCGTTGCTAACACATCGGGCAAGTGGGCTTTTCCGAGCCGCTTTCGACGAGAGGGTTTTGGCTGGCGCGCATCGCGCCTTGCCTGTCAGCGTATCGACGAGGCGCTCGCGGAAATCCGTGCTGCCGCCAAGCGTGACCCGGTGTACGCCGCCGAAGGTGCTGTCAGGTTTTTGGAAAAAATCTCGCCGGCGCTGGAGCAAGTCGACAGCTCGAGCGGTGCGCTGGGCAGTGCGGTCAATCATGCAATTGCCGTGCTGGTTCCGATCATCAGCTCCGCGCCTGTTGCTGCCGCTGAACGTGAGCGATGGCTCGATCGACTCTTTGAGGCCTACCAGGATGATGAGATTCCTTATATCGAATCCCTGGGTGAGCAATGGGGAGAGCTGTGCGGCGGCGCGGAACTGGCCTCACTCTGGGCGGATCGCTTAGCGTCGCTGGTGGCGCATGTCAATGCGGATCGGATTGCCGGTCGGCACTCGTACAGCAAGTCCACCGCCGTGGTGCACAGCGCGCTTTTTGCCGCCGGCCGATTCGATGAGTTGAAGGCGTTAATCCTGCAGGATCCTCGACCGATGTGGCATGACCTGCAATGGATCGGGCGCATCGAAATCGCTCGCGGGAATGTCGATGGGGCCATTGCCTTCATGGATCGCTCGGTCGGCAAGTGGACGCCGCGGGTGGGGCTGGCGCATTTTGCCGAAAAAGCGTTGCTGGCGGCGGGGCGCAGTCGCGAGTCCTATGAGCGTTTTGCCATAGAAGCCAATCAGCGCACGTCGTACCTCGGAACCTATCGGGCGATCGCCGCGAAATATCCAGACGTGGATCCGGATCGCTTGCTGGCGGATCTTATTGCAAGCACGCCTGGGGAGGAGGGCAAGTGGTTCGCGACCGCCAAGACCCTCAAGCGTTTTGATCTTGCGATGAGTCTTGCGTGGCGCTCACCCTGTGACCCGAAAACCCTGGCGCGGGCAGCGCGCGATTTTTCTGACAAGCAACCCGTTTTCGCCGCGGAGGTCGCGGTAGCCGCGCTGCATTGGATCTGCCTGGACTACGGCTACGAACTGACGTCACTCGACGTCGTTGCCCCGTATCGCCTGGCGGTTGAGCTGGGGCAACGCCTCGAGCAATCCGACAAAGTCACGCTGCGACTGCAAACGATGCTGGCGCGGGACAATGTGCGTGTGCGCTGGGTGCGCCAGATGCTGTCCCTCCCTTAGCAATGCGTAATAATCCGTGGCCATGATCGATCCGAAGCTCCTCGATGTTCTGAATCAAGCCAGTAGCCTCGAGCTTTTCCGTTTGAGTGCCGTCATCGACAGGTTGCTGGCGGACCCCCGGCGCATTATTGCGATTCGCCAGCCATTGCTGTTAGGCCAGACGGTGCAGTTCTTCAATCCCCAATCTGGGGACTTGCAAGACGGTCGAATCAGGGCGATGGCAGATCGGCAGGTGACGATCGAGCAGCAGAACACGCGCGTGCTCTGGAAACTGCCGTACGCCGCCATCGAGCCAGCGCGGGTCAGATCAGGTCCTAAAGTCGGTCCCTCGACGTCAACAACAGTGGCCGCGCCTGGCCGGGCGGACTTTCGACGCGGCGATCAGGTGTCGTTCGAGGATCGGTACCTGCAGGTGCACATCGGTCGTATCGTCCGGGTGAATCCGCGCACGGCGACCGTGGAAGGCGATGGTCAGAGTTGGCGCGTGCCATTTCGGCTGCTGCGAGCAGTGCTGGATGCGGGTCGGTCTGCCGAAACCAAGGAATTGCCGGAAAAATGAACGGCAAAATAATTAATACTGGCTCGTCGGTCTGCGGCTAGCTGCGGCTGGTTTTGCAGCCACCAGACCACTCCAATCTGTTAGGAGCAATTGCTTGGCGGACGCTGCAATCGCCGCGCACATCCGCTGCCGTTCGGGACGATCAGATTCCCATCAGATTCCCATGAGCAAAATTTCGTCAGTATGCGAACTACCAATTCTCATAAGTTATTGAAATACCTAGAGAAAAATGGCGCTCCCTACGGGATTCGAACCCGTGTTACGGCCTTGAGAGGGCCATGTCCTAGGCCTCTAGACGAAGGGAGCGTGGTGAACTGCCGGTAGACCGCCGGAAAAGCTATTATAGGAGTCCCGGCTTCACCAATCCAAGCGGAATCCCGTTTCTTGACCGAGTTCAATGCCCCTTTGGGGGCTCCCAATCCACTGGCCCGAGTAATTCCCCGCGACGCCCACACGGTCTCGCGCGCGCAGATTTCGCCCAATGCATTGCGTGTCCTATACAAACTCAAAGAAGCGGGATACCAGGGCTTCCTGGTCGGTGGTTGCGTTCGCGACCTCTTGATCGGTATTGAGCCCAAAGACTTCGATGTGGCAACCAGTGCCTCGCCTGAAGAGGTGCGGCGGCTGTTTCGCAATTGCCGCTTGGTCGGCAGGCGTTTCCGCCTCGCGCACGTGTTTTTCGGACGCGAGATCATTGAAGTCGCGACTTTTCGCGCCGGCAGTGCGCCGCCTCCTGGCGATGAATTGCTGGACGACGAGCTTGGCGAAAGTGGCGACGCAGCTGGTGATGATTCGGATGTTAGTAATTTCGAGCCTGCCGCGACTGAGAATTCGGATGCGCGTGTCGTCGACGCTGAGGGGCGCATCCTGCGTGACAACAGCTATGGCACGATCGACGACGATGTCTGGCGCCGCGATTTCACGGCCAACGCGCTCTATTACAACATTGCCGATTTTTCTATTTGGGATTTTGTCGATGGTGCGCAGGACATCGCCGCGCGCAAGCTGCGGCTGATTGGCGACCCGGAGACACGTTTCCGCGAAGATCCGGTGCGTATGCTGCGCGCGGCGCGATTCGTCGCCAAGCTGGGTTTTGAGTTGGACCAGGCCACGGCGGCCGCGATGTCTGGCCTGCAGCCGTTGTTAGCCAGCGTGCCTGCAGCGAGGCTGTTTGACGAGACGCTCAAATTGTTCTTGTCCGGACACGGTTTGGCAAGTCTCAAGGCACTGCGCCGTTTTGGCCTGTTGGCGACCCTGCTGCCACCGGTGGACGCCACGCTGGTGCGCGTGCCAGGCAGCGGCATAGAGCGGCTCCTCGATATTGCACTGGCTAACAGCGATGCTCGCGTCAAGGCGGATAAGCCGGTAACCCCCAGTTTCCTGTTTGCGGTACTGATGTATGGTCCGATTGGCGCCATGATCGAGCGTGCACCGGCACAGCGCTGGCATGACATTGCCACGATTGTGGACGCTGTCGATTCGGTGTTTCGCGAACTCGGTCGCACGGTGGCGGTGCCGCGGCGTTTCGCTCTTGGCGTGCGTGAGATGTATGCCTTCCAGCCGCGGCTTGAGCAGCCACGCGGCCGTCGCGCCTTGCGTTTGATCGAACAACCGCGTTTTCGCGCGGCCTATGATCTGTTGCTGCTGCGAGCCGATGCCGGCATGGCGCCGCGCGCGATTGCCGATTTCTGGACGCAGCTGCAGACCGCAACGCCAGAGGAAAGAATTGTGATGGTGGACGCACTCAGCCGTTCGCCGGTCGCGACCCAGTCAAGCGATGTGGCGGCGGGGGATGCCTCGCCCGGCATCGGAGCACCACCGCGCCGGCGTCGGCGTCGCGGTGGCCGTGGCGGTCAACGCGCGCCACAAGCGCCCGCCTAACAGCCACCTGTGTGGATTCCGGCCTATGTTGCTCTGGGGAGCAACCTGGACGATCCGCTGTCCCAATTGCGTCAGGCACTGGCGGCAATGGCCGATTTGCCTGGCACAGCCGCCCACCGGGCCTCACCGTTCTATCAATCGGTTCCCCTGGGTGGTCTGTCGCAGCCCAACTATGTGAACGCGGTAGCGGGGTTTCTAACCACTTCGTCCGCAGCAGAGCTGCTGGCGCAACTGCTGCAGCTGGAGGCGAGTCTGGGCAGGGTGCGCGACGCAGTGCGCTGGGCACCGCGGCGGATCGATCTGGATTTGCTGGTCTATGGCGCGCAGCGGATTGACGTTCCCGGGTTGACGGTGCCACATCCCGGGATAGTGAGCCGCAATTTCGTCTTGTATCCTCTGGTAGACGTTGCGCCCGGGCTGGAAATCCCGGGCCTGGGTCCGGCAAGCCGGCTGCGCGCTGCAGTCGGAACCGCTGGCCTGCAACGCATGACCTAACGAGAGGCAATGTGGGCGCGAGCAACGACAAAAAACTGATTGTGATCGAAGGCCCGATCGGCGTTGGCAAGACCAGTCTGGCGCGGCGACTGGCGGAGTACAGCGGCGCCGAGCTGGTGCTCGAGCAGGCGGCGCAGAATCCATTTCTCGATCGTTTCTACAAGAACCCGAAAGGCGCGGCATTGCCGGCGCAGTTGTTTTTTCTGTTTCAGCGAGCCCAGCAGCTGTCGTCACTCAAACAAGAAGACCTGTTTGCGCCGCGTCGCGTCGCGGACTACCTATTCGACAAGGACCGTCTGTTCGCCAAGCTAACACTAGATGAAGCCGAGTTTGCACTCTATGAACAAGTGCATGCGAAGTTGGCGGTGGAGCCGCCGAAACCCGACCTGGTGGTGTATCTGCAGGCGCCAGTACAGGTGCTGCTCGATCGCATCGCGCGGCGCCGCATACCGTCCGAGCAGGGCATCGAGCGGGGCTATCTCGAGCGACTCAACGAAGCCTACGCTCGCTTTTTTTATGACTATGAGGCCACTCCCTTGTTGATTGTCAACGCGGCGACCATCGATCCAGTGGGTAATCGCGCCGACTTCGAAGAGCTGGCGGCGTCGATTGCCCGTATGCGCCGCGGCAAGCTTTATTACAATCCCTTGCGCCACCAGTCCCTAGAGACCTGATTTATGTACACCCAACTGCAAATGCGCGATTCGGCGCGCCCGCCGGTCACGCTCGCCACGCTCGACAAGATGAAGGCCCAGGGCGAGAAAATCGCTTGCATCACCTGTTATGACGCCAGTTTTGCGGCGCTGGTCGATGAAGCGGATGTCGATGTCATTCTGGTCGGCGATTCGTTAGGTATGGTGATCCAGGGTCACGACACCACGGTGCCCGTGACGATGGATGAGATGGTTTATCACACGCGCGCCGTGTCCAAAGGCATGCATCGGCCGTTGCTGATGGCCGATCTGCCTTTCATGAGTTATCCGTCGCGGGAAGAAGCGCTGACTAACGCGGCGCGACTGATGCGCGAGGGCGGCGCTGAGATCGTCAAACTCGAGAGTGGTTCCGGTCAGGTCGAGATCGTCGAATTTCTCGCGCGCCACGATATTGCCGTGTGCGCTCATCTCGGTCTCAAGCCACAGTCGGTGCACAAGACCGGTGGTTTTCGCGTCCAGGGCCGTGACCAGGACGCCGCCACGCGCATGATCGAGGATGCCCAGGCGCTGGCCAACGCAGGCGCCGATATGGTGCTGCTGGAATGCGTGCCTAACGAACTGGGGCAGCGTGTCACCGCAGCTTTGCAGGTACCGGTGATCGGTATCGGCGCCGGACCGGGCGTTGATGGGCAGATACTGGTTCTCTATGACGTTCTGGATATCACACTAGGCCGCAAGCCGCGCTTTGTGCGCAACTTCATGGACGGCGCGGCTAACAACCTCGACGCCATGCGTCGCTACGTGGGCGCTGTGAAAAACCGCGATTACCCGGGCGCCGAGCACGGCTTTTCCTAATCAATGATTATCACCAACCGGATAGCAGACGTCCGCAGACAGGTGGCGGCCTGGCGCGCAGCGGGCGAACGCGTCGCCTTCGTGCCGACGATGGGCAATCTGCATGCAGGTCATATCAGTCTGATCGAACTGGCGGCGCAGTATGGCGATCGCTTCGTCGCGAGCATTTTCGTCAATCCGATGCAATTTGGACCTAACGAGGATTTCAATCACTATCCGCGCACGCCGACTCGCGACGAAACCATGCTGAGAGACGCGGGCTGCGACCTGATGTTCATGCCCGATGTCGCCGAGATTTATCCAAACGGCCACCAGTTTGCGACTCGGGTCGAAGTGCCGACGGTCTCCGATCTGTTATGCGGCGAGTTCCGGCCCGGACATTTTCAAGGCGTCGCTACCGTGGTCGCGAAGCTCTTCAATATTGTGCTACCGGACGCTGCTGTGTTTGGTCAGAAAGACTTTCAGCAGCTCACGGTCATCCGGCGCATGACGGCCGATCTTTGTTGGCCGATCGATATCATTGGCGCGCCGACGGTGCGCGAGCAGGACGGTCTGGCGATGAGTTCACGCAATCAGTACCTGACGTCTGAAGAACGCGCGCTGGCGCCGTCGATCTATCGTGCCCTGCAGGTCGCAGCAACAGCTCTGCAGGCTGGATCACGCGACTTTGGAAGTGTGGAATCGCAAGGACGTGACACTCTCGACCGCGCCGGTTTCAAAGTAGACTATTTTGCGATTCGTCGCAGTCAGGATCTGTTGGAGCCCGGCGCCGTTGATCGTGAGCTCGTGATTCTGATCGCCGCCCGATTGGGCAAGGCCAGATTGATCGATAATCAGACCGTCACGCTGGCCTGAACGCTCAGGAATTGTGTTGTCGCAATGCCCAAGCGACATGTTCGCGCACCAAAAGTGACGGGTCGAGCGCTCTCGAACCTAACGCGGCCAGGACTTCTGCGCTGCCGCCTGCATTGCCCAACGCTACCGCGATGTTGCGCAGCCATCGCTGGTAGCCGAGGCGATGGATCGCAGATCCAGCCATGCGTTCAGCGAACTCAGTTTCAGTCCAGGCGAAGAGTTCGACCAGGCTGGTCTGGTCGAGTTTGTGCCGAACTTTGAAATCTGGATGCGACGCGGCGCGTGCAAACTTGTTCCATGGGCACACGAGCTGACAATCGTCGCAGCCATAAATCCGATTGCCGAGACTGCTCCTGAACTCCTCCGGAATTGTGCCCTGCAACTCGATGGTCAGATAGGAAATGCAGCGGCGCGCATCGAGCTGTCCCGGCGCAATGATCGCTGCCGTGGGGCAGGCCGGGATGCAGGCACTGCAACTGCCGCAATGCGCACTCGCGGGTTCATCGATCGGCAAAGGCAGGTCGGTATAGATCTCGCCGAGGAAAAACCAGGATCCAGCATCGCGCGAAATTAGATTGGTGTGTTTGCCGATCCACCCCAGTCCGGCATTGCGCGCCAGGGGTTTTTCCAGCACTGGGGCACTGTCGACAAACACTCGATAGCCGAATGTGCCGATCTCCTGTTGCATGCTGTCTGCCAGGCGCTGCAGATTGGCGCGCAGCGTCTTGTGATAGTCGCGACCTAACGCGTAACGCGAGATATAGGCGCGCGAGCTGTCTGCTAACACCCCCAGCGCAGGCGCGGCATCCGCTGGCCAATAATCCATGCGCACGCTGATGACCCGCAACGTGCCTGGCAGCAGTTCAGCCGGTCGGCTGCGCTTGCTGCCGTGGCGGGCCATGTACGCCATTTCGCCGTGCAGTCCCGCCGCCAGCCAAGCGCCCAAGAACTCTTCGTCCTCGGCCAAATCGACACCGCTGACGCCGACTGCGCCGAAGCCGAGCGCCAGCGCCTCCTGTTCGATACGCACGCGCAGCGCTTTGAGATCGGTCTCGGTCACGATGCGGCAGTATAATCGCTGCATGTCATTGCCCGCGGCCGTCTATTCCACTGCGCAGGTGCGCGCGCTGGATCGTTACGCGATTGAGGTGCAAGGCGTGCCCGGCTATGTGCTGATGGAACGCGCCGCGCGCGCCAGTCTGTTTTTTTTGCAGCGGCAGCGGCAGTGGCCCGGCGCGCAGCGACTGACGGTCGTCTGTGGCGGCGGCAACAATGGCGGCGACGGTTACGTTCTGGCGCGCCTGGCGCAGGCGGCCGGGCTATCAGTGTCGGTCATGGCAGGCGTGCTACCGGACAAGCTGCAGGGCGATGCGCGCCGCGCCTGGACCGACTGGCTTGCTGCCAATGGCCGAGTCACGCCATTCGACGCGACCGCGCTGGCGGCGGCCGACGTGATCGTCGATGCGCTGTGCGGCATTGGACTGCAGTCGGATTTGCGCAGCGAGGCGCAGGCAATCGTCGCGGCGGTCAATGCCGCGGGCCGACCGGTGCTGGCGCTCGATGTGCCGTCAGGTCTTTGTAGTGACACAGGTCGCGTGTTAGGTGCCGCGATCGTCGCGGCCGCCACCGTCTGCTTTGTGGGACTCAAGCAGGGACTGTTTCTCGGTGCCGGCCCGCGCCTGACAGGCGTGCTAGCATTCGATGCGCTCGATATCGTTGCTCCGGCGTCGCCGGATTTCGCCCCGCGAATGACGCGACTGACTCGCCTGGAATTGACTGCCGCCTTCGCGCCCCGACCGCGCGATGCACACAAAGGGCTGTTCGGTGAGGTATTGGTCATTGGCGGCGGCGCGGGCATGCCGGGGGCCGCCGCGCTCGCAGCTCGCGCGGCACTGCGAGTTGGCGCTGGCCGCGTGCGCGTGGCCTGCGCGCCGGACAGCGCCGCCGCTATTGCCTCGCACACGCCGGAAGTCATGGTCAGCGCTCTGCCTGGCGCCGCGGGCCTGCAAGAGTTGCTGGCGGGTTGCAGCATTGTCTTGTTAGGTCCGGGATTGGGCACCACGCCGTGGGCGCGCGGCGTCTGGCTGCAGACGTTGCAGTATTGCCGTGAACATTCTCGGCCGCTGGTGCTGGATGCCGACGCGCTCAATCTGTTAGCCGAGGACACCGCTGCGCTCGCCGGCTGCGACGCCGTGCTAACGCCGCATCCGGGCGAAGCGGCGCGACTGGCCGGCAGCACCAGTTCCGCCGTACAGGACGATCGCCTCGGCACGCTCGATGCGCTGTGCCGAACATTCAGCGCCGTCGTGGTCCTGAAAGGCGCCTGCACGCTGATTGGCGCAGTCGGTCAGACGCCGAGTGTCTGCAGCGATGGCAATCCCGGCATGGCGACCGCCGGCATGGGTGATGTCCTGGCGGGAGCGGTGGCGGGCCTGCTGGCGCAAATCCGCGATCCGTGGCAGGCCGCGCGCCTGGCGGTGCTGGCGCATGCACTGGCAGGCGACGTGGCGGCTGCGGGCGGCGAGCGTGGCCTGCTCGCGAGCGATGTCGTGGAAACGCTGCGGCTGATGGTCAATCGTTGATGCCCGCTCTGCATCGTGAGTGGTTGCTGGCGACCGCCGAAGACACGGCGAGCTGCGCGGCCGCCTTCGCACGCGCCTGGCTGGCTATGCCGGCAGAATCCCGAGGGGCGTCCGGGCGTGCAACCCGGCTTGCCTTGCAAGGCGAGCTTGGTGCCGGCAAGACCACCTGGGTGCGCGGCTTCGTGGCGGCGATGGGCATCACCGACCCTGTGCCGAGCCCCAGCTATGCACTGGTACAAAACTTTGTGGTGCGCGAGCAGCAGATTCTGCATGCCGATTTTTATCGGCTGATCGATCCTGCGGACTTCGATGCGCTGGCCCTGGACGATGCCGATCGGCCAGGAACCCTGTGGCTGATCGAGTGGCCCGAGCGCGCCGCGGGCAGATGCGGTGTGTTTGACCTGTATTTGGAATTCGCCATTTTGCACAACGCTCATCAACTGCGGGCGACCGCAGCGACCGACACCGGCGAGCTGTGGTTAAGCCAGGGTTTAGATTAGCTTCCTATCTTTCTAATTTTGTTGAGTTTATTTTAAATCACGGCTACAGTCCGAACCGCAATGGATCGCGTCGCTGCTGCAAATTGGCCGGTGTGGGCGCTCTTCGCTCTGATGCTCTGGGGCGCGACTGCGTCTGCCACCACACTCAAGCACGTTGAGCTTCAAGAAAAAGGCACGACGGTTACGCTGAGCTTGCAGTTCGATGCCAAGCCTGCCGTGAAACTGTTTACCTTGAATCGACCGCACCGAGCGGTGGTGGATTTGAAGGGCGTTCGCAACCTGTCGGGATTGCGTTTACCAAGCGGCAAGGGTCTGGTCACGCAGGTGCGCAGCGGACCCTTGGCAGGCAAGCAGGGGTTGCGCCTGGTCATGGAACTGGACGGCGCCGCGCGTACTGCTCGCCAGCAATACATCGCAGCAAGCGGCGGCCGCGGCCACCGCGTGCTGATTGAACTCACCGCGGCAAGTCCGACGCCAGAGGCTCGAGCGGCCGCGATTCCCGGCGTTGTGCCCATGGTGCCGGCCGCACCGACTGCGCGAAACACGCCAGCGGTTCGCGCCGAACACGCGCCCGCTGAAACCGGTCGCGATGTCATCGTCGCCATCGACGCGGGGCATGGCGGCCAGGATCCGGGTGCTACGGGCCGCAACGGCACGCTGGAAAAGTCCGTCGTGTTAGCCATCGCGCGTCTGCTCGCCGAACAGGTTAATGCGCAGCCAGGCATGCGAGCGATACTGACCCGCGACGGCGATATTTTTCTGCCGCTGCGCGATCGCATAGCCCGCGCGCGCCGTGCCAAGGCCGATCTTTTCGTATCGGTGCATGCCGATGCGGTGCGCGATCGTGACGTGTCCGGCGCATCGGTCTATGTGTTGTCGGAAAAAGGCGCTACCGACGAACAGGCGCGTTGGCTCGCAGAATCGGAAAATGCGGCCGACCTCAAAGGTGGCGTGTCGCTGGATGACAAGAGCGATACGCTGGCGTCCGTGTTATTGGATTTGTCGCAGTCAGCGAGTATCGCCGAAAGCATGCGCGCCGGTGAGCGCGTTCTGCAGACCCTGGCTGCGGTGTCTGATGTCAGAAAAAAACGTGTCCAGCAGGCGGGATTCGTCGTCCTGAAGTCGCCGGACATCCCTTCGATGCTGGTCGAGACTGCCTATATCTCCAACCCAGCCGATGAAGCGGACCTGCTGAATCCAGCGCATCGCGAGCGAATCGCCAGCGCCATTTGCCTCGGTGTGCGCCAGTATTTTCGCGATCACCCGCCCGACGGCACGCGCTTCGCGCTGGATCGACGCCACGGTGGCGCCGCAACTGCCGCGCGCTGATTCTGTTCGCGCCGCGAGTCGGCGGCGCCCGATGGTACGATTCCCGGCGTCATGCCTATCCAGCGCCTACCCAATGAACTCATCGATCAGATCGCTGCCGGCGAAGTGGTCGAACGGCCCGCGTCGGTCGTCAAAGAGCTGGTGGAAAACGCGTTGGATGCGGCTGCGCAACGGATCGAGATCGAGCTCGAACAGGGTGGCATTGCGCTGATTCGCATACGTGACGATGGACGCGGCATTGCGGCGCACGAGCTAACACTGGCAGTTGAGCGCCATGCCACCAGCAAGATTGCCAGCTTCGATGACCTGGTCGCCGTGCAAACACTGGGTTTCCGGGGTGAGGCGCTGCCGTCGATAGCGTCCGTCTCTCGACTGGTGCTGCGTTCACGGGTGGCGGACGCGGCGGCCGCGAGCGAACTACGGCTCGAAGGCGGCGTTTTACTAGACCAACGACCCGCAGCACAGGCAACGCCAGGTACGACCGTCGAAGTTCGTGATCTTTTCTACAACGTGCCGGCACGGCGGCGCTTTCTGCGCACGGAAGCCACTGAACTTGGGCACGTGCAGCGGCTGTTGGAGCGCTTGGTGTTGTCACGTTTTGACGTTGCGTTCCGACTGCGCCACGGTTCGCGCACTTTGCTGGAGGCGCCGGTAGCGAGCACGACAGAAGTCGCCGCGCAGCGCATTGCTTCAGTGTTAGGTACGGATTTTTCAGCGACCGCAGTTCGTGTCGATGAGCAGATTGGGCCGATTAGATTGCATGGTTGGCTGGGCGCGCCCACCGCATCGCGGGCGCAGAGCGATCAGCAGTATTGGTTCGTCAATGGCCGGGCTTTGCGCGACAAATTGTTAGGCAACGCCGTCAGGTTGGGTTATCGTGATGTGCTGTACCACGGTCGCCATCCAGCGTATTTGTTGTATCTGGAGTTGCCGCCGGAACTGGTAGATGTGAATGCACATCCAACCAAGATGGAAGTGCGCTTTCGCGATAGTCGTCAGACTCACGACGCAGTTTTTCGGGTGGTGCAGCGCGCACTGGCGTCGCCCGTGCAGACACCCGTGGCAGCGCCGGTGCGCGGTCCGGCGCAAACGTCGTGGGACATGCGCTCGTCGGCACCGCAGCTGACGGGCAGCTGGGCGTTGGCGCAATCCATTGCTGAAACCACAGCGGCGACCGTTGCTGCGACGGCGACGCCATCCTCCGGTGCGCTGCGCCTCGGCACGGCGCTCGCGCAGCTGCATGGTGTTTACATACTGGCACAGGCTGAGTCCGGTCTGATTGTGGTCGACGCCCATGCCGCGCATGAACGTGTGTTGTATGAGCGTTACAAGGTGGCGCAGCAGCACGGACCGCTGGCCAGCCAACACTTGTTAGAGCCAGTAACAGTCAACCTGCGTGAAGCGGATCTGCAGCGCTTGCTCGAAGATCGCGAGCAGTGGTTGCGCGCAGGATTCGAATTTGACGAACTGAGTCCGGGGCTGCTGGCGGTGCGGCGCGCACCGGCGCTGCTGGATGCACGCGGCATCGGCGATTTACTGCGTACGGTGGTTCAGGATGTCGCCAGCGATGCCGGCCATCATCTGGACTCGGCCAGTGATCAGGTGTTGGCGACGCTGGCCTGCCGTTCTGCCATCCATGCCAATCGTCGATTGAACCTCGCAGAGATGGAGAGTCTGTTGCGCGATATGGAAGTGACGCCACGAGCGGACCAGTGCAATCACGGCCGTCCGACCTGGATGCAGCTCAGTCTGGCGCAACTCGATGCTTTGTTTCTGCGCGGACGTTAGCAGGTATGAGCAGCACCATGCCGCGGGTATTTTTGTTAGCCGGGCCGACCTGCAGTGGCAAGACTGCACTCGCGCTGCAATTGGCTGCGAAGTTGCCCATCGAAATCATCAGTGTCGATTCGGCGCAGGTCTACCGCGGTCTCGACATCGGCTCCGCCAAACCCCTGGCCGAGTTGCGTGCGCGCGTGCCGCATCACCTGATCGACATCCGCGATCCGGCAGACCCTTACGATGCGGGTGCCTTTGTCGGCGACGCGGTGCGCATTGCTGGCGAGATCGAAGCGCGCGGACACTGGCCATTGCTGACAGGTGGCACGATGCTTTATTTCCGGGCTTTGCTGACCGGGCTGGCGCAATTGCCGCCCGCGAACCCGACAGTTCGAGCGCAGCTCGACGCGGAGGCGACACAACGTGGTTGGCCGGCGTTGCATGAAGAACTCGCGCAACTCGATCCCTTGGCTGCAGCGCGCATTCACGTCAATGATCCACAGCGCATTCAGCGCGCACTGGAAGTGATTCGTCTCAGCGGTCGGCCCCTGTCGAGCTGGCACGCTGAAACCACTCGGCCGGCGCCGTTGCATGTGCTCGCGCGCTGGGCCCTTTTGCCTGGGGATCGCAGTCTGCTGCATCAGCGGATTGCGGAGCGTTTTGCAAACATGGTGCACACAGGTTTTGTGCAGGAAGTCCAGCAACTGCGGGCGCGCGGCGATTTGACAGCTGATCTGCCCGCGATGCGGTCGGTCGGGTACCGACAGTTCTGGAATCTACTCGAACAGCATCCTCATCCGGAACCAATGGCTATCGAGGCGGCTCTGAACGAATCCGTCGTCGCAACCCGACAGTTGGCACGGCGCCAAATCACCTGGATCAACGCGGACCCAGGCTGGCAACGCCTGGTGCCGCCGACTGATGGAGATGTGACCGGGTTGGCAATTACGCTCGCGCGCGACATGGCGACCCTTTGGACTGCATGCTAATATCGCCGGCAAAAGAACAAGCACGCAAGGTGCGCTGACAGCGCCAAACGCGCGATGATTCTAAGGAGACCCGCATGGCCAAGGCCCAATCGCTGCAAGATCCGTTTCTCAACCAGCTGCGTAAAGAGCGGGTGCCGGTATCCATTTATCTCGTCAACGGTATCAAGCTGCAAGGCCAGATTGATTCATTCGATCAATTCGTTGTGCTGCTGAAAAATTCTGTTAGCCAAATGGTCTACAAGCACGCGATATCCACGGTCGTACCGGCACGCAATGTGCGCCTGCCTAACGAAGACGGAGAAATGCCAGCGGAGGAAAGCGCCACCTGATGCGCAGTCGTCTCCATGTTTGATAGGCCGCGTAGTGGCGAGCGCGCGGTTCTGGTGCGAGTCGGTTTTGGCGCACCGGTCGATCCCGAAGATCTGTCAGAGTTTTCGCAGTTGGCGCGCAGCGCCGGCGCTGTCGCTGTGGCCACCATCACTGGACGGCGAGAAAGACCCGATCCGCGACATTTTGTCGGCAGCGGCAAGGCTGAGGAAATCCGCGATGTCGCAGCTGCACACGAAGCCGACGTGGTACTCATCGACCACGCACTCACGCCGAGTCAGGAACGCAATCTCGAACAACTCATCGGCCGGCGCGTACTTGACCGCAACAGCCTGATTCTCGATATCTTTGCGCAGCGCGCCCGCAGCCATGAAGGCAAGCTGGAAGTCGAGCTTGCGCAGCTTAAACATCTGGCGACTCGCCTGGTGCGCGGGTGGACCCATCTTGAACGTCAGAAGGGTGGTATTGGCTTGCGCGGCCCGGGTGAGACACAGCTGGAAACCGACCGCCGGTTGCTGGCGACCCGAGTCCGCGTGCTGTCCAAACGACTGATCAAGTTGCGTCAACAACGTGAAACCGGGCGCCAGCAACGCGCTGCGATTCCGGTGCCCTCGTTGGCACTGGTTGGCTATACCAACGCCGGTAAGTCCACGTTGTTTCGTGCGCTGTCCGGGACCGAGACCTATATCGCCGATCAGCTGTTTGCAACCTTGGACCCGTTGGTGCGCCGTATCCGGTTGCCGGGCGGAACTCCGGTGGTCGTCGCCGATACTGTCGGCTTCATCCGGGATTTGCCGCATGAGCTGGTTGCCGCATTCCAGTCGACGTTGACCGAAGCCCGAGAGGCGACCTTGCTGCTGCATGTGGTAGACGCGGCGGATCCGCGCCGGGACGAGCGCATCGAGCAAGTCAATGCGGTCCTGGCGGAGATTGGTGCGCGGGATTTGCCGCAATTACAGGTTTTCAACAAAATAGATCGGTTGCAATTGCCGCCGACCATCGATCGCGACGCCGATGGCGTTATTACCAGGGTCTGGGTATCGGCGGCAGCCGACCAGGGACTCGAATTGCTGGCGCGCGCGGTCACTGAACGCCTGGATCAGCGCGTGCGACGGGCGACCGTCCGACTGCCACCGTCCGCAGGCGCCCTGCGGGCACGGCTTTATGCCGGCGGTGCCGTGCGTGCCGAGTCATCGCTCGATGACGGCGGCCTGGAGCTGACTGTCGAGCTGCCGGACCTTGAATTGCAACGTCTTCGGTCCAATCCTGAGATCATTGTCGCTGCTTGTGAAGCCCACGCGGGCTACCTACAATAATCTGTCATTTACGGACATCAAATTCTCATGCCATGGAACCAATCGGGCGGAACGAACAATCCCTGGGGCAAACGCCCGCAGCGCGGCAATCGCTCGGCCGACGAAGCCTTTAAGAACTTTCAACGCAAGCTCGACAGCATTCTGCACGGCAATAAAGGCAGCGGCAGCGGCGATGGCGAAGGCGGCGGCACGACCATCGGTTCGGGGCCACCGATCTGGATGATTCTGGTGGGCATTTTGCTGTTGTGGCTCGCCTTCGGCTTTTACACCGTCGATGCTCGTGAGCAGGCGGTGGTGCAACGTTTCGGCAAGTTTTACAAGGTCACCGAACCTGGTTTGCAATGGCGCATCCCGTTCCCGGTTGATTCGGTTTCCAAGGTGCGAACCAAGGAAGTCAAAAGCGTTTCCTACAGCGCTAAGGTGTTGACTGCGGATCTGAACCTGGTCGAGATGCAATTCGGCGTGCAGTACCAACTGCGCGATCCCTACAAGTTTCTGTTCAAGGTCCGTGATTCCGAAGAAACGCTTCGCGAGGTCAGCGAAAGTGCGATCCGCGAAGTCGTCGGGCGCAGCAATCTCGAGGCGGTGTTTGTCAGCAATCGTCAGCAGATCACCGCCAACACCAAGGACTTGGTGCAGCGGACACTTGATCTCTACAACGCTGGTATCTCAGTGACCTCGGTCAACCTGACCGACATCCAGGTGCCGGACGCAGTCGCACCTTCGCAGCGCGATGCTAACAAGGCGCTGGCGGATCGGGAAAAGTTCGTCAAGGAAGCCGAAGCTTATGCGAGCGGCATCATCCCTGTCGCAGAGGGTCAGGCGCAACGCCAGTTGCTGGAGGCGCAGGCTTACAAGTCGCAGGTGGTTTCGATTTCCGAAGGTGAGGCGGCGCGTTTTGAGCAATTTGCAACCGCTTACGCGGCTGCGCCGCAGGTTACGCGCCAGCGTCTTTATATAGAGGCGGTCGAAGCTGTGTTAGGCAGGTCGCAGAAGATTATTTTGGACACCAAGTCTGGCAGCGGCGGCAATATGATTTATCTGCCGCTCGACAGGCTGGTCGAAAAACGCGGCACCGTAACCGTGCAACCCTCGCCGGGCAACGGCGTTGGGCCGGAGGAGTCCGCGCCTGGCGTTGATCCCAGGCAGCGGGGAGAGCGCTAATGTCCGCCCGTCTATCACAGATATTTTTCGTTGTATTTGCCGCTCTGGTGCTGGCGATGCAGACTTTTTTTACGGTCAACGAAACTCAGCTCGCAGTCCGGGTAAGACTTGGCGAAATCATTCAGTCGGGATACCTGCCTGGCCTATTCGCGAAGGTGCCGTTTCTTGACAACGTCAGACGCTTTGATAAGCGCGTGTTGACGCTCAATTACAAAGGCGAAAATTTTCTCACCAACGAAAATCGCGGTGTGCTGGTCACGTTTTACGTGAAATACCAGATTTTCGATGCCGCGCAGTACTACCGTTCGTTAGGCGTCAGCGAATCCGATGCCGGCGAGCGTGTTGGCGATATCGTCAAAGACGGCATCAAGAACGCGGTTGCGCAGCGTTCGCTGCAACAAATCGTAACGGCAGAACGGGCCGCTTTCACCGGCGATATGTTCGAGCGCGCTAGCGGTACGCTGAATCAGCTCGGCATCAAACTGGTCGATGTGCGGGTCCAAACCATCGATCTTCCCGAGGATGTGGCCTCGCGGGTTTATGACAGCATGAAACAGAGTTTCGATCGTCTCGCCAAGCAACAGCGCGGTGAAGGCGAAAAAGACGCTTTGCGTATTCGTGCCGAGGCCGACCGCAAGCGCATCGAGATCCTCTCCGCGGCGCAGCGTGACAGCCTGCGCACCAAAGGTGAGGGCGATGCCGCCGCGGCCATCATTTACGCTCGGGCGTACAACCGCAATCCAGAGTTTTACGCCTTTTATCGCAGCATGTTGGCTTACAAGGCCACCATCGGTAAGGAAGGCGATGTGCTGGTTATTTCGCCGGACAGCGATTTTTTCAAGTACCTTAAATCGCCGTCAGGCCGTTAGCCTCGAGCCCACAACGAAGCTATGGGATTTCAGTGGTCGGATCTGCTGGCGGGTGTAGCTTTGTACCTCGTCATCGAGGGGATACTGGCGTTCGCGAGTCCCTCGGGTCTTAAGCGCATTCTGACCCGTGTCCTGTCGATGGATGAGCTCAGCGTGCGCCGCTCGGGTTTAGTCTCCATGGTATTGGGACTGTTGCTGCTTTTTTGGGTGCGTAGCTGATGGGGCGTTTCGTTGTTGTGATCGGTGCCCAATGGGGCGACGAAGGCAAAGGCAAGATCGTCGATCTGTTGACTGAGCGCGCCGCAGCGGTGGCGCGCTTTCAGGGTGGCCACAATGCCGGACACACGCTGGTCATTGGCGGCGAAAAAACGGTGTTGTCGCTTATTCCGAGCGGCGTGCTGCGCGATCAAATCGTCTGTTATATCGGCAATGGCGTGGTGCTGTCGCTGGAGGCGTTGTTGCGCGAGGCGGATATGCTGGTTGGGCGCGGCGTGCCGGTGTTCGAACGCTTGCGCGTCTCGCCGCACTGTCCGCTGATTTTGCCGTCACATATCGCAATTGACAAAGCTCGCGAAGTGGCGCGCGGCGCGAATGCCATTGGCACCACTGGCCGCGGTATTGGTCCTGCCTACGAAGACAAAGTGGCGCGTCGTGCGTTGCGGGTCGCTGATTTGCTGGACCCAGTGCGTTTTGCTAACAAACTGCGCGAATTGCTTGAGTATCACAATTTTCTGCTGTTGCATCTACTGCAGCAGCCGGCGATCGATTTCCAGGAGACCCTGGATCAGCAGCTGAAGTTCGCCGAGCGTGTCAGACCGCTGATAACCGACGTTACCGGCGCGCTGGCCGCATTGCGTGCGCGCGGTGCCAGCGTTATGTTCGAAGGCGCGCAGGGCGCCATGTTGGACGTTGATATGGGCACCTATCCGTTCGTTACCTCATCGAATACAACGGCGGGATTTGCCTCGACCGGCACGGGGCTCGGCCCAAGGTCGATCGACTATGTGCTCGGCATCGTCAAGGCGTACACCACGCGGGTCGGCGGCGGTCCTTTTCCGACGGAACTGCACGATGCCACGGGTGAGTATCTGCAGCGTGTCGGTCATGAGTTTGGCGCGGTCACAGGTCGCCGGCGGCGTTGTGGCTGGCTCGATGTGGTGGCTTTGCGCCGTTCGCTGATCAATTCCAGCGTCTCGGGTCTGTGTGTTACCAAGCTCGATGTGCTGGACGGTTTGGATCACATCAAGATTTGCGTCGGCTATCGATCGGGCGCAGCTGTGATGGATGTGCCCCCGTTCAGCACCGAGGAGTTCGCGACTGTCGAGCCTGTGTACGAGACCTTGCCAGGTTGGAATGCCTCGACAGTCGGTGTTACCGAGCGAGCCAGACTACCGGCTGCGGCGCGCTCGTATCTCGATCGGATTGCGGAATTGGTCGCGACGCCCATCGATGTCATATCAACGGGTCCTGATCGTGCACAAACCATCTTGCTGCGCCATCCGTTCGACAGCGCGCCGGCCAGTGAACTGACGATCTGATCAGGCAGCTATGCAGAGATTGCGGCCACCTTTCTTGGCGCGATAGAGCGCCGCGTCGGCGCGATCAAAAACCGCTTCCGCGGTGTCAGCTTCCCGCAGTTGCGTGATGCCGCAGGACGCCGTGACCACCACCGGTTTGTCGTGAAAATGAAATCGCTGTTCTTCGACCGATTTGCGCAGCTTCTCCGCGACCACACGCGCTATATCGGCGTCAGTACCCACTAACAGCATGACAAACTCTTCGCCGCCAAATCGGGCTAACACGTCGGTTGCGCGCAGACGCGAACCGAAGGTTTTGGCAACCTGCTGCAGCACCTTGTCGCCCGCGCGATGGCCATAGGTATCGTTGATCGTCTTGAAGTGATCGAGGTCCCAGATCAGCACGGCGACCGGATCGCGAAAGCGCTTGAATCGATTGATCTCGTCCGCCAGGCGCTCGTCAAAAGTGCTGCGGTTAGGTATGCCGGTCAACGGATCCAGGCGTGAGCGTTTCTGTTCTTTGTGCAAAGAGCGGTGCAATTCGCTGGTTTGGCGTTCCAGTTCTGCGACCCGCGATGCCATTTTCTGGGCAACCGCGCTCTGTTCCAGGAAACGACGTTCCTCGCGAGCACGATATTCACGCGCTTTGGTCGCAATAATGGCCAGCCGATCGCCGATCACGCTCTTGATCTGCATCAGATCGTTGGTGGTGCGCACTGCTTCGGTAATGCTGTCTACCTGATGCAATACATCCGAATTAAGGTTGTCGGCGTCGCCTAACGCAGTCTGGCGCTCGTCACTCTGATAAGACAGAAAATCAGTGACCTCATCGAGGCGCGCTGTCATTTCGGTGAGTAGTGATTTTGCTTGCTGTCGCTCACTGGCTAGATCATCTGCACGTCGTTGCAGTGAATTGGCGATTTTCGTCAGAATGTCGGCCAGTGCCTGGTCGGTCTCGGCCGTACGCAGTTCGGCAGTGAGCGTGTCAGCCAGATCGCGCGCCGTGTCTTCGCGCGCGAGCTGCTTAAGAACCAGCGCGACGGCATCGCAACTCGCTGTCCAACGCTGCGCCGCCCCCAGGTTGACGGTGTCTGGATTCAGTATGGGCAGATTGCCTGTGCGTTCCACCAGGGCCTTGACCAAGGCGGTCTTGTGGTCGACGACAGCAACCGAGTCACGCAAGTGGCTGACCAGTTTGGTCAAATCTTCCGCGCCTGCGTTTTTGCGATTCGCCTCGGCAAGATTCGTCAGATGAGAATCGAGTTGCGTGTCCTGTCCACGCGCGACCACGCAGAGTCGCGCGACGACGCGACGTAATACGTCTTCAAGATCGCGCGCGCGACGTTCGTCCTCTTCGATGGCCCGAATCGAAGTGAAATACTTGGCCTTCCAGTCAGAGTCACTCATGTCCCAGGGTTAACGGCCCCGGTCCACCTGTCATTAGTGACGGCTGTCACAACTCGATCAGACTTGCAGACTATTCGACGGCGGCGACACCTGCATGAAAGACTGAGTAGACATAAACAGGAATGCCGAGGCTTCCCAGGTGTTGCTCAACCAAGGGCTGGACATCGGACCATTCAAGTCCGCCAACGCCAGTCGCCAGGCGCGGCAGCGCCAGGCTGGAGAACTTCTCCTGGCCTGCAAGTTTTTGCAGCGCTTTGAGTGCGTGGCCTACTGCGGACAAGCTGGCGCGACCGGGCTTGCCGCCGTGATGGCCCTCGACTGCGCCTTGGGTGAACAGATTGACGACTCTTTTTCCATCCGCTCCCATCCAGGTCCAGAGTTCGCCAGGTTTTGGGTGGTAGGTCTGGCAATAGTGGCGAAAATCCTTGTAGAGCGCCGGCCAATGTTCGCGCAGCGACAGGGCCAGGCCCTGTGAAAACGGATCATTGGGCGCGACGCCATGCACCAGCACGGCAGCCTTGGATAACAACAAATCGCCTTGAACCTGTTTCAGCATATTAGGACTCCGTTCGATAATTCTTTGCGCCGTCACGGCCCCAGAAGCGCTGCATTTCCAGGAAGGTGAAGGATGCCGACCAACTGATCAGCAAGAACCCAGTGAGCGCTTCGGTGCCTGCCATGAATCGAATCGCGCCCGTGGGCAGCAAGTCACCGAGCCCCAGTGTCGAGTAAACGACCGCTGAGAAATACACCATGTCTAACAGATTATTCTGCGAGCCGACGACACTGCTCAGTTCGGACGCCGAGGCCATAAGAAAATAGCCGGCTCCGAAAATCCAGATTTCCGCAACATGCAGCGTCAGCAGGCCAAACATCAGCAGCAGAATGCGGCGGCGTCTGACGCGGATGTGCAGCCTGACGAGCGCCCCGGTGAGATAGTTGAGTGTTTCGTAATGCAGCAGTATGCAGGCGAGCACCGCGAATCCGGTGGCTCCGATGACGGCGATCGCGTGGATATTGAGCACTCAGCCCAGTTTCCCATAGCCTGAGTTGATGCCAATCCGTAGTTGCCGCAGCCTGCTGCCTGCGGAAAGTCACAATTGGCAGAGCCTGTTTTTGCGCTTAGCTTTTCCCGCGTGAATACCGATCTGCTGGCGGCACTGGTTCTGCACATCGAAGATGACGAGGCCGTGGCTCGTTCTACCCGCCTGTTGCTGCTCTCCGCCGGTTACCGCTCGCTGATGGCTGCCGATCGTTCGCAGACCCTGGCATTGATACAGCAGGGGCACCGTCCCGATGTCCTGTTAGTAGACTTTCACCTGGGTAACGGGTCGACCGGCATGGAAGTGGCGGAGGAGATCATGCATCAGGTCGGATTTTCAATCCCCGTCATCCTGTTGACGGCCGACTTGCCTAACATCGAAGTTCCATGGATGCCTGGGGCGCCGCTTCTGCTGGCATCAAAGCCCATGCTTCCACAGGCGTTGTTAGAGGCGATCGAACATTTCGGAATTCTGCAGCGGCTGGCGCGCAACAGGGCGGTTGCGCCGGCAACCGCGCAACACTGAATCATGCTGCGCTTCGGCCGCGTCGCGCAGGCACCAGGAGCCGAGCCAGCTTGCTGACGTCATCCAGCTTTTCGAGCCTGTCTACTGTGGCGACGATCTGCTGCACCCGCGCTGCACTCAGCATGCCGTCGGACATGGCTGCAAGCTTGGCAATTACCTGATCCCGGCCATATTTTGGCTTGTCGCCCGGGAAGGTGGCGCTCGCTGTCAGTGTGCGGCCGTCCGTGAGTGTGATTTCAACGCGCGATCGCATGATGTTCTTCTGAAACCAGTCCATATCCATCTGTGGATCTGGCAGGCATTCGACCCGTTTGATCATCGCGCGCACCTTAGCGCTGCGCAGGGTCTTTTCCGCATACAAGGATGGGCTCAAGGGCAGACCTAACAACGTGGTGGCAACTGCATAAGGCAGGGAGAATTGTGCGTCGACCGCACCCGCAGGGTTGTAATCCGCGATGCGATTGACGCCGACATTCCAGACGCGCACTTTGGCGACTTGCGCGGGGCGTATTTGGTGCCCGCTGATCAACTTCTGTAGCGCAACGAAGGGCGGGTGACTCCAGGCGATCGAAGGATGCAGTTTGAAATCTGTCCCCAGCATTAGCCAATCGGTGCCCAGGCCCTGCAGCATCTTCGGGAAATCGCAACGATCCGAGCCCGCCATGATCCAAAAGCCTTCGCGGCCATCGAGGATGCCGTGTCCGCCGCGAAAACCTGTCGCTGCGGACAATGCGCCCATCGTACCGGCCATCGACATCCAGCCCCAGCCGAGTTTGGCTTCGCGCATCGGTCGCGTTTCTTCGACGATGCCAAAATACTTGTAGGCCGACGGCACCGGTGCATAGGTGCCTGCGATGCCGAATGCCGAATCCATCTGCTCGGCCTTCAGCCCGAGCAGATTGCCGATGGCTGCGCACGCGGCGAATGGCGTGTATTGCTGACCCCAGACCTGGGCGCCGCGCTCCGGAGAGGGTTGCATGGACCAGCCAATCCGTGTGCCGACTTCATAGCCAGCGACTACGCTTGTTAGCATGCGCCGACCATTAGCCCGCAAAGACTCGGCCACCGCCAGTGCTGCCGGAACGACAATCGGGCCCGCGTGAATCACATATTGGCAGACGTCCTCGTAGTCGAGCGCAAAAGCCAGGCTGCCGTTCGCGTAGGCGGCCGCGGGCCGCGACACTCGCGTTCCATCACCTAACAACGTGGATTCGCGCATGCCGCCACCCATTTGCTTGGCGAGTTGCAGGTGCAGGCCACCGATACGGGTTTGTGCGCCGCCGATGGCAGCCGCAAGAATGTTGAGGACTGCGGTCTTGGCGATGCCAACCACCTCGGGCGGTAAGTCTTTGAACCGCAGCGCGGCTGCGTAACTCGCCAAGGGGCGGGTGACGGCGATGGAATCAGTCATGACTTTCTCCTTACAACGTCGGCAAGTTCGGCAGCAGCGCCGCGACGTCCTCGCGTACGATGTACCGTTCGCGGAACTCAGCGGGCCAGCGCGCCGGGCGTCCCGATTGCAGATCAATGCAAGCGTATTCGATTTCCGCTCGCACCAGCGAGTCATTCTCGCGAGCGCGTCGTATCTGGAAACGTCGAGAGACGCGCAAGCGACTGCTGCCAGGGATGAGCCAGGTGGCGGCTTCAATCTGATCGTCGGCTAACGCCGCGCGCAGATAACAAATGACGGTGCGAGTGACGGCCATGCCATATCCGAGCTCAAGACAACGTTCGATCGGCAGGCCCAAATGCGCTGAGTGCGACCAGGCCACTTGATCCAGCCAGCGCAAGTACACAGCATTGTTGACGTGCTGGTAGGCATCGATTTCCAGACGATCTACTGAAAAGGTGATCCTGTGAGGAGATGGCAAATCCCAGGATGTTGCGTCTTCCATTTAGATCCCAGGCATCAGATGAAAGGCAGGTCGGTCAAGGTCGCGCGCGTGGCTGCAGCGTCGTCCTGAACGTCCACTGAGTCGCCCACTTGGCACGAGCGCGCGATCAATGCGAAGCCGATGTTCTTCTTGAGCCGTGGCGACCAGGTTGCCGTCGTCATGTCGCCGACTTTCGCGCCGTCCTTATAGATCGAGTTCCACAAGAATCCGAATCGAATAGGTTCCTGACCTTCGAGCGACAGCCCGAGTGATTGTCGTTTGGGTCCATCCTGCGCAATGCGGCGCAAGGCTTTGATGCCGACGACCTCATCGGGCACGTGCAGGTCGACATACTTGCCCATGCGCACTTCAAACGGATTGGTCTCACCGTCGGTGTCACCACCGTAGGAGATCAAACCGCTTTCCACTCGTTCGGCCCAATTCGGATTGCCTGGTCCAATATCATGCGGCTTGCCGGCTTCCTTGACGATGTTCCAAAGTTCGGCGCCGCGGGTGCCATCGCGCAAATAGATCTCGAACCCGCCTTGTTTCGACCAGCCGGAACGTGCGACGAGCACTGGTATGCCGTTGATGTTAGTTTCACGGAACCAGAAGTACTTGACGGTGCGCACCCAGTCGCCACAGATCGACGCGATCACCGTCTCCGCTTTCGGGCCCTGCACAGCGAGTGGCGACACATCGGGCTCACTGACTTCGACGCGCAACTGCCGTTCGGCTGCGATCGCGCGGGCCCAGAACCAGATGTTGCTGTCGGCGATCGAAAGCCAGTACAGGTCATCGGCCAATTTCAGCGCAATCGGATCGTTGATGAGGATGCCATCGTGATTGCACAGCGGCACATATTTTCCCTGGCCGACGCTCATCGTCGACAAATCGCGTGGCGCCAAAATTTGCGCCAGCCTGCCCGCGTCGGGGCCGCGCAACTGGACCTGCCGTTCGCAGGCAACATCCCACATTGAGACGCCGTTGATGAGTCGCCAGTATTCCTGTTCAGGATGACCAAAGCTGGTCGGCATCAGCATGTGGTTATAAAGGGTGAAAGCAGTGACGCCTTCGGCCAGCGTGGAGGCGTAGTAGGGCGAAGGGCGAAGTCTGGCGGACGGCGTGATTCCGAACACGTGGCTCTTGCTACATCAACGGGTTGTGTCGAAAAGCAGTTCAAAGGGCTCGGCCCAGAAGGGCATGTCATCGCTGACCTGGAGTCCGAAGGGCTTAAGCAGCGCACCCCAATACTGATTGTGCAAAGGCTTCCAGACTGCGAGGTCACGGACCGGCGAACCATCGATCGCTGTGTCAACGGCGGTCACTTGGCCAAACAGCACTCGACGAATCTCTGTTAGCCGCACGAGCATGGTCGGCGTGCCGTCGAAATCAATGAGGACGATTTGATCGCCTGGTTTAGGTGCCGGTTGCCCCGTGCGTTCCACAATCCAGGGCAGCGTGAAGGTCCCCGTTTTGTCTTTCGCGCGGATCAGATCAAAAATCTGGCGCGTCGATTCGGCATCCAGACCGATCCATCGGACCTGGTAGTCGTCGCCCGTCAGCGACGGCAAGCTGCGTTTGGCGTCGTTCCAGAATGCGGTGAGTGCAGTGGCATCAGGTCTGGCGCAGCCTTCGGGTAAATACACGGCGATGGTCTCCAGGGTGTTCGCGTCCATTGTAAATGCACACGCCTAAAACTGCCCGTTTTTGCCCGAATGTCGTCACCAGGGGCGCATAGCCTGCGGACACACTGGCCCCGAAGCCCGGCAATTGCGGGCGAGCGAATTTCCAGAGGTATCGATGCCATATACTTTCGTGCACGCGATTGCGGCGACGTCGTTCAAGCGGTTGTTAGCGTGCCGTGTGTTGACAACAACGAGTTGGCGGCGACTCGGGCGCTGGCAAAAGCTTGCGGTTGTTCTCGCGTTGCTCGCGATTGGGCCTTTCTTCCTGCCAGAGCACGCACGAATTCCAGTAGAAGGCGCAACGTCGCGTGACTGGAACCCGCAATCGTTCTGGTACCAGCCATGGGGAACGTCTGGGGTGCACAAGGGAATTGATGTTTTTGCGCCGCATGGGCGTGCAGTGATTGCGCCGACCGCTGGGCTGGTCGTCTATCGCGGCACCATAGCCAAGGGCGGTAACGTCGTTCTCCTGGTAGGACCGAAGTGGCGACTACACTATTTTGCGCACCTTGGGTCGATCGATGTTGAGCCAGCATTGTTTGTCCGGCGGGGAACGCAGCTGGGGACCATTGGCAATTCCGGCAATGCAGTGGGCAAACCGCCGCACTTGCATTACACCGTTGCGTCGTTGTTGCCGCGGCCGTGGGCATTTTCTACCGAGACCCAGGGGTGGAAACGCATGTATTTCATGGATCCGGCAACGGTGATCAAATGACACACCGCATATGTGCAAAGTGACTACTCTACGGCAATGGTTGGGGTCAGCCGGATGTTAGCTATTGCGAAATATGATCCGCAAACGCTTGCTTGGTACGGTTCTACCCACCATGGGTGGCCTATTTCGACTGCCGCCACTTTCGGCCCACGGCCCACCCGCTCAATCCGCACTGCCGGTAAGTACGTAGTTGGCCCGACGGCGAAGCCTGAAAATGTGATTTTCTTGGCTGTATTTGGCGGAACCGAACATATTTCTGGCGGTCTCGTGCCAGGAAGACTATGTTAGGCCTTGTGAAGACTCGCCTGCTTAGACCGCTCGTTTACATGCTGGTGGCTGCACAGCTGTTGTTGGCGGCGCCCGTGGTGTCGGCGTTCGGTTCTGGCGATTTCGGCAGCGCCATAATGGCGCCGTGCGCTGGCGAGATGCCAGTCGCCGCTGAGTCGGACCCATGCCCGTGCTGTCCTGACGGCAAATCAAAGGCTGAATGCCTTGCAAACTGCACCGCAGTAGTGGCAGCCGCACCATCGCTGCCGTTGGTGACGGTGTGCATCGTTGCGAATGTGATCGCGATTGCGCCTGTCTCGGGCATTGTCTGCCTGTCCGACCCGCCGCTGAAACCGCCTCCGATCATCTGACCCATCCGTTCGTGTAGCGAGCCGGCGCGCACTTTCGCGTCCCGGATTCGCGCTCATTGGGTCAGATTGGGAGGTTCACATGTGTCTTGTTAGTCGCGAATTTGCGAGTGCTGCGCGCTGCTTCATGGCAGCTCTCGGTGCAGTCCTGGGGTCGTTAGTGCTTCAAAATGCCGCCTTCGCGGGCGCAGAACCCCTTACTTTAGACGAAGCGATCAATCGATCACTTCACGACGCGCCACAGATTGCGGTCGCGCAGGCGTCACTTGACAGTGCGCAAGCGCTAGCCCCCAGCGCCAGCCGGTTGCCGGACCCGGAAGCCATTGTTGGCATCGACAATCTGCCGATCAACTTGGCGGATCGATTCTCGTTGACGAATGACTTCATGACGATGCGCAAAGTTGGCGTCATGCAGACCGTGCCTAGTCGCACAAAGCGACGTTTTCGGAGCGAGCGTGCTGCGCGCGAAATTAATCTCGCTCAAGTGCAATTGAACGCCAGTCGCTTTGATGCCTCCCGCGCCGCCGCGCAGGCGTGGATCACCTGCGCGACAACGGATCAAGCCTTAAAGCGGCTGCGCGAGCTGCGTTCCAACTTGTCTCTGCAAGCAGGCACGGCACGCACCGCGTTGGCAACCGGCCGTGGAACGGCCAGCGATGCACTTGGCAGCGCGATGCTGCTTGCGCGCCTCGACGATCGCATTCTCGCGATCGAGCAGCAACTGCTGACGCAGCGAGCGGAGCTTTCGCGATGGGTAGGTGAGGATGCGGTGCGCGACTTGGCCGAGCTCCCAGTCGACCGTGAGCTAGTTACTGATTCCCAGGCGTTGTTAGATAACGCCGCAGCGCACGCACCACTGGCGCCGCTGTCGGCTGCGCTGGACATCGCACGCACCGAAGTGGCTTTGGCGCAGGCGGAGCGCCGCCCCGACTGGTCCGCGGAGCTTAGCTATGCCAAACGCGGCCTTGACTTCTCGGACATGGTCTCTCTGGAGTTTCGGATCGGGCTGCCGCTCTTCGCTAAGCACCGACAAAATCCCGTAATCGCCGCAAAGCTTGCCAAGGTACGTGCAGAAGAGGCCGTGCAGCAATCTCAGGTGCGCATGCACCGCGCCGACATCGAAGGCACAGTGGCGCAGTGGCAGACAGGTCGCCTGCGGCTCAGACATTTCGAGTCGCAGCTACTACCTTTGGCGCGCGACCGCCGAAGTGTGTTGCTTGCCGCGTATCGCTCAGGACGAGGTGAAATCAGATCCGTAATTGAAGCGCTGCGCGATGAGATCGACCTGCAGCTCGAGTACGTCGAGCTCAAAGGCGGCATCACCCGTGCCTGGGTCTTGCTGTATCTGCTGGACCGAGGAGTGACGCCATGATTATTGCAAGAACCAATCGCCGTAGCTGGATTCCCGCCGCCATCGCGCTCTGGTTGTTAGGCGGTGGCAGTGGATTCTGGGTTGCGCGTCACTTTATGAAAGAAGATGTCGTGGCCGGCAGGCCAGGTGGCGAGCGCAAAGTGCTGTACTGGCACGATCCGATGGTGCCGACTGCAAAGTTCGATAAGCCCGGCAAATCACCCTACATGGACATGCAACTTGTGCCGGTGTACGCCGACGACGATACGGGCGACAACGCTGGCTTGCGCGTGGCATCCAACGTCACGCAGAGTCTTGGCATTCGACTCGGCAGTGTGGACCAAGCGGTGCTTCTGCAAGAGCTTTCCGCCGTGGGGACGGTCGCGTACGACGAGCAATTGCTTGAAGTTGTGCCCGCGCGTATCGAGGGATATGTCACCCGCTTGTATGTCAGAACGCCACTCGAGCGCGTGCGTCGCGGCCAGCCTCTCGCACAAATTCAGGCGCCGGCCTGGCTCGAAGCACAGCAGGAATATGTCGCACTGTTAGGTGCAAAGTCGGAAGCGGGGCAGTCACTGCGCGCTGCCGCACGCGAGAGATTGATCGTGCTGGGCGTTCCTGAAGGCACCATTCGCGCAATTGAGTCGCAGCGGCGCACGGGCGCGACAACGACCATTGTGTCGCCGATCGATGGCGTCGTAAGCGAACTCGGCGTGCGCACAGGCACGGCTTTCATGCCGGGAATGCCCTTGTTCCGACTGAACGGCTTGTCCCGCGTCTGGGCGAATGCGCGGATTCCCGAGTCCCAGCTGTCGATGGTACCCAAGGGTTCGACCGTCACGGCGCACGCGACAGCTTGGCCCGGCGTCGATTTCGAGGGCCGCGTGATTGCACTATTGCCATTGGTTGATGCCGAGACGCGCACTCTCACCGCGCGTGTCGCACTCGACAATGCGGACGGCAAGCTATCTCCCGGGATGTTTTTGAATCTGAAGTTCGCATCGCCAGCCGGTGCGCCGCAGCTCGTGGTGCCCAGCGAAGCAGTTATCACCACGGGTGAGCGCAGTGTTGTCATCGTCGCGAACGCGAACGGATCGTTCCAAGTAGCGAATGTCACCCCCGGGATGGAGCAGGCGGGGCGCACGGAAATTCTGTCGGGGCTCACGCAAGGTCAATCGATCGTGGTCTCTGGCCAGTTCCTGATTGACTCGGAGGCGAGCCTGAAGTCCACGGTGTCGCGCTTGGAAGGCGCGCAGAGGGAGCGCACGCCATGATTGCGCGCCTCATCCGGTCGTCGATCGAAAACCGCTTTCTTGTTTTGCTTGCGACCTTGCTTGTCACAGCCTGGGGCGTGTGGTCGGTGACACGCATGCCGCTCGATGCCTTGCCGGATCTGTCAGACGTGCAGGTAATCATCCGCACTCCCTATCCGGGGCAAGCGCCGCAGATCGTCGAAAGCCAGATTACCTATCCACTCACAACAACCATGCTCTCGGTGCCGGGGGCAAAGACCGTCCGCGGCTATTCATTTTTCGGCGATTCTTACGTCTACATTTTGTTCGACGACGGCACCGATCAGTACTGGGCCCGCTCGCGTGTACTCGAGTACCTGAACCAGGTTCAGGCCCGGCTACCGGCGGGTGTGACGCCGGCTTTGGGGCCGGATGCGACGGGTGTCGGTTGGGTTTATCAATATGCGCTCGTCGATCGCACGGGGCGGCATGATCTCTCGCAACTGCGCGCGATCCAGGATTGGTTGCTGAAATACGAACTCAAGTCAGTACCCAATGTCGCCGAGGTGGCAACACTCGGTGGCACGGTGCGCGAGTATCAGATCGTTCTGCAGCCAGATCGGATGCGCGCGTACGGCATTACTCATCGCGATGTAATCGAGGCGGTCAACGCCTCGAATCAAGAAAGCGGTGGCTCGGTGCTGGAGCTTGCCGAGGCGCAATACATGGTGCGCGCGACGGGCTATCTGCGCGGCATCGAGGATTTCCAGAAGATCGCGCTGCGCACCGGCGCGGATGGCGTGCCGGTGCGCCTGGCTGATGTCGCACGCGTTCAACTCGGACCCGAAGCTCGTCGAGGTATCGCCGAGCTTGACGGCAAGGGAGAAGTCACGAGCGGCATTATCGTGATGCGCTCCGGCAAGAACGCGCTTGAGACCATTGCCGCGGTTAAGGCCAAGCTCGCGACTCTCAAAGCGAGTCTGCCCGCTGGCGTCGAAGTTGTTGAGACTTACGATCGTTCCGAACTCATCAAGCGCTCCGTCGACAACCTCACCGGCAAGCTCATCGAGGAATTCATGGTCGTCGCGCTGGTGTGTTTCGCGTTCCTGTTTCATCTGCGTTCGGCGCTGGTGGCGATCGTCTCATTGCCTCTTGGCGTGCTGATCGCGTTCATCGTCATGCAGCGTCAAGGCATCAACGCTAACATTATGTCTTTAGGGGGCATCGCGATTGCGATCGGCGCCATGGTGGATGCGGCCATTGTGATGATCGAAAACGCGCACAAGCACATCGAGCATTGGCGTACGACGCATCCCGATCGGGAGCCCAGCACGCCAGAACGCTGGGCACTCATCGGTGAGGCGAGCGTGCAGGTGGGACCGGCGCTCTTTTTTAGTCTCTTGATCATCACGTTGTCGTTCATTCCAATCTTTACGCTCGAAGCGCAGGAAGGCCGGCTTTTTGCGCCGCTCGCCTACACGAAGACCTACGCCATGGCGGCGGCTGCGGGACTAGCCGTCACGCTCATTCCGGTACTGATGGGCTATCTGATACGTGGGCGGATTCCCTCAGAAAACAGCAATCCGCTGAATCGCCTTTTGGTCCGCCTGTATCGTCCGATCCTCGAACGCGTTCTTGCGTGGCCGCGAGCGACCATCGGCATTGCGATGCTTTTGCTCGCGTTCACTTTACTTCCCGTCCTGCGCTTGGGCGGTGAATTCATGCCAGCGCTCGATGAGGGTGATCTGTTGTTTATGCCGTCAGCTTTGCCCGGCCTCTCGGCCGGCAAAGCCTCCCAGCTTCTGCAGCAGATGGATCGCATGCTGATGGCAGTGCCGGAAGTCGACCGCGTCTTCGGCAAGATGGGCCGCGCCGAAACGGCCACGGATCCCGCCCCGCTCGAAATGACCGAGACCACTATCCGCTTCAAACCGCGCGATCAGTGGCGAGCGGGCATGACGCCCGAGAAGCTAGTGGAAGATTTGGACCAGAGACTGCGAATACCTGGACTGGCCAATGTGTGGGTCCCGCCCATCCGCAATCGCATCGACATGCTTGCGACCGGCATCAAGAGTCCGGTTGGAGTGAAGATCTCCGGTGCCGATCTCGTTGTGATCGATCGCGTCGCAACAGCGGTCGAGCGTGCTGTGAAAAACGTTCCGGGTGTGAGTTCTGCGTTGGCAGAGCGTCTCACCGGGGGTCGTTTTATCCAAATCGACATCGATCGCGATACCATCGGTCGCTATGGCCTGCGCGTGACGGATGTGCAGAGCATTGTGAGCGCGGCCGTCGGTGGCGAACGCGTCGGTGAGACGGTTGAAGGTTTGCAACGATTCCCGATTAGTGTGCGTTATTCGCGCGAGCTGCGCGACTCGGTCGCGGATTTGCGTGCGCTGCCGATCCTCACACCATCTGGCGCTAACATCACACTCGGCACGGTGGCGCGCGTGGCGATTACCGATGGCCCTACGATGCTGCGCAGTGAGAATGCACGCCTCTCCGGTTGGGTGTACGTCGATCTGCGCGCGCGCGATCTGCAATCCGCGGTGGAAGATATGCAGACCGCCGTTGCCAAACAGGTTAATTTGCCGGCTGGGTACTCGCTCTCTTGGTCCGGACAGTTCGAGTATCTCGAGCGCGCCAGGGCGAAGCTGAACATTATCGTGCCGTTCACGTTGCTGATCATTTTCGTGTTGCTCTATCTGATATTCCGGCGCTTCGATGAAGCGCTGTTAGTACTCGCCACGATGCCGTTCGCGCTGATCGGTGGATTCTGGTTCATTTATGTTCTTGGGCACGATGTGTCGGTTGCCAGTGTCGTTGGATTCATCGCGCTCGCGGGCGTTGCCGCAGAGTTCGGCGTCATCATGCTGATCTATCTAAAGCAGGCTTGGGAGACGCGTCTTGCGAGCGGCATCGCCCCAACACGGGAACTTCTGGAGGACGCGATCCGCGAAGGTGCCGTGTTGCGCGTGCGGCCGAAGGCCATGACGGTGTGTGTCATTCTCGCGGGACTCCTACCGATAATGTGGAGTCAAGGTACAGGCTCCGAGATGATGCAGCGCATCGCTGCCCCGATGATCGGCGGCATGATCACCGCGCCATTGCTGTCGATGCTGGTCATACCGGCGGTTTTCCAGCTGCTACGTCTGCGCGACCTTGCTCGGAGGCCGAGTATTTCGCCAGACTGAGAGACAATATTGCCATGATTGATTTGTCGACTTACTTCGGACTGTTTTCTGCCGCTCTGTTGGCCGCAACATTGCTCCCTGCGCAGTCGGAGTTAGTCCTGGCTGGCCTGTTGATCGCCGGCAAACAACCGGTTTGGGCTCTGATAGCGGTGGCCACCGTCGGCAATGTGTTGGGATCGGCGATCAACTGGTGGCTGGGGCGTTACATTGAGCGCTTGCAGAATCGGCACTGGTTTCCGGTCAAACCAGCCGCCTTGCAACAGGCCGTTGCCTGGTATCACCGCTATGGCCGCTGGTCACTGCTCTTGAGTTGGGTGCCTGTCATCGGCGACCCGCTGACCTTGGTCGCCGGAGTCTTGCGCGAACCGTTTTTCTCGTTTGTTGGCATCGTGACCGTAGCAAAGCTGGCGCGTTACCTTGCATTGGCTGGCCTAACGCCGTTTATTCTTAGTTAATTGCGACAAACCGCTCTAGAAATGCAACTTCTTTTTCGCTGACATACTTTTTCATTTCGCGACTGAAGTCTGTCATTGTTTTGTACGGGCGATACTCTTCGAACTCATGAGCCAGGCGCTTTGGTGCAATAGTCGTAGGAACGAGCTCGAAATCGGCCAACTCTCCGGTGTTCAAATTCACTTTCACAAACATCGCGCTGTA
Organism: Gammaproteobacteria bacterium; assembly: GCA_043769085.1. Lineage (GTDB taxonomy): Bacteria > Pseudomonadota > Gammaproteobacteria > Steroidobacterales > Steroidobacteraceae > UBA964. Next base: position 34,053 of record JAYVJR010000065.1, read on the forward strand.
AATCGTGAACCGTTCTGCGGCGCTCATCCCTTTGCCAACGGCTGCATGCAAAGCGGTCGGAGTTCTAAATGGCCGACCAGCGATAACCGCCTGAACTCTGGCCTCAGTCATGCCCGGGATGGCGGCAAGCTGCGCCTTGGTGGCGGTGTTAGGATTGATCAGCGGTGCGGTATTAAACGCAGGGTCAGCAGATTTTTTCATTGCCGCAGCGCGCGCCGCCGCACGCTGTTCGGCGGTCATTCGCTGCGCTCCGGGCGCAGTCGTAGCGTCGGCGGCTACTGCTTGTTGACTACAAGCGCAAGCAAGTACCAAAGCTGCCGAAAATAGAACACTGAAATTTGATTTGATTAGACTCATGTCGCTTGCTCCGCGCTGGTTTGCATGGTGGTCGCGCAAGATACCACAACATAGAATGTATTCGATGTCATCAAAAAGTCGTAACAAATCAATCAAGTACTTGATCTGGGTGATGTTGGCTGCGCCAGCGATTTTTATCCTGACTCGCTACATAAACGACTCAATCAGCTATGGACAGGTTATCTACGAAACGGGCGATTGGAGTGTGGGACTGCTGGCGTTCGCGCTGGCCACTACCCCGCTGCGACGAGTGTTGCCGGAAGCCAAGTGGCTCAGTTGGTTAATGACGCATCGCCGCGCGCTGGGTGTCGCAAGCTTTGGCTACGCAGTTTTTCACACGCTGACCTATCTGCAGCGAAAATGGGGCTATGGGTATATTTTGCAGGAGGGCGTTAGGCCCGATCTACTCACGGGATGGATAGCTCTCGCTATTTTCTTGATGTTGGCCATCACGAGCAACGACATTTCTGTTAGATCACTTCGCAACAACTGGCAACGACTGCATCGAACAGTATATGTCGCTGCAGGGTTGACCTTCGCGCACTGGATACTGACTGCTTTCGATCGCCAAACCGCCTATATATGCTTGGTTGGTCTGTGCTTAGTTGAATCACTCAGGTTTTTCAGGAGAGGCCGTTCTGCCGCCTAGCAGGCCGTTGAAAAAGGCATGGAAATTGGGGAACAGCTGCATGCCGTGCATTTTTGTTGTGTTGCCGGAGTGGTATTCGGATCAAGTGGTGTTGGTTGG
>JAYVJR010000066.1:0-3368 GCA_043769085.1 Gammaproteobacteria bacterium
GCTGGCCTTCGAGAGCGTGGCGGTCAGACGAAAACGCGCCACTTTCCATCAAGATGCAATTGCGCTCGCCCTGCGGCCGGAAAAAACTCGCGAGCAGCAGATGCAGATTGACGGTCAGCGCATTCATTGCGATGACTTCGGCGGGCGCGGCACCCACCAGGCGTGCTAACGCAGGCGCCAGCGACTCGGCGTATCGCACCCAGGGCGTCTGTGCGTGCTCGTGGCCGCGCACGCCGAGCGCAGCCCAATCCGACCATTCGCGCTCCAGGCGCTCGTGCGCGGCGCGCGGCGCGGGCCCTAACGAGTGGCCACAGAAATAAATCCCGTCCGGCAGCAGGAATTCCCGCCGCAGCGCCGCCAGTGGATCGGCAGCATCGAGGGCGGCCGCAGTCGCCAGCGTCACCGGTAGCCCCTGAACATCGTCGTGGTTCGTCATCGGCGCGTACTCTCGGCTAACGGAAACCACAGCGGCCGCGACGGCACCGCGTCGCTCTGCAGCGCTGGCGCCTGAATCTGCAGGAAACCGGGTCCGGATTTCAGCGAGCCCGGAATCTGAGCCAGTTCGGTCACGGTGGCCTGCGGCCGCTGCGCGTCGCTCACGACCGGGAGCCGGACCTGCTGCGATCGCGGCGGCAGGCCGAAGAAAATCCGGTGCGCTGTTAGCATGCCGGCGTCTTCCAGCCGGTCGAGCGACGGCAGGCTCACGACCAGGTGCAGGATGTCGTGGGCCACCAGCAGTTGCGCACATTCCCGCGTCAGATAGGCAGGCGGATCGCCCGCAGCGCTGCGGACGACGAGTGCAGTGGGCGCGAACGGCAGCGCGGACGGCCAGGCGGCCTCGATTGCCGCAGCGGTGATCAGGCTATCGCCGGGCTCGGGTCGATGGTCGGCAGATTCTGCGCTGTCGCGTGCCGCAATGACATCCACGTCGATCAGCAGCGCCGGCAATAGTCCGGCCGGTAACACGCGGATGACATGGCACTCATCGGCCGTCAGATGACCGACGCATTCCGTGTGCGTCCCAGAGCCGTGGGGCGTTAGTTGCAGGTTGCGGCAATTGCAGCTCGCGCCGGTTAGCACGCTGCCCGAGAATGCGCCGCTGCGATGCGGCCAACTGCGCGCGGGGGGCGCGTCGAACCAGCGCGGCGCCGTGCCCTCGAACGGCGTGTCGGCGGCGAGGCTGGCCGCTGCTGCGAGCCTCCAGGTGCTGGCAGTCTGAGCGCCGTTCGCCATTTCAACACTGAGCGTCAGTGCCGTCATGCGAGCGGCGCCTCGTCGAGTCCGCAATGCCGGCAACGTCTTGCGGCCGCGTTGTCAAAGAAACGGCGAAAGATCGGCGGCAGCTGCGTCTCGATGTCAGTGATGACGGCGAACTCTTCGTGCAATTTGTGCTGGCAGCGTTCGCAGTACCACTGGAAGCCATCGGGTTCGTGTGCGCCGCGCACGCGCTCCACCACCAGCCCTGTGGTGTTAGCGGGCCGGCGCGGCGAATGCGGCGTGTTAGCTGGCAGCAGCAGCACCTCGCCCTCGCGGATCGGCAGCGCGACGAGCTTGCCGTGCTGCACGGTGCGCAGCGTAATATCGCCTTCAAGCTGATAGAAAAACTCATCGCCCGGGTCGACGTGGAAATCCCGGCGATCATTGGGGCCACCGATCACCATGACAATAAATTCACTGTCGCGGAACAGCAGTTTGTTGCCGACCGGCGGTTTGAGCTGCGCCCGGTTTGCATCGATCCATGATTTTAAGTTGAATGCGGCGAGCGTTTTCATGGGGCAGAGGACAGACGGCCTGATCTCGCGTATGTTACGCGAATGGTTGCTCGCAAGTTTCCCCGGTCGAGGCTGTGGTTCCTCGTTGGCGCGCTGTCGTTGGCGCTTGGCGCCGGTGCCAGCGGCGCGTTTACATGGTGGCCGTTCACGAAGAAGGTCGCTCCGCCACCGCAGCCGGTCCAGGTTGTGGGCCTGCAGTCGCCGACGGGCCAGGCGCCTGCGCTGCTGCAGTTCTGGGAGCGCAATGTGCTGGTCCTCGACATGCAGACCGCCGGTAGCAATGGTGCGGTCATCCTGACCGCGCCTGCTAACGGCCGCTGGCCGGTGCGCATCAGCTTCCGCATCGGGGTTGCGCAGTTTGCGGTCCTGGAAGTCCGCGGCGCGCAACGCGCGATCCTGCCGGTGCGCGCGGAAGGCCCGGCGCCCGTCACTATTGCGCTCGATCACTCGGTGTGGACGCAGCAGACACCGCAGCTTGAAGTGAGCTGGGGCGCGGCCGCGACGCCGGGCGGCTAGGCAGCAGAAGATCTCGACCATGTGCCCGATCACCTGACCTGGTTTGGGCGACGCTGCATACAGGTGTCGTGACCAATTTGTTAGCACTCAGCAATGCTGCATCAAAAAAAATTCTGCACAGCAAATGGACCGCTGTTAGCCCGAAGAACAAGCAAAAACGTTTTCTGGTCCAAGCGCTGATCGAACCTTCTGCTCCATGCGGCCCGATTGAATGGGTGGAGCTGGAGGCCGTCTGGTCGCGGCGTGTGCGGCGACTGCGGTGGCGCGATTTGAAGGATGCGTCGGTGTGGCTGCAAGGCTGGCTGTAGTGGCTCTAGGCGCGACTATTTACGTTTTCACGATACGGCTCGCCGATGCCGACCGCGCCGTTTATGAAACGCTCAGTCTGCGGGTGGCCTGTCATCCATCGGAAACGCCGGACTATCTTCTGACCCGCGTGCTCGCTTACTGTCTCGAGTACGCCGAAGGCATCGCGTTCTCCAATGGCCTTGCCGATCCAGATGAACCGGCGATAACGGTGCGGGATCTGACCGGACAACTTCTGAGCTGGATTGCGATCGGCGCACCCGAGGCTGGGCGCCTGCACAAGGCGGGCAAAGCGGCTGCGAGAGTCGTCGTGTATACGCATCGGGATGCTGAGGCATTGCTGCGTCGCCTGCACGGTGAGCGCATTCATCGCGCCGCAGCGCTGCAAGTCCATGCGATAGATCGTGAGCTGCTGGCTGCTCTGGTTGTGCGGCTTAAAAGGCGCATGGAATTCGATTTGTCGGTTGCGGAGCGTAACCTCTACATTACGCTGGGCGACGAGACATTAACTGGAGTCGTTACTTTGCACCAGCTAACGAATTAGCGGCAACAGCGGTTTCCAGATATCGGTGCTAGGCGAGAGTCAGCTGTACGGCAGCTGTTATCCTGCCACCGCGGGAATTGGTATGCCTTCAGCGTCAGCGACGCGCAGCAGCGCATTTTCCAGCAACGCGCGCGCCCGACCCGCAGTCTGTTGCAGGTCGCGGTGCAGGATTGCGTCTTCGGGACTGCGGTTGGCGCATTCGGCGCTGTAGCGTTCGAAACTCACGAGGT
>JAYVJR010000067.1:0-62143 GCA_043769085.1 Gammaproteobacteria bacterium
GATTCGCGACCCAGCGAAGTTTCCGCTTCGCTCCAAAGCGGGCACATAACAAATCGCTCCAGCGTACGGCCGGGCATAAAGTGCAATCTATGAGGCCGATGCATTTCAATCAGGCGAGTTCAGGAGTCGGGTCGCGGTGTCGCGCCGCCGCTGAGCTCGAAAGTTAGCTGCGTTTAAATTGCGTGTGCCAGCGGCGTAGCATCAGACCATGATCGATTGGCAAAGCTGCCCGGCCGCTGAGAGAGACCCAGACCGCGTAAGTGGTGTGTGGGTGTTTAGGGGCACGCGCATTCCAGTTGCCACACTGTTTCAGAACCTAGAAGATGGGGCGCAACTTGCTGATCTTGTTGAGTGGTTTCCTGGTGTAACCATTCAGCAAGCGAGGGAGGTTTTGGAACACGCGGCGAAATCTGCGAAAGTTGCTTTGTTGCGGCTCCTCTTCGACCAAGGCACTCCGGCGCCACTGCGAGCTACTTCAACGCGCCGAGGGCGAAGGATTTGATGGCTTTGTTTCGACCGACCAACAGCCCAGGTACCAGCAGAATTTGACCGGTCGCAAGATAGGCATCGCTGTACTTTCAACAACCAGTTGGCCACGTATCGAGCGCCACGCAAGTGAAGTAGTGCGTCAAATCAATTCGTTAGCTCCCGGTGGGTACATCGAAATCGATGTTCCCTAAACGCAGCTAACAATCCGTTGGACCGCCAGCGACCCCGGCTGCATAATCCATCGGATGATCGGTCAAGCCCGAAAGATCAACTGCCTCCGGCCGGCCTTTTCCATGTGGGCCGCGCGGTCAGCGGGACGGTAGGCGTCACAAATGGGCGTCACCATCCATTTTGAGGGGCGCGCCAAGGGCGACGATCAGCGCGATTCCGCGATTGTCGCAGCAAAGCGATTCGCCGAGAACTGCGGCTGGCTCTCTAGTGACATCAACGAGTCTAGAACTGTTCTGAAGCGCGTAATTGACGAGAGGCCCGTGGATTATGTCGGCCCGACTAGGGGGGCGCAGTTGCAGCCACATGAGAACGCTGAACCTATCCGTCTTGAATTTGATCGCGACAATTTCTGCCAAGACTATTGCAAGACGCAGTTTGCTCCGACGGATGTCCACGTAAAGCTCATCGAGCTTCTCCTTTCTATAAAACCATTCTTTGCTGACCTCGCTGTTATTGATGAAGGTGAGTACTACGAATCGGGCAACATAGATCAGCTCCAGCGTCACATCGACCGGTGCTTTGAGATGATGGAACAGATCAAGGCGGAGCGACCTGGTCATTCCGGACCATGCCGTCTACCGAGCGGCAGAATAGTTGACCTGAAAAGTGACGCCTAACAATCCGCTCGGCCGCTCAAGGCCCTGGTAGTAATCTGGCAGGCGTGGTCGAGCAAGCCCCAAAACTAAACTGCCTTCGTCCAACCATTTCCATGCGCGCTGCGCGGTCAGCGGGACGTTAGGCGCGCGAATTCTGTAACGTTGCGCTAGATTTTGCGGATCCTACTATTTGGGTGTAGGGTAGAGTCATGTCTGTGTCTATAGAAGCGCTTGGAATTGATCGCTTCGGCATCGAAGAGCGACTCGCATTAATTGGCGAGCTGTGGGACAGCTTAGATGCCAGCGCTGCGACAATTCCCGTATCAGAAGTACAGAGAGTCGAACTACAAAGTCGTCTAGCCGAACACCAGCGGAATCCCGATGACGTTGTGACTTGGGACGATGCAATGGCGTCACTGACCAAACGTCTTCAGGGATGACCCGTAGAGTTCTGCTGCGCCGAGCGGCGCAGCGAGATTTCGACGAGGCCGCTGTCTGGTACGAAAAGTAGCGTCGAGATCTGGGCCTGGAATTTCGAGATGCGGTAGACGTCGCATTGTCAAAGGCTGCCGAGTTCCCCGATCGCTATCCTAAGATGTTAGGTGACATACGGTGCGTTCACGTCGCAAGATTCCCGTTTAGAACCTTCTATCTCTCTAGTGAAACAACCATCACGATACTCGCGATCTTTCATGTACGCCGCAATCCCGCGGTCTGGCAGTCGCGCGTCTAACAATCCGCTCGAACTCTAGCGGCACCGGTAGCATAATCCGAAGAATGATCGGTCAAGCCCCAGAGATAAATTGCCTTAGGTTGGCCCTTTCCATGCGGGCCGCGCGCTCAGCGAGACGTTAGGCGTCCAACTTGCAACGGTCATACCATGGTGATACCATCAAGGTATGAAGATTGCGATTTCCGTTCCCGACGATGTCTTTGAGGCGGGAGAATATCTGGCCCAACAGCTTAAGTTGTCTCGCAGCCAGCTCTATACGGATGCTCTAGCTGCGTATCTCAGCGAACGCGGCGCTTCTGCAGTGACGGCCAAGCTCAACGCCATTTACACCGCAGAGAAGTCCAGCCTCGGAAGAGAGTTTGCTCGGGCTCAGTCGCAGGCATTAGTCAGTGAAACGTGGTGAGGTTTGGTGGGCATCGTTGCCTGCGCCGACAGGGTCGGGCCCGGGATTTCGCAGACCAGTCTTAGTCGTACAGTCCAATCCGTTCAATGGCAGCCGCATCAACACTGTCATCGTTGCCGTCATAACGTCGAACGTCGCGCTGGCGGATGCTCCGGGCAACGTCCGAATTTCCAAATCGGATTCAGGTCTAGCCAAGCCGTCTGTAGTCAATGTGTCGCAGATCATCACAATCGACCGAACTTTCCTAACCCAGAAAGTGCGCTCCTTAAATGCTGACGCAATGCGCAGAGTGGACGAGGGACTGAAATTGGTTTTGGCCGTTTGACGCCTAACAATCTGCTCGATCGGTCGCGCACCCGGTAGTATCTTTGGCAGATGGTCGAGCTGACCGATGAGATAAAGTGCCTTCGGCTGTCGCGGCCCTGGTGGGCGCCACGGTCAGCAGGACGTTGGGTGACAAGCGGAAGCGCATTGCCATGATTGCCAGACTTACTGCCATTGGCATACTGCTCACCTGCTCGTTGCAGGTTCACGCCGACACCGTGACGCGCAGGGAGGGGGAAACTCCAGTGGAGTTCGTCCTGCGCGTTAGCCCATCTGCGCAGGAAGTTATACATCCTGTAGTTGCAACGAAAGAATGGACTCCTGGCAAGGTAGCGCTAATCGCATTCGTATCGCACGAGTATTCACCCCCTGACAATAAGCCCTGACTTGTATTCCCTGCTGGTCTCCTGGTCATCGGCAGTGGGTAACAGTCTGTACAAGACTTATGCCTATAGGCGTGGCGAAGGGGGAAGCCCCAATATCTTGAAGACCTGAGCCAAACGATCGACGGCGGATGCACCTACTGCAGGAAGTACTTCAGTACCGCCCGACAAATCAGGAAAATCATTCGTAGTCTTGTCGCCCAACAAACCCCTGCAAAAACCGGGAGAAATAAAGTGCACGGCCGCGTCCGCGCGCTGTTAGCTCAGTGGCCGGTCGCTGATGGGGGACATTAGCCTTCACTCGGAGGTATTGCTATGTTTCGAGCATCGCTTGTTATTCTCACACTCTTGGCGCTCTCGACTGGCCTAGACGCGCATGCGCAGGAGCAGCAAGCCGAGGCGGCCATTAGAGCAATCGTCGCGGCACAGGCCGACGCGTGGAACGCTGGCGATGGCGCCGCCTACGGCAAGGATGTGGCAGAAGGCGCTTCATTCACCAATCTCTTTGGTATGGTGATGTACGGCGCTCCTGCTTTTATCAAGCGTCACCGCCAGATACTCGCCACCTTTTACAGGGGCACAACGAAGCGCCACGTTATACGGCGCGTTCGCTTTGTAACACCAGACGCGGCTCTAGTACACATCGACAACGAACTGCGCGGAGTAAAAGCCATGCCCAGTGGGATTATTGTTCCGGCAGATGGCATCATCAGGACGCAGCATATGGAAGTGTTTGTGCGACGCGATGGCCGATGGTGGATCGAGGCGTACCACAATGTCGACACGAAGCCCACGAACTGACTATGCCCGAGTTAAGTATCGCGCGGTAACAGCTAACAACGTGATGCAGCGGTTCGTGACACAGCATGCGAGGCGCGCCGAGAGCGCGAGCGTTAGCCGCGCGAGGGAATGTGTGCGATGAATCCAGTGATACGCGAGGAATTACCGTCAGATGCTGCGGCCATCCATGCCGTGACGGCTGCTGCATTCCTGAATGCACCGCACACGGCACACACTGAACAGTTCATCGTTGAGGCCCTACGCAAGGCCGGTGCCCTGACTATCTCCCTCGTGGCCGAGCGGGGCGGTGAAGTCGTAGGCCATGTGGCGCTATCGCCGGTTTCGATCTCGGATGGCTCCACGGGCTGGTTTGGCCGGGGCCCAGTCTCCGTCAAGCCGGAGTTCCAAAGAAAAGGAATCGGCAGTCTCCTCATGCAAGCCGCGCTTCGGCTTCTGCGCGAGCGGGGACCGCCGGCTGCGTTCTGGTGGGGGATCCGTCGTACTACTCGCGCTTTGGGTTCAAGCCTGAGCCCAGCTTGGTGCTGCCCGGTGTGCGTTCGGAGTATTTCCAGGCACTACTATTTGGCTCATCGTTGCCCCATGGCGTGGTTACGTTCCATGAAGCATTCAGTGCGTGGAGCTAACAACTCGTTGCAGCGGACGCTGCCGAACAAAAACGCTAGACGTTGCTGAGTAACCCATATCAACGTATGGCTATTCCGCCATACCCTTGGTAGCATAAATCATGACGGTTCGCTTTTTCTACCGCGACAATGTGATACGAATGTTCGGTGCCGGATATTGGCCGAGAGGCAGGAAAATATATGAAGCGCAATCCAAGATACACAAAGGAGCCACTCGGCCGAATCAAGGTCGTAGAAGATTTCCTTCCGCCACCGGAGATGTTGGTATTGAAGGAAGATAGTGTGAAGGTCACGCTGTCGTTGAGCAGGCACAGTGTGGACTTTTTTAAGTCCCGGGCAGCCAGGTCCAAAGTCCCATATCAGAAAATGATTCGCAAACTGCTCGACAGCTACGCGCAGAGATATGGAAGCGACATCTAACAATCCGCCCAGCTCTTTCCCTTCGGGCTGCGCGATTAGCGGGGCGTTAGGCTGTTTGACGCGATCCGTGTAGGTCTGGTTCCCCTAATACTCTCACTGGAGGAGATCACTCATGCTTCAACTCAAACCACTGGACCCGGCCATTCCGATCTTTCAACAAATTCAATCGGAGCAGACGCCTGTCGTCTTGGTGAACGTCTTCACCGTCGCGGCAGCGGACGCAAACTGGATGAAGAAACAGCCAGGCTATATCTCAACCCAGTTGCATCGCGGTATCGCAGGCAGCACGGTGTTCCTGAATTACGCGATCTGGGAGTCTGTGGCCCATTTTCGAGCCGCGTTCAGTCATCCCGACTTCAAGAGCACCTTGGAGCACTACCCGTCTTCGGCCGTGGCGTCTCCACACCTTTTCGAGCGTCTTACGGTGCCGAACCTGTGTGTCGGCCCGTAGACCAGCGGCCTAACAACGCCGCCGCTGAATCGGAGCGTTGGGCGACACTGCGTACTGCACCATGAGACTGATCGCGATCGAGCGTGGCGGCACGATTCCAGCCGACATCGCGGCACTTCCCGCAGAGGCTCACGGCGTCCTTGCGGCAACGGCCCAGCTCTATGACACCGGGGGTTTCGAGCCACCCTGGATTTGCTACCTGGCCGTCACGAATGCCATGACTGTCGGTACCTGCGGCTTCAAGGCCTCGCCACAGGATCGGCGTGTCGAAATCGCTTACTTCACGTTCTCAGGGTATGAAGGCAAAGGTATAGCCACGCAGATGGCGCGCCAGCTCATCACCTTGGCGGGGGCGGCGGATACCGACGTGACTGTCGCTGCCCAGACGCTACCGGAACGGAACGCATCGCACCGCGTGTTGGAGAAGCTCGGCTTTACCTGCGTAGGATCTGTGGAGCATCCTGAGGATGGCACTGTGCTCGAATGGAAGAAAGCGGTCGGTGTCGCCCAACAAGCACATGCAGCCCGCGGTCGCTAATATGAGCCGTTAGGCGGCACTAGATCACAGGAGGGTTCATGCAACTCGAGAAACCGCCCGTTGCTGTTGTTGCTACTGAAGTTCCGGTACGCGCTAAACCATCTGTCTATCCAGAGCCATTTGCATCGCGCATGGCCGGGCGCAGCAAGCGGCAACTCGGCGAAGTGTTCCGACTCGCCAACTTTGGCGTCAACCTCACGTCGCTATCGCCCGGGGGTAGCTCCGCACTCCGGCATGCGCATACGAAGCAGGATGAGTTCGTTTATGTATTGTCCGGAACTGCGACCCTACACACTGATGACGGTCGACTGCTTCTAACTCCAGGCATGTGCGCAGGGTTTAAGGCAGGAACAGGGGACGCCCATCGGCTCATCAATGAGACGATGGAGGAGGTTTTGTATCTTGAAGTTGGAGACAGAACTTCGGGCGATGAAGCAAGCTATCCGGACGATGACATCAAGGCGATGCTCGACAACGGAAAGTGGGGCTTTACGCACAAGAACGGAGACCCGTACTGACCGTGCCGCCTAACAAATCGATGCAGCGAGTCGGGTCAGATAACGTGCATGCGCCGCACGGGCGGCGCGCTGTCTCTGATGGGTGCCGTTAGGCGTCAGAATTTAACCCAGAGCAAAGCGATCAGCGTTTCCTGGAGTCCGTTGGAGGGCTTGTTTAGATGGACAGACGACAATTCCTGCACACCGCCTGTCTGCTGCCGGGCGCGGTTCTCGCCGCGCCAGCACTAACCAACAGCTCGGCGCCGCTGTTGAAACGAAAGATTCCAAGCAGCGGCGCTACTGTGCCGGTGATCGGCCTCGGTACGTCCGGACCATTCGAAGTGGGCGCAGATCCGCAACTGCGCTCCGGCCTGAAAGCCGTGCTCGCAGCCCATTTCGCGGCCGGCGCCACGCTCATAGACACCTCACCGATGTATACGACCGCTGAAAGCGTGTTAGGTGAGCTGTTGACCGCCGAGCAGCAGGCGGCGTGTTTCATGGCGACCAAGGTCTGGACGCCAAATTCCGCTGGCGATGCGGAGCGTGCTGGCATCACGCAAATGAATGAGTCGCTCGCTAGACTACGCCGCCGTGATATCGATCTCATGCAGGTGCACAATCTGGTCGATCTCGATGCACATTTGCGCACCCTACGTCAGTGGCGCGATGAAGGTCGCATCAAGTACATCGGCATTACGCACTACACTGTCGCGGCTCACTCGCGACTGATCGAAGTCATTGAACGCGAGCAGATCGACTTTGTGCAATTTAATTATTCGGCGGTCACTCGTCAGGCCGAAGAACGCCTGTTGCCGTTGTGCGCCGACCGCGGCGTCGCCGTGTTGATCAACCGAGCGTTCGAAGATGGCGCTTTGTTCGCCAAGGTGCGCGGTCGGCCTGTGCCGCTCTGGGCGTCCGAGTTCGGCGCTTCAAGCTGGGCGCAGATATTTCTCAAGTTCGTGATCGCGCACCCTGCGGTGACCTGCGTCATACCGGCGACCGGCAAACTGACTAACGCGTTGGACAATCTCGCTGCAGGTCGTGGGCCACTACCGAGTTCGGCTCTAAAGGCAAGGATTGTCGCCACACTCGCCTAGCGACATCCTGCTTGTGGCGACAACATTTTTCTGACCTATGTGTTGGCTAACGCGCACAACAATGCCATCACGATCCAGACCACGGATGCGTTTACGGTATCTAACACCGCACCCATGGGCTGGTGTGTTCCTCAACAATTTGGTTTAGGCTAGACGCAGATTTTCGGGCGCCTATCGACATTCTAGCTTCCTAAAGTAATCTCACGTATGCCTTGTTACTTCACACCGGACTGGGAAACGACATAGAGATGAGCCGCTCGATTCTTGAACCGTCTCGACAAATCGACGTGATTCACGAGACGGATGTGCTGGTAGTGGGCTCGGGCCCGGCGGGCCTCGCTGCGGCGATCGCTGCGGCGCGGGCCGGCGCTGAGACCACGTTGCTTGAGCGCTATGGCTGCTTCGGCGGAAACATCACTCAGGTCGGTGTCGAAGGCTTCGCTTGGTATCGGCATCCGGCAACGACCGATTCCGAAGGCATCGGCCGTGAGTTCGAAGAGCGCGCCAAGACCATGGGCGCCGCGCTGCCCGAGCCGCAGTCGGTCAGTCACTCACTCGATGCAGAGGCCTTCAAGTATGTGGCCGATGTGCTGGTGAGCGAGGCTGGCGTCCGCGCCATGCTGCACCGAATGTTCGTCGCGCCGATCATCGAGGACGGCGAGATCCGAGGTGTCATCACTGAGAGCAAGGCCGGGCGTGAGGCCATCCTGGCGCGACGTGTGATCGATGCAACCGGTGATGCCGACGTGGCCCACCGCGCTGGAGCGCCGACTTTCCTAACGCCTAAGGCCGAGATGATGTCAGTTTCGGTGATGTTCTCAATGTGCGGTGTCAACAAGACGCGATTCATCGCGGCGGTCAAAGCAGATCCGCAGACTTACGCCGACTGGGCTAAGGACGGCGAATGGTCGGTCACGACGTCGGGCAAGGAGGACGCGCTATTCTCGCCATTTCTGCGCAAGCCCTTTCTACAAGCTAACAAAGCAGGGCTTCTGCCTGACAATCTGGCAACCATCGCCGGAACTTGGGGTACGGTCTCCGATCAGGGGGATCTGACCTACCTCAACATGGTTCACATGAATTACGATGGCACCAATCCCGACGACCTCACCAGCGGCGAGATTGAGGGACGGCGCCAGGCAATGTTCGCAATCGAGGCGCTCAAGGGATTCATGCCCGGCTGCGATCAAGCCAAGTTGCGCAACTTCGGTATGACTCTGGGGATCCGCGATACGCGCAAGATCGACGCGCTCTACAACCTGGTCGATGGCGATGTGCGCGGCGAAGCGCGTTTCGCAGATTCGATTGGCATTTTCCCGGAATTCATCGATGGCTATGGTTTGTTGATCATCCCCACGACGGGGCGCTATTTCCATGTGCCCTACCGCGCGATGCTGCCCAAAACCGGGCCGCGTAATTTGATCGTCGCAGGCCGTTCGATCGGCGGCGACAAGGTCAGTCATGCGGCCGTGCGCAACATGATGTGCTGTGCAGTCGGCGGACAGGGCGCAGGCGTTGCTGCTGCTGTGTCGATGAAAACGGCGCGCGATTTCCATTCGGTCGATATTGCTGAGGTTCAGGCAGAACTGCGCCGGCAGGGCGCGCGGATCACCTGAGTCGCCTGGTCGGGCGGGACATAGCAATGAGAAATCGCACCAAATGGCTGGTGTTAGCCTGCGCCGCATTAGCTAACATGGCGGCCTACTATACATACGATGTGATCGCCCCAATTGCGGACTTGTTGCGTAGCCAACGCAACTTCAGTCAGGCGCAAATCGGTCTGTTGAACGCGGTCTATTCGATACCTAACATACCGTTGGCACTGATAGGCGGCGTGCTGATTGACCGGATCGGCGCGGCGCGTGCCGCCTTCGGCGCCTCACTTCTATGCCTTGTGGGCGCGGCGCTGACCGCAGTTGGCGAACCCTATGAGTTGATGGTGGCGGGGCGACTGGTCTTCGGCGTGGGCAGCGAAACGCTGTATATCGCGTTGTTAGTAGGCATTGCACAGTGGTTCTCGCTCGGTGGCGCTGCACTGGCCATGGCGCTGTTTTTCTCGGTCGCCCGCGTGGGCTCCTACGCCGCCGACACCTCGCCGCATTGGGCGGGCAGTGTCTATGCCGGATGGCAGGCACCGCTCTGGTTGTCGACGGCGTTTTGCGCCGTTGGTCTTGCTGCTGCGACAGCGTATCTGTTGCTTGATCGCAGGCGCCCGGCCCAACTCCAGGCGCGCGAACGCATGGAACGAGTCGAGCTTAAGCAGCTAACAGGGTTTAGTCCCTCGTTTTGGTCAATCCTGTGGCTCAACGTGCTGTTCGCTTCGGTGTTCTTCCCGTTTCGCTCGACCTTTTCGATTCAGTATTTCCAGGATGTGCGCGGACTGTCGTTAGCCGACGCAGGAATTGCCAACTCCTGGGTTTTCTTCGCCGCCATTTTTGCGACCCCGGTGTTCGGCCTGATCGCTGACCGAAAAGGTCGACGCGCAAGCTTGCTACTGCTTGGCGCTACGTTAGTGCCTCTGACTTTCGTTATTCTGGCGACGACTCAGTGGAGCCTGTGGATCACGACCGCGCTGATGGGTCTGAGTTTTTCGGTGATCCCCGCGGTTATTTGGCCGTCGACCGCGATGCTGGTTGAAAAGCACCGCATCGGCACCGCTTTCGGCCTCATCAATCTTTTGCAGAGCTTGGGACTTTCGATCTCCAATTATGCCGCCGGGTCGCTTAACGATCATTACGCCGCCGGACCGCAAAACGCTGCCGGCTACTCTGCGATGCTGATCTGGTTTTTTGCGCTGGCTATGGCAGCGCTGTTAGCAACGATTATGTTGTGGCGGCGCGAGCGAGGTCCGCAGGCGTATGGACTCGAACGGCCGGCTCCGAACTAGGCCTATGCTTGGACCCAGTGTTGACAGACGTCGCTTTTGCGAAGTCGATCGCCACCGTGTTAAGTTCATTCGGATTCCCGATGCCGTCGTAGGGTTCGCAGGAGATTGCAGTGCCATTTACATCGCACGACGACTACTTCAAGAGCGTACCTTCCCAGGCTCTTCCGTTGCTAAAGTTGATACAGGAAAAGGTAGAAGTGCTGCTTCCAGAGGCCGTACGCTGCGTGAGCTACAACATGCCTGCGTTTAAGGATAAGCGGGTGTTCTTCTATTTTGCCGCATTCAAGAATCATATCGGTATATATCCTCCCGTCACGAACGACACGGCGCTGCTTCGAGAAATTGCGCCGTATCGTGGTGCGAAAGGCAATCTTTCTTTTGCGCTCAATCAGAGTCTGCCCGTCGACCTCATTGGCCGTGTTGCCGTCGCTTTGCATCGCGAGTACGCATCCAAAATTGTGATTACATGTTAGGTAGCAACACGACCGGCCCGCAATGTTGCTTGCAATGGAGGGAATCAGCATGAACCTATTGGACAATCCTGCATTCGTGGCATACGCACTCACCTGCGTTGCTCTTTCCTGCAATCTGGTGCTTCTGTGGGCCTATAGCGGCGTTGTGCGACGCAAAATGGTGTCAACGCCGAATCCCGAAGACGCGTCGCGATACCATTCGACCCTGGCTTATATCGACCCTCCGGAAATTGCCCGAGTACTTCGGGCACATGCCAATGCTCAGGCGAGCATCACTCCGTTTTTGGCACTGGGCCTGGTCTTTGTGTTTGCTGGCGGCGCACTGGGTGCTGCCGCCCTGTATTTCACTGTCTTCACGGTCGCACGTTGGCTTCACTCCTGGGCCTATCTCAGTGCGCGGCAGCCGCTACGAAACACCTTCTTCATCGTCTCTTTGCTGCCGTTGCTTGCCCTGATGGTTCACATCGTATGGCTACTTATGGCGGCGAGGTAGGGCAGCAGCCACGCACACTGGCCTGCGTCGCATGAATGGTGGATCATCTGGATATCCCCGAACGTTGGAGCTCATCTTGATCTGTACATCGATTCCGCGGGTAGCAATTGCCGCGCTATGTGTACTTGCCGCGTTTTCGCCTGGCCGCTCTGTCGCCGCCGCGGAGACCGCAATGCTCGCGCCGGTGCCGACGAAGGAGCGTGAGGCGCTGTTCCGTAGCATCGACGCGGCTGCACCGCAGTCCGTGGCATTGCTCGAAGAACTCGTGAACCTCAACTCCGGCACGTTCAACGTCGCTGGCGTGAAGCAGGTGGGTGCAAGGCTCGAACGTGAGTTCAGTGCACTCGGTTTCACGACGCGCTGGGTTTCGATGGATGCGGTGGGTCGCGCACCGCACCTGGTGGCCGAACGCCGTGGAAGAAAGGGCCGGCACCTACTTCTGATTGGCCACATGGACACCGTCTTTGAGCCCTTCAGTCCGTTCCGCACTTTTGTGCGCAACGGCGAGCGCGCGACCGGACCGGGCGCGCACGATATGAAGGGCGGGCTAGTGGTGATGCTCGAGGCGCTGAAAGCGTTGCGTAGCATGGGCGCGCTCGACAACCGGACGATCACTGTGTTCATCACTGCAGATGAAGAATTGCCCGGTGAACCTGCCAGTGTGTCGCGTGCCGAATTCATTGCGGCAGGCCAGCGTGCCGACGCCACTTTGTGTTTCGAGTCCGGCGTTAGTATCGATGGTCGTGATTACGTCTCGACCGCACGCCGCGGCGCCACCGACTGGCGTCTTGAGGTCGAAGGTAAGGCTGCGCATTCGTCCGGCGTGTTTCGTGAGGATGTCGGCAACGGCGCGGTCTTCGAAATCTCCCGCATCATTGCCCGTTTCCACGACGAGCTGCGCGAACCGAATCTGACTTTCCACCCCGCGATGATCGTCGGTGGCGGTACCGCGAAACTCGACGCTAATGGCATTGCGACCGCGACGGGCAGGGTCAACATCGTTGCCGCCGACGCACGTGCCATCGGCGACATCCGCGCACTAACACCGGAGCAACTGGAACGTGTCAAGCAGAAAATGCAGGCAATCGTCGCGGCCAGCCTGCCGCAGACCACGTCGAAGATCAGTTTCAACGATCTCATGCCACCGATGGCGCCAACGCCACGCAACCAGCAGTTGCGCGCACAGTATTCGGCGCAGAGCGAAGCCGCCGGACTCGGGCCGGTGCTCGAGCTCGACCCGATGCTGCGCGGCGCCGGTGACTCAGCCTGGGTTTCGCCTTACGTCGCGACCATCACCGGCCTCGGCACCGCCGGCGCCGGTAGTCACACAGTCAGTGAGTCGATTGAGCTGGCGAGCTTACAGAAACATGCCAAGCGCGCGGCGCTGCTGATCCGCGCGCTTACTCGTTAGCGCTGGCAGTAGGACGTTAGGTCAAGCCGCCATGAAACGGTTTGTCGAGCCCGCTGTTGCACGGCATTTTCAAAAGTACCCAAAGCCAATACGACAGAAGATGCATAAGATTCGCGATCTGATCTTTGCAACCGCCGCTGCGACGACGGGTGTCGGCAGTCTCGTCGAAACGTTGAAATGGGGAGAGCCCGCCTATCTGACGCTGGCGTCCAAAAGCGGGAGTCCATTTCGAATCGACTGGAAAGCCAAAAGACCAGACAGTTGCGTTGTGTATTTTCATTGTCAAACCAATCTCGTGGATACATTTCGAACGCTGTTCGCCAATGAGTTCGCATTTGAGGGGAATCGCGCGCTGCTGGTACCGGTCTTGGGGCCGCTGAAAATCCGAGCGTTGAGATACTGTATTGCCGCGGCGCTTACGTATCACACCACCAAAGGCACAAGGCCAAGAGCACTGGCAAGGATCACGAAGTGACGTCTGACTATCCGCTTTACAGCGCACCATGCGTCAGCATGCGCACTCTCGTCGAGGCGGAGCTATTGCAGATAGACCCGTTTGACGATCTCGAGCGCACGCACCTTGCAGATGCTTTGTCTTGGGTGCGGTCGGGCACTCAGATTTTCCGCACAGCCAGGCCAGCCACGCCGACTAAACATCTCGTCTCGTACTTCGTTGCATTGGACGGCAAATACTTGCTGCTGGTAGACCACAAGAACGCAAGACTGTGGCTGCCTACGGGTGGTCATGTCGAACCAAACGAGAACCCCCGCATGACCGTAGTTCGAGAACTTCGCGAAGAGCTTGGTCTCGACGTCGAGCTAGAAGCTGTCGGCGCGCCTCTGATGGTCACCTGTAGCACAACGGTGGGTCACTCTGCGGGACACACCGATGTATCTCTCTGGTACACAATCCGAACCGACCGCGCTCAACCAATTAACTTTGATGTAGAAGAATTCAACTCGGTGCAATGGTTTCCTTTCCAGGACGTTCCATTCACGCGAAGCGACCCGAATCTAGGGCGATTCCTGGAAAAGCTGAATCTGGGTCGCACCACGGTGCGTGGCGACGGGTCAGTGCGGCGTTAGGTCTACCAGGTGAAACCAAAACATAGTCTTGGGAGATATATACAGTGAATCCAAACGTCATTGCAATCTATGCCACGGCCGAAGCGGGCACCCCGCTGCACGCTCTGCCAGAGGCAACACTCGAAAGCGGCAAAGGCCTCGTGGGTGATCGCTACTACGACGGAAAAGGCACCTTTTCTGAAAAGCTCAAAGACACTGCGGATTGGGAAGTTACCCTGATTGAGAGCGAAGAAATTCAGCGCTTCAACCAGATTGAGGATCTGCTCTTCGCGTCGGCAATGCGGTACTTGAGGGCATTCGCTTTTGCGAACCGTGCGCCACTCTGGCGAAAATGGTCCACCCGAAAGTGGTGGCGACGATGGCCCATCGGGCCGGCCTTAGAGCGCGAATTATTGAAGGCGCGACAGTGCGGCCGGGCGACACCATAACCAGGTTGGATGCTAGCCAATCAAAATTCGAAAGACGTTAGCGGGCAAGCGCACCTAACAATTCTAGAGATCGGAGCTTTGCAGCCTGGTCAAAGACGCTGGTTACCACGATCAGTTCGTCGGCGCCAGTTCCCGCGAGCAGCTGATCGAGTCCGGCACGCACCGTGACTGGCGAGCCAACCACAGACACGCGCAGCATCTGTGAAGCCATGTGCTTTTCTGCCGGCGTCCAGAAGGTTTCGATGTCGTCGATGGGCGGACGTTGCAGCCCGCGCGCACCGCGATGAAGCAAGGCATAGGACTGCTGTACCGACGTAAAGAGCCACTTTGCCGCCGCGTCCGTGTCAGCCACGATCACGTTGACGCCGATCATGGCGTAGGGTTTTGGCAGCGTTTCCGACGGGCGAAATTTTTGCCGGTAAACGCTGAGAGCAGCGAGCAACGCATCTGGCGCGAAATGCGACGCGAACGCATACGGCAGACTTAATGCCGCCGCGACCTGCGCGCCATACAGACTGGAACCCAGGATCCACAAAGGCACCTTGAGCCCAGCGCCAGGCACTGCGCGGATTTTCTGATCGGGCGCCACCGGACCTAACAATGCCTGCAGCTCCTGGACATCGTCCGGAAAGAATTCGGCACTGCGCGGGTCACGGCGCATCGCCTGTACGGTGATCTGATCGGTGCCGGGCGCGCGGCCCAGACCGAGATCGATTCGGCCCGGATACAAGGATTCCAACGTGCCGAACTGCTCTGCGATGACCAGCGGCGAATGATTGGGCAGCATGATGCCGCCCGCACCTACGCGAATGGTTTTTGTGCCGCCCGCGAGATAACCGATGACCACCGATGTAGCGGCGCTCGCGATGCCCGGCATGTTGTGATGTTCCGCCACCCAGAATCGGTGGAAACCGAGTCGCTCAGCATGTCGTGCGAGCTCCAGGCTGCGATGCAGGGCATCACGCGGCGTCATACCCTCGGGAACCGCGACAAGATCCAGGATGGACAGTGGGACCATCAAGTTAGTTGCCGTACACGATTTCCGGCAACCAAGTGACAAGTGCCGGCCAAACTGCCAACACAACCAGCATTAACAGCTGCAGCATCACCCAGGGAATAATGCCGCGATAGATCACACTAGTTTCCAGCGAAGGTGGCGCCACACCGCGCAGATAAAAGAGTGCGAATCCGAATGGCGGCGTCAGGAAGGAGGTCTGCAGATTCATGGCGATCATAATTCCCAGCCACAAAGGATCGAGACCCATCGCGAGCAATGCCGGGCCGACGATCGGCACAACGACATAGATAATCTCGATGAAATCCAGCACGAAGCCTAACAAAAACATGACCAGCATGACGGCGATCATCGCGCCAATGGCTCCGCCCGGGATGCCCGTCAACAATTCATGGACGACGTCGTCGCCACCCAGACCGCGGAACACCAACGAAAAAACCGAGGCACCGATCAGGATCAAGAACACCATGCTGCTCATACGCACAGTGCCCTCCATGATTTCGCGCAGCCGTGGCAAGGTAAGTTCCCGCTTGCCAACCGCCAGCGCCAGCGCGCCAATCGCACCGACCGCAGCGGCTTCGGTGGGTGTGGCAATGCCAGCAATGATGGAGCCTAACACGGCGAGAATCAGCACCAGCGGCGCAACCATGGCCCTGAGGACGCGTGCGGCGAAGCCTGAGGCGCGGGCGGCCAGCCGCTCTTCCCGCGGTATCGCCGGCATCGTGTTGGGGCGCCACCAAGATAGAAAGGCAATGTAGAGCAGATATAGCAGCACCAGGAGCAATCCCGGAACCAGTGCACCCATAAAAAGATCACCAACGGATATGGTCTTGGGTGCGAAGTTACCGAGTTTAAGTTGCGCCTGTGAATAGGCCGATGACAGCACGTCGCCTAACAGTACAAGGATGATGGACGGTGGGATGATCTGGCCAAGCGTGCCTGAGGCGCAGATGGCGCCGGTGGCGACACGCGGATCGTAACCACGTTTCAGCATGGTTGGCAGACAAAGCAGGCCCATGGTGACTACGGTAGCGCCGACGATGCCGGTGCTGGCCGCCAGCAAGGTGCCGACGATGATGACGGAATACGCCAGGCCGCCGCGCAAACCGCCGAACAAAAGTCCCAGTGTCTCCAGCAAATCATCCGCGATTCGTGTGCGTTCCAGCACCAGACCCATGAATATGAACAGTGGCACGGCTATCAACGTGTCGTTGCTCATCGTGCCAAAAATTCGGCTTGGCAGCGCCTCAAGAAAACTGCCATCGAACAGACCGAACAACTGCGCAACCAGCGCAAACAACAACGAGACACCGCCGAGCGTGAAGGCGACCGGATAGCCGGCCATCAAAAACGCGACAATAACCGCGAACAGCAGCAGCGCAGCGATTTCCGCGCCTAACATCAGACGGTTTTCCAACGCCGCCAGGCGCGCACGAATTCGGAGAGACCCTGCAGTGCTATCTGTGTCGCCGCCACCAGGATGACGGCTTTCAGCACCCAGATCATGCCAAGACCTGAACCCTCGCGGGAGGTTTCCCCGACGGTGAACGACTGCGCCACGTACGGCCAGGACTCAAACAGAATAAAACCGCAGAGCGGCAGCAAAAAGCAGGCCGAACCTGCCATATCGACTATGGCTTGTTTTCGTGGAGTCATTTGCTTGTAAAACACGTCGACCCGCACGTGATCGCCGCAGCGCAGCGTCCAGGCGGCACCTAACATGAATACGGCGGCGTGCATCCAGGTCAGAGACTCCTGGATCCAAATCCAACCAATGGAAAACACGTAACGCAGCAGCACGATGCTGACAGTCACTAACACCATCGCCAATGTCAGCCAAGAAACCGCGCGGCCGATGACGGCGTTAGTACGGTCGATCCAAAGGATTCCCACGACGGTGTCAGGATTCTGTGCCATTAGTGGACGCGGCTACTTACGCCAAAAAACGCCGGTAAACAGCACCAACACGCTGAAGATTTCCAAGCGGCCCAATAGCATGGCCAGCGTACAGACCCAGATCTGGAAGTCATTCAGGGCGGAGTAATTCTGCGAGGGACCGACCACCCCGAGACCGGGACCGGTGTTGTTGACGGAAGAAAGCACTGCCGAAAATGCGCTGTCGAGATCGAGGCCCGACAGCAGCATCGCAAAGGTCAGCAAAACGATTGTGATGAAATAAAGAAAAATGAAAGCCAGCACGGAATAGGCGATTCGGTCCGGAATCACCTGACCGCCAATTCGGACCGGCGCGATCGCACTAGGATGCACCAGCAACAACATTTCTCGATTGGCTTGGCGGGCCAGCAACAGCGTGCGAAACATCTTGACGCCGCCTCCTGTTGAGCCGGTGCTGCAGGTGATGCAACACAGAAACAGCATCCAGATTGGCGCGAAAGTCGGCCATTTTTCGAAGTCCTGTGAGACGAAGCCTGTCGTCGACGCCATCGACACGACGTTAAACGCTGCATGGCGTAGCGACGTCAGGAAATCCGGGTAGGTCCGATGAAATGTCAGCAGCAAGGCGATGGCGACAATACTCAAACCTAACAAAGCGAGCAGTGCTTTGCCCTCTGAGTCTGTCTTGTAGGGCGCGAAGGTCATTTTTCGAAAGGCAATGAAATGCCGGGCAAAGTTCAATGAGGCTGCGACCATGAAAACTATCAGCACGATTTCGATCGCGGGCGAATTGAAGTAGGCAATGCTTGCGTCGTGGGTCGAGAAGCCACCCAGTCCCATCACTGAAAATGCATGGCAGATGGCATCGAACCAGGTCATGCCGGCAATCTTCAGCGCGAAGATGCAGGCCAGGGTGAAACCAGTATAGGTGACCCACAATGCCTTGGCGGTTTCGGTGATGCGCGGCGTCAGTTTCTCATCTTTTACCGGGCCCGGAGTTTCGGCCTTGTAAAGTTGCATGCCGCCAACGCCTAACAGAGGTAGCACGGCGACCGCGAACACGATGATGCCGATGCCACCGTACCAGTGCAGTGAGTGGCGCCAGAGATTCAAAGATGCGGGCAACTGATCAAGGCCCGTGAGGATGGTGGATCCTGTGGTAGTGAAACCGGACATCGCTTCAAAGTAGGCGTCGGTGAACGAGAGATTGGGCATGGAAATCAGGAAGGGCAACGCTGCCGACGCCGACATCAGCACCCACGACAGAGTCACAAGCACAAAGCCGTCGCGGGGTTTCAGCTCGCGCTTGTAGCGTTGGGTGGCTGCGGCGATACTTAGACCGACCACGATGTTAATGGCCGCGGCGGCGATAAAATCGCCGACAATGCCGTCCTGCATTACCAGCGAACCGACGATAGGCAACAAGTAAGTGACGCCAAACAGCGCCATCATCGAGCCAAGTACGTGCGCGACAGCTAACATCGAATCAGCGGGAAGTCTCGCCGAGAAACAGCTTCTCTACCTGATCGACATGGCGACGGTCGGGTATGAAGATGATGATGTGGTCGTCGGCTTCGATAGTGGTGTCGTGATGGGCCATCAACACTTGCTCGCCGCGCACTACACAACCTATGCGTGTGCCTTCAGGCAACCTGATCTCCTCAATGCGCCGTCCGATTACCTTGGATGTACTACGATCGCCGTGCACAATGGCTTCAAGCGCCTCGGCGGCGCCGCGCCGCAACGAGTGCACTCGCACCACGTCACCGCGGCGCACATGCGCAAGCAGCGAGCCTATGGTGATGGTTTGCGGCGAGATGGCGACATCGATGGTGCCGCTTTCCATCAGTTCGGCATATGACGGTTTGTTGATCAGCGCCATGACTTTGCGGGCACCCATGCGTTTGGCGACCATCGCCGACAGAATGTTGGCTTCTTCGGAGTTGGTCAATGCTGCAAACACATCGCAGGAGTCGATGTTCTCTTCGAGCAACATTTCTTCATCGGCCGCGTCACCGTTCAGGACGATGGTATTTTCGAGTCGCTCGCTGATGTAACGCGCCCGCCGCGCGTCGCGTTCGATAATCTTGACCTGATTCTTACCTTCGAGTTCACGCGCTAGTCGAAAACCGATGTTGCCGCCCCCGGCGATGACTACGCGCTTGACCGGATTTTCCTCATTGCGCATTTCGTTCATGACACGCCGGATGTCAGGCGTCGCCGCGAGGAAAAACACTTCGTCGTCTTCCAGGATGACCGTGTCGCCGTCTGGCAGGATGCTGCGTCCGGCGCGATAGATCGCGACTATGCGCGCATCCACGTTAGGGATGTGTTCCTTGACGGTGCGCAGTTGCTGACCCACCAGCAGGCCACCTTTGCGCGCACGCAGGCCTACGAGCCGCACGCGGCCATCGGCAAAATCGAGTACCTGCAACGCACCGGGATAGCGGATCAATCTTTCGATGTATTCGGTGACGAGCTGCTCGGGGCTGATCCAGACATCGACCGACAAAGCTTCCGCGCTGAAAAGTTTCGGATGCTTGGTGTATTCCGGTGCCCGGATGCGCGCGATCTTGGTCGGCGTACGAAACAGCGTATATGCGACTTCGCAAGCCAACATGTTGACTTCGTCGGAGTTGGTCAGTGCGATGAGGATATCGGCCTCGGCCGCACCCGCAGATTCGAGTACGGATGGATAAGTTGCCGAGCCAGCTACGCCGCGGATATCGAGACGGTCCTGAAGATCGCGCAGCAACTCCTCGTTGGTGTCGACCACGGTGACTTCATTGGATTCTTCGCGGGCAAGCTGATAGGCGGCCGTGCGGCCAACCTGACCGGCGCCGAGGATGACAATTTTCATGGGGTCCTTCCTGAGAACAGAAGCTTAACGCACTGCCTCCAGCTTGGCGCGTTCCAGCATCAGCCACTTGCGGCCTGCGCCCTCAAAATTGACTTCAATGCGGGCATGCGGTCCCTGCCCCTCAATGTTGAGCACGATGCCGTGCCCGAAACTGCCGTGCTTGACGCGGGCACCAAGCTTGAGTCCTGGCGCCGGGCTGTCTTCAGTCAGCGTGCGACCGCTGAAGCCGCCGCTGCCTGACGAGCGTGCTGCGAAAGAAGGGTTGGCAGGCGCGCTGCGCATTGGGCGGGAATACTGGATGCGCGGTCGCACCTCTTCCAGCAGCTCTTCCGGCATCTCCTGGATGAACCGCGAAGCTTGACCGTATGTGTCCATGCCGTTCAGGCGCCGCTGCTCCGCGTAGCTCAGATAAAGTTGTTTCATTGCGCGGGTGGTGCCGACATAACAGAGCCGCCGTTCTTCTTCGATGCTCTCCAGATCGTGCAGCGAGCGCTGGTGCGGAAACAGGCCGTCTTCCATCCCGCACATGAATACCACCGGGAACTCAAGACCCTTGGCCGTGTGCAGCGTCATCATCTGGACGCAGTCTTCACCCGCTTCACCTTGACCCTCGCCGGATTCCAGAACCGCATGCGCGAGAAAGGACTCGAGTGGTGGTAGATCTTGGCCATCCACGGATTCTGGCTCGTAGCTGCGAGCGCCAGATACCAATTCCAGAAGGTTTTCGACCCGAGTCTCGCCACGATCCTGCTTGTCGTTCTTGTAATGCTCGAGGAGACCAGAACGTGTCAGCACATGTTCGACTTTTTCGTGCAATGGCATTGCTGCAACTTCGTGCGCGAGCTTTTCGACCAACTGGAGAAAGCCGTGCAGCGCGCCGCCGCCACGCGAACCTAACAGGTCAGCGGAAATACTGGCACCCGAGGCGACCCAGAGTGAACTGCCGGCACCTTTCGCCTGCTCGCGGACTGTGTCGAGGCTCTTAGCGCCGATGCCTCGGGTTGGCAGATTGACTACACGTTCAAAAGAAGCGTCGTCCGAACGGTTGGAAATCAGGCGCAGAAACGCCAATGCATCCTTGATTTCGGCGCGCTCGAAGAACCGCAGACCACCATAGACGCGATAGGGTATGCGGCCGGCGATCAGCACTTCTTCAAAGACGCGCGATTGTGCGTTCGATCGATAGAGGATCGCGGCATCACGGCGACTGCCGCCCTGATTGATCCATTCACGAATCCGGTTGATGACGAAGTCGGCCTCGTCGCGCTCATTGAAAGCGGCATAGATGCGGATCGGTTCACCCTGTTCGCCACTGGTCCAGAGATTCTTGCCGAGGCGGCTTGAGTTATTCTTGATGAGCGCGTTAGCGACATTCAGGATGTTAGCCGTGGAGCGGTAATTCTGTTCCAGACGCACCAACTTGGCAGTCGGAAAGTCACGTTGGAATTGCGCCAGATTCTCAACGCGCGCACCACGCCATCGATAGATTGACTGATCGTCGTCGCCAACTACAAAAGGCGCGCCGCTCGAACCGACCAGCAGCCGGATCCAGTTGTACTGGATGTTGTTAGTATCCTGAAACTCGTCCACCAGCACGTGCCGGAAGCGATTGCGGTAATGGCGCACAATCTCCGGCTGGTCGCGCCAAAGCTCGAAAGCACGCAGCAACAGCTCCGCAAAATCGACAACGCCATTGCGCTGGCAGATATCTTCATAGTCCTGGTAAAGGCGAATCAACTGGCGGCGCGTTGGATCGTTACCGTCTTTGAGTTGCTTGGGGCGCCAGCCTTCGTCCTTGTTGTTGTTGATAAAATACTGGATTTCCTTGGGAACCCAGCGCGACTCGTCGAGTTCCTGGGCTTTGACCATTTTCTTGATGATGCGCAGCTGATCGTCGCTGTCGAGAATCTGGAAAGTCTGGGGCAGATTGGCTTCGCGCCAGTGCAGGCGCAGGAGTCGGTGTGCAATGCCATGGAAGGTGCCCACCCACAACGATCCGCCTGGCATACCTAACAGGGTTTCAATGCGCGCGCGCATCTCGCCGGCGGCTTTGTTAGTAAAGGTCACCGCAAGAATGCTGTGCGGCGAAGCGCCCTCGGCTTCGATCAGCCAGGCGATGCGATGCGTGAGCACGCGCGTCTTGCCGCTGCCGGCGCCGGCCAGCACCAGCACCGGGCCGACAGGCGCAGTGACCGCGTCTCGCTGCGCGTCGTTGAGCGGGCTTAAGATCGGGGAGACATCCATGGGGGGCGCGCATCTTAGCAGCGCTGCCGCGCGCGCGCGATCAGTCCTGCTGAGTCAGCGATTCATCTGCAAATTTGATTAAAGCAGCAATGAGTGTCAGCAGAACCGGACCGATAATCAAGCCAACAGCGCCAAATGCCGACACGCCGCCAACCACGCCGACAAAGACCGCCAACGTGGGTACCGGCGCATAGCGCGAGATGAGTAGTGGCCGCAGCAAGTTGTCGCTGAGCGTTACGCCAAAACCCCAGATTCCGAGGAAAACCGCTGCACCCCAACGCCCGCTGCCGGCGAGCCAGAGCACGGCTGGAACCCACACCAGCGTAGTTCCCCCGGCCGGCAACAATGCGAATACGGCAGCCAGCGTGCCGAACACGACTGGTGATGGCAGACCCAGAATGGCGAAACCGATGGCGACCAGAATGCCCTGCGCGGCCGCGGTCGAGACCGTGCCATAAACGACAGCACGCGTGCTATTACCGATGAGTTGCAATAGCCCCGCTCGTCGTTCGCTCGCGATCGGAATCAGTCGCACTGCCTGCAACAGCATCGCTGGTCCGTCTCGCAACAGAAAAAACAGCAGAAACAGCATCAGGAAGAACCCGACCAGTGTGCCGACGGCATCTAACAAGAGATTGCCGCTGGCGGCAGCTAACGTACGCAACAGCGACTGCGCGCCGCCCACGAGCCAGCCCTGCAGGTCTTCGGTACTAACGACGGAGTTGCTACGGACGAAATCGATAACGCGGGCGACTACTGGGTATTGCTCCAGCCGCACAAGCCAGGCCGCGTTACGGCTGAAGTCAACACCGCGAATGAGTTCAAGCAGGTTGCTCACTTGCTGCGCAAACACCAGACCCAGACTTGCCAGCGGCAGCAATACCACGGCCGGTGTTAGTCCGGTCAGAATCCCAGCGGCAAGATTCTCACGTCCTTTGAAGCGGTAAGTGAGCCAGCGCTGCATCGGGTGCAGCAAGAAGGCCAGTGCGGCACCCCAGGCCAGCGCCCCCCAGAATGGGGCCAGCATTTTGTACACAGCCAGGGCCAGCACCAAAATCAAAAAGACAAAAAACCACTTGCGGTAAAAATCAGAATCCATGGCGTGGAGGTTAACCGCTTGCGACGCAGATTGCAGGTCGAGCAAACAGGCATACTTCAGCTCATGAACAGATTTTTCGGTCGGCTTTGCATGTTGGCGCTGTGCGCCGTCGTTTTGGTACCAGCCACCTTTGCTGCAAAGCCAAAAATGCCGACCCGGGGGGCCGCAATGACGACTGAGCAAGAGCCACTGGCGTATTCCTACGTGGTCATCAGTGTTGCGGATATGGACCGCGCGCTGGGTCTGTGGATGGATCGATTCGGCATGCAGGCCGTGACTCGGCGGGATGGCACGGACCCGGATCTGGCACGCGCCTGGGGTCTGGCGCCTGATGGCATCGTCAATCAGGTGCTGTTGCGCACGCCTGGAATGAACGAAGGGGGTGTGCATCTGGTGCAGTTCAAAACCCCAGGCGCCACTGTTCGCGAGGGCGCGACACCCACGGATCTCGTATTGAAAAGCGTCGATATCTCGGTGCGCGACATCGCCGCGCGTTATGCCGAGTTAACAGCTGCCGGCTACAAGTTTCGGTCAGCGCCGAGCCGGCTGAAGGGCGGGGACCTAGAATTTCTGGAAGTACATATGTTAGGTCCGGACGACGTCAATCTGGTGTTTGTGGATATCCCATCGCGGC
Organism: Gammaproteobacteria bacterium; assembly: GCA_043769085.1. Classification (GTDB taxonomy): domain Bacteria; phylum Pseudomonadota; class Gammaproteobacteria; order Steroidobacterales; family Steroidobacteraceae; genus UBA964. The sequence continues at coordinate 24,113 of JAYVJR010000067.1, forward strand.
CAGAACCGGTGAGCGCCAAGCAATACGGCGTCGCGCCGCAGATCGTCGTCATCACGGCGGACAATGTCCGCGAGACCACGTTCTTCCAGTCAACGTTAGGTCTGTCGCTCATCTCGCACAACACGTTCAAGGGACCGGAAATTGAGAAGGCAGTCGGATTGCCAAAAGGGGCCAGCCTGGATGTTCGGATTCTCGGCAATCCCGCAAGTCATTTTGGCCGGCTGGAGTTTGTGCAGTACGGCGGCGCGACCAGTCGCAATCTCTATCCGCGTGCCAAGCCACCGGCGCGCGGCATGCTGTCGATCAGCTACATCGTCAAGGATCTCGGCCCCGTACTGGCGCGCGGCGACGCATTGCAACTGGTGGATCATGGCAAGGTCGCGACGGTGTTAGGCGAGGGGCGAATGGTTTCTCTAACTACGCCGACAGGAATACGCGTAGATCTTCTGGAAGTCAAAAAATGAATAATCTCTTCGATGCACTGGATTCCGGTAACGGCTACAAGGTTCGCTTGCTGTTAGCTCTGACGCGCCAGAAATTCGGCTGGACCGATATGGACATTTTTCATGGCGCCACACGTACGCCGGAATTCCTGGCAAAAAACCCCAATGGCCGAATTCCAACTTTGCAACTCGATGACGGCACTTTTCTGGCGGAATCGAATGCGATCCTGTGGTATCTGGCGGAAGGTACGCAGTTCATACCAGATACACAGCTCGGCCGCGCACAGGTATTGCAGTGGATGTTTTTTGAGCAGTACAGCCACGAACCCTATGTCGCAACCCCGCGTTTTATCATGAAACACACGCCGCCCGATTCACCACGTCGCGCGGAACTACCGGCACGGCTTGCGAGCGGCCGCGCGGCGTTAGCTGTGATGGAAGCGCACTTGGCGAGTCGCCAGTATTTCGTCGCTGAGCGCTATACGATCGCGGATATTGCACTCTATGCATATACGCACGTCGCCACAGAGGGCGGGCATGACCTCAAATCCTACCCGGCGGTCGGGCGATGGCTGGAACGGGTCGCTGCCCATCCGGGCCACCGGCCGATCACCTGGGTGCCGACGAGCTGAGTGTCCGTTCAGCGGGTCTGCGAGAAATTGACCTGCAGGAATTGCCAGCGCCGATCGCGGAACAGAAGCGTCGAGGTGAAAACGCCGTCGCGATCAATGCCACCTGGCCTGTCAACAACGACGCTGTTGTCGAGCGCACGAATTTTGAAATTGCCACGCGCCAGTGCCAGTTCGGTAGTCAGCGGATCAATGACAACACTGCTCAGCTCGGTGACTGTCTGCGCGGATCGGCCGCGTGCCCTGGCGAGTTCTGCAACTGCGATCGCATGCGAACCCAGGGATACCCGACCGAACTCCACCCAGGAAAAACGTGGATCATCAGCGAGCTGTGCGGCCAGATTGTCCCATTGACCTTCATTGCGCATCTGCACCCATCGCTGCAACAGCTCGGTGATCTCGCGTCGGGTTGTGGTGTCGGTAGTGACGCGCTGACTTGGGACTGAGTTGGCGCAAGCAGAATAAAAGGTTACATCCAGATTGGCGGGCGAGCGCATCAGAAAGGTGGTTTCCGTCAGCGGGCCAGCACCGGGGCCGCTGTGCGGGATACCGCCTGGGCGAAAGAAATAGCTGTTAGCTTTATAAATGCCAGTGCGCATGCCATCGGGCATGCACTCAGGCTGCGAGAAGCTGCCGGCGAGTACGTAGGCCTCTTCGGCAACCGAATGCACTTCAAGCGGCATAGTTACCGGTGGCGCGAGCCGCACCAGCCAGGTGCGTGCGCCGGAGAGCGGGTCCTTTTTCAGATGTTGGATCTCGAGCTTGAGGTCGAAACCGGCCAGCTGGCTGAGCGAACCCGGATTCCAGCGCGTGTCGGCATAGTGCGTGACATAGCCGCCGATGTTGCGCAGCTTTTCGCGGATTGCGAGATCGGCTGGCGCAGGATCAAAAAATGCCAGCAGGCGTGCGCCCAGCCTCGTACTCAGCTTCGGACGCTTGAGTCCAGCGGGCGTGTATGCAAAGTCGCGCGGCTGCAGCTTGATGTTGTCGAGTTGCAAATCGCCTTCGAGAAGGACGATCTCAAAACTGCGGTTTGTTAGCTGCCGTTTGCCACGGTCGCGAAATCCTGGCGGCAGTTTCATCTCGACTGCGAGCCGACTGGTGGTCTTGTTCCGGCTTAAGACCTTGCCGGGCTGTGCTGCGAACTCAGTGATTGGCTCGCTGCCGAGCTTGGCAGACTCGACGTAAAACGTGGCGGTGTCGCTCGCCAGTGCGGGGGTTGCAGATGCAAGCAACAGCAACGCGAGCCATTTGCACGCCCTCACCATGTATTGCGCAACTCCCGCAGTTTGACAAACACGGTGCGCGCGTCCGGTTTTTCAGGCAACTCCGGAAAACGCTCACGCAATCGCGCTATGATTTCTGGATTTGCAAGTCGAAAAAAAGAGTTGATATTCTTTTCTTCGCCGAGTGTGGTCACGCGCATGCGCTCCGCGACGAGATCCTGAACTGCCACCAGAGTGCTTTTGGCATCACGGTTTCCGGGTTCACGGTCAAGCGTGAATTGCAGATTGCGTGCCATGTATTCGTGCCCCGGATAGACCCGCGTTCTGTCGGGGAGTCGAGCGAGCTGATCGACAAAGGTCTGGTAGAGCACTTCAGGCGAACCGCCGTTGTGGCAGTTGCCGGCGCCGGCATTGAACAGCGTGTCGCCGCAGAAAAGCGCCGGCGAATCGCCATGAGCTAACAGACAGACATGGGCCATGGTGTGGCCAGGCGTGTCGAGGCATTCAAGCTCGACACTGCGACCGACCTTGATGATGTCACCCTTGCCGAGCCCACGATCGACGCCACCGATACGCGCTGCTGCGCCTGCGTGTGCTGCCACCTTGGCGCCGGTCGCCGCGCGCAGACTTTCATTGCCACCCGTGTGGTCGAGATGTTCATGGGTATTCAGGATTTGCGTAATGCGCCAACCGCGCTGTTGGGCGACATCCAGACAGAGTTGCCATTGGAGCGGATCGACCGCAAGCGCTTCGCCCGTCTCGCCGCAGGCGATCAGGTAGTGGAAATTGCGGTAATCGTTTGCGGCCCAGATTCGTTCAATAATCATGGCGGAATGATAGCGCGGTGTTAGGGAATGGTCATGCTAAGATCGGCAGCAATTCACCATGCAAATAGCCATCGTTCCGGTAACACCCTTCCAGCAGAACTGCTCGGTCATCTGGTGCGAAAAAACGAAACAGGCTGCCATCGTCGATCCGGGCGGTGATCTCGATCAGGTGCTGCAGGTTGTGCAGGACGAAGGCCTGACGCTGACAAAAATTTTGCTGACCCATGCGCACCTTGACCATTGTGCCGGTACGGCCGAACTCGCCAAGCGATTCAGTCTGCCCATCGAGGGCCCGCACGAAGACGATTTGTTCTGGATTCAGCTTTTGCCCGAACAGGCGCAGCAATTTGGGATGGGTCGAGCGGAGTCGTTCACGCCGACGAGGTGGTTGCACCAGGGCGACACGGTCACGGTTGGCGAGGTGATTTTGCAGGTCAAGCACTGCCCGGGACACACGCCTGGCCACGTGGTGTTTTTTCATGAGCAGGGGCGCCTTGCCATCGTCGGTGATGTGATTTTCAGCGGCTCGATCGGGCGAACCGATTTTCCTCGCGGCAATCACCAGCAACTACTCAATTCGATCCGCAAAAATCTGTTTCCTCTCGGTGATGACGTTACCTTTTTGCCTGGTCATGGACCGACTTCGACATTTGGTCAGGAACGAAAGACGAATCCTTTCGTTGCCGATTCGCTGTTTACCTGAAGATGCAGGCACTGGAGCTAAAAATTCCGCCGCCTGTCATCATGCTGGTGTCGGCGATTGCGATGTGGTTGTTAGGTCGATGGTTGCCGCAGTTTTCGTTGCCGTCAACCGCGTTGGCTATTGTCGGCGCTACCCTGGCGCTTACGGGAGTGGCCATCACCGTATTCGGTATGCTGCGTTTTCGTCGCCACAAGACCACGATAAATCCTCTAAAACCTCAGGAGACCGCGATGGTCGTGACCGAGGGTGTCTACGGCTGGACGCGCAACCCAATGTACCTGGGCCTGGCGGTGTTGCTCGCAGGCTGGGCCTGTTATCTCGCCAACGGCATTGCCTTGTTGGTGATGCCGGCGTTTATTGCTTACATCACGTGGTTCCAGATTATTCCCGAAGAACGTGCTCTGCAACGCAAGTTTGGCGCGCCGTTTGTGAAATACCTGACCCAGGTGCGGCGCTGGCTGTGAAGTGTCCCTAACAGTGAGATTCCCATGTCTGTAGCTTTGACTATCAATGACTTCCTGGACCGCGCGGCAGCGGTTTATCCCGATCGCGTGGCCATTGTTGATGAGCCGGATCAGCCGGCATCGCCTTTGCCCGATCTGACCTGGCGCGAAGTGGCGAGTCTGCGGCGACAGATGGGAGTCGCGATGGACAAAATGGGACTTGCCATGGGCGCGCGCGTCGCGGTAGCCAGTCCTAACGCGGCGCGTTTTCTGTTGTTGTACTATGGTGTCTGCGGCAATGGACGCATCGTTGTACCGATCAACTGGCGGTTGCAGCGCGATGAAGTAGAGTGGATTGTCAGGCACTCAGGCGCAGAAGTACTTTTGTTAGATGCGGATGTTGCCGAGACACTGGGCGACATTCAGGGACCGCGAGTCATCGTGATGGGCGAGGACTTCGATCATGCCTGGTTTGATCACAGCGGCGAACCGCAGGCTTGCGAGCCGCTCGAGACGGATATTGTCACCATCGATTACACCTCGGGCACGACGTCGCGCCCTAAAGGAGTCGAGCAGACGCATCGCGCACGCTGGACGAACTCGGTCATCTGGGGTTGGCAGATGGGAATTTCGGACCGCGACGTGTATCTCAGCGTTGTGCCTATGTTCCACTGCGACGGCTGGGGAATGCCGTTTACGCTCGCGGGTGTCGGCGCCACGACTGTCGTGCTGCGCAAAGTGGATGGCATGGAAATCCTGCGACGCGTGCGCGAGTACGGCGTGACGATCATTTGTGGGGCGCCCGCAGTGGTTGCAGCAATATTGGACGCGGCGGCGAAGTGGAATCGCCAGCGAGATGGCGACATTCCCGGCAAAGGACGGCTGCGCATGATGGTGGCCGGGGCTCCGCCTCCTACCAGCCTCATTGAACGTATGGAAACGGAGCTCGGCTGGGAGTTTGTGCAGCTCTACGGATTGACCGAGACTGCGCCACTGTTGACTTTCAACCGCACTCGCGCGGAATGGGATGAGCTCTCGCCGAAAGAGCGCGCGCAGAAACTTGGCCGAGCTGGAGCACCAGTGCTCGGAATCAAGATGAAAGTGAATGCCGAAGGCGAATTGCTTGCACGTGGCAATCACGTGCTAACAAAATACTGGAACAATCCGGAGTCAACCGCGGAGGCCATTCGCGATGGCTGGTTCCACACCGGTGATGGCGGACATATCGATCCTGACGGCTACTTCCACATCACGGATCGGAAGAAGGATGTCATTATATCTGGCGGTGAGAATGTAAGTTCTATCGAAGTTGAAGACCGCCTGTTGAGTCATGCGGATATCAAGGAAGCAGCGGTGATTGGCGTGCCCGATGAAAAATGGGGTGAAACTGTCAAGGCGCTGGTTGTGTTAGTACCAGAGTCGAAACTTACCGAGACGGATGTGATCGCGCACTGCCGCGCCAAACTGGCGCACTTCAAATGCCCGACGTCAGTCGAAATTCGCGATGTTCTGGAACGAACCGCGACCGGAAAATTACAGAAATTCAAACTGCGCGAGCCCTATTGGGCCGGCAGGACGCGGAAAGTAAACTGACGGCGCTGGCGCTGCCCCTGGCTCAGGGCTAACGTCGCGTCAGAAGGCTCAATGCTGCGCCCGAAACCAGGGCAATTGCGCCGACCGCCAGCGTCTTGACCGACAAGTTGGTGAACTGGTCACGCGGTATGATGTCGAGCACAAAAAGAATCGCCAATCCCGCGAGTGCGATGATGCTAACAGCAATGGCGGCGCGCACGATCCCGCCGAGTGCGCGCGACGAGTTTTCAGTGACAGTATTGTCGGTGTTCATGGGGGAGAAGTTTAATATCGCGGCGCCTGCAGATAGCGCCATCGATTGTCAATCCGTGCGCCAGGTCACGGTTTGAGCACGTCCCGGCCCGCACTATTGGCTCTGCGATCGCCATATTTCCGACATAAACCATCGTGTCCACCGATTTTTTTGAGCAGCAAAACGTTGCTCGACAACGTACCCAATGGCTGCGACTGGCATTTGCAGTCGCTGTCCTGCTGATGACCGTCGTTGTCACTGGCATTGTGCTGTACGGCGCAGGTCGCCTGATTCATCGAAATACGCACGAGATACTGGCGATGTACGGTCGCGCACCCGATTTAGTGTTCAAGGCTGCGGGACTTGTTCTGTCTGTGGTGATTGTTGTTGCGGCCTTCACGGCCTGGACATTGAGAGCGGGCGGTAGCGCGGTTGCGAAGACTGTGGGAGGCATACAGGTCACCAGCGACACGGTCAGTCTGCCACTGCGGCAGCTGCTAAATGTGGTCGAAGAAATGGCATTGGCCGCACATGCGCCTGTGCCGCAGGTGTTTTTTCTGCCTAACGAACAAGGTATCAATGCATTTGCAGCGGGGCGCAACCCGGAATCAGCAGCGATAGGCGTTACCGCCGGAGCTGTAGCCAAACTCGATCGCAACGAACTACAGGCCGTGATTGGTCATGAGTTCAGCCACATTCTCAATGGTGACATGGCGTTGAATACGCGACTGATCGCCTGGCAGTGCGGACTTTATGCCTTCACTGACATTGCACGAGTGTTGATAGATCGCGACAAAAAAACAGGTATTCCGGACCTACGCGTTTTCATGATCTGGCCGCTGGTACTTGGGCTTTATATTGCGGGCAGCTTTGGCATGTTGGTTGGTCGCATACTGCAGGCGGCGATATCACGCCGACGCGAGCAGCTTGCCGACGCGTCAGCGGTGCAGTTCACGCGCAATCCAGAAGCGCTGAAATCCGCGCTGCTGAAAATCGCAGCTGTCCAGGGAGGTGCTAACATGCGCGGCGTCGCCGCGGCTGGCATGGCCCACCTTTTCTTTGCCTCGACTGACATCGGCTGGGTCAGCAAGCTCAATCTTTCCTGGCTTGCAACCCATCCAACGCTGGCCGATCGAGTCCAGGCATTGGATAGAAATGTGGACCAGCGTGAATTTCGCAATCTGGTCGCGCGCCAGGAAAAGAAGACAGGTGAGCGAAACGGCGAAGTCCGGGCCGCCGAGATACTGTCAGCTTTGGTACCCGCAGCGCCAACACCGCCTGGGCCACTCGCGCAGGATCTGCTGTACAACAGGTTGCCCAGGCCGCAGCAGACCGCAATCGATACACTTCTGGATGTTGCTTCCCGCTCAGCGGATTGTGCCCAGGCCACGCTGGTGGCGGCGCTGATTTCCTGCCACAGGCAACGGCGCGGCGCCTTGATGACCCGACTTTCTCCGGTTCTGGGCGCCAGCGGTACTCGGGATGTTATGGACATGATCCCAAGATTCGAAGCGCTTGATCCGGTTGCGCGTCTGCCTGGCGTGTTAGCGATACTGGCGCTGGTCGAGTCGCAACGCGAAATTCAGCGACCGCAGCTGCTGAAAATCACCGCAGCATTTGCTAAACTCGCCACGCCCGATGAGAGTTTTGGTTTTGCACTGACACGAATTCTGTCGCATCGACTGAAGCCAGCGGCGACGAAGGCGCGCGATGTTGGCAAGCTGACATCCTGCGGCGAAGAACTTGGTCTGCTTTTGACGTTGCTGGCGCGCGAGTGTGTTGCACCGGACCAGGCGTTCAAGGCCGGCGTTCAGACCTTACTGCCGCCCGCTCACCGACCTCAGTACCTGAGCAGCAATATCCATGAGGCCCGGATTGACACGGCGCTAGCCGTTGTCGCGGGGCTGCATCCGACAGCCAAGCATGCTTTTTGCGAATCCATGGCGCGTGTCATCGCATCCGATCGCAGATTGACCGCAGCCAAGACGAATTTGCTGCGAATGATCTGCATCGTGATGAACTGGCAGGTTCCTGGATTGCCATTGACTACGGTCTACGAAGTGACCGACGGGTCAGAAGGTCGTCCGCAGCGGGCTGTTAGATCCTGACATAGTGATCGACGAGCAACGCGGCGAACAACCACATCAGATACTGCACCGAAAATTTAAATATCTTGTACGGTAGTCCGGCAAGTTCAGAACTCTGCAGGATGATTGCGTAATATAGAAAAATACCGTTGAGGATCATCACCGTACCCAGGTAAATGAGTCCGCACATGCCGGTAAGCCAGAGCATGATCGTGACCAGCGTCAGCAGAATGGTGTAAAGCAAAATCTGTAGCCGCGTATATGGCACGCCATGTGTGACCGGCAGCATCGGGATTTCCGCTTTGGCGTATTCGTCCTTGCGTGCGATGGCGAGCGCCCAGAAGTGTGGCGGCGTCCACATGAATATGATCAGGAACAGCAGCAACGCATTCGGGTCGATGGAATTGGTGACCGCTGCCCAACCCAGCACCGGCGGCGCCGCGCCAGCGGCGCCGCCGATGACGATGTTCTGCGAGGTCGCGCGCTTGAGCCATACGGTATAGACCACTGCATAACCGATCAAGGAACAGAATGTGAGAATCGCAGTCAGCGGATTGACGAGCAACCACAGAATCAACATCGACCCAATTCCTAACACGCCGGCGAAAGTCAGTGCCTGGGTGTTGGACATGGCACCTTTCGCCATCGGACGGTTACGGGTGCGTGCCATTTGCTCATCGATCTTCTGATCGAGCACATGATTGATCGCAGCGGCGCAGGAAGCGGCAAGCCCAATGCCGAGATTTCCCCAGAGCAACGCATCCCAGGGTGGCATGCCAGGCACGGCAAGCAGCGTGCCGACGATGGAAGTGAAAACAATCAGCAGCACAACCTTGGGCTTGGTGAGTTCCAGATAGTTTCGCCAGGTTGGCGTTGGGCGTATGAGCGCTGCTTCCATGTCAGTGTGCCCGTCGCAGTTGCCAGTTGAGATGCAGCATGGCTAACAACAACACCGCAGCGCCGCCATTGTGTCCAGCGGCCAGCAATAGCGGAAAGGCCTGGAGCACCATGAAGACGCCGATCAGAACCTGCAGGACCACCGCCGCGATGGCCAGATGGGCGCCGGTACGGACATCGCGAGCCCTGCCACCGACTGCAACTGCGGCCTGCAGTGCCAGCCAAGCTGCCCAAAGCACTGCGAGCGTTGCGAACACGGCGCCGAGGCGATGTGCAAAGTGAATGGCGACGCGTGCCGGGTGTTCGAGAACACCACCTGTGTAGTTGATGTCGAGACCGCGCCACAACACAAACCCGTTGCGCCAGTCCATGTCGGCGGGCCACCAGGCGTTCTGGCAGGTTGGCAGGTCCGGGCAGGCAGTGGCCGCATAATTGCTGCTGGTCCAACCACCTAACAAAATTTGAATACCGAGCATGACGGTGGCCAGCAAGGTGGCGCGGCGCGCGGCTATCCTGATCGGCAGCGTTGCAGTTCCGGCGCGCTTTTCCGGATTACGCAGATCCATCCACAACCAGAAAAGCAATGCCAGCGTCGACAATCCACCGAGCAGGTGCAATACAACCACCAACGGTTTGACCAGCCACCAGACCGTAAACGCGCCTAACACGCCTTGGCCGACGACCGTCGCCAGTAATACGAGAGCGAAACGTACGCGCAGCAGATGCTGTCCGCGATAAACAATTGCCAAGGCAGCAATCAGCACGATGACAAAACCCAGTGCCGTGGCGGCATAGCGATGAATCATCTCCAGCCAGGCTTTGCGGGATTCCAGTTGCCAACCCGGATACTGCGCTTCGGCGCTCGCTTCATTGGACAGAGCGCCTGCGGGCGTGACATGACCATAGCAAGTTGGCCAGTCTGGGCAGCCCAGGCCAGCATCGCTGAGCCGCACGTAGGCGCCAAATACGACCACGGTCAGGCACAACAGCATGCCGAGCAAAGCGAGGCGACGAAGCAGGATTTGCGCTGTCATTAGCCGATATGTGACAGTTTGAGGAGTTTCTTGAGATCGTCGAGCAGGCCGCGGGTCGGTTTCTCTCCGTCATGCTGCATCATCAGATTGCCCAAGGGATCGACGATGAAAAGTGTGTAGTTCGGCGTGCCGACTGCGCGAGGCGGAAATTCGGCGAGCAGATTCGCGGTGGATGAGCCGCTGGCGTCGATCACCTTGAGCCCCGGATGGTCGCGTTTGAAAAATTCCTGATTGCAACAATTGTCGACTGCGAGAAAAACACGATCGACACGGGTGGCCTCTTGAGCCAGTGACAATCGAGTCTGTCGCATCGAATACAGCGCTGCCTGGCAATCCGCCGGACACGCACCGTCGCCGATATAGACCAAGGTCCATTGTTTGCGCAGCAGGTTCGCAGGTGCCGCGCCGCCGCCAGCCAGTTGCAGGGCCACTTCCGGCAACGGGCGTGCGGGTGCTATCAATTCACCATGATTGGTCATGCCCTGTGGGCGCCATCCGCCGGCGTAGTAAAGCCAGAACGCTCCGGCTAACGGCCCAAAAAAAAGGACTGCCAAGCCCAGGAACTGCCATTGGCCTCGATTCATGGTCAAGCCTCACGCTTCTGGATGTTCAGCCCGACGTACAAAATGATCAGCAACACGCCAAATCCCCACCACTGAATCGCATAACTCTTGTGTTTGTCTGGCTCCAAGCCAGGTGGGCGCCATTTTCGCAGGTAACCATCGGCGGCGCTGGGATCCAGCAAAATCATGCCATCCAGCAGTGGTTGCCCGTAAGCGGCTTCCAGGTCGGCTTTGCGCGGAAAGCTGGTCAAACGCGGCCAGGAGCCACTGGTCGCCGGTGCCGCGCGACCGCTGTCCAACCCGCTGCTGGGCAATGTGTCGATGCGTCCGCGCAGGGTTCTGAGTTCGCTGGATACGGCAATCGCCGGCAGCCGGTCGCGGTAGCCGTCGAAGGGGATCCAGCCGCGGTCCACCGGAATCGCGGCACCGTCCGCAAGCCGCAAAACGGTCAGCACTTCATAGCCAGGCCGTCCCTCGAAACTGCGGTTATCTAACAAAAATTGCCGCTCGGCGTCGTAACTGCCTTGCAATGCGACGTGGGCGAAGCGCTCCTGCCGCGCGAGGTCTGAGCCGACCGCAGGCACGGCCTCGCCACCGCCGCGCGCGAACGCGTCCCATTGAGTCTGCCTGTCAACACCCCGATTCCACTGCCAGCGACCCAGCCCCAGAAACAGCGGCAATAGCAGTGCTGTGACTAGTGTCATTAAAGGTCGGGGCGCAAAAACCCGTTTTCTTGTGAGGGTCGGGTCAGTCATGAGGGGGCGCGCATTCTGAGGATTCACCGATCAAAAGTCGAGTTCAGAGGTTGCGCGGGGCCGGTACAATTGCCGCATGGAAGTCTTTAAAATCGTGGTCATCTGTCTGCTCGCGGCGGTAGTCATCAGTCTCGGTAGTGCGCTCTTCCACCTCGTCAATGACAAAGGTGATTCCAACAAAATGGTGCGCGCTTTGACCGTCCGGATTGGACTGTCAATTGCACTTTTCGTTCTCATCATGATCGGCTGGAAGCTGGGTCTGGTGACGCCCCATGGCATCAAGCCCGTTCAATAAACTTCGCAACCAAGGCGCCCGATAAATGATCGAGAAATATCTTGAAAAACTGCTGTTCGCGTGTCGCTGGCTGTTGGCGCCGATGTACCTGGGCCTGTCGCTGGCGTTAATCGCGCTCAGCGTCAAGTTTTTCCAGGAAGCCTGGCATGCGGTTGCTCATGTGCTGACCAGCAGCGAGGCGGATCTGGTGCTAACAGTGTTGGCGTTGATCGATATCTCGCTGGTTGGCAGCTTGATTGTCATGGTGATGTTCTCGGGTTACGAGAATTTCGTCTCGAAGATCGATATCGGCGACGATAAGGATAAGGAAGATGCGCCGGACTGGCTCGGCAAAGTCGACTCTGGCACCTTGAAACTCAAGGTGGCCGCTTCGATCGTTGCGATCTCATCGATTCACCTGCTGCGGGTGTTCATGCAAGCCGAGACCACCGACAACGACAAAATCATGTGGTATGTGATCCTCCACATGACCTTCGTAGTGTCAGCCGTGTTGTTAGGTTATCTGGACAAGATCGCGTTCGCCGCGCACCGCAGCCATTGATTACCGTTCCGGATCAGACCCAGTACACGAACACGAACAGCCCCAGCCAGACCACGTCGACGAAATGCCAGTACCAGGCCACGGCCTCGAAAGCGAAATGGCGTTGCGGCGTGAAATGACCCTTCATGGTCCGCAGCCAGATGCACAGCAGCATGATCGCGCCCAGCGTGACATGGAAGCCGTGGAAACCCGTCAGCATGAAGAAAGTCGAGCCGTAAACGCCGGTTGACAGCTGTAAACCCAGTTCTGTGTACGCATGGCTGTATTCCTCCGCCTGCAGGCCGACGAACAGAAAGCCTAACGCGAAGGTCAGGAACAGGAAGATATTGAGGATCAGGCGGTTGCCCGACTTCAACGCATGGTGCGCCACCGTCACGGTCAAGCCCGACGTCAGCAGGATCAGCGTGTTGATCGCCGGCAGGCCGAAGGCCGGGATGATTTCGAAACTTCCGTCGGCGCGAGGACCGAGCTTGGCAGGGCCATTGTTAGGCCAGGAGTTTTCGAAACCGGGCCAATTGATGATCGGGTTAAACACCTTGACGCCTTCGCCGCCCAGCCAGGGAACTGACAACTGTCGTGCATAGAAGAGCGCACCGAAAAAGGCTGCAAAAAACATCACTTCCGAGAAAATGAACCACATCATGCCCATGCGGAAGGACTTGTCGACCTGCAGGTTGTAAGTTCCTGTCTGGTTCTCGCCGATTACGACGCGGAACCAGCCGATGAACATGAAGGACAGCAGCGCGAGACCGAAGAAGAAAACCCCGGGACCGTACCACTCGTTCAACCAGCCGCTGACGCCGAACATCACCACAAACAGCGACAAGGAGCCGATGATTGGCCAAGGACTCTCGTGCGGGATGTAGTACTTCGAATTGGCGTGGACTTGAGACTGGGCCATATCAATCACCTTAACGAGTCGTAGAAAACATAGGACAGCACGATGCGGTCCACGTAGGCGGGAATATCGCGGTCGATAATGAAACGCACCGGCATGCGGCGCTGTTCATCGCGCTTGAAAGACTGCGGCGTAAAACAAAAACACTCGGTCTTGCGGAACCAAGCGGCGGCTTTGCCAGGCGAGACGTTAGGCACAGCTTGCGCGACGGTGTCCTGCCCGGTGAGATTGCGTGCAATGAACTCGGTGGCGTACAGCTTGCCTGGGTGCACCTTCATGCTTGCGACCACCGGCCGGAATTCCCATTTGCCGACCGACGGCAGCTCGGCTAGAAAATCCACCGTGACAGTGCGTGTGATGTCCTCATTCTCGGCGACTCGCGCAGCTACCCGGAGGTTTTTCTGATTGCCGAACCCAGTGATGTCACAGATGACGTCATACAACGGAATCAGCGCAAAACCAAATGCGAAACTCGCACAGGCGATCATCAGCAGCTTGAAAGTCAGCTGACGATTGGCCTTGTGGAGTTTTTCGCTCGCTTCGGTCACGGCCCGCGCAGTCCCAGCACGGTGCTGGCAATAAAGGCCACGTAAATCGCGAGCGCCACCGCGCCTAACAACAACGAGTTGCGGCGCACGCGGCGGGAACGGTCGGTATCTGCGGACATGTTGATAACCTGTGCGGCTTAGTGAGACGCGCCTTTGCCGATGAGTTCACGTGGCGGCGGATCGCTCCAGCTGTGGTACGGAGCTGGCGTCGGCAGCTCCCACTCAAGGCCATGTGCGCCTTCCCAGGGTCGCTGCGGCGCCTTGGCACCCGAGCGCACTGCTTTCACGACTACGTATACAAACAGCAATTGCGAGAAGCCAAAGATAAATGCGCCGATCGACGACACCATATTCCAGTCTGCGAACTGTGTCGCGTAGTCCGGGATACGGCGTGGCATGCCCGCGAGGCCGAGGAAATGCTGCGGGAAGAACAGCACGTTGACACCAATGGTCGATAACCAGAAGTGCCACTTACCGAGCGTCTCGTCGTACATGCGACCGGTCCACTTCGGCAGCCAGTAGTACACCGCCGCCATGATGGTGAAGATCGAGCCTGGGACCAGCACGTAGTGGAAGTGCGCGACCACGAAGTAGGTGTCGTGATACTGGTAGTCGGCCGGCACGATTGCCAGCATCAGCCCCGAGAATCCGCCACAGGTAAACAGGAACAGAAAGGCTAACGAGAACAACATCGGCGTTTCAAACGTCAAGGAGCCGCGCCACAGAGTCGCGCACCAGTTGAACACCTTTACGCCTGTCGGGATCGCGATCAGCATGGTCGAGAGCATGAAGAACATCTGTCCTGCTAACGGCATACCCACCGTAAACATATGGTGTGCCCAAACGATGAAAGAAAGGAACGCGATCGACGCGGACGCATACACCATCGATTCATAGCCGAAAAGCGGTTTGCGCGCGAAGGTCGGGATGATCTCTGAGACGATACCGAAGGCCGGCAGTATCAGGATATAAACCTCGGGATGTCCAAAGAACCAGAAGATATGCTGGAACATCACTGGATCGCCGCCGCCTGCCGCTGAGAAGAAGCTGGTACCGAAAAAATGATCGGTCAGCAACATGGTGACCGCCCCAGCTAACACGGGCATCACGGCGATCAGCAGATACGCTGTGATCAGCCAGGTCCAAACGAACAGCGGCATGTTCAGCAGGCCGACGCCCGGCGCCCGCATGTTCATAATCGTCACGATTACGTTGATGGCACCAAGGATGGATGACGCGCCCATCATGTGAATCGCGAAGATCGCCATCGGCAGGCTGTCGCCACCCTGCAGAACCAGCGGCGGATACAGAGTCCAACCGCCGGCAGGACCGCCGCCCGGCACAAACAGCGACGAAATAAGCAGTGTGAAAGCGAACGGCAAAATCCAGAAGCTGAAGTTGTTGAGCCGCGGCAGCGCCATGTCGGGCGCACCGACCTGCATCGGGATCAGCCAGTTCGCAAGCCCAGTCCATGCCGGCATGACTGCGCCGAAAATCATCAACAGGGCGTGCACCGTCGTCATTTCATTGAAGATCGCCGGATCGACAAACTGCAGACCGGGCTGGAACAGCTCCAGGCGAATGACCAGCGCCATCGAACCGCCGATGAAAAACATCACACACGCAAAGATCAGGTACATCGTGCCGATGTCTTTGTGATTGGTCGCGTAGACCCAGCGCTTCCAGCCGTACGGCTTGTGATCGCCATGGTCGTCATGACTATGGCCGTGAGCGGCGGCGGCGGAATGATCGTGATCGGACATTTGGTAGCTTCCTGAAATCAGCCGCGGGTAGCGGCGGCGTTGTTGTTAGCTGCGGTGGTCGGTGCTGCCGGATCCGCGACGGGAGCGGCTTCCGCTGGGGCTGCTGGCGGATTCAACGCAGCCTTGCGCTCTGCGGCCCAGACTTTGTACTCGTCCTTGCTGACCGCGCGTACGACGATTGGCATGAAACCATGGTCGCGGCCGCAGAGTTCGACGCACTGGCCACGATAAGTGCCGGGCTTGTCGGCGTCTACCTTGAACCACATTTCGTTGACGAAACCAGGGATCGCATCTTTCTTCATGCCAAAGGCCGGGACCCACCAGGCATGAATGACATCTTGCGCTGTTAGCAAAATTCGCACCTTGGTGTCGACCGGCACGACGACTTCGTTATCAACGTCCAGCAAATAATTTTTTACGCTGCGCGGATCGACGCCGGACTGCAGCTGGCGCGCTTCGTTGCTGGTGGCACTCAAGGTGGAGAAAAAATTGAAACCGTCATCGAGGTAGTCGTACTGCCACTTCCACTGATAGCCTGTGACTTTGATGGTCATTTCGGTGTTGCGCGTATCTTCCGTCGCGATCAACACGCGCGCCGCGGGAATCGCCATCGCAATCAGAATGATCGTCGGTGCGGCTGTCCAGAGTATTTCGGCATTGGTGCTATGGACCATTTTGGTGTCTGGTTTCGCGCCTTTGGAGCGGCGGAACTTGAACAGCGCGATGATCATGGCGCCGTAAACGATGACTCCGATCCCGACGCAGACCCAGAGAATGAGCATGTGCAGTTTGTACATCTGGGCTGAGAGCTCGGTGACACCCTTGGTCATGTTGAGCAAATGCCAGCCAGAGTCGGCCATTGGTTGCGCGAAATTCAGCATCGTGATGTATTCCTAGTCTAATTGGGCAACGGGGGCGATTCATTGACGCGCCCGATCAACCGGGCGAGTCGTTGCGATAGCCCGCGCCGCTCCTGCTCGTTCAAAAAGCTACCGATTTCACAACTGCGTCCGTGCGACTCGATGACGAGGCGGCTGGCTGCCAGCGGCGAAGAACCAGAGCGCATTTTAACCTGTGCCCAGTGTCGCGGAAATACCAATCGCGACTTGAACTTACGGTCGCAATCCTCGACAGCGACTTCAGTCTCGGCAATCAGGATGTCCTGGCGTCGAAAGCGCCGCTGCATACTTGCCCACAGAGCCCAACCGAGACCTCCTAGTTCCAGACCTGCAAACGGCAATACCGGCCAGAAACCCTGCACAGCGAGAAGCCCTGCGATCGCCAAGGTGACGCCAGCCAAGCCGACAAAGAACCAAACTGCGGTATGCGGTGTCAGCGAGCAATTGGGCTTGATGGAAATGGTAAGCGCGGCAGGCTGCATGTTGAGAAGCATTCTAAAGCCTGCAAAAATATCAATCAAGTCAGATATTTAGCGTGAAAGCACACTTCCCTTGCGCAGCGGGGACAACCCTAATCGGTGGCTCAAAAAATCTACCTGGGCTTGGCAGCCGCCATGGTCATTGGCGATCTCGTTGGCGATCCAACCAGCGATTGCCAGACCACGAGCGCGCACTGCGTCGGCTGTTAACTGCGCGTGGTTTAGGCAGCCGAGGCGCACGCCAACCACCAGAATCACCGGCGCACCGAGTTGAACGGCAAAATCAGCCATCGTTTCCGTCCAACTGATCGGTGTCAGCCAGCCACCCGCACCTTCGACCAATGCAAGTTCAGACTGCAGAGCGGTTGTGCGTACCTGAGCCGCGAGCGAATACGAATCGATCTCAACTGCGGCGGCCTTGGCCGCCAGATGCGGCGATGCTGCCAGTGGCAGGCACACAGGATTGATGCGCTCGTATGGCAAGCGCACTGAGCTCACTGCTTGCAACGCCAGCGCGTCGTCGTTGCGCCAGCCAGCCGCGGTCTGAGTCGCGCCGGCCGCCACTGGCTTTATCCCGAGGCTCCTGATGTTAGCTTTGTTAGCTTCGCGCAACAGCTCGGTGGTCCAATAGGTCTTGCCGACACCCGTGTCGGTACCTGTGATAAAGAAAACTCCCCGCAGAGCGTCCATCAACGCGCCGCGCCCGGACGCCGCCTGTCGAGAGACTCGCGCAACCGGCCGACGTCTACGGCAAATTCATGTGGAATCCCAGCTGATTGTTGGGCCGCAAAAGCGCTCGCGAAAACCACTTCCCAGGTGGCAGCGATCTGCGAGCTGTCCGCAATGCGCGGATAGGCGGCGCAGGCTGCCTGAAATTTGCGCCGACCGGTCAGCGTGGCGGTACGCCCCCGCGCGGCGTTGACTGCGCCAACACTCTTGAGCTGCTGCATGAGCGCGCGCGCATCGGTGTGTTGCGATTGCAAACGATCGACGTCCAATACCGGTTCGCGAAAGCCGGCGCGCATCAGCGCATCGCCAATGTCATGCATGTCGAGAAAGCCGCTTACATGTACGGCATCATCCACTTGGGCCCAGGCACTGCGCAGTTCACGCAGCGTATCGGGGCCGAAGGTAGAAAAAATCACCAGACCCTCCGGTCTCAGAACGCGGCGTATTTCAGCCAGCACCATGTCGAGATCGTCGCACCACTGCAACATCAGGTTGGAAAAAACCAAATCCACAGACTGCTGTACGAGTGGCAGCGCTGCGGCGTCGGCGCATATGGCTGTTGACATGGGAGGTGCGTGCCAAGTTCGACGTATCCGAGCTAACAAGCCAGAGCCACCGTTTGAAAAATGGCGCTGCGCGACAGTGAGCATTGGTGCCGTAAAATCAAGCGCCAGCAATTCAGCGTCGGGCCAAGTCTGGCGTAATGCGGGCAAGGCTGCGCCAGTGCCACTGCCAAGATCAAGAATTCTGCGCACGTTGCTGTCGCGACCCTTGAACAACCAGCGTGTGCGCTCCAGAAGCTCCTCGCGCACATCAGTTTGCAGTTGTGCGGTGCGGTCCTCATTGCCACTCGCGCGCGCAAAATTCCGCCTTACTCGCTTGCGGTCCAGATGCATCGGGTCTTCAGTTGGCGTTGTCACTGTTCGTCCTGACGATCTGCCGGGAACAGGGCAACTGCTTCGGCTAGCAGCTCTATGAGCTTTCTGATCTGCTGTTCCTCGTGACTTGATGACAAGGCAACACGTAGCCGGGCGCTGTTCACAGGCACGGTTGGTGGCCGGATAGCTTTGACGAGGAAGCCGCGCTCGAGTAGCCATTCGCTGATGCGCAGAGCGCGACCCGGGTTTCCTAACAAAAGCGGCTGGATCGCGGTTACGGATGGCTCGAGGTTGATGCTGGCCGCTGCGCAGCCGATGCAAAAGGTCTTGATATTTTGCAGCAGGCGTTCGCGGCGCCAGGCTTCGGTATCAACGAGCCGCAATGCGGCGCGGGTCGCCGCGGCCACCGGTTGCGGCAACGCGGTTGTGAAAATATAGGTGCGTGCCTTCTGCAGCAGCCAGTCAATCAGGTCGCGATCGCCGGCGACAAATGCGCCGAAGCTGCCGAACGCCTTGCCGAGCGTGCCCATCAGCAGTGGCACATCCTGGCTGTCGAGTCCGAAGTGCTCGCAACTGCCCCTGCCATGCTTGCCTAACACTCCGAGGCCATGCGCATCATCCAGCAGCAGCCAGCTCCCATGCTGGCGTGCGGCGGCTGTCAGCGCCGGCAGCGGCGCGAGGTCGCCGTCCATGCTGAAGACACCATCGGTTGTCAAGATGGCACTTGCTGTTGCCTGCCCGGAGCGCCACTTAGCTAACAACTCAGAGGCAATGGCGGCGTCGGCATGAGAATAGCGCTGCAGCTCCGCCTTGGAAAGAACGCCTGCATCGATCAACGAGGCATGATTCAACTGATCCGAAAGCACCAGATCGCCTCGCCCCACCAGACTGGCGACAATACCCAAATTGGCCATATAGCCTGTGGAAAAGAGCAGTGCACGCTCACGGCCGGTGAACTCCGCCAATTCTGCTTCGAGTGCCTCATGCTCGGGACCATGTCCGGAGACCAGATGCGAGGCGCTACTGCCGACGCCAAATCGGTTGGCGGCCGTGACCATCGCCGCAGCTAACGCCGGGTGCCTGGCAAGTCCCAGGTAGTCGTTGCTGGAAAAATCAATGGTGCTGGCGGCGGGGATAGTTGCGTGGCGACGCAACTGGGCTCGCTGCAGGTCCTCGAGGCCGGCACGCAGTGCGTCAGGCGCTCGGCGCACACTCAGCTCGCATGCCGAGTCTACTCAGCAGGCGGCGATCATTCTCCAGGTCCGGATTGCCGGTCGTCAGCAATTTCTCGCCGTAAAAAATTGAGTTGGCGCCCGCCAGAAATGCCAATGCCTGCAATTCGTCGCTCATTTGTTCGCGGCCGGCAGACAACCGCACATGCGCATGCGGCATCAGTACGCGCGCAACAGCGATGCAGCGCACAAAGTCGAACGGATCTACCGGCGCCGCGTTAGCCAGCGGTGTACCAGGCACCGGTACCAGCTGATTGATCGGCACACTCTCAGGATGTTGCGGCAGATTGGCGAGCGTCTGCAACATGCGCGCGCGGTCCCCCACTGTCTCACCCATGCCGACGATACCGCCGCAGCAAACGTTGAGTCCTGCGGTGCGCACGGCGTCCAGCGTATCGAGACGGTCCTGGAAATCACGGGTCTTGATGATTTCGGCGTAAAACTCCGCGGACGTGTCGATGTTGTGATTGTAGTAGTCGAGGCCGGCTTCTTTCAGCTCGCGCGCCTGCTCGGGGGTCAGCATGCCAAGCGTTGCGCAGGATTCCAACCCTAACGCGCGCACCTCGCGCACCATGTCGATGACCGCGTCCAAATCCTTGCGCTTGGGCGAGCGCCAGGCAGCCCCCATGCAGAAACGCGTTGCACCGGCTGCTTTGGCGGCTGTTGCTGCTTCGCGAACCTCCTCCAGGGCCAACAGTCGTTCGCGTTCGAGACCGGTGTCGTAACGAATGCTCTGCGGGCAGTAGGCGCAGTCCTCGGGACAGCCGCCGGTCTTGATCGACAGCAGGGTCGAAAGTTGCACGCTGTTAGCTTGCTGGAATTCGCGGTGACGCTGCTGCGCGAGAAACAACAGGTCGGCAAATGGCAGCGCGAACAACGCCTCAACCTCGTTGACGGTCCAGTCGTGGCGCAACGGTGTTTTCACTCTCGAATTCAAGACAGCATTCATCGGACAGACATCCCTTCATTTGGCAGCGCAATTCGGCAGCAACCGGCCCGATTTGTGACTTTCCGGCAGTGGAATGCGCGGCCATGCTGCGAAGCAAGTTCCCAGTGTCGACGCTCGTGGCTGGGATTGTCAACTTTCAAAAGGAGATTCGGTTGACAATTCGACGATGGATGTTGCGCGGGCTGGGCTTGGTTCTGGCACCGCCAACCTGTTGCCTTTGCGGCGAACCCGGCTTTTTATTGCAAGGCGCAGAACCCGGCTTGATCGGTCAGTTGCATCGGGTGCCGCTGGATTTGTGCACCCATTGCGCAGCGGTTTTACCCAGACCAGCCGAGCATTGGACCCAAGTATGGATGCAGGGCGGGACCTACTGGCAGTTTGCGGCCTTTCAATATGGCTATCCCGTCGATCGCCTGGTGCGCGAATTCAAGTTCCGCGGCGACCGGGTTTATGGACGAGTGTTGGCGACTTTGTTAGCTATTAGCCGGGCTGGCACGCGCTCGCGACCGTTGCCCGACGCCATTGTCCCCGTACCTTTACATTCGGCGCGATTTCGCGAACGCGGCTTCGATCAAACAAAATTGCTGGCCGACTGGGTCGGTGAAGTGTGCAATTTGCCGGTGCTGCACCAGTGTCTGGCTCGCATCCGCGCCACTGTGCCGCAATCCGGTCTGGCTGGCGCCGCCCGCCGGCAGAATGTGCAGGGCGCCTTTGCGGTTCGCACCAGCCAACGCCCGGGCGTTGCAAGCATGCCGCAACATGTCGCGCTGCTGGACGATGTGCTGACAACCGGCAGTACGCTGGCAGCGGCGAGTGCCGCGCTGCGCGCAGTGGGCGTGACGACGATCGAACACTGGGTGCTCGCGCGCACCGCCTTAGCGGAAAACATACTCCAGCGCGATGCCGACGAACACCACCAGTCCGGCGTACCTGTTTTCAAGGAAGGCCTGGAAACATCGGTCGCGGTCGCGATCGCGGATCAACCATTGCTGGCGCACAAAACACAGGCCGAGCGCCAAAAGTCCGAGCTGATACCAAAGACCTAACGACAGGCGTCGTCCAACCAGCAACAGCGCAATGATCATCAGTGCCTGCATCACGCCAATCATCAGCTTGTCGAGATCGCCAAACAGGACCGCGGTGGAACGCACACCAATGCGGCTGTCATCGTCGCGATCGACCATTGCATATTCGGTGTCGTAGACAACCGCCCACAGGAGTGCCGCGATGAACAACAGCCAACCGACACGCGGGATCGCGCCTTGCGTCGCGCCAAATGCCATGGGCACGCCCCAGCCAAAAGCGAGTCCCAGATAAAACTGTGGCGCCGGAAAAAACCGTTTGCAAAGCGGATAGCTCACGGTCAACACAGCGCCGATCAGCGACAATTGCAGCGCCAGCGGATTGAGTTTGACGACCAACCAAAGTGCCAATGCGACCAGAGCCACAAAAAGGCCCCAGGCTTCGAAAGGCGAGATGCGGCGTGCTGCGAGCGGCCGGTCACGGGTGCGACGCACTTGCGGATCAATGTTGCGATCCGCCAGGTCGTTGATCACGCAGCCGGCAGCCCGCATGACAACAGTGCCTACCAAAAAAACCACAAACAACTGCGGCTGTGGCTTGCCGTCGGCAGCAATCCAGACCGCCCAGAGTGTCGGCCAGAGCAATAGCCAGATGCCGATCGGCCGGTGCATGCGGGTCAAGTACGCCCACTCACGTAACCGACGACCCAAGCGTATCAACGCGAGGCGCAATCTACCCGGTGGGATAAAACCCGAATTGTTAGTGATCAAGTCCGACATGCGGCAGAAACACTTCCTGTAAATGAAAGGGATTGCCAGCAACCCGAAACTCCGAGCGACGTACCCAGAGTGACTGCGGTGCCAAAGCGGCACAGCGTAACGCACCTGCCACGACGTCATGATGCGCGCCGAGTTCGGAATACTCGAATTCTGAACGAGTCACACCACCGTGCGCGGCGACCGCCTCGCCTAACGGTGTATCGCCGATCACCGCCAGCCAAGGTTCGGCGGCGAGAGTCGTGAGCGGAAAGCGCGTGCGCGCAAATACCCAGGCCAGTTCGCCGTTGCACATTGCAACTTCTCGCCAGAGTTGCCCGCCGATGGTCCGCTCTGGCAATCGCCGCACCCGAAACCGCGTCCCACAGGTGTCCCGAAACCGCTGCGTCAACAAACCGGGCGTCAGCAACCAGGAGCGCAAGCGTGGATCGCCGGCATAGCAATTGAGCGCATGGCCGGGCAGCCACATCACATTGCGCGTGTCGTCGGTGTCAACCAATTCGTCCATATTCCGCCTGGGCGCCGATCCATCTGGCTGTCAGAGGCGCGATTCTATCGGGATAACGCGCAAGCAGGAGATCGGCACCCTGCTGCACCTTGGGCAACAGGTGCGCATCGCGGGCGAGATCGGCGACGCGCAGACGCGCCAGACCGGTTTGCTGCGTGCCGAGGAGTTCGCCCGGACCGCGCAGCTCGAGATCGCGCTGCGCGATCTCGAAGCCGTCGTTGCTGTCGCGAATGGCATCCAGACGTGCACGCGACAGCTCGCCGAGCGGCGCCCGGTAGAGCAGCACACAGCCACTTTCGGCGCTGCCACGACCGACCCGGCCGCGCAGCTGATGCAATTGCGCAAGTCCCATACGCTCAGAATTTTCGATAACCATGATGGTCGCGTTAGGCACGTCGACACCGACTTCGATGACGGTAGTTGCAACCAGCAATTGCACCGCTCCCGATTTGAAGCTCTGCATCATCGCGTCCTTCTGTCTGCCATGCATGCGGCCGTGAACAAGGCCCACCTTGAGGGCCGGCAGTGCCTGTGCCAACGCGGCGGCCGTCTCTTCGGCGGCCTGATAGTCGAGCTCTTCGCTCTCTTCGATCAGCGGACAGACCCAGTAGGCCTGACGGCCGGCGCGGCACGCCTGGTCGATGCGAGCGACAACCTCATCGCGGCGTGACTCGGCTAACACCACGGTTTTCACGGGTGTGCGGCCTGGCGGCAGTTCATCGATGACCGACACGTCAAGGTCGGCATAGGCCGTCATTGCCAGAGTTCGTGGGATCGGAGTGGCAGTCATGATCAGCTGATGCGGATAGCGGCCTTCGCCGCGACCCTTGGCAGTCAGTGCGAGCCGCTGCTGTACGCCGAAGCGATGCTGTTCGTCAACGATCACCAGGGCCAGATCCTTGAACGCCAGACTTTCCTGGAACAACGCATGGGTGCCTACGGTCAGTGCCAGTTCACCCGAGGCAATGGCTTGCTGCGCGCTGCGGCGCTTGCGCGCCGGCTGCGAACCGCTGACCAGCGCAACCGTTATACCCAGCGGTCGAAACCACCCGTCGAGATTGCGATAGTGCTGATCAGCTAACAACTCGGTCGGCGCCATCAGTGCCACCTGCCGACCGCTGCCAATCGCGCGCGCCGCAGCGGCCGCAGCGACCACTGTTTTGCCGCAGCCCACATCGCCCTGCACTAGCCGCATCATGGGCCGTTCACGCTGTAGATCGGCGTCGATTTCCCTGAAGCTGCGCGATTGCGCATTGGTCAGTTTGAAGGGGAGGCCCGCGAAGAACTTTGCCGCAAGTGCCGTGCTGTCGGTCAGCGGCCAGGCGGCCTCTGCTTGCACACGCGACTTGAGTTCACGCAACGTCAGTTGATGTGCTAACAGCTCCTCGAAAGCCAGCCGCTGCTGCGCCGGGTGCATCCCGGCAGCCAGCTCATTGAGACGTGAACCCTTGGGCGGCCGATGCACATATTCCAGCGAACGCGCGAGACCCGGCAGTTGCAACCAGCTGAGAATCTCGGCTGGCACCCAGTCGCGCACGCCTGCCGACTGCAATTCGTTGAGCGCCAGCAGAATCAGTGCGCGCAGGCGACCCTGAGTCACACCCTCGGTCAGTGGATAGATAGGTGTCAGGGTTTCTTCAAGTGGCGCCGGTTCTGTGCCGCGCTGCAGACGATATTCCGGATGGACGACTTCAAGTCCCAGTGGCCCGCGTCGCAGCTCGCCGTGCGCGCGCAGGCGCGCGCCGCGCGCCAGTCCCTGTTGCTGTGCCCCCGAGAAATAGAAAAAACGCAGCGTGATCGAACCCGTGCCGTCGCTGACGCGGCACAGTAGCTGTCGCCGACGCCGAAACACCACTTCGCTGAGCTGCACTTCGCCTTCAAAGACGGCGCGATCACCGGCCTTCAGTGCGCCAATCGGTACCACGACAGTACGATCTTCGTAACGAGCGGGCAGTACAAACAGCAAATCCTGAATCTGCTCGACACCTAACGCCCGCAGACGCTCGGCCAGTGCTGCACCGACACCGCGCAGCGCGGTGACCGGGCGCTGCTCACGAGATTCGTTGTCGGTCACGCGCCCAGATGCAGAATGCACTCGATTTCCACCCGCGCAGCGCGCGGCAATTGCGCCACGCCGACGGCAGCGCGCGCCGGATACGGCTGCGGGAAATACTGCGCCATGATTTCATTGACCTTGGCGAAGTTCGCGAGGTCGAGCAGAAAGACAGTCACTTTGACGGCTTGCGCGAGCGAGCCTCCCGCGGCCGTTGCGATGGCGCGCAGATTGTCGAACACACGCCGGATTTCCAACTCGATATCGCCGGACACCATTTGCATGGTTGCCGGATCAAGCGGAATCTGCCCGGAGATATACACGGTATTGTCGACGCGGACAGCTTGCGAATAGGTGCCGATCGCGCCGGGCGCGTTAGGTGTGCTGATAATCTGGCGGCTCATGCGGGTCTCTCCATAAAGTTTAGTCAGTTTCGCGTGTTTGAATGGTTCGCACTACCCGCATGACGTCCGGCATGCGACGGATCACGCGCAGAATGTTTGCCAATTGCAGGCGGTCGCGTACTTTGAGCTCGAAAACGAGCTGCGACGATGCCGCGTCGCGTTCTTCGACCTCGACCTGGTCGATGTTGGCTTCAGCCTCGGCGATTGCTGAGGCGACCGCGGCCAGCACGCCCATTTTGTTAGCTACGATGATATGCAGTTGCGAACTGAACAACCGCTTGCTGCCGTTTTCCCAACTTACCGACAGCCAATTTTCGGGATGCTTGCGATAGTCATCGACGTTGGCACAGGACTCGCGATGAATCACCAGTCCGCGCCCGCTCGACAGAAAAGCGATGATCGGATCATCGGGGATCGGGAAGCAGCAGCGCGCGTAACTGACGAGCAACCCCTCGGTGCCGGCAATGGCCAGCGGCGTCGGCAGGCCCGAAGCTTGTTCGGCGGGTGTTTGCGGCAACAGGCGCCGGGCAATCAATGGCGCCAGTCGCTCACCCAGGCCGATTTTCTCGTACAACTCGTCGCGGGTGGTCAGGCCCAGTTCGCCGAGCGCCACGGCCATATCGCTGTCGGTGACTTTCGACAGCGCCAGCTTGAATTCGCCCAAGGCCTGGTTAAGGAGTCGCTGGCCCAGTTCAATCGCCTCGGAGCGGCGCAGACCCTTGAGGTATTGCCTGATAGCCGAACGCGCTTTGGCAGTGACAACGAAATTCATCCAGCCGGGATTCGGCATTGCGCCTTTGGCCGTGACCACCTCTATCGTTTGACCATTGCGCAGCGCAGTGCGCAGCGGCGACAACCGCCGATCCACTTTGGCTGCGACGCAGCGATTGCCGACGTCGGTGTGCACCGCATAAGCGAAATCCACACAGGTTGCGCCGCGCGGCAGCCGCAGAATTTCACCTTTCGGTGTAAAGACGTAGACCTTGTCCGGATAGAGATCCAACTTCACGCTTTCGAAAAATTCCTCCGAGGTGCCACCCTCCTGGATGTTCATGAGCGTGCTCAGCCACTCGCGGGTGTGATCGTTCTCGGCGAGAGTATTGCCATCGTCAGTGGTTTTGTAGCGCCAGTGTGCGGCTATGCCAGCTTCGGCGACACGATGCATGTCATCGGTGCGAATCTGTACTTCGATCGGCAGACTGTTAGGTCCGAAAAGCGTCGTGTGCAATGACTGGTAGCCGTTGACCCGCGGGATCGCCACATAGTCCTTGAATCGGCCGGGCATTGGCCGATACACACTGTGTACGACACCTACCGCCCGATAGCAGGCATCTACATCACTGACGATGATTCGTAGCCCGTAGACATCGACGATATCCGACAGCGGGGCACTCTTACGCAGCATTTTGCTGTAGATACTGTAGAGATGCTTTTCGCGGGTCAGCACTTTGCCGCGGATGCCGGCCTTGCCGAGCGCCGCAATCATCTGGTCGGCAATTTTGCCAAGAAATTCTTTCTGGTTGCCACGCGCGCGTTTCAGCGCGCGTTCGAGCACGCGATAGCGCTGCGGATAGAGAGCCTGAAAACCCAGGTCCTCAAGTTCGAGTTTCAGCGAGTACAGGCCAAGTCGTTCGGCGAGCGGTGCGTAAATCTCCAGCGTTTCGCGGGCGATCGCACGGCGTTTGGCCGGTGCCATGGCGCCGATTGTGCGCATGTTATGGGTGCGGTCCGCAAGCTTGACGAGGATCACCCGCAGGTCGCGCGCCATGGCGAGCACCATTTTGCGAAACGACTCGGCTTGGGCTTCTTCGCGGCTCTTGAACTTGATCTGATCAAGTTTGGTAACGCCGTCAACAATCTCTGCAACACCCGCGCCGAAACGCGCTGCAATGTCTTCTTTGGCTAACGGCGTGTCTTCGATGACATCGTGCAGGATGGCCGCGATGATCGTGTCGGAATCGAGATGCAGCTCGGCGAGTATTTCAGCCGCTGCAACAGGGTGCGCGATATAGGGCTCGCCGCTGTGGCGTTTTTGGCCCTTGTGAGCGTCAGCACCGAATTCTGCGGCCGCGCGAATTCTTTCAACCTCGGCCGCCGGCAGATAGGCACCCGCCGTGACCAACAGTTCCTTGAGTCCCGGGGTACGCCGGCCGCCTGGCAGAAAACCGAGCAGCGTCGACGTGTAATCCATAGTGCCTTGTGGTTCACGGGCAGCTTGGCCCGGCGAGTTTATTCCCTGATTGCCCTACTAGCCCTAGTCGCCCAGGCCCTAGTCGCCCAGGCCCTAGTCGCCCAGGCCGAATTGCGGGGCGCGCAGGCCGCCTTCGTTGTCCATCATCATGGGATCGATGGCCGGCGGCGGTTCAGGAACCGGCTCGGGTTCTGCGAGCATTTCAGGCGTGATATTGCCTTCAGCAATCTCCCGCAGGGCAACCACCGTAGGTTTGTCGTTTTCCCAGGGCACGGTCGGTTCTGCGCCATTCGCCAGGCGACGAGCGCGCTGGGCTGCGAGCAGCACCAGGTTGAAAATGTTATCGACGTTTTTCAGGCAGTCTTCGACCGTTACGCGCGCCATAAGTAAGTCGTCCTTGTAGGGCCGATCATTATACGAGATCGCGCAATAAAGGCGTGAGATCCGCCCGGCTGGCCTTGAGCTGCCGGGCCCGGGGGTCATCCCGAACGATGGCCTGCAAGTCGCCGACCGCCTGTTCGAAGGCGTCGTTTACCACGATGTAGTCGAATTCCTGGCAGTGACTCATGTCGGACACGGAATCCCGCAGACGTCGCGCGATCACCGCGTCGCTGTCAGTTTTGCGGTTGCGCAGGCGTGATTCCAGTGCTGCCCGCGACGGCGGCAGGATAAAGATGCCGACACATCCCGGGATCGCCGCCCGCACTTGGCGAGCTCCCTGCCAATCGATTTCCAGGATCGCATTGAAGCCGGCGGCCAGCTTGTCTTCGAGCTGTTTTTTTGAGGTGCCGTAGTAGTTGTCAAATACTTGCGCGTGTTCCAGAAACACGCCGCGCTGTACCAACGCTTGAAACTCGCTGACGGGAATGAAGTGATACTCACGCCCGTCCTGTTCGTTAGGCCGCATCGGCCGGGTCGTATGCGAGACCGATAGCCGCAGGCTCTCCTCGCGGGCCAGAAGCGCATTGACCAGTGTGGACTTGCCGGCTCCCGATGGCGCGGCGACCACAAACAAACGCGGTTGACGGGTCATTCGATGTTCTGAACTTGCTCGCGCATCTGCTCGATGTTGACCTTCATGTCCACGGAAACACGTGTCATGTCAAGATCCTGCGATTTTGACGCGAGCGTGTTAGCTTCGCGATTCAGCTCCTGCATCAGGAAATCGAGGCGACGGCCTGCCGCCTCAGGCGCGGCAATGACACGGCGAATCTCGGCAATATGACCGGTGAGCCGGTCCAGCTCTTCGGCCACGTCGAGGCGTTGCAGCAGCAGCACAATTTCCTGTTCGAGACGCTGCGGTTCGACGCTGGCGCGCAGGTCGCCGAGTCGCTCGTCGAGTCGTGCGCGCACGCGTGCCTCCACCTCCGGCAGCCGCGTGCGCACTTGCGCGGTCAACTGACTGATCGAATCGCAGCGCTGTACTAACAATTCTCCGAGTCGCGCGCCTTCTCTGGCCCGTGCCGCCCCGAGATCACGCGCAGTGGCGTCCAGCAACTGTTGCGCAGCTGCCAAAAGCTCTGTCACGTCGGTGCGGGTTTCCCGTACTACGCCGGGCCAGCGCAGGATATCCAGCGGGCTCACGCGCTCGATCGGCAGTCGGCCGGCCTGCGCCACGAGATCGACACCTGCTAACACGCGCTGCAGCGTGTCGTTGTCAATCTCCAGCGCACTGGCCGCGCCAGCCGGGGCTCGCCAGTGCAAAGAGCAGTCTATCTTGCCGCGCCGGAGCTGCTGAGCTAACAGATTACGCAACGCCGGTTCCGCCGGGCGCAGTTCCTCTGGAAGGCGGAATGACGCCTCGAGGAAGCGGTGGTTGACGCTGCGCAATTCGCAACTGAGCTCCCCCCACGGGCCGCTAGCATCGCGACGCGCAAAACCTGTCATGCTGTTGATCATGTAAGTTAAGTCAGTAATGCCTGCCGCATAATGCCAACTAGGCCATATCTGCGGCATCGGCTCTGGTGATATAAAGCGCGGCCAGTTTATCGCATCGTCGTCGGTTAGCCTCAGCGGAAAGCAATGCGGGTCGATTATTCAGAACTGAGTCTCATCGGCGGCCGGGATGAAAACCAGGATCGCTGCGCGGCGGCCATCTCGGATGAGGCGGCTCTACTAGTCGTGGTCGACGGTATGGGCGGCCACGCGGATGGCGCCATGGCTGCCGAAGTCTCCGCAAAGTTGATCGTCGAGGCGTTTTGGCACGCCCGCCAGCCGTTACTTGATCCGCTCGGCTTCCTGCACCTAACGATCGGCGCGGCGCACGACGCTGTGGTGAATCTGGGTGCGCGTTTGCCGCTGGAGCACAAGCCACGAGCGACCTGCGCGGTATGTCTGGTGCAAGGCGACACGGCCTATTGGGCACACGTCGGCGACAGCCGTATCTATCATTGCCGTGGCCAGCAGTTGGTTGAGCGCACGCGTGATCACAGTCATGTTGAGTTTCTGATTCGCGAGGGTGTCATTACCTCGGAGCAGGCGCAGGCTCACCCGATGCGCAACTACGTGGAATGCTGCCTCGGTGGCGAGATGATTCTGCCAGAAATGTCCATCGTCACCGGCCGGCGCTTGCAGGCAGGTGACACACTCATGGTGTGCTCGGATGGAGTCTGGGGCAGTCTCGCCAACAAGGATCTGCTGGCGAGTCTCGAGCCCGCTAAGCGCCCGCTCCGTGATAATCTGCGGACGTTGCTGGAAAAGGCCGTGTTGGCTAACGGACCCACCAGCGACAACACCAGCGCGGCTGCCCTGCGCTGGCTCGGCGCAAGCTAACAAAATTCAGGGGAAATCATATGCCGGACAGGCACCAGGGCCGCGCCCACGACGCGCTTCGGCCGATTCGTTTCATCCGCCATTGGACCCGGCACGCCGAAGGCTCAGTACTCGTTGAGTTTGGCGACACGCGGGTTTTGTGTACCGCCAGCTTGACCGAGGGTGTGCCAGGGTTTTTGCGCGGCAAAGGCCAGGGCTGGTTGACAGCCGAATACGGCATGTTGCCGCGCGCGACTCACACCCGCAGCGATCGTGAGGCAGCCAAAGGCAAGCAAAGTGGCCGCACGCAGGAAATCCAGCGGCTGATAGGTCGCAGCATGCGCGCCATCGTGGATATGCGCGCGTTAGGTGAACGCACGGTGGTGCTCGATTGCGACGTGCTGCAGGCCGATGGCGGTACGCGCACCGCCGCGATCACCGGATGCTATGTGGCGTTGGCAGACGCCTGCCAGCAGGCGATCAAGGCGGGTCGTATGGCGGCATCGCCGTTACACGGTCAGGTCGCCGCAGTATCGGTCGGAATAATTGGCGGCCTACCGATGGTCGATCTCGACTACCGCGAAGACTCACAGGCCGAAACCGACATGAATGTCGTCATGAACAATGGCGGCGGCTTCATTGAGATCCAAGGGACCGCCGAAGGCCACGCATTTCGTCGTCACGAGCTCGATCAGATGCTGAACGTCGCCGCGACGGCGATCAGCGAATTGTTTGCTCTGCAAAATCAGGCGCTGCAGGGCGATTGACGCGGCATGGTCGGCATGCGCGTAGTGCTGGCGACTGGCAACCGCGGCAAGCTGCGGGAGTTCGCCGAAATGCTCGCGCCACTGGCGCTCAATTTCATCCCGCAATCCGAACTCGGCGTTACGCCGCCCGATGAAACCGGTGTGACTTTTGCGGCGAATGCGCTGCTCAAGGCGCGCGCCGCGGCGCAGCAGACTGGGTTGCCGGCCATGGCTGATGATTCCGGTCTCGAGGTTGATTTGTTAGGTGGCGCACCAGGCGTGCACTCAGCGCGCTATGCGGGTGTTCACGGCGATGACGCCGCCAACACCAGCAAGTTGTTAGCAGAGCTGCGAGCTCGCGGTGTGCCTTTTGGCGCAACCACAACGCGCGCCCGTTTTTGTTGCGTGATTGTCCTGCTGCGCGCGGCCGATGATCCGGCGCCGCGGATTGCGAGCGGCGTCTGGAAGGGGTACATCGCCGCAGTGCCGCGCGGGGCAGGTGGCTTTGGTTACGATCCCGTGTTCGTCGATCCAATCCGTGACATGACCGCGGCGGAACTTCCTGCGGCGGAGAAAAACTCACGAAGTCATCGCGCGCAGGCGTTGCGGGCCCTGCTCGCCATGGGGCCGTTGTGACCGCCGGCGACTTGCCGCTGTCGCTCTATCTGCACTTTCCGTGGTGCGTCAGCAAGTGCCCGTACTGTGATTTCAATTCCTTTGCTAACAAAGAAGCGCAAATCCCGGAGGCGCGCTATCTGGACCGACTGCTGGCTGATCTCGAATTGCAGCAGGAGCGTTTCGATGTCGATCGCACCGTGATCAGCGTGTTTCTGGGTGGTGGCACGCCCAGCCTGTTTTCGCCAACCGCAATGGCGCGCGTTATGGATGGTTTGCGTGCCCGTTTTCGATTGGCGGACGATGCTGAAGTCACCATGGAAGCCAACCCAGGCACTCTGGAGCGCGGTCGCTTCAAGGCGTACAGGGATGCGGGTATCAACCGCGTGTCGTTAGGGGTGCAAAGTTTCGACGACCAGCAGTTGAAAAAACTCGGCAGAATCCACTCAGCGGACGAAGCTCGGCATGCGGCTGAAGAACTGCACGCGGCAGGTCTGACAAATTTCAACCTCGATTTGATGTATGGGCTCGAAAAGCAGACTGTCGACGCAGCCGCCGCCGATATCACAGAGGCGCTGAAGCTCGCGCCAGCGCATATTTCGCACTACCAGCTAACGCTGGAGCAAGGCACGCCGTTTGCCGCCAACCCCCCGGCTTTGCCTGACGATGACCGCATTGTTGAGATGCTCGACACCTGCAAGATTTTGTTAGCCGATTCTGGGTTTCAGCGCTACGAGGTATCGGCATACGCACGCGTCGGCCGAAAATGTCGACACAACCTCAACTATTGGAGTTTCGGTGACTATCTGGGCGCCGGCGCCGGCGCCCATGGCAAGCTCACCACTCGCGAGGGGATTTTGCGTACGCAGCAGATCCGCGAGCCCCGTCGCTACATGGTTGCGGGAGGCGAGTCGCTGGTGGTTACCCCAGTGCCAGCACACCAGCTACCGTTCGAGTACATGCTGAATGCGCTGCGTTTGTTAGGTGGATTTGCGCGCCAGGATTTTCCGGCGCGGACGGGTCTGGACTGGGACACAGTGGCAGAGGCCTGGACTAAGGGCGAAGTCGCCGGTTTTCTGGAACGAACCGAGGCGGGTTTTTGCCGCGCCAGCCCACGTGGCATCGATTTCCTAAACGATGCGCTGCTGCCTTTTCTGCCTGATCGGAAGGCGCTTGGCTGTTAGCGCTTTTTTTTGCGCAACATGGCGCTGCAAGGTAGAAATCACCATGCCCGACAAGGGCTTACGGCTGGTCTGGATCGACTCCAGAACTGTCACCTAACAGAGGCTTATTCACAATTGGGTTTTGGGGTTCGTAAATGAGTGCATTACGCCCTATAAATCTCACGTTAGGGCATGAACACCTTGTAAGTAATTGATTTTATTAGTAATAAAACCTTGGTCAAAACATGCGCAGCTGTGTAGAAACGCTATCTCGCTGCAGTTATTTCAGTTAGGTTGCAGCCTTACCCACAGAGTTATCCACAGAAGGTGTGGATAGTCCGGATTCCCCCCTTGAGCCTGGGCGAGCACCTCTATAGACTTCGCGGCCCTTCAAGCGATCCTACCCCGGCACTTCCATGAAAACCTCTGGCCACCCCGATTACAAGGTCATCAAAGTCACCTGCAGCTGCGGAAATGCCTTTGAAACCCGTTCGACTCTCGGCGAGGATCTGAGCGTCGAAGTGTGTTCAAACTGCCACCCGTTCTACACCGGCAAGCAGAAAATGGTGGATACCGCCGGCCGCGTCGACAAGTTCCGCAAGAAATACGCTGCTGCCGCGGCGCGCTGAGCGCTGCCGGAACTTAGCCCTTGCTGGTAACCTCCAATGCTTAATAGCGTTGGATGTCGGGGGTTGGTGATGAACAGTATTACTTTGTCTGCCTTGCGCCGTTGCTGGCTGCCAGGCGTGCTTGGCGTTGCCCTGGCTTGCAGCGCGGGTGCGGCGGATCAAAAGACCGCTCCCAAAACCGCCAAAGAACCGGCTTCGGTCAAGCGCAATCACGAAGAAATCATCAAGGCGATCGGGCTGTATGACGATCAGGCCATCCAGGACTACGTCAACGAAATCGGCAGTCGAGTCGCCAAAGTAAGCGATCTGCCGGGCGCGGACTTCAAGTTCTACGTTCTTGACGAAGAAGGCATTAACGCCTTTACCACTGGTTGCTGTCGCGTTTACCTCAACCGTGGCCTGTTGGTGAGCCTCAATTCCGAGGCCGAGCTGGCGGCGGTTTTGGGTCATGAAGTTGGCCACGTCACCGGCAGGCATCCGCAGAAACAACAAACGGCAGGTGTGCTCGCGCAAGTGCTGGCGGTCGGCGCGGCAGTTGCGAGCGGCAGTCAGGCGGTTTCTGAACTGGCGAACCTGGGTGCCATGGCAGGTTTTCGCGGCTACGGCCGCAAGCAGGAAATGGAAGCCGACCGTCTGGGTCTGGCGTATTCCACCAATGCGGGCTATCGGCCGGAATCCATGGGCGAAGTGTTCAAGATGTTCAAGGACGGCGAGAAGTTCGAGATGGAGCGCGCGCGTGCCGAAGGCCGCGAGCCACAGATCTACCACGGCCTGTTATCAACGCATCCGGCGCCTGATGCGCGGGCAATCCAGGCGGCGAAGGGTGCTTCGCGTCTGAGCAATCCATCGGGAAACCTGGTCGAAAACCGCGACCAATACTTGCGCCGCATTGAAGGCATCGCGTTCGGATCCAGCAAAGCGCAGGGTGTGTTGCGCGAGAATCGGATGTACCACGAGCCACTTGGCATCACGGTCGCGTTTCCCAAAGGTTGGACGGTTGAGAACAGGCCGGACAAAGTTGTCGCCTATACCCCGAATAAAGACACGTTCATGATCATGGAATACACCGCGAACGATCCCAAGAAACCACTCGGGCCACGCGAAGCGCTGCTTTCCCTGGGCCAACAAGCGCAACTGTCGTTCGCTGGCGGCGAAGCGTTCGAATCCAATGGCATGCAGGGCTACACCGTCTTGTCACGGAACGGCTCACCGCTCGATCAGCGCCAGGGACCGATGCGCCTGGTCGCACTGCAGCGGGGTGACGGCTTTTATATGTTTTACGGCGCAAGCAAGGCATCGAAGGCTGGCGTCCCCGAGGCTGACGGTCTGATTCGGGGCGTCTCGCAGACACTGCGCGGCCTCAAGCCTTCGGAGTTTCCATTGGCCGAGCCGTATCGCATCAAGATCGTCAAAGCGAAAGATGCTGCGGAACTTGCCAGCTATGCGAATGCGATGCCCGTGGATCGCTACCAGAAAGAGCAACTGGAGTTGATCAACGGCGTGTATCCGGGCGGCAATCCCAAGCCGGGTCAGTTGTTCAAGGTAGTCGAATAGCTCCCAGTTCAGTTCGGCAGACAGCGAAGCGGCACGCAGTTTCTTGATTCCGTGCGCTGGCCATGACACGCTCGCTAAATCCAATCGACTCGCTGCCGAAAGTCTAATTTATGGCCAAGAATCCTTTCGAAATAACCAATACCGCTACCGGCAAGAAATCCACGCTGCCAGTGCGCTCCGGAACTATTGGCCCTGATGTGGTCGACATCGGTCCGTTAGGCAAGGAGCACGGTGTTTTCACCTTCGATCCGGGCTTCATGGCCACTGGCGCATGCGAAAGCAAGGTCACCTACATCGATGGCGATAACGGCGTGCTGCTTTATCGCGGTTACCCGATCGAACAACTGGCAGGCAAAAGCACCTTTCTCGAGGTGGCCTACTTGCTCCTGAACGGCGAGCTGCCTAACAAAACCCAGATAGAAGCTTTCAAGGCCAGCATTTCGCGGCACACGATGGTGAATGAGTCACTGCTGCGGATGTTCAATGGGTTTCAATATGACGCGCACCCGATGGCGATGGTCAGCGGCATCGTTGCGTCGATGTCGGCTTTCTATCACGACACCACCGACATCTATAACCCGCGCCATCGCGAGATTTTTGCGCACCGGATCATCGCCAAGATCCCGACGATTTCCGCGGCCGCCTACAAACATTCGTTAGGTCAGCCGTTTGTTTACCCGCGCAACGATCTCGACTACTGCACCAACATGCTGCAGATGTTCTTCAGCGTGCCCTGCGAGAATTTCCGTGCCGATCCGCTGGCTTCTGAGGCGCTCGATCTTCTGTTGATCCTGCACGCCGATCACGAACAGAACGCCAGCACCTCGACGGTGCGACTGGCTGGTTCAACCGGGACCAATCCATACTCCGCGATATCTGCGGGTGTGTCCGCGCTCTGGGGGCCGGCACATGGCGGCGCCAACGAAGCTGTGCTCGAGATGCTGGAAGGCATCGGCACTGCCGACAACATCCCGTCCTTCATCGCCAAGGTGAAAGACAAGAACAGCAATGTGCGCCTGATGGGCTTCGGCCATCGCGTCTACAAGAACTTCGATCCGCGCGCCAAGATCATCCGTGAGATGTGCCACAAGATCCTGAAGCGCATGGGACGAACTGATAATCCACTATTTGAGCTGGCGCAAAGACTGGAAGAAGTCGCGCTGAACGACGAGTATTTCGTGGCCCGCAAGCTGTATCCAAATGTCGATTTCTACTCGGGAATTATTTACAGCGCGCTGGGAATTCCGCGCTCGATGTTCACAGTGATGTTCGCGATCGCGCGTACCGCGGGCTGGGTATCGCACTGGCAGGAGATGATCAGCGACCCGGGCATGAAGATCGGCCGGCCGCGGCAGCTGTACACGGGCCCAGTGCAGCGCGACTACGTCAGTATCGAGAAGCGCTAGCTTACTGGCGCAGCGTTTTGATTTGATTCGCCAGCGTCGAGGATCAAGCGGCGCCGCTCAAATGCCGGCGCGCTTGTTCGATCAAGCTGCGCAGACTCCGCTTGATCGCACGCGTTCGCCCATGCGCGCGGGCGCGAACGTCCTCACGGGCCTTTTCCCAAGCTCAAATTGCAGTAACTGAGTTCGCGCTCACCGCGCGCACGGGCCGCCGGCAATTCGCTACGTCGCTTGATCCTCGACGCTGGCAAATCACAATCAGGCTTTCAGCCAGTGAGCTGCCACCTTCAGGCGCCCGTCACCAGCGTGCGTACTTCGGCGAGGTCCGCGCGGCGCATCGGTTTGCCGTCGACAGGTGACACGGGCGACTGGCGGATGCCATCGATCGGAAACACAACGACATCAATTTCCTGATCGTTGAAGTTGAGGCTGAAACAAGGTTGCGTCAGCACGCGTTCTACGTTCATCTTTACACGTCGTTCGCCGGTTTCAAACGGCACGCCGTTGTCCATGAGTCTGAAAGCGATATTCTCGGCGCGGTCTGCGAACACGTGCAGCTGGATGTGGTTGTGTTCGGTTGCGGTGCCGGTCAGCACCGGACCCACCAAACGCGGTTGAAATTGCGCCAGGTATTCCATGATTTCGACGGCGACCAGTCTCTGAGCTAACAGCGTTTGATCGTGGTTGTCGCCCTTGAATAGGCGTTGGTATTCGGCCAGCGCATCTTCGATTTCAGTGTTCCGCGGCAACAGGCCGCCGTCGGTGACACCGAATCGTTCCGCTGCTTTGCGTTTCGCGAACAAGAAATCCCGGATACCGTGTTCAGCCATCACTCTGGCCGCCTCCTGCGCAATAGCCCGGCGCAGATTTCCGGCGCGCTGCGGCAGTTTCTTGTTAGGCATGGCGCCTGCCAGGTCAGAACAGCGGTTCGCTGGCGTTGCCGCCGCTGGCACCAGGCGCTCTGGGCGCAGCGTCTTGGTCATCGAAGGCCATGTCGTCGACAGCTGCACCGCCGCCACCGAGGACGCCTCCGGTCGGCATGTGCTCTGCCATGAACGTCTCGAATACGCCACTCGGATCGTCAGCGTTTGCTAGCGCGCCAGTTTCCGGATTGACTCGAGCTTGGACCAGCCCTGCTGGCATCGAGCGCGCGTGTTGTGGCACGTAGCGTAACGCCTCACGCATGAAATGCACCCAGATTGGCACCGCGGTACGTGCGCCTTCTTCGAGACGGCCTAAGGAGCGTTCTTGGTCGTAGCCGACCCAGACGGTGCCGACGAGGTCAGGCGAGAAACCGTTGAACCAGGTGTCTTTAGATGCGTTGGTTGTGCCGGTTTTGCCACCCAGGTCGGAGCGACCCAGGGCGAGTGCGCGGCGGCCGGTACCGCGCGTGATCACATCCGACATCATGCTGTTCATCAACCAGTTGTTAGCTGCCGAAATGACGCGTGGCGCGAGCTGTTCTTTCGGTAGCAGATCCTGTGGACGGTAGGCAATCGAGCGATTGCGCAGCGACGGCGCGATGCCGCCCCTGTCAGGCGACGCGGAGTTAGCCGCAGCGCCCGGTTCGCA
>JAYVJR010000068.1:0-46311 GCA_043769085.1 Gammaproteobacteria bacterium
CCTCGCTCATGTATCTCGATACACTTCACTCGTCTTTCCTTGCCAGTGAAAAAATCCGCCTCGGCCGCGCCCGCGTTACCTGTGCAGAGCTTCCCTAGACAGTGGGCGGCGACCTTTCGACAATTCTTCGCGCCGGACTCAGCACACCCAAAATAACCACGGTGACCAGCACGGCGATTGCAATGCCGATTGGCACCGCATACTTCTGTGGCTGAACCCAAATCTCGTCCATGTGGCCCCACTTCTCCAGGATCTCAACCACGTTGTAGGCGATGATCGCAGTCGGGATGCCGTAACGCAGTGCCGGTGCCATGCGCTGGAACCACCAAAGGCGTTGCGCGAGATAGATTGCCCAAATAGCAAAGAAGCCGCAGCAAGCAAGCGTGAACCAATGATCCGTGCCGAAAAAGGCGGGGTTGTAAAGAACCAGCAGCCAGATGTAACAGAACCAGGTGACGTAGATCGTTTCCATGCAAACAATCGCCGCTACATTGCGCGTCTGCGCAGTAGATTTGCTGCCTGGATTCAGTCCCAAATTGCGGTGCATCCACATGAATGCATTGCAGCGCGTATCGCGATTCATGAAAAAGAACAGCAGGCTGGCAAACAGGACACCGGCTGAAGACAACATGACTCGGTATTCTGGCAGCGTGTCCTTGGCGCCCCACAGGACCGGTGCTACGCCCAGGTCGCGCGCCACATAGACAAAGCTGAACTCGATCCAGCCCAACCAGATCAAGCTGCCGCCCGCAAACCCTAAAAATGTGGCAGCGCCCTCAGAGCGGTTGCGGCCCATCCAAGTCATGACGACTCCAACAACGCCGACGATGAACGAGGACAGGTAAATGCTGTCCTTGAACCAGGAGGTGTCCATC
Organism: Gammaproteobacteria bacterium; assembly: GCA_043769085.1. GTDB lineage: Bacteria > Pseudomonadota > Gammaproteobacteria > Steroidobacterales > Steroidobacteraceae > UBA964. The sequence goes on from JAYVJR010000068.1 coordinate 876, forward strand.
ATGTACATGACGAAGTGCCCGAGGCCCTGCCAAGTAAACACAATGAGAATGGCCAGAATGGCCGGAATCGGTGCCTGGTAAAGTTTCTTATAAGCTGGTTCGTTCATGAATGCCCCCGGTTAAAGCGCAGCCACTATAAACCAAATCCCGGCAAATGTGACCTCTCAGTCACACCGGCGAGATTCGGCCATAAAAAAACCCCGGAAGCCACTGGCTCACCGGGGTTTTTTTAGTGTGCATGGGCCCAAACCCAGGCAACGCAACGGCCTGTTAGCGTTACTTTTTCTTGCCAGCTGCGCGAACGGCAGCACTGCCCTTGGCGGTCAACTTCCAACCGGAAGCGCCACGCGATGCCAAACCTTTTTCCTTGAGGCGGGCAAGCAACACGTAAACACCACGATGGCCGACCTTCGCCGCAGAGGCGAAATCGGTACCGGTGGCGGATTTGTCGGATTTGGACATGGCGCGCAGCACGCGCAGTTCCTGTGGTGAAGGCGGCTTCATAATTTTTTAGAATTCCTGCTGTGTGTGGAGTGGAAAACTCAAGCGGAGCGAATCGTACCCTAACGCGATTTGTTTGTCACACGGCAAATTCCGTCGGGCCGCGTCCTAACATGGGTTACCGGATCAAGCAACGGTATCGATGGCGGTTTGGGCCGCGCGAGGCCTAACTTCCCTGTCTGACTGAAGAATTTAGCTGGCCACTGCAGCGACCATTTCCTCAGTGGTCTGCGGCATATCATCGCGGGACATTTCCTCCAACTCCGCCTGAACGACGCGCATAACACGCGCGACAAACGCGCCCCGCCGCGCGTCCCTTTCCGACTGCGCTACCGCGTCAGGAGCAAATTTTTCGATAGCGCTGCGTTGCAGCGTCTGGCGGCGCTCGAGCAGCCGCTCGACAGTATCGAGACGGTCGCGTGTCACCGATAATTCCTCCATCAGGGATACTGTCATCCACAGCAGTTTGTCGATGGCGGGGTCGCTGAAGTACTGCGGCCGTTTGCCTTTGGCAACACGCGAAATGCGTGTGCTGTTAGCGGAGGTTTTAGGTGCGGTTCGACGGCTGGTAACTTTGCGGCGAACGGTCGTCGATTTTTTTGCCATGATTCAACTCCGGGTGATCGTTAGCTTTCAGCGCGTGGCTGTCAGCACGTTCCAATAAAAGGTCTTGCCGTAGAGATGCTGACCTGCAGCACGATGTCGAGCGTAGCGGATCGTTCGCGTCAGTTTTGCGGCGAAGCCCGTTTCCCGCGCCAGTGTCGCCAAATCGACACCAGTGAGGAACTGCGCGAAAGTCTCGTTGTTATTGAACACTTCCCAGTTGTAGAAAAACTGCTCGACCGGCGTGTCGCCACGTGGAATTTCAAGATGCAACATGACCCCACCTGGCCGCAGCAGCCGCCGGCATTCCGCCAGAATCCGCGGCAGCGCGCTGCGCGAGGTTTCATGCAGCAACAGGTGGCTTACGATCAGATCGAAGCTGCTGGCCTCGAAATCAGTGCGTTCGGCATTTTGCTGACTGAGATGGACTGAATAGCCCAGCGCTTTGGCACGAGCATGGGCGTAACGCAATACTGGCGCGCCGATGTCGATGCCATGGACTTGGCTGGACGGAAATGCCTTGGACCAAGGCAATAGACTGTTGCCAATGCCGCAGCCCATGTCGAGAATTCGTTTGGGTGCCAACGAGCCATGGTGTTCGCGTAAAAACTGCACCAGCAAGTCGCCCATCGCACCGTTGTCGGAGCCGGTAGAGCCGTTCGAATAGAGAAACAGGGCCTGGTCATACATGGCGCCGGCAGAGACGTCGTCCGCGGCAAATTCGGTGTGGTATCCGCCTGGCTGCAGATGAATATCGACGGCCGACTGATACCGAGGTATGAGCAGCGCCGGATCGAGCCGCAAGCTGCCGAGTCCCGCGCGGCGGCTGCGAGCGATCAGAGCATCCTGCTGCCGATCCACCGGATCGGTAACCGCCTCCCACATGATCTCCTGACTGCGCCGCTGCAACGCACTCCAAAACTGGTAGTAACCGTCCTGTTCCATGACGCCGCGCACCTCGCGATGGTCCACGGGCGATCGGCCATGCGAAGCCTTAAAACGCGGCGCGGCTCTTTTCTCGTAGGCCATGTGATTGCCCGGCATCACATGCTCGGAAAGATGTCGCCGGAACTGGCCGACAAAGTCCTGCCTTGCCTGCTCATCATGGTTGAGAGCGGGCAGTGCGGTATGGCGTTTTAAGGCGCCTAACGCCATCCGACCAGAATTTTCCAGAAAAAATGTTCCGTGTAGTTCATTTGCGCCACATCGAGATTCGGCACGAATTCATCGACCTGGGTTTTGGCCGGATCAAATCCTCCCTTGACCGCCTCAGCCGCGAGATCGATGTTGGTCAGGTACCTGCAAAAGGTTTCGTTGTTGTTGTAGCTTTCCCAGTTGTGCATGAATTTTTCCACCACGGTTTTGCCACGCGGAATCTCCAGATGGAGCATCAGCCCTCCGGGACGCAGGATTCGATGGCACTCGCGCAGAATGCGAACCAGAGCCGATTTCGAGGTTTCGTGCAGGCAGATATGCGACACCACCAGATCAAAACTGCCGGTGGAAAAGTCAGTTTGCTCGGCGTTTTGCTGGCTGAAATGGACCGGTACATTCAGGGCCTCCGCGCGAGCGTGCGCGTATCTCAGCACAGGAGCGCCGACATCGACGCCATGCAATTCCGCCTTGGGAAATGCACGCCCCCAAATTACGGTACTGTTGCCGATTGCACACCCTAGATCCACGATGCGTTTAGGATTGAAGTCCGGATGTTTCTCGCGAATATAGGCGACCAGCGTATCGCCCATCAGATTGTTCTCCGGGCCAAGCGCACCATTCATATAAATATTGATGCCGCGGTCGTAAATGACACCAGCGGCGACATCGTCGGCCACAAAATCCGTGTGGTAACCGCCAGGCTGAAGATGGATATCGGCTGCAGTGTGGTAGCGCGGAATCTTGAGCGCAGGATCGACACGAAGGCTGCCGCGCTTCTGGCCGCGGCGCGCTTGGGCAGCGATCTTGCGGGATTTCGCTAACAGGTCGGGCAATTGCCGCTCGGTCGGGTCGATGACAGCTTCCCAAAGAATTTCCTGGCTGCGGCGCTGCATCGCACTCCAAAACTGGTAGTAAGGATCGCGTGTCATCCACTGCCGAACCTCTTCCTGGTCTGCAGGAGGCCTGGAGTTAGCCTTGATAAAGGCCGGCTCGACGCGTTTTTTATAAATCCGATAGGTGCCCGGCATGACCTGGCCGGATAGATGGCCGCGAAAGGCGGTGACAAAATCCTGCCGCGACTGTTCATCGTGCGTCGCCGACGGCACCATGGCGTGTTGCTTGAAATGGGTCATCGGGTTTGCTCCTTGTTGGCATGTTGATGCCGATCAAATAGGTCTTCGCGGTAGTCTTTGAAGGGCTTCAGGATGCGATCGGACAGCGCTGCGTGACGCTTCATTCTAGCCTCAGTCGCGGCCGCGTCTGGACGGTAGTCGTCGATAGCGGTGGACGGCACAACGCCGCGCGCGGCGAGTTGGCGTTCCAGTGAATCGATCCGATCCAATGCCACAGCCAATTCGCCCGTCAGCGCTAACAACGCCGCGTGTAACTGATCAATGGCCGGATCGTCAAAATAGTACGGTCGATGACCTTTGGGTCGTTGCGGCGGATCCAGCGTATCGCTCATGGTGTTGCCTTTTGCAGGAATTCCAACCAGGCGCCGTCTGGCGCCTGCACGGCCAATACATTGACCAGACCCCAGGGCGCGATATGCAATCGCGACGCGGAGCGTGCCACAGGCCACTGGTAGGCGGCCAGTCGTTCGCGGATGACACTGAGATCGGTGACCGGAAAGCGCAGACCTAAAATGCCCAGGTTCGGTGGCCGGGCGCGTTGCGCAAGATCCCGACCCTCGACACCTGGCATCTGCACCAGCTCAACCTGGGTCGGACCGTCTTTGCGGGGCCCAACAATCGTAAACAAAATTGGCTGCAACACGACAAGATTTGCGGGCGTACCGAAATTGTTGGGTGCGCGCACTTGATTTGGAAACTCGCCCTGGCTGACTATCTCGAAACCTAACACCTCAGTGTAGAAACGCCGGGCCAAGGAAATGTCGCGCACACTTTGCATGGCGTTGAAGGGTCTGCGCAGCCGCAACAGATCGGGCTCGTCCGGCAGGCGAGGGCTCAGTCGTTCATAGATGGAAATACTGACCGCGTCCGGTCCACGCACTATTACATTGGTTAATCGTACGCCGGTGTCAGGGAGAACGAGTTCCACTGGGTCGTTGATTGCGTTCCAGCCTTGACGTTGCGCTGCGTGATACACGTCCAATGTTCGGTTAGAGCGCGTCATCAAAGAAAGAATGCCGCCAGTGTCCCAGGGATTGGCGCCGGCGCGAATAGCCACCGACGCAGAATCGTTGAATTGCAGGATCCTGACCAGGCCAGGTGTTCGTGCCGCATCGCCAAGCAACCATTGTCTTGGCTGGTGGCCGACGATGGGCTTGGCCGTGTAGAAATCGAGTTGTGGCGGGTCAATCGGAAATGCGGCCAATTCGCGCCAACCGGCGACCTCACGGGCAAATCGTCGCAATGGTGCAGCATCGGAAACGCTGATCAAGGCCTCTACCCAACCGCGATCACGCGCGGCGAGCCAGGTGGCATCAAAAACATGATCATCGGCGCGTGCGGGCGCTAACAGCAGCATCAATCCCACCAATGCCATGGATGTGACGCTGGTGGCGGCGCGGATGATGGTCACAGTTCAAGCCACTCAGCGTTGGATCAGCTCGATCAGTTCGCCCGCCGGCCCGACTGCGACGGCCGACAACCGACCCAGATAGGGAGCGCCTGGCAATTTCTGCGGAGGACTGAGCCACGGCAGGCCCGTCGCCGCGAGATCGTCGATCATGAATGTCACCATCGAAATCGCCGGTGGCAACTCGGCGCCCGTTGAATTCCTCGGCAGCGTTGCGGCCGGCATCGCATCGGCCTCGATAAAATGCTGGCCTTTCAGCGCTATGGCAGCAAGCTCGAATTTCGTGTCGGGCGGCAACTGCTGTGCGTTCGCCAGCACCGATATTACCACTCGCATCGCAGGGGCTTTGTCGGTGCCGAAATGCCGCGAATAAAAATCGTTGATTGACTGGATTGACGATCCACCCAGAATGACAATGAAAACGCCATCGATAGGGAATCTGGGTTCCGGTACGTCGAACTCGGCCATCTTCTCGCGAAACGATGTCAGGTATACCGATTCGCCAGCCGAACCTAACGCCTGCATTGCACGGATCTTGTCAGTAAACGACAGGTTTTGCGGCGGCCCTATGATCCTGAACGGCGAGTTGGCGAGCTGTGCGGCGACCGCGTCGGTGTCCTGCACCATGATCTCAGCGGCGTTCCAGCCAAAATGACAAAAGGCCTTGTAATTGGCAGCGGCAGCGCTCTGCACCAGACGAATGGCTGTCGGACCCTGGCCCTGCGGATAGAGCAGCGCGCTGTCACGCGCGGCAAGTTGCGGCCGCCCCCAGAGTGTCGCCAGTTGCGTACCTAACGGCCCGCGCGCGGTTTGCTGATATCCCAGAAACTTGCTGTATTCGCCGATCGAACGGTCAATATCAGGTGTGGCGATCGTCACACAAGTAATTCCACCCAAGGCTGGCACGGCTTTAGGTCCTCGAATTTATGGACTGCAAATATTGGCAGGCGGCCACCAGACTGACGACCTCGGCGTACTTTGCCTGCAAATCGAACAGATTGGCTTCGTGCGGCCCAGCTGCGCGATCGCCGACCGCTTCGCGGACCACCACCGGGATGAAACCATGCTGCACGCAGTCGACAGCGCTGGCGCGCACGCAGCCACTGGTCGAGAGCCCGGCGATCAAAACTGTGTCGACTTGTAGCGAAGTCAGAGTTGCCGCTAACGACGTGCCGAAAAAGGCGCTCGCATACTGTTTTGAAATGACCGTCTCGTCCGGCAGGGGTTCCAGGCCTGCGGCGAAAGCCGCCAAGTCCGGGTGAGCCCCTTTTTCAAAGCAACGCAACGCGGGAACTTTGCGAAAAAACACACCGCCGTCACGGCCACCGGGCTGATAAACGACGTTGGTGTGCACCACAGGAATCTGCGCCACGCGAGCCGCTTTCAACAGCACTTCGCAATCAGCGCGCGCCTGTTCAACGCCCGCGTACAACGGCGACTCCTTCACCAGGTAGGCGCGAACAAAATCGATTACCAATAAAGCAGGGCGCTGGCCGAAAGCCAGGTTTTTGCCGAACCCGCTACGAGCGTAATTATCCGCCAGAGTTTCAGTCATGTTGGCGACCCATATCAGATAACTTTTAGGGCGCGCAAACTGTCGAGCCGGGTTTTGTCGAAACCTAACACCGAGCCATACACTTCTTCGTTGTGCTGTCCAAGCTCGGTCGGTGCCGCACTGCGGATCGAGCCGGGTGTTTCCGACAATTTCGGGCAGACATTCTGCATCTGCAGCTCGCCGAACTGCGGATGCTGGGTGGTGACGATTGCTTCACGGGCTATGAAGTGCGGATCTTTCAGCATTTCGGGCGCGCGGTAAATCTGGCCTGCGGGTACCCCGTATTGATCCATCAGGTCTAACACCTGCGCAGTGGTGAGCTTGGCGGTCCAGTCGTTGATCAGGTTGTCCAACAGCGCCTGGTTGGTGCCGCGCGCCTGATGATCGACAAAACGCGGGTCTTTTGGCCAGTCAGGTTGGCCCATAGCCTCGCACAGCCGACCAAACACCGAATCCTGGTTGGCGGCGATCAGCACCAGATTGTCCGAGGTCTTATAGACATTGGACGGCGCAACGTTAGGCAAAATGGCGCCCGTGCGTTCGCGAATATAGCCGGTCTTGACGTACTCGGTGATCAGCGACTCCATCATGTTGAGGACCGCCTCATAGAGTGCTGAATCGACCACTTGCCCGCGGCCGGTCTTTTCACGGTAATTGAGAGCGGCCAATGCGCCTATGCAGGCATGCACCGCAGCAAGTTCATCGCCAATACTGATGCCCATGCGCGAAGGTGGCGTGGAGGGATCGCCAACCACATATCGCAGGCCACCCATGGCCTCACCGATGGCGCCAAATCCCGCGCGGTGGGCGTAAGGACCTGTTTGGCCATAACCCGACACGCGGATCATGATCAACCGCGGATTGATGGCGGAAAGCTCGGGCCAGCCGCAGTTCCATTTCTCCAAGGTTCCCGGTCGAAAATTCTCAAGTAGAAAATCAGATTTCGCCACTAAGTCCTTGAGAATGCTCTGGCCTTCTGCCTGACGCATATCCAAAGTAATGACCTTTTTGTTGCGGGCGACCACCGGCCACCATAACGAGGGCTCACCGGCCTTTTGCCGTCCCCAGGTGCGCAACGGGTCGCCTTGGCCAGGCGACTCGATCTTGATGATTTCCGCGCCCAGATCGCCCAGCAGCTGACCGCAAAACGGACCCGCAAGCAGCGTGCCCATTTCAATCACTCGCAAATCGGACAATGGACCATTCTTGAACTTTGGATCAGCAGCCATGGGCTCCTCGCTGGATTTCGTCAAACACCAGATCAATCAGTGACGACGTTAAGGAGCGCCAGATGAACGGTCAAGCGATCACGATACGTACGGCCAGTCTGGTTGCTAGAATTTTGTCCATGAACAGCCAGCAGTCCAAATCGGTTGAAATTGTCGAAGTCGGCCCGCGGGACGGCCTGCAAAGTGAGTCAGGGGTTTTCTCAACCGCTGACAAAGTGGAGTTTATCAATCGGTTGATTTCTGCGGGCCTGCGGCGGATTGAGATAACCAGTTTCGTGAACCCCAAAAAGGTACCCCAGATGGCGGATGCTGAAGCGGTGCTGGCCGCGCTGAAGAAAAGACCAGACGTCCGCTATGTGGGGTTGGTCCTGAACCAAAGAGGATTTGAGCGCGCGGCAGCCGCGGGCTGTAATGAGGTAGGGATGGCGGTCGTGGCCAGCGACACTTTCAATCGCCGCAATCAGGGCGTTGGGACCGATGAGTCCATCGCTGCCTGGCTGGAGATTGCCCGCACGGCGCACGCACAGGGAATTCGGCCACAAGTGACGATCGGGGCATCTTTTGGCTGTCCTTTCGAAGGCGAAGTCGCCGTGTCGCGGGTAATCGATGTGGCCAAGCGTGTCGCGCAAGGCAACCCCTACGAAGTGTCTTTTGCGGACACCATCGGCGTGGGTGTGCCGTCGCAGGTCAGCGAGATTCTCGGCCGCGCTCGCGAAGCGCTGCCCGGTATGCGGCTGCGGTGTCATTTTCATAACACGCGAAATACCGGCCTGGCCAACGCCTACGCAGCGATCTTGGAAGGTGTCCACGCGCTTGACGCCAGCACCGGAGGCATTGGGGGCTGTCCGTTTGCGCCAGCGGCCACAGGAAACGTTCCGACCGAAGACCTTATCTATATGCTGCACCGTGCCGGCATTTCGACCGGTGTCGATTTGGACTCATTGATTGAGACCGCGCGTTGGTTGCAGGGGCCATTGGGGCGTGTGCCACCCGGTATGCTCGCCAAAGCCGGCAGTTTTCCGCGGACAGCGCCACAAGCAGCTTGAGCGCGGTTTGTCGTTTCCTGTTATTTTTCCCATGCAGATTTATTGAATGATCCTTTTTCACACTTGTGAGCCCAAGGGGGGCGCATGTCATATCGATTGGGTGTAGATGTCGGCGGCACGTTCACGGACCTGCTGCTTGTAAACGAAAAAACCGGAATGACCTGGTCGGCCAAGGTGCCGTCCACGCCAAAAGATCAGTCGGTCGGTGTACTCAACGGCCTTACTCGGGTTTGCGAAAAAGCGGGTATCAGCCCAACGCAGATCGATCACGTAATGCACGGCACCACCGTAGCCACAAATACTGTGCTAACAGGTACGGGTGCGCGTTGCGGTCTCGTGACCACCAAGGGATATCGACAGGTGCTGCAGATTGCGCGCTCCTTCGTGCCTGGCGGTCTCGGCGGCTGGGTGATCTACAACAAATCGCTGCCTATGGCGCCGTTATCCTGCACTATCGAGGCCGACGAGCGGGTCAGTGCTAAGGGCGAAGTCGTCCGCGCGCTGGACGAAAACGCGCTGCGCGCCAGTTTGCGTACGCTCAAGTCACAGAAGATCGAGGCACTAACAGTGTCGTTGATCAATTCCTTTGCTAACGAATCGCACGAACGACGTGTCAAGAAGATTGCCCAGGAAGAACTTCCCGGCATTCCAGTATCGCTGTCCTCGGATGTTGTGCCGGAAATGCAGGAATATGAGCGCACCGTGACCACGGTCGCCAATTCCTATGTCGGACCGCGCGTCAATCGTTACGTGAAAAACCTGCAAGCCAAGCTCAACCAGGCTGCGCAGAACGTCAAGTTGCATATCCTGCGCTCAGACGGCGGTCTCGCATCAGCATCGTCGGCTGCGGAGTTCCCGGTCAATCTTCTGATGTCTGGCCCGGCGGGTGGCGTCACTGGTGCCTTGTGGGTCGCCGTGCAGGCAGGATTCAAGAATCTTCTGACGGTTGACGTTGGCGGCACATCGACCGATGTCGCACTTATTCAGAATGGCGAGCCGCGACTGCGTCGCGAAACCACGGTGGGCGATGTGACCGTACGCGCTTCGTCGGTCGACATTCGTACCGTGGGCGCTGGCGGCGGATCAATTGCGCATGTGCCGGAACTCACCAAGGCGCTGCGTGTCGGCCCGCAATCTGCGGGTGCCGATCCGGGTCCCGCGGCCTATAACAAGGGCGGAACCGAACCGACTGTGACCGATGCTAACATCGTGTTAGGTTACCTGCCCGAGATGCAGAAGTTGGGCGGTGACATGGCTTTGGATCGCGCCCTCGCGACCAAGGCCGTACAGAAAGTGGCTGACTCTCTCAAGTTGTCGATCAAGGACGCTGCGCTCGGCATCTACAACATCGTCAACGAGAACATGGTTGGAGCGCTGCGACTGGTATCGGTCGAGCAGGGTTACGATCCACGCGACTACGCGCTGATAGCTTTTGGCGGTGCCGGGCCGCTGCATTCCAACGCGCTATCACGTTTGTTAGGTTCCTGGCCGTCGATCATTCCGCCGGGACCAGGTGTGCTATGCGCGTTGGGTGATGCGACGACTGCGGTGCGCGATGAGCGTGCCCGCACCTATGTACGGCGGTTCCAGGACACCAGCGCCAAGGAAATTGAGCAGATTCTGAAAACCTTGGCCGCGGAGGCATCAAAGGCGATTGAAGGCGAGGGCGTGGCCAAGAATGAGTTAACTACCAGTTACCAAGTGGACCTGCGCTACCACGGTCAGGGCCTGCGATTGTCCATCGCGGTCGACCTTAAGGACCTGCAAAAGCGCGGTCTCAAGTCGATCTCGGATCAGTTTGATGAAGAACATAAGCGCTTGTTCACCTTTGCCTTGCCGCTTGAGCACGAGCTCGTGACCCTGCGCGCCGCAGTGCAAGGGCGCGGCATCAGCATCAAGCGTCAAATGGCGACCAAGGGCAGTTCGGACCCCAAGGCCGCTGCGGTGGCGAAACAGAAATCCTATATGGAAGGCAAGGATGTCACGGCCACCGTGTACGACCGCGCCAAGCTCAAGGCCGGCAACAAGGTCAAGGGTCCTGCCATCGTGATGGAAATGGATTCGACCACAGTGATCCTGCCAAAGCACACTGGTACGGTCGACAAGTACAGCAACATATTGATTTACCCGGACGGTTACAAAATTCCGAAGGGCAAGGCTTCGAAGAAAGGTAAGAGGTAACGCACATGCCAGCAGTGATTGTTGAGCGCAACAAAAAGCGCATGAAGAAAGTGAAGGTCGATACCGTCACCATCGACATCATCGAAAGTGCGTTACGCAACGCGCGTTACGAAATGGACACTGTGCTGTTCCGCACGGCAATGTCGCCGGGCATTCGGGAGCAGCACGACGAGTTCCCGATGATCGCGAACCTCGAAGGTAAGATGGTGGTCGGCCAGTTTGGCTCCTTCATCTGGGGTTTCATGCAGGGCTACGAAGGCACGATCGAGGAGGGTGATGTCTTCCTGACCTCGGACCCGTACTCGGTCAATGGTGCCATCAGCCATGCTAACGACTGGCTGATGCTGATGCCGATCTACAGGGGCGGGCGCATCATCGCCTGGTCGGCCATGTTTGGTCACATGACCGATGTGGGTGGCAAAGTTCCGGGCTCGCTGCCCACGGACGGCACCACCATTTATGAAGACGGAATGGTTATTCCGCCTATCAAGATCTACAAAAAGGGCGTGTTGAACGAAGACGTTCTGAAAGTCGTTCTGCACAACTGCCGTCTGCCACATTGGAATCTGTCGGACTTCAACGCGATTACGGCTGCTCTGCGTACTGCGGGCATTCGTTGCGTCGAAATCGCTGAACGCTTCGGCGACGACATATTCTATTCAGCGATGGATGCGATGCTCGAGCGCAATAAACGAGCGATGCGTGAGCTGATCAAGCGCACGGTTCCAGAGAAAAAACAGTATTTCGAAGATTACATCTGCGACGACGGTCTGGGCATGGGCCCTTACAAAATCGCCTGCACCATGTGGCGCGAGGGCGATAAGTGCATCTTCGATTTCGCGGGCACGGACCCGCAGTCGATGTCCTCGATCAACTTCCTGTTGAATGAGGAAATGTTCAAAATGTTTGCCGGCGTGTACATGATCATGGTCTTTGACCCGCAGATCCTGTTCAACGACGGTTTCTATGATTTGATGGAAGTGCGCATCCCGGCGGGCACGCTGCTTAAGCCGCTGAAACCGGCCGCGCTATCCTGCCGTACGCACGCGCTTGGCCGCATTTTCGATATCCTTGGCGGCTTGTTAGGTCAGGGCAACCCGGACTTCATGTGCGCGGCCGGCTTCTCGGACAGCCCGCATTTCATGTATTCCGGCTATGACAAGCACGGCGAGTGGTACCAGCTTTACCAGATCACCTTCGGCGGCATCCCCGGTAAGCCGTTTGGCGATGGTCCGGATGGTCATTCTTTGTGGCCATCGTTCACTAACGTGCCTAACGAATTCCTGGAAAGCTATTTCCCTCTGCGCATTGACGTTTACGAAACAATCGCCGACACCGGTGGCCCCGGTAAGTTTCGCGGCGGCAATGGCCTGCGCATCGGCTATCGCTTCCTGGAGCCGGGTGAAATCTCGATCCACGACGATCGCTGGCTGACCTATCCCTGGGGCGCTAACGGCGGACTTCCAGGTGCGCGCAGCCGCAAGCTGTTGCAGCGAGCGAACGGTACTGAGGAACAGTTGCCCTCCAAGATCGACCATATCAAGGTCGAAGCGGGTGATCTTTTGATCGCCGACACCTGGGGTGGCGGCGGCTGGGGCGACCCGACAGAACGCGATGCCAATCAAGTTGCCTTCGATGTCGCCGCCGGACTGGTCACGGTGGAAGGCGCGAAGCGTTATGGTGTGGTAATCAAGGCTAATGCGTCAGTGGATGTCTCGGCGACGGAAGCGCTGCGCACGGACATTCGCTCCAAGCGTGGGCCGAAGAAAGTCTTCGACCGCGGCTTCGAGACGATGGAAGAGCTCAAGGGACGCTGCAAAGCGGAAACCGGGCTTGAGCCACCGGTGCCGCCCCGCTTCACGAAATGGGCCAAAGTTGCGGCTGAGGCAGCGGCTAAGAAGTCCAAGGAAAAGGCCGCCTGAGGCCAGGACCTCGCGACTGAAACAAAAGGCCCCGTAGCGCTCGCGCTGCGGGGCCTTTTTGTTAGACCATTTGTTTGTTAGGCCATTTTGTTGTTAGGCCATTTTTTTGTTAGGAGAGTCCGCGCGTGACAGATGCCTATTCCAAGGTCGGCTATGCTTCCAACACTGTTGGCTGGGGAAGCAAGCCAGCTGTGCTGGTAGTCGACTGGCAGACTGCGTTCACAGATCCAAAGTACCCTCTCGGTGGTCTGCCGCGTTTGCATGCGGCCCGTGATAACACCGCCGCGCTGTTGAAAATGGCGCGGGCGCACAAAGTTCCGGTCGCCGCGTGCTATACCGCTTATTGCAGCAGCAAGGACATGCCGCATTGGAAAGTACAGGCGGTCCGCGACGATTTCTACTATGGGCACGAATGCACGCAGATGGACCCGCAGATTTTCGATGCCGGAGATTTCACCTACTGCAAGAATGCGCCGTCGATGTTTTTTCAAACACCGTTGATTACATTTCTCGTCCGGCAGAATGTCGATACCGTGATCATCACCGGATGCACCACCAGCGGTTGCGTGCGAGCCACGATTGTTGACGCCTTCTCTTTTGGTTTACGTGTCCAGGTGGCGGCGGATTGTTGCGGCGACGCGGAGGAGGGGCCGCATAACGATACGCTACGCGATTGCGGTCGGCGGTATGCTGACATCACCAGCCGCTTTGAGGTCGAGAAATGGCTGGCTCAGCGATCTTGTTGAATACTGGGACTTAACTAACGTGGGACAACCATCATGAGCTCCGTGTTATCGCGCAGAATATTTTTGCAGTCTGGTGTGGCAGCCAGCGGCGGCCTGTTGCTCGGCTGTCAGGTGCAACCACAGCCTCTGCCTGCAGCTCCTGCCGATGTGCGGGAGGCAATGCCCACGGGTCCCGGCCGCTTCGGTGTCTATGTCGAAATTGCGCCGGACGGCTCAATTTCACTGGTGAGCCCGCAGTCTGAAATGGGGCAGGGTGTGTTTGATGGGCTGGCAAAAATTCTGGCTGACGAAATGGATGCTGACTGGGCGCGCGTCACGATTCGACTGCCCTGGGCCGACAAACGATTTGCCAGCCCGGTGACCAAGCGACAGCGAACCGCTAACAGCGATTCCACCAGTGGTTATTTCCAGGTCTTGCGCGAAACGGGTGCGGCCACAAGAATACTATTGATCCAGGCAGCTGCGCAGCGCTGGTCGGTGCCCGCGAGCGAATGCCTTGCCAGCGACTCCGTGGTGAGTCATCCGAGTTCTGGTCGTCGTTTGTCATACGGCGAACTGGCGGCTCAGGCCGCCACGTTGCCGGTTCCGACGACGGTAGTGCTGAAGACGCCCGATGCATTCACGCTGGTCGGTAAGTCGGTCCAGCGCAAAGACACGTCGCCCAAGACCGACGGCAGTGCGGTTTTCGGAATCGATGTGCGACTGGACGGCATGCTATACGCAGTTCTGAGTCGTTCGCCTGCTGTCAGTGCAAAGCTCGTCACCTTTAACCTCGATAGCGTATTGCGCATGCCGGGCGTCGTCGATGCATTTGCCGTCAGTGACGGTGTAGCAGTCATCGCCAAATCAACATGGCAGGCGCGCCGCGCGGCCGAAGCGCTGAGTGTGAAGTTTGATACCTCCGCTTCGCGAGAGGTTGAGCAGCCACAAATACGCGCTCGACTGCGTTCAGCGCTGGACAATGATGCGCAGGCGTTAGCCGGTCGCCCGGCGTTCGGCGGCGGCCCGTTCGACAAGGCGGCAACGCTGGCGGCACTGGCGACCGCGCCGGTTCGCAAAGAATGGACCTATGAAGTGCCGTTTCTGGCGCATGCGGCTCTCGAGCCTCTGACGGCCACTGCCGTCGTGCGCGATGACGGCGCCGAGCTCTGGGCGCCCACCCAACAGCCCGACGCTTGCGTCGATGTACTGGCGAAGGTCACGGGACTACCCGCAGAAAAATGCCGCGTCAACGTCACTTTTCTGGGCGGCGGGTTTGGTCGCAAGTTCGAAACGGATTTTGTACTCCAGGCGGCCGAGATTGCTAACAAACTGCGCAACACGCCGGTCAAACTGACCTGGACTCGTGAACAGGATTTCCGGCATGATCGTTATAGGCCCGCGCACATGGCGCGCACCCGGGTCGGCCTGGATCGTGAAGGCAACATTTTAGCAATGCAGTCGCGAATTTCCGGCATCAGCATGTGGCGTTACAAGGGCAGGCCAGCCGCGCCAGGATTTGGCGATCCTTTTGCAACCGGCGGTTTGATCAACGATCGTTATGCGATTCCTAACGCCTATGTTGATCACGTTGCCACCAATGAGCCGATTCCGGTCGGTACCTGGCGCTCCGTATCGCAATCCATGAACTGCTTCTTCTTTGAGAGTGCGATTGAGGACTTGGCGGCAGCGACTCGCCAGGACGCACTGGCACTGCGCAGGAAATTACTCGCCAAAGATCCTCGTGCGGTCAAATTGCTGGACGAACTGGCATCCCGAGGCGATTGGGGAAAGACCTTGCCGAAAGGACGCGGACGCGGGCTCGCCTATTCGCAGGGCTTCGGATCCTATTGCGGGCAGATTTTCGACGTTACAGCCAAAGGCAAAGACATCCACATCGATCGAATCGTTTGCGTGTTCGATTGCGGACTGGTGGTCGATCCAAGGATGGTTGATGCGCAGGTGACAGGCGGCATTGTCTGGGGTTTGAGCGCTGCGCGCGATGGCCAGATCACCTTTGCTAACGGCGCAGCTGTGGAAGACAATTTCCATACTTCGCCCATTCTGCGACTTCCGGAATTGCCGCCCATCGAATTGCATTTGCTGGCAGGCGACAGCAAGCCGGGCGGTGCGGGCGAGGCGAGTGTACCGCCAACCGCACCTGCCTTGGCCAGTGCGATTTATGCGGCAACGGGACGCCGTCCTCGCCGCTTGCCGCTCACCTCCGACGGTTATCGCTTCGTCTAGGGGCATCGGTTGTCGCTACGTACTTTCGGGTTCTGGTTAGGGGTGTTGCTCTTTTTTTTGATGTGGAGTCTGGCGCCGCCGGCAGGCATGCCGATCGCGGGCTGGAAAACGGCTGCGGTCACCGTGCTGATGGCAGTCTGGTGGTTTACGGAAGCCATTCCGGTTGCCTTGACTGGTGCACTGCCATTTCTGCTGCTGCCGGTGTTAGGTGTGCGGCGCGGCGATGCGGTGGCAGCCAGCTATATGTCGCCGGTGATTTTTCTGATTATTGGCAGTGCCATGCTGGGGCTGGCACTGGAAAAATGGGGTCTGCACCGGCGACTCGCCCTGATGGTGCTGCGGCGTTCAGCAGTTACGCCCGGTGCGCTGCTGTTTGCCGTGATGGCGGTGACGGCATTCGCATCCATGTGGATCAATAATTCTGCCGCCACCGCGATGATGCTGCCCATTGCCGCCGCCGTGTTAGGCGCGAGCACCCGATCCATGGATGATCGCGGGCTCTTGAGCAATGAAGCCGAGCGCCGCTTCGCCTGTGCCATGGTGCTGGGAGTAGCCTGGGCGTCCAACATCGGCGGACTCGGTACCTTGATCGGAACGCCCGTCAACGTGGTCGCAGCCGCGGCCATCGAAAAGGCGCTGCATGTCCGGGTCGGTTTCATCGACTGGCTTGTTTTCGGCATTCCCATTGTGCTAACTGCCTTGCCGTTAGGTTGGTGGTGGTTGCGGGTGACAGTCATGCGTGTTAGTCCGCCGACGCCTGCGCGCGCCGATGTGCTGGCGGCGCTTGGCAATGTTGCAGCGCCGAGCCAGGCCGAATGGCGCACCATCGGTATTTTGCTCGCGACCTGCGGTGGCTGGATTGCGGTGCCGTGGATCGAGAAACTGCTGCCAGGATTCAGCGATGCATCGGTAGCCGTGCTGGCGTTCCTGTTGTTGTGCTTGGTGCCTTCTGGCCGGGAGCCCGGCGAGAAGTTGCTGGTCTGGAAGGACACGACGCGAGCACCGTGGTATCTGATCCTGCTGTTAGGTGGCGGAATCGCGCTGGCGGAATCGGTCACTGGCAGCGGGCTCGCAGCCTGGGTTGGCAACATGATGAGCGGGCTGGCCAGTCAGCCGATTTGGCTGCTGTTGCCACTGATGGCGCTGGCACTGATTCTAGTGACTGAATGCGCCAGTAATGTCGCCACGGCCGCGACCTTCATCCCGTTGGTCGCCGCGTTGGCATTACAAGGCCAGCATGATGCGGTGATGTTCGCGATCGTCGCCGGACTCGCTGCCAGTTGGGGGTTCGCCAATCCGGCGGGTACCTCATCCAACGCCATGGCTTTCGCCACCGGCCACGTGCGCATGCCGGAGATGGTGCGTTCGGGTCTGTGGTTCGATCTGACAGGGGCGGTTCTATTGGCACTGATAGGCGCCATCTTTGTGCCGTTGGCGTTCAGCGGTTAAGACGGAACCTTACCTACCTCTATAATTTAACATAATATACATTATGCGAAGTGTAGGATTGCTGCGCGGGGCGGGACTAACCGCGGCTTTTAGGCGCTAATTCGTTGCGCGGCCGTAGCCTCGCGCACATTGTTGACCAGCGCCTTGAATTGATCTGTCTGGCCACCGATTCGGCCAAGCTCCCGCAACAGCATTCCGCATTCTGCGGCTGGTAACGGACTGCTGTAGTAATAGCCTTGCACGAAGTCACAACCAGCGCCCGCGAGCCGTGTGGCCTGCTCAAGCGTTTCGACGCCTTCCGCGATTGTGCGCAGTTGCAGACTCTTGGCCATGCTGATGATGGCGCTGACGATCGCCGCATCATTTTCGTCTGTGGTCATGTCGCGCACGAAAGAACGGTCGATTTTGAGGAAGTCGATCGGCAGATGTTTGAGGTAACTGAGACTCGAATATCCAGTGCCGAAGTCGTCAATGGACACCTTGACACCCATGGCGCGCAAGGCAGACAACGTTCCTATGTGGCGTTCGATCTCGGTCATGATGACGCTTTCGGTCAGCTCGATCTCGATCAGTTCGGGCGAAATACCAGCATCGCTGGTGGCTGATCGGATCAAATCCGTTAGGTTAACGCGCTGCAATTGTTGCGCCGAGACGTTGATCGCGATTGGTACCACCGGCACGCCGGTGGCCAGCCATTCCGACAATTGCATGCAGGCCTGACGAAGTACGGCCTCGCCGAGCTCAATGATCAGGCCGCAGTCTTCAGCGACCGGGATGAATTGTGCCGGTGGCACGTTGCCGAACTCCGGATGATGCCAGCGCGCCAAGGCTTCCAGACCGACGACTTTTTCAGTTGCCAGATCCAGCATCGGTTGCAGGTGAATAGTGATTTTTCGCTCGGCAATTGCGATTCGCAGCGCCTGCTCAAGCGCAGCACGCTCATTGACCTTCTTGGTCATCTCGCTTTCAAATGGCAGGAACAGATCCTTGCCGCGTTTTTTCGCATGGTACAGCGCGATATCTGCATGCCGCAATAAATTCGTCGCATCGCGGCCGTCGTCCGGGAATCTGGCAATGCCGGCGCTGCTGCTGAGCGTGAAACCGCGGCCGGCCACCGTCAGAGGCTCACGCAGTTTTTCACCGATGCGTTTGGCGACAATTTGGAAAACGTTGGGTTCTGCGGCGCGCACCACCACCACAAATTCGTCGCCGCTGATACGTGCGACCAGATCGTCACTGGACACCACGCCGCGCAGTCGCTCAGCGACGGCCGTTAGATATTTGTCACCAACCTCATGACCTGCCACTTCATTCACTGTCTTGAAGCTGTCTATGTCGATGTGAAACACTGCCAGCCTTTGGCCGAGTCGTGACGCTTCGTCGACCAGGTTCGGCAGCCGATAGCCGAGGTATACTCTGTTAGGAAGGCCAGTCAGGGGATCGTGATTGGCAAGATGCTCTAGTTTGCGTTCGTTGTCCTTGAGCCGCGCTTCCGCCTGGCGTCGCGCCGACAGGTCACGCACCAACAGGCAGACTATTTTCCGATCGTTCCAAGAAAGATGATTGGCGGCGACTTCTACTTCGCGCCGCGTGCCGTCAGGTGCCAGAAAACGCAGTTCGGTGGGCACTCGCGAATTGCTGGCAGCCGCAGCCAACAAGTTCCAATATAAAGGCACGGATGTTGGATCCAGCGCACCTTCCATGGATCGCTGGCGCAGGTCATCCAGACTCCTGCCGGTCATGTATTCCAACGCAGTGTTAGCCTGCAGAATTTCCTGATTGTCGGGATCGAGCAACACGATTGCTTCATCTGCCTGCTCCACCACCGCCTGATACAGCTCCTGGTTTTGGCGCATCAGTCGTGACGATCGCTCGAGGCGGGTATCCAGTACGAACACGGTAGCCAGAACAATCAACACCAGCGTCGCAAATGCCCATAACAAGTATTGCGCCGTCTGCAGACCAACGGCGTAGACGTCTCGTTTCGTGTGTGTGGCGAGCAGCAACGCCGAATCACCGTCGATGTCGCGGATTACTGAAAAGGCCGACACTTGCTCCGCCGAGTCGATATTGATCAGGCGAACATTGCCCTGTTTGCGCCCGGCCGCTGCATTGGCGACCCTGAGCGGTACCGCGAAACTGGGTGCCTTGCGGGTGTCCCACCAGTTGACAGGCAGCTGGCTGGTTTCAGCCAAATTGGCGGCCACATCGTTGCTCATGATGCGCACGAATATCAACAAACCGCGATCCGGTCCGGTACGCGACGTCGGCATGATTCGATGTGCGCTCATCAGTGCGATGCCCTCAGGCATCGGCAGCAACTGGGCATCTTCGCCGGCGACCGCCTTGGCCCGAATCACACCCAGGCGTTTCATGATGACGTCGCGGGCGGCCGCGCTTGCGGGTACCGCGTACTGATCTTTGCTAGGGTATTGTTCTGACGAAAACACTTCTTTGCCATTTTCATCGACGACAAAAACGACATTGACATTCAGCTCGTTTAGGCCTGGTTGTGAGAAGTTGGTTTCGACGAAACGCTTGTTGCGACTGCGAACAAAGTCGAACATCTCGTCCCAATTCGCATAGTCATTGCTGACCACCGACATCTGGCGCAACTCGGCATCGAGCGAACGCTCAACCTGGCGCAGGCTTTGCTCTGTTGAGGCTTGTTCGAGGCGCTCGAAGCTAGCCATCATTACGAAGTTGACAAGCAGCGCTACTGCTCCGAGGAACAGGCTGCCGGAAAATGCAAAAAGCAGGAGGCGTCGGTTGGGCGGTGTCATGGTTGTCCACCGCTACTCTAGATTTGATGGTGGCGAGGACAGGTTGTCGGGTCTCGCAATATGGCAATGATTGACAAGGCCAGACCGTGAATCTGCGACACAATACCGGTTGTGTATGCATTGGTTGCCCTAGGGGTTTTTCTTATCTGGGAGCTTTGGCGGCCCTCCAGGCGCTTGTCAGGCCGGGGCGTAGCCAGAATCCTTAATCTGGCGACAGGCGCAGTGAACACTCTGTTGCTTCGACTGGTATTGCCACTTGGGCTGGCGACCTGGGCGGCCATAGGTACGACCCAACTAGGACGGGCGGCGGCGCCTCCCTGGCTGGGATTTGTGGTGTTGGATTTGGCTCTCTACGTGCAGCATTGGGCCTGTCATCGCTTCGAGCCGTTGTGGCGTCTGCATGCCGCCCATCATGCTGACAGCGAGCTGGATGTGACAACCGGCCTGAGATTTCACCCCTTCGAAGCACTGGCTTCAAGCCTCTGGAAAGGCGCCGTCATCGTAAGCGTGGGTATTGACGCGAGTACTGTCATTGCCTTCGAGGCCTTTCTGGCCGTCGCGTCCTTTTTCAGTCACTCTAATATCGCCTGGCGAGGGGCTTGGGCCCGGGCAATAGACCTTTTTTGGATGACACCAGCTTGCCACCGCGTTCATCACGGCCTCGAGCGATCCGATCAGATGCGAAATCTTGCCTTCGGCATGACCTTGTGGGACTGGATCTTTGGTACTCGAGCAGCTCCGCGCGAACTCCAGCAAGTGGGACTGCCGGGCACAGCTGGCGCAGCGCCGCAAAGATTGCTGAAATTCGCTTTTTTGCCCTTCACAATCAAACCCTTATAGAACAATCTTCAGGTACGTCACTACAGTTCTATTGTCGGCGGCAATTTGCGAATAAAATTCTAGTTGCAGGTTGACATACCACAGCGCTATTCTTGGCTAGAAGTATGATTTTGTTGATATTTGCTGGCACGGCTTTTCTCAACAAAATCTTGGAAAAGGCCCTAAGTGGCTAACAAGATTAAGAGCGTGTAACAAATACGCCACAGTGGTGGAACAATGACTCCTGATTTGACTTGGAAGCGTTTCGCAGCGGCAGCTGAGCTGCTCGCAAGCTCTGGCTCGATGAAAGAGCGTTTGTTCGCGGCCTATCGCAATGAGCTGGCAAGTCTGGATATCGAAAATCTTCCAGCGGAACTACGTGCTGACTACAGTCGCTGGCACGCCAAACTGCACAGCGAACGACCACTTCGTGGCGAGGACGCGGTCCGCGCGACCTTGCGCAAACTGTCCGGTAAAGAGGCAGATCGACTTGCGCAAACGCTGGTCAAGCTCAGCATTCGTTTGATGCAGATCGCGCCACCTAACAACGCACCAGTGGCAGAAATGCGCTTGGCGTCGACGGCCAACGGCTCCGTCGTGCGCCTGTTTCCCGGGCAATAATCTAGTTTTCGGGTTTAAACTCGATCACGTCCCAGCGGTTTGTGCCCTCGCCCCGCGCATGCTGACGCACCGCGTCGACTAAACGCCTTTCATCCCATTCAACCACTGTCGAGGTCATGTCGGTCAATCCACGACTAAGTGTGGCGTCGCTGCCGAATGGTCTTAGAAGCAGAACTGGTTTGCGGCTTGCCTGAGCGAAAGTCATTTCGAACATCAGCCAATCGGAGTTCTTGGTTGCCTGGCATGCTAAGGCGATGACAACCTCGGCTTTGGCAATCTGTGTGCGCAAACTCTCACGCAGGGCTTCGTGGCTGGCGCCTGCGAGCAGCCCCGGAGTTGAGCAATTGCGATAATAGAAACCCCGTGCACTTTCCAGGTACTCGAAAACGCGCAGGTAGTCGTCGCTTTCATCCCAAGCGTGGGTTACAAAGAGACGGATGGGATCCTCTTGTGACATGGCCGAATTTTAGCGCGAACTACCGTTATTTATGCGTCTGATGGTTTACAACATTCGCTACGCGACCGGGACCGGGCCGACTTTTCACCTGCCCGTTCCGGGTGCTGGCTATTTGCGCAGCAGTCGCCGCGCATTGCTAGGCATCACCGAGTTTATTCGCAAAGCCGATCCCGACGTGGTGGGTCTTATCGAAGTGGACACCGGCTCGATCCGCAGCGGCATGACCAACCAGGCTGAGTTTGTCGCACAAAAGATTGGCCACTATTCGACTTACGAGTGCAAGTACGGGGCGAGTTCCTTCAACCAGCGAATTCCTATTCTGCGAAAACAGAGCAACGCCTTTCTCGCGTCTCCCCGCGTCGAAGGGGAACGATTCCACTATTTTCCGACCGGCATCAAACGGCTGATCATTGAACTTGAGTTGGATGATGTGTGCATTTTCCTGGTCCATTTGTCCATCAAATACCGTCACCGTCAGCAGCAATTGCGCTCGCTGCATGATCTCCTTTTGGAAACTCGCAAACCTGTAATCGTTGCGGGCGATTTCAATACCTTCTGGGGCAATGACGAGTTGTATCTATTCATGCGTGCAACGGGTCTGCGCAGTGCTAACAGCGCCGGATTGCCGAGCTTCCCGTCGCGATCCCCGCGTGCGGAACTTGATTTTGTACTAGTAAGCGACGAGATCGATGTCCTCGATTTTCAGGTGCCCGACGTGCGGTGGTCGGATCACCGGCCGGTTATTTGCGATTTTCGCGTTCGTTAGATCAATAGTTAAGGTCGGAGAGACTCCCAAATGCCAGATATCGACAACAAGAATTGGCGCCAGGATGTGGATGCGGACGGAATCGTCTGGCTAACGCTGGA
Organism: Gammaproteobacteria bacterium; assembly: GCA_043769085.1. GTDB lineage: Bacteria > Pseudomonadota > Gammaproteobacteria > Steroidobacterales > Steroidobacteraceae > UBA964. The sequence continues at coordinate 23,577 of JAYVJR010000068.1, forward strand.
TCGTCCGAATACCTCAGCAAACACCCTGTCCCGTGCGGTGCTGGTTGAGCTTGATCTTTTGCTGCAGCCGCTGATCAGCAGTCCACCGCCGGGTCTGGTCCTGCAATCGGGCAAAGACAGTGGTTTCATTGCAGGCGCTGACATCAAGGAGTTCACGACTCTACAAACCCCAGCGGTCACCTATGGCAACGTCGTGGCGGCACACCGCATACTCGACCATCTGGAAAAGCTGGGCTGTCCGACCATCGCCTTACTTCATGGTTTTGCTCTGGGTGGCGGGTTGGAACTGGCACTTGCTTGTCGCTATCGCGTCGCCGTCGGCGATGATCGACTGTCACTGGGTCTGCCCGAAGTGCAACTCGGTATTCATCCGGGTTTTGGAGGCACGGTGCGCAGCGTACGTTTGTTAGGTATGCGCACCGCCATGGACATGATGCTTACTGGGCGTAATCTGCGCGCAGAAAAAGCGCTGCAAACAGGTTTGGTAGATAGACTGGTTGCGACGCGAGCGGAATTGGCGGCGGCCGCCCGCGACATCGTGCGCAGTCCACCTGCCGCGCGTGGTCCCGGGTTCTTGGACCGATTGTTGTCATTTGGCTGGCTGCGCCCTCTGGTCGCGCCAGGGTTGCTTAGACAAGTGGCCAAGCGCGCGCGCCGCGAGCACTACCCTGCCCCCTATGCCATCGTGGATTTGTGGTTGAGGCACGGTGCACGCGGGCCTGCGGCTTTCGACGCTGAAGCCAAATCAATTGCTGATCTGTTTGCTACGCCGACGTCGCGCAACTTGGTGCGCGTTTTCATGCTGCAGGATCAGTTGAAGAGCCGCGCAGCAAAGACTCCCGCGACGATCAAACATGTTCATGTCGTCGGTGCCGGCGTCATGGGAGGCGACATCGCGGCCTGGTGCGCACTGCGTGGAATGACCGTAACCCTGCAGGACCGAGCGGCCGAGTTCATTGAGCCCGCCATGAAGCGCGCGCGCGAACAATTCGACAAACGCTACAAAGGTGGGCCGAAGGCCGCTGAGGCGCTGCAGCGTCTGCGGGCTGACGTGGCAGGTGACGGCGTGCCCGATGCCGATGTGATCATCGAAGCAATATTTGAAAACCTGGCCGCCAAGCATGAACTCTATGCGCGGCTTGAACCGCGTATGAAGGACAGTGCCCTGCTGGCCACGAACACCTCTTCAATCATGATCGAAGAACTGGCTGCGAAACTGGCCAGACCATCGCGCCTCGCCGGGTTGCATTTTTTCAATCCGGTCGCGCAAATGCCTCTGGTGGAGATTGTCCATGGCCGCAGCACCGACAGCGTGATGCTCGACGCCGCGCTGGCCTTTGTTCGTAAGATCGATAAAATTCCGTTGCCGTGCGCCAGTGCGCCAGGATTCGTTGTTAATCGCGTATTGGTTCCCTATCTCTTTGAGTCGATGTTTGCCTCGGCTGAGGGCTTGTCCTTCGCGACCATCGATCAGTGCATGCTGGATTTCGGCATGCCCATGGGGCCGGTGGAATTGGCGGATGTCGTCGGCCTCGATGTCTGCAAACATGTGGGCGAGATCGTCAGCACGGCGCTCAACAAGGAGCGGCCCGATATGTCGCGACTCAATTCGCTGGTCGCCGAGAAAAAATTGGGTCGCAAATCAGGCGTCGGTTTTTATAACTGGGCCGACGGCAAGGCCGTCAAGCCCCAGGCTCCGGCAGGCGCACCGCCGGCGGATCTGAGCGATCGCCTGGTGTTAGCTCTGGTGAACGAGTGCGTGGCATGCCTGCGCGAAAAAGTGGTCGACAACGAGGATGCGGTCGATGCGGCGGTCATCTTTGGCGCTGGATTTGCGCCTTTCAGGGGCGGCCCCCTAGCCTACGCTCGCCAACGTGGTCTGATGGAAGTGCACCAGCGACTTTTGGAACTGCAGACGAGATACGGTTCGCGTTTTGCGCCGGACCCCGGTTGGCCAACCTTAATGAATTCAGCCAAGCCGTGACACAGGTATCGGGCCGTCGCTAAAGTCGCGTGTTACGATTTCTGCTGTTTGCAATGCAGCATGGCTGAATAAATGGCCGACGACAACGAAGTGACTCCTGAAATGCTCATGTCCCTCTCGCCTTTGGAAGGCATGAAGAAGGACAACCTCGTTGCGCTCTGCAAAAAAGTGACGGTCCAACAAATTTCACCGGGCCGGCAGCTTTTTAAAGAAGGCGAGCGGGACCGCAAAACGTATTGGCTGCTCTCCGGTCTGGTAGAGATTCGCGAAGGCGATCGTACGGTGGCGATGATTCGTGGCGGATCAGCCGATGCGCGTAATCCGCTCGCCAATCACCAGCCCCGCAAGATGTCCGCGCGTGCCGTGGATCAGATCGAATACATCGCCCTCGACACTGAAATGCTCGACGTGATGATCACCTGGGACAAGACCGGCACCTATGAAGTCGCGGATCTGCGCAGCATGGTGGGTGGCGACGGGGCGGACGACGATTGGATGACCATATTGTTGTCGAGCAACGCGTTTCAGCGCATTCCCCCGGCCAGTATCCAGGCGATTTTTCTGCGGATGCAACGCACCGCCTATCGGGCTGGCGAAACCATCATCAAGCAAGGTGATGAAGGTGACTATTTCTATGCAATCGTCAGCGGCAGATGCACGGTCACGCGCGAAACTCCGCTAAACAAAGATGGCATCAAACTCGCCGAACTGGGTCCCGGTGATTCCTTCGGCGAAGAGGCTTTGATTGCCGAAGCCAAACGTAACGCGACCATTCGGATGGCGACCGACGGCGTGCTGATGCGCCTGTCGAAAGAAGACTTTCGCGAACTGATGAACGAACCGCTGGTGCACAACGTCGACGAAAAACAGTCGCAGGAGTTGGTCGCGGGCGGTGCGAAATGGCTGGATGTGCGCTTGCCCAGCGAATTTCAGACCATGAGTATCGAAGGTTCGGTCAATATTCCATTGTATTTCATTCGCATGAAACTCAACACGCTCGATCCCGGCACACCCTATGTGGTTTGTTGCGACACCGGACGTCGCAGTGCTGCGGCAGCATTCATCCTGGTTGAAAAAGGCTTCGAAGCTTACGTTCTGCAGGGCGGTCTGAATCGAACGGATCTTAGTCTGACTCTACGTCGTTCGGCCTGAGGCCAGCGTTCAAGCGCGCAGCCTTACATCCCCAGCCCTTACATCGTATGTGTGGCTTTGTCGCCTGCGATAGCGCCCGCCAAATAGGTCTCGATTTTCTTCTGAGTCTGGCCACGATCCTGTTCTGAAAACTGCACGCCAATGCCAGCGGTGCGCTTGCCTTGCGCACCCTTCGGTGTCACCCAAATAACACGGCCAGCGACCGGCAGTTTTTCGTCCTCGCCCATGAGATTGAGCAACATGAACACGTCGTCGCCCAGCCGATAATTGGTGTTGGTAGGAATAAAGAGCCCGCCGTTGCGCACAAATGGCATGTACGCAAGATAAAGAGCACTTTTGTCTTTGATGGTCAGTGTTAGCAGGCCTGGCTTACCGCTGCCTGCGCGCGGCATCAAACTCATCGTGTGTGCCTGCCAGTCATGCTGGCACTGCGCCAGGCAGCCTGGGTAGCGCTCAACAGCACTGTCAGGCCATGACGGCGATTGACGGGCGTCGGCGCGAGCAGCCGATCCTCCCGCACCCGATCGATGAGTTCGAACATAGGTCTTAGTTTCGTCATCTCGGCGAGCGAGAGCAAGTGCGGTTTGCTCGTTCCGGCTACGGATATCAAGTATTTTGTGACCAGGTTCTCCAACTCCAGCAGACGGATCTCGTAGCGCTCGTCGTCCCAGGTTTTTGCCATGTGCAGAGGTTCACGTTTGCCTTCGGCCAAGGCCATGGTTTCCTGTTCCAGAACCTGCACGCTTTCAAGCTGAACTGCCAGCTCGCCAGCACAGGCCTGTGCGGGATTGTTGCCAGCGACCTCGAGTACGCGCAGCCAAGCGTCAACCTGGCCGCCGCAGCGCGCATGCAGCCATTGGGCCGACTGCTTGCGGCTCGGAGTAGGCAACGAGATGCGCAGGCACCGACTGCGGATGGTGGCCGGCAATCTAGATGGCGCGGCAGTCGCTAACACCAGCAGGCTGTTAGACGGTGGTTCTTCGAGCATTTTCAAGAAAGAGTTCGCGGCATTCCTATTGAGACGCTCAGCGGGCCATAGCAATGACGTCCGATAGCGGCCGCCATGACCAGTCATAGCGAGTTGCACCAGCAATTCTCTGACTTGATCGATGCGAATTTCTTTGGAATCTTCCAGCGGAGTCAGCAATACGTGGTCTGGGTGGTTGCCCTCGGCCAGCCACAGACAGGAGCGGCACTTGCCGCAGGGAGCCGCGTCTTGCTGGCGACAATGCCGCAGCGCTATCAACCAGTCGGCGAACAGCCTGAGCCCTGCTCCCGGTTGGCCGACAACTAACAACGAATGCGGTGCGCGATCGCCTAACAGCGCAGCGCGCGCTACCGACATGGCATCCTGCAGCCATGGCAGTTCGTCAACTGCATGAACGGCTTGTGCGGTCATTGGGTCCGAGTCTGTATGGCTTGCCAGGCGGCATCCGCCAATGCCTGCGGCCCCAGCGATGCTGCAGGCAGAACCACGAACCGGAAAGGCTCGGCGGCCGCCAATTGCAGATAGCGCTGCCGAACTCGCTCGAAAAATGCCAGCGTTTCAGATTCGATGCGATCAGCTGCTGCGCCGCGGGCGCGCGATCGAGCGAGACCCAGCTCGGCGGGCAAATCCAGCAACAGAGTAATGTCTGGTTGCAAATCGCCGTGTACCAGAGTGGCCAGCGATTCGATCAGCTGCGCCGCAACGCCACGGCCAGCGCCCTGGTAACTTCGAGTGGCGTCGGTAAAGCGATCGCACAACACCCAGTCGCCGCGCGCAATGGCGGGGCGGATTAAGTTGTCGACATGAATCGCCCGGGCCGCGAACATCATCAGCGTTTCACTGGTCGGCGATATCTCTTCGCTGCCACGGTCAAGCACGGCGCTGCGCAGCTTTTCGGCGAGCGGCGTGCCGCCAGGTTCCCGCGTCAGGACGGCGCGCCGGCCGCTCGCCAGCAGTCGTTCGAGTAAATTCCGCGCGAGTGTGGATTTACCCGCGCCTTCGATGCCCTCCAGGGTGATGAACCTGCCTTTCACGGCGTCCGACTCCCACTAACAGCGCGTTGAGTGCGTACCATCTCATTGACTGCGCGTTGGTGTGCGGCATATTCCTTGTTGAAAACGTGGCGCCCATCGCCCCGGCCTGTAGCGACAAAAAACAAGGCGTCGCTTACCGCAGGCCGCAATGCGGATTCGATGGCAGCGCGACCTGGCAAAGCAATCGGCGTGGGTGGCAGTCCAGCGCGGGTATATGTGTTGTAAACCGTATCGGTGCGCAGGTCCTCGAGCCGAATATTGCCGTCGTAACTGCTGCCCAGTCCGTAGATGACGGTAGGGTCCGACTGCAGTCGCATGCCAAGCCGCAATCGATTGACGAAAACCGCCGCAATCAGTGGCCGTTCATCCGCCGTACCGGTCTCTTTTTCAATGATCGAGGCTAACACCAGGGCGTCCTCTTTGTTAGCGATGGGCAACCCCGCGGCGCGCGCCGCCCAGGCGGCGTCCAATACCTGTTGCATTTTCAGATTGGCCTGCCGATAGATCTGCAGGTCGCGAGTGCCTGCGGAAAAACGATAGGTATCGGGGAAAAAACGCCCTTCTGCGGCGCCTTTCAGGTCCAGCGCCGCCATGATGGCCGCAGCGCTTTTGCCGCGTAATGTGGCATCGACATCGGGATGGCGTTCAATGACAGCGCGGGCCTGCGCGAATGTCCAACCCTCCGGGATGGTTAGGCTCAGGAGTTCCACCTGACCTGAAGATAACAGCTCCTCGACCGCCGCCAGGCTGGCGCGCGCCGGTATTCGATACCGACCCGATTTGAAAACCGGCGCACTTCCAGCGCTGCGCAAGGCGAGTTCTGCCGCACGCGCATCCTGGATAACGGCCGATTTCTGCAGCAACTGCAGGACTTGTCTCTGGCTTGCGCCGGCTGGTACGTCAAAGGCAATGCTTTCTGCCAGCGGTCCCGGCGCACGCAGCGTTGATCCTAGATACCGCCAGGTCATAGCGCCGGTAGCTAACAGAACTAGCCCGACGAAAAAAAGCCAACGTGTCAGCCGGCGCTTCGACGCTGTTGTTGTGACTGAGCTGTTACCGTTGTTCGCCATCACTCGTTCATTCCTGCAAGCCAGGTCGTCAACTGACGCGCGCATGCAGCGCTCATGTCCCAGTCGCGCTGTTTTCGACCGTCATCATAGTGCAGGCTGCCGACAGGCAGAACTGGCCACCGCACGTTGGTCAAAAATACCTCGTCCGCATCCAGCAAGTCCTGTAGTTGGGCTGGGGACTGCGTGACCGTCAAGCCCAAATGATTGACATCCCGCAAGACGACGCTCCTGATGACGCCGGCGATGCCGCAACGATCAAGCGGCGGCGTATGCAACACGCTGCCTGTTCGCCAGAACAAGTTAGCGGCCGTGCCACTAACAAACGTTCTATTGACAGACCTCAGCAGCCCTTCCCGCAGATTCAGCGATAGACTGCGTGCGGCCTGCTGCCACTCGGCGCAGGCGAGCACCTGTTCCAAGCGGTTAAGGGTCTTCATGCCGGCGAGAACCGGGTTCTCGCTCAACTGCATTGCGCAACACCAGACTGCCGCCGGCTCGGGTGGCACACCCAGTGCCTCGTGGTAGCCCAATAAAATGCGGCGCGGAATCGCGTTCAGTGGCGGCGCATAACCACGCACCATGGCATCACCGCGAGTCAGTAAAGCTTTCAGCGCTCCGGTGCCGAGTTGCATGGCGCCAGCTTGCCATTCGGCCGCAAGTTGCAGGCGGTTGCATGGCAGGAGCCCCAGTCGCTTGGCGCCGTCAGTCAGCCGATCGAGATGCGCCTGCAGGAAACGAATGCGCCCATCGCGAACCATCATGGTCTCAAACAGCCCGTCGCCGTACTGCAGGCCACGATCGACAACCGCGATCTGATTGCCGGCAACGCCGTCAATCCAGCTCAGCATCAACTTGGTCACGATTCCATGCCTAACGCGGCCAGCAAACCGCGCGCTTTGGCGCGGGTTTCCTCAAGCTCGCGCAGCGGTTCAGAATCTGCAACGATGCCGGCACCGGTGCGAAATCGGATCTGTTGATTGTCGATCACCAGTGACCGAATCAGGATATTGAAATCACTGTGGCCATTGAGCCCGATATAGCCGAGTGAACCGGTGTAGGCGCCACGGCCCTGTCCTTCCAATTCGGCGATTAATTGCATGCAACGAATCTTGGGCACGCCTGTGATGGTACCGCCGGGAAACACGGCCTGCAGAGCGTCGATCGGTGAAACTCCAGCGCGCAAACGGCCACGCACATTGGATACGATGTGATGCACATGGCGGTAACTCTCGACTGCCAGAAACTCGTCAACTTCGACACTGCCGCCTTCGCAGACGCGCCCCAGGTCGTTGCGTTCGAGGTCGATCAACATGATGTGTTCAGCACGCTCCTTGGGATGGGCCACGAGCGCGGCAATTTCCGCCCGATCCGCATCAGGGCGATTGCTACGTGGACGGGTTCCGGCGATCGGTCGAGTGCTGGCCATTGTGCCGTCCAATCGTAGTAGCCGTTCGGGCGATGAGCTCAACACAGCGAACGTCCCCCACTGGAACAGCGCGGCAAAAGGCCCTGGATTGGCGCTGCGCAGACGCGGATACAACGTGGCAATGACGCTACGGCTATCCGCGGCAAACGGCGCACGCCAGGCGCGAGACAGATTCGCCTGGTAAACATCGCCAGCGGCAATATGGGCCTTAGCACGCTGTACAGCGTGCAAGTAGATTTCCGGCGGATCTTCCAAGGCAACGAACGGCCCGAACAGTTGCGTTGCCAGTGGTGCGGGCTGCTGCAAAGCTAACAAATCTGCCGTGCAAGCGTCGATCAAAGCCGCGCTGTCGGCTGCGCCACTGATAACAACCTTGGCACTACCTGGCCGCGCCGCGAGTTGTACCGGGCACCACACCGCACAGGCACTGACACTGTCGGGGGACAGCGGTAATCGCAGCACCGATTCAATATCGGCAGCGCATTCATACCCCAAGTACAACACCCAGCCACCCAGCCAGTCGGCCGACCGCGCGCGCGGCGCAAACTCGGCAAACCAGCTCCGCAGGGCGTCAAAAAAATTGGCGGCTGGAGTGGCGTGTGAGCCGCTAAGCCGCCCAGACGCATCGCGTGTCAGTGCAGCGCCCTGGCTGCGAAACAACAGGTTCTGAGTTGCCAGAGGCCCCTCGCCGGCGCTGTCGAGAAATACCGGGTAACGGTCCGGATAACGCAGCGCCAGCTGCAAGAGTGCATCGGGGCTGGCGGTCACTTCGCGTCGCTGCCCTGCTGGGCCGCTCATATCAGGCCGTAAAGCGACGGAAGACAACTGTGCCGTTGGTGCCGCCGAAGCCGAAGGAATTCGACACCGCTATGTCGATTGGCATTTGGCGCGCGGTATGCGGCACATAGTCGAGATCGCAGTCCGGATCAGGCGTATCGAGATTAATCGTCGGTGGCGCCACTTGATCACGAATGGCGAGAATTGAAAAAATCGCTTCAACCACGCCGGCCGCACCTAACAAATGACCGGTCATTGATTTTGTTGAGCTGACAGCGAGGCGCGCCGCGTGCGTACCAAAGGCGCGCTTGATTGCGGTGGTCTCGGCCTTGTCGCCGAGTGGGGTCGAGGTTGCATGTGCGTTGAGATATTGCACAGATTCTGCCGCGATCTTGGCATCGCGCAGCGCATTGCGCATTGCCAGCATGGCGCCAGCGCCATCTTCTGGAGGCGCCGTGATGTGGTAGGCATCGCCACTCATGCCAAAACCGATTAATTCCGCATAAATGCGCGCGCCGCGGGTTTTGGCATGTGCCAACTCTTCCAGCACCACTGCGCCGCCGCCGTCTGCGGCGACAAAACCGTCGCGATCCTTGTCCCAGGGCCGGGAGGCCTGCGCTGGCGAATCGTTGCGAGTGGAGAGTGCTTTGGCCTGCCCGAAACCGCCAATACCTAACACGGTCAGCGCCATTTCCGCACCACCGGCGATCATGACATCGGCATCGCCATACTGAATGGTCCGTGCGCCCAGTCCAATGGCATGGGTCGAGGTCGTACAGGCCGTTACGACGCCGAGATTCGGCCCGCGAAAGCCATATTTGATCGACAAGTGCCCGGCAATCATATTGATGATGGAAGACGGGATGAAAAACGGCGAAATCTTGCGCGGCGTCTTGGTGCTCAGGTAAGCGTCGTGCTCATTCTGAATAGTCTCCAGCCCGCCGATTCCTGCCCCGGCAATCGCACCCATGCGTTCCAGGTCGATTCGCGCGAAATCGAGACCGCTATCAGCGACCGCCTGTATCCCGGCGGCGACGCCGTACTGCAGGAACTGGTCCATCCGCCGTGCTTCCTTCGGCGGTATGTACTGCGACACGTCGAAACCTTTTACCTCGCCGCCGAAGCGTGTCGGAAACTGGCTTGCATCGAATTTGGTAATCGGCCCAATGCCGCTCTCACCTCGCAGGACGGAGTCCCACGCGGACGCGACCGTACTGCCGACAGGCGACACGATTCCCAACCCGGTAACCACGACACGCCGTGCGTTCACCGGCCTGCCCTCTGGTCGTTAGCCGCGCAGTGCCCGGGCATTAAACAGGTATCAAGACGCTTTGCGGCGTTCGGATACGTAGTTGATGGCCTGCTGCACGGTGGTAATTTTTTCGGCGTCTTCATCAGGGATCTCGGTCTCAAACTCTTCTTCGAGAGCCATGACGAGTTCGACGGTGTCCAGCGAATCGGCGCCCAAATCATCGACAAACGAGGCTTCGTTGGTCACTTGCTCAGGCTTGACGCCCAATTGCTCGGCCACGATTGCTTTGACTTGCTGTTCAACAGTGCTCATCGATATGTAGTCCTAAGTGGTACCCCCAAGAGGGCGCGGTATTGTAGGGGATGGCCCGGCGGACCGCCACAATATGGTCATGAATGCTCGGCGGGAGTACCTTGAGTGCTTGTTTTTATTGGTATTTTTTTGTCGTTTTTTCGCTACGTTGAATTCTCAGGCTAAGTACATTCCGCCATTAACGTGCAGTGTTTGCCCGGTAATGTACGCAGCCTGAGGGGATGCCAGAAACCGTACCGCCGCCGCGACATCGGCAGGTTCACCCAAACGACCAGCAGGTATCTGAGCAAGCAATTGCTGGCGTTGCGCCTCGGTCAGGCCACGGGTCATGTCTGTATCAATAAATCCTGGGGCCACCGCGTTGACCGTGACATTGCGCGAGGCGAGCTCTTTGGCCAGAGATTTGGTGAAGCCTATGATGCCCGCCTTGGCTGCTGCATAGTTGGTCTGACCGGCATTGCCGGTTACACCGACCACGGAAGTTAGGTTGATGATGCGGCCATTGCGTTCTTTGACCATCCGTTTCAGGCAGGCTTTGGAAAGCCGGTATACGGATGACAAATTGGTATTGATCACTGCGTTCCAGTCTTCATCTTTCATGCGCATCAACAGCATGTCGCGGGTAATCGCCGCATTGTTAATGAGAATGGTCGGCATGCCTTCACTCTGCTCAAGCTCCTTGACCAAGCCATCGATGCTCGCCGCATCAGAGACATTGAGCACCGCGCCACGGCCTTGTCGACCCAAGGGTGCAAGCGCCGCCGAAATGCCGGCGGCACCCTCTGCGGTGGTCGCAGTGCCGATGACACGCGCTCCCGCAGCCGACAATCCCTGGGCGATGGCGGCGCCGATGCCGCGGGATGCACCGGTGACCAGAACCAGATCATTGTCAAACATGTTTGTTAGCTCCGTTAGCCAGCCAGGGCATTTGTCATGGTTGTTGGATCGTCGATCGATATATAGGTGACGTCGCTGCGCTTTTCGACACGTTTGTTCATGGGCGTCAGCACGCGTCCGGGGCCGCATTCGATGCAGCGGGTGACACCTGCCGCCAATAGCGCGCGCACGACGCCCGTCCAGTGCACTGGCTGCGCCGGCTGGCGCGCAAGTCGCTCGCGAATACTGTCCGGATCGGAATGCTCCTGCGCGTCAACGCCGCTGATGTATCGGATGCGCGGCGCGGCAATCGCGATACCTTGCAGTTTTTCGCGCAGCCGCGCAGCAGCGGGCAGCATCAGGCTGCTGTGTGCGGGCACGCTCATCGGTAACATGACAGCGCGTTTTGCGCCGCGCGTCTTGGCGGCTTCTATGGCGCGTTGCACCGCGCCAATCTCGCCAGCGATGACGACCTGCCCTGGCGCATTGAAATTAACAGGCTCAACCACTTTGCCTTGAGCGGCCTCCTGACAAGCAGCTTCGACTTCATGGTCGTCGATGCCCAGAATGGCTGCGATGCCGCCCGCGCCGACCGGCACGGCTTCCTGCATAGCGCGCCCCCGAAACTGGGTAATCTTCAACGCGTCGGTAAACAGCAACGCCTCTGCAGCTACCAGTGCGGAATACTCCCCAAGGCTGTGGCCGCTGACCCAGTCAGGGCGAGCGCCGCCCTGAGCGCACCAGGCCCGCCAGGTGCCAATGCCGGCCGCTAACATCGCCGGCTGCGTAAACTCTGTGCGATCAAGCTGCTCTTTGGGTCCCTCGGTGACTAAAGACCACAGGTCATATCCCAGAGCGGCGCCAGCCTCCTGAAAGGTCGCTTTGATGACCGGATGAAGGGCAGCGAGTTCGACGAGCATGCCAACGGCCTGCGAGCCCTGCCCTGGAAACACCATCGCCATCTTCATGCGCCACCTGTCTGTGAATTGGCTCACGATTATACCGGCCGGTGCGCCTCCTGAGCGTCCAAGGGCGGTGTTATCATTTGCGCATGTCGCTGTTTGTTCGTACGCGGATGCGTGGCTTCACGCTGATTGAAATCATGGTGGTCGTCGTGATCATTGGCTTGCTCGCGGCATTCGTCGTGCCACGTGTGGTGGGTCAGGTCGATCAGGCGCGAATTGTCAAAGCGCAGGGCGATATCCAGAAAATTGAGGCGGCGCTGGCGATGTATCGGCTCGATACGTCGCGCTATCCCACCACGGAACAGGGCCTCAAAGCGCTGGTGACGCAACCCGAAAACGTCCGCAATTGGCGGCCCGGCGGATATATCAGCAAAGCCAGCGTGGACCCTTGGGGTTCGCCCTATTTGTACCGCGCTCCGGGACTGGGCGGCGCTGCGGACTACGATGTCTATTCGGTGGGGCCCGACGGTGAGGAAGGCACGGCGGAAAAAGACGCCGACAATGTCAGCAATCACGGCCTCGAAAACGCTAGTCCCTAGTTCTTTCGGAGCGCCCATGCGCACAGCGCGCGGTTTCACGCTCATCGAGATCATGGTCGTTGTGGTCATCATGGGCGTGATGATTGCCGGCGGCGTGCTGGCTCTGGGTTTAGCAGATGGCGGTGACCGGGCATTGACCCGCACGCGTGAGCGACTCACTGAACTGATGGATTACGCCCGCGAACGCGCGGAACTCGAAGGTCGCGACTACGGTCTTATCGCATCGACTAACGGCGCACGTTTTGTTACCTACGACGCACAATCGCGTACCTGGGTCGACAGCAGCGACGATTTGTTAGCAAAGTCGCTCAATCTGCCGGCCGACTGGCAATTCACCGCTATTGTTGAGGGGCGACCGGTACTACTGAAACCCATGAGCGACTCGCAGGATAAATCCTCGAAAGAAAAGACTGCGCCACCGCCTGTGGCCGTTTTCTACGCGGGCGGCGAGCTCAGCGAGTTCGAATTGCGACTGGGCGATAACATCGAGCCGGCACGGGTGGTTTTTCGGGGCAACAATGCACCCGAAGATCGGTCCAATGCTCGTTCCCTGACGGTTCCCCAGCCGCGAATTGATATTTTGGTGTCCGGCAAGCCGTTGGATGCGCCATGAAGTACTCGGGTCGGCGAGGGTTTACCCTGATAGAAGTGCTGATCGCGCTGGTCATCGTGGCGCTGGCGGCCGCCGCCGCCATGGAGGCGGTGTCGGGCGCCGCAGACACCACGGTGTCGCTGCGCGATCGCAGCTTTGCGCAATGGATCGCTCTGAACCGTATTGCCGAGCAGCGGGTCGAGGCAGCGCCGGCAAGTTCCGGTGAAACCAAAGGCGAGGTCGAGTTTGCGGGTCGACGCTGGCAGTGGCGCCAAACGAGCGAACCATTGGCACTCGCCAGTCTGCGCCGCATCGATGTCAGCGTTCGTCTCGCCGGCCTAGCTACTGCGACACCGAGTGCAGAATCGGACCAGAACTATTTGGTCACGGTCACGGGCGTGTTAGGTAGCGACGTGGCTGCACCGCGCGGTGACACGCCGGATTGGGAACCTGTGGCGCCACCCGCAGGCACACCGAATCCAAATTCAAACCCAGCGAATCCAACAGTGCCACCTATTATTCCCGGCTCGACCGGTAGCGGCAGCACTTGACGCACTGTATGTCACTACCAACAGGAAACAGGCGCCGCGGTTTCACTCTGATCGAAATTCTGGTCGCGATATTCATTTTCGCAATCATGTTTGCGATGGGTTATGGCGCCGTCAGTGCGGCGGCGAATCATCGCGCGAGTATCTCGGCCGCGGAAGCGCGCCTGCGGGAGCTTGAAACGACGATGCGTTTTTTGAGTCTCGATTTCGGACAGTTGGTATCACGACCGGTGCGCGACGCGCAGGGATCGAGTGATGAGGCCGCGTTGTGGATCGAACCGCGCAGCGACGTGCTTGCCCATCTGACGCGCGGCGGCTGGCGTAACAGCAGTGGCGTCGCCCGAAGCAGTCTGCAGCGAGTGCATTATTTGCTCGACAACGGCCAACTGGTCCGGCTCGAGTGGCCGGTGCTAGATTCGGCCCAAGGCGGAACGCCGCGTAAACGCGTGCTGCTGGGGCGCGTCAAAAGTATCACGATGCGGGCGATGAACGTGGGCCGCCAATGGCAGGACAGCTGGCCACCGGCCGCCGTCGCTGCAGGCTCATCGTTATTACGCTTGCGCCCGCTCGCCATAGAGGTGTTGATCGAAACCGAGGATTTCGGCTTGCTTCGACGCGTTATCGAGGTGCCTGGATGAATCGCCGCGCGCGGCCTGCACAACGCGGAGTCGCTCTGCTCGCCGCAATTGTGATTTTCGCAATCGCGGCGGCGATCGCGGTTGGCATCCAGTTTCGCAGCGCCCTGGCATTGCGCCGCGCTGCTGGCAGCGCCGCAGTTGAGCAGGCGTTTCAGGCGCAAACAGGCGCCGAGGGTCTGGCGGCCTGGGCTCTTGCCAAAGACAACAATAAGTCCGACGACTGGAACGAAGACTGGCATTCGGCCCAGGGGCCGTTCGAACTGATCGATGGTGTTAGCATTTTGGGGCAAGTGACCGACCTGGATGGCCGTCTGAACCTCAACAGCCTGGTCGATGACAAAGGCGTCAAGGATGCTGTGACGCTCGAAATTCTGCAGCGCCTGATGCAATTATTGGCTATTCCGGCGCAAAAAGCCGACCTGATTGTCGACTACATGGACCCTGATCAACAACCCGAATCCAACGGCGGCGAAGACAGTCTTTATTCGGCGCAACAACCCCCCCACCGGCCACCAAACCACCCGATGCTGCACGTCTCCGAGCTGCTGTCGATTCCACAGTTTGGTCTCGAACACTATCTGCTGCTGGCACCCCACGTCACGGCGCTGCCGCGCGACCTGCGCAAAATCAACCTGTGCACCGCCAGCGGCACGCTGCTGGATGCGCTCGTCAATCAAAAGCTCTGGTCAGCCAATGCCAGCACGCTGCTGACGCAACGAAAATCGGGTTGCTATCCCACCGACACTCAGCTGCAGGCGTTATTTATCAGTGGCAATCCTGCCGATTTTCAGAAAATCAGCGACCGTATCAAGGTACGATCGGATTTCTTCGAGCTGCGCAGCCTGGTTACAATTGGTCCACAGCCGTTTGACCTGACGAGTTTGTTGATGCGAAGGGACACTGGCGCGCGGCCCGAGGTGCGAGTTTTGACACGGACAATGACAGACGGACAATGACAGAATGAATCGATACTTGTTAGTGCGCCTGTCCCATGGGTCAGAGGATGGCATGGCCGTCAGCTGGGTCGCTTGTGATGCGCGCGGTGCAGCCGCAGCACCGCCTAGGTCTGGAGAATTGTCATCCGCTTTGGCCGAGGCGGCAGTGCAGGCTGTTGGCGCGGAAGTCGTGGTGTTGGTGCCATCAGACGATGTGGTTAGTCTCAGTGCGGATCTGCCTGCGCGGACTACCGGCCGCTGGCAACTCGCAGTGCCTTTTGCCATCGAAGAGCAACTCGCGGACAACATCGAGGACATGCATGTCGCGGTCGGCGAAAAGACCGCCGATGGCAGTCGCGTGCCAGTCAGTGTCATTGCGCGCGACCGATTGCAGCAATACTTGGATGCGCTGCAAGCAGCGGGTCTGCGTGTTTCCGCGATCTATCCGGAAGCGGCGCTTTTGCCTGAGAACCCGGGACAAGTCGTCGGGCTTTTGTTAGGCGATTCGGTGCTGGTCAGATTGCAGGACGGCACTCATTGCACTGTTCCGGTAGATCCGCTGGGCGATGCCTTCGACATCGCCTGCGCCGGCGATCCAACCCACCGCTCGCTGTTGTTGTATGCATCGCCGGCCGACTGGCAGCAACGCAGCAATCAAGTCGATGCGTTGCGGGCGCGTTTTCTCACCGTCAAAGTGCAGCTTTTGCCTCAGGGGCCACTACCTCTGTATGCACAGCAATTGCCGCTCGCTCGACCGATCAACTTGCTGCAAGGCGACTATCAACCCACCTCGCCTGCCGGCGCAGGCTGGCGCCAGTGGCGCATTGCAGCGCTCTTGGCACTGGTTTCAATCGCTATATTCGCGGCTGGCAACTGGCTGGCCTGGTCGCGGGTTCGGGCGGTCGAGCTGCAGGTCGATGCACGGATGGGAGAACTGGGCCGTGCTTTGTTAGCTGACGCAGCGCCGACAGATACGGCGCAACTGCGCAAAGCCGTGACAGCGCGACTGGGTAGCGGCGCGGGCAGCGACCTTGCGCTTGAAATGATGACCGCACTGGCGGGTGCGCGCAGCGCTGCACCGCAGGCCAAGATCGAGTCCATGCGATACCAGAATGGCGCTTTGGAACTGAAGGTTCGGGCCGATAACGCCGACAGCCTGGAGAGAATCAACGCGCAACTGCGAGCGGGCGGCTGGCAGGCGGAACTGCTCAGCGGCTCTGCCGCGGCGACCGGTTACGATGGGCAGATCCGCATCCGCGCGGCAGGTGCTACCTGATGGATGCACTGCTGTCCTGGTGGCGAAGTCGCGAACTTCGTGAGCAGCGGGTCCTCGCGATAGGCGCACTACTCGCCGCAGCAATTTTGATATTCGCGCTACTTGCGCCACTGGCTACGCGGGTGAACGCGGCTGAGCAACGACTGGCCCGCAAGCAGGACGATCTGCGCTGGCTCGAATCAGCTGCGCCTCAAGTAATGGCCTCGGGTCCTGGCATCACGACGCCAGTCACGGCGGACAATGCGCTGGTGATCATCGATCGCATTGCACGCGAAACCGGTCTCGGCAATTCCGTCAGTCAGGTGTCGCCAGCCGGGAAGAACCAATACCAGGCCTCATTGCGGGAGGCGCCATTCGATAACGTCGTTGCGTGGCTTGCGCGCATGCGCCAGCAGCATGGCATCACTACTGTAGGACTCAGTATCAATCCCGCAGCGCCGCCGGGTACCGTCAACGCGGCGGTTCAGCTTCAAATCGCAGCTCGCTAGCGTCCCATGCGTTGGCGCCTCTCGGTTGCTGTGTTCTTGCTGTTCGCGGCCGTCGTCATCGCCCGCTGGCCAGCCACAACCGTTGTTTCGCGCCTGCCCGCGACGCTCGGCTGTAGCGACGTACGCGGCACAATATGGCGCGGTGTATGTGGTTCACTCGTGTTTCAGGGTCAGCGGTTGGGCGAGCTTCACTGGCGGTTGCGGGTTTGGCCGCTGCTAACAGGCAGAGTCGCGACACACCTGAAGTTGCGAGGCGCGGGAATCGATGTCGACGGCAATGTCTTGCGTGAACGCTCGGGCGCGTTGCAGTTGACAACGCTCAACACCCAGGCAGATCTCGCGGTGCTTGCGCCCGTGCTACGCGCAGCTGGCGCCCGGGTTCCCGAGGGATTCGGCGGCGCGCTGCGCGGCCGAATTGACGAACTGCGATTATCGCCGACAGCCGCCATCAACTTCGTCAAAGCTGCGATGGATATCAATGGTCTGCGCCAACTGGCGGCTCCGGGGGCGTTAGGTTCGTGGACGGTGACTTTCGACGGCGTGCAGAACGCAACCGGCGAACCCGTAGGCTCGGTGGTGGATCGCGGCGGACCATTTGATTTTCAAGGCACGATCAGGCTAACGAACGCGCCTGGCTATGTCGTCGAAGGCGCCCTTGCCGCTCGACCTGGAGTACCGCCCGAGGTGCTCAATGCGTTGCGTTTCCTCGGCGGTGCCACCGATGCGAACGGTCGCCGGCCATTCGCACTGGAAGGTGGCTTCTAGAGTTGCGCAGAGCCCAGGCGCCGTGTCAGTTTGGTCGATCGGTCGCTTTGCTCGGATCGATTGGTCCTGACCCTACCGGCAAAGCGCTCGTGGTCACGAATGCTGAATCTTCGGTCACGTCCCAATTGTGCATCAGGCCTGCTACCTCGCGGATGAAGTCTCCCGCTGTCACGGTGAATTCCTGGCCATTTTGCGTGAAACGCATGGGCCCGCGCGTTACGTAAATCAAAGAGTCAGTTTTGGCGCTGTTAGGGTTGGTCTTCAGCCCCTTTGCCAGACCGACCGAGCGCACGGAGTTGCCTGAAAACTCGTATCGTTGAATGGACAGCTGCCCCGAGTTTTGTCGCGCAGTTGCCGCGCCTCGGACTACCGTTGGGGTGGCGCCCGGGGTCAGGCTCGCTACGGTCCATGCGAGAACAACGGTATCTGTGGGCGCACCGGGATTGGCTAACATGCCGGATGGCAAGCTTGCGACATCACCTGGCGCCAGTGTCACGGCCTGATCACCGACTGTCGTTTGCAGGCTGCCTTGCAGCACATAAATCAGCTTTTCTTCTTTGAGTGCGTGGAGTACACCGCCATCGGCCTTACGAAACGTCAGGACTTTGACTGTCGCTGATGGCCAGGAAACTGTTTTTACATCGTAGCGGACTGCTTGGCGTGGCGCTTTGCGCACGGCTTCAACGCCGACCGCAGACTGCAACGCCGCGCGCTTGCGCCAGCTCGCCATCGGAGTCGCGCTGCGGTTAGCGCCAGCGACGACGTAAGTGGTTTCAGATTCAACCAACTGTTGTGCCAATGCTGGGCTGTTTACCCACTGCAGCAGCAGCAAACCGACGGCGTAGCGGCTAATGTTCGTTCGGTTCATAGTAAACAATCCTTTGCATGAAGGGGAAATACAGCGCTGCGCGCGCCGGTTGGCCGGACGCTACTAACAGTCGGCAATAGCGTGTTATCTGCGAATGATAACGGCGCTTTTCGTTCTCGAGGAAGGCTTGAATGTCACCGCCCATGTGACGGCCAGACTTGTAATCGATAATCCAGCGTTGGCCGTCCCGGTCTACGAAGTGTCGATCGATTATCGCGGTGATCAATTCACCATCCAGGACCCCGGTGAGCGGTTGCTCCGACCAGGCTTCAGGATGGGTCGGCGCCAGTAGCCAGCGGCCCGTCTCATCGGCCAATGTGGCGCGAAGCGCGGTGCCAATCTGCCGCGCGGCTTCTGGCAGCTGTGTTGGCCCTACTCCCAGTGCGCGCAGCTCGGACTGCCACGCTGGGTCATCGGGCAATTGGGTTGGCAGCACTCCAGTGCTGCGCGCATGAACTGCCAGGCGGTGCAAAGCTGCGTGCAGCACGGTTCCCAGATGCCGAGAATCAATGCCCGCCCAGTAAAATTCCGGTTCCGATTCGCGTTGGGTAACGCCGGCAGGTCGGACCAGCGGGTCGATTTGAATGCCCATATCGGGAATGGCCCAATCGTCTGGCAATCGTTGCAGCCCTGCGGGTTCTTTCGTTTCAGTGCCGTCTGGTAGGTTGTCGAGCGGATAACTGTCGAGCCGATCCCCTGCCATGAACGAGTCGGCCAAGACTGGCCAAATCAGACCCAAGGTTGAATTTGTGGGTGGCGGACGCCAGGCTCCGTCACCGTCGCGCTGCAGACTTGCCACCCAGTGTAACGAGCGCATGGCGCGAGTGGCGCCGACGTAGAGCAGTCGCAGTTTCTCTTGTGCCTCACGCTGTTTCTGTATTCGGTGCACAAAACGATAAATACTACCGTCCTGACCTTGGTCTGCGTCGGGTCGAACTGCGAGCAATAGCCCGCCTGCGTCATCGGTAACGGCCGGCAATTCGCGCCAAGCTAACAGCGGTGCGTCGCCGCCACGCCACGGCATTGCAAGACCTACGAGAATTACATGGTCATATTCCAGGCCCTTGGCCTGATGAATAGTCAGCACCTCTAGACCCGTTGGCTCTCCGGCATCTGCATAAAGATCCTGCGTTAGCATTTCAAGCGATTGCACGCCACGCCAGTCGGGGCGAGCTGCAGTTTCGGCCAGCCGTGCCAGGAAATTCTCGGCGTCGCGCAGGCTGGCGTTTGCTCCGAGGCAGGCTGGCCCACCAAGTTTCTCCCAGGTGCTGCTCACAGCTGCGGCAATGCCCTGGTGATTCGCCATGACCATGCCTGTTAGCAATTCAGTCGCGGTTGACGCCACACGCGGGTTGGACCCGTCCGGCCATCTGCCGCCAAGTTGGCAATCGCTCAGGACCGACGCCAGCGAAGCGCTGTCGGCCGAGCGCACCAGAGTCTCAAGGCAGTCCAGAGACGCCCCGCACCAAGGTGCGCGCAATACCGCGAGCCAGGCGATATGATCCATCGGGTCCAGCATTGCTCGAGTCAATGCCAGCAAATCCTGGATGCAGGGTAACTCCTCGAGCGCCACCATCTTGACGCCGCGGACCGGCCAGCCTTGCTGGCGCAGGGTTTCTGTAAGCCCGAGCACGTTGCCGCGAGTCTGTGTCAACACCGCAATCGAATCGACGGGCGCGGTACGTCTGATCTCTGATATCAAAGCGGCGATGCGCCGCGCCTCAATGCAGCGTGCCGACGTCTCTGCGCTCTGTGCTAACAAATGAAAGCGCACTTCGCCTGCCCCTTGGGTGGTCTTGGCAGCCACCGCACCGGCAAACGCGGCTACGCCACTGCGTATGTCGTCCTGCTCCGGCAACAGGCGACCAAAGCTGCGGTTTACGAACTCGACGATTGCCGGCAGGCTGCGAAAATTTCGGCGTAATTCCAGCGATTTCAAGCGTAGATCGCCGAGTCCTCGGTCGCGCGCGCGCAGAAAAAGAGCCACTTCGGCGTCACGAAATCCGTAAATAGACTGCATTGGATCACCAACCAGAAGCACGCTGCGGCCGTCGCCAGCTGTCCAATCGCGTGTCAGTGTCTGCAGCAGTTCGAACTGTTCGATCGACGTGTCCTGAAACTCATCGACCAGAATATGATCTAGCGATTCACCGAGCCGCAATGCCAGGTCCGTTGACTCCGAATCGCTGACGAGAGCTTGTCGCGCCCGTCCGCTGATCGCCACCAGGTCCGACAGGCCGCGGGAACTCATGAGTTCCTCCAGCGCCTCAGCGGCAAGCGGCAGCACTGTCCGCAGTGCTAACAACGCAGTTCGATTGTTCTCGCTCAGCACTGGATCAGGCAAGTCTCGCAGCTCAGACAGTACCGCGGTTGCATCGGGAAGCAATTGCAGCGCAGCCGCCAGTTCCTGTATCTGCGATTTGTGCTCGGGCGCCACGCCTGGCAGGCCTTTTTCCGCGATAAAGCGTTGGCGAAGCACCGACTTGTCGGTCAGGAAGCGTCTTCCAATCAAACGCCAGCGCGACAACTCCTGCGGTTCAGGGGCCGGTGGATTTTTTTCCAGGGCCCAGGAGCGCCAGTCGCTACTTCGGTCGCCCGCAGCAATTCTCGCTGATGCGGTATCGCGCAGCACTACGCTTGCCCGCGCCAGCCAGTCAGGACCTAACAAGCGGTGCGCACGTCGCAGCGGCGCCACAGACATTTGTGCCAGACAGGCACCGATCTGAGTGGCAAGCTCGTCGGCGCTGCCACTGGCGAGATGGCGCCACCAACGGTGGCGCTCGGGGAGTAAAGCAGCAATTTGCGTTTCAAGCGTCTGCCAACGGTTGTCCACCAGGCGTAGCAGACGCGACAGTGACGCTGCATGGACTGGGTCGGTCGCCGCTTGTTCGAGCGCAATGCGTGCGGCTTCCCGATACAACAGCACCGGCTTCTCCGCAATCTCACCGCCGCCCGCACCTGAGCTGGCCGGTAGCTGTGCGGCGATCCAGTGATTCAGAGATTCGATCGTCTGAATTCGTAGTCGCGCCGGATTCGTGGTCAGATCCCAACCAAGTCGATTCGCATGTTGCAAGGTGTCAGCCGCAAGGGCAAAGGTGCGCTGTTGGTTTTCGTTAGCATCGTCCGCGGGCAATTGTGCGCCGCTGGCAACGGCGAAGGCTTGCAATACCCGCTCACGCATTTCCGCTGCCGCTTTGCGCGTGAAGGTAATAGCCAGCACCTGCTCCGGCTTGGCTACTCGAGTCAACAACACCAGCAGCCGTTGCACCAGCACCGTGGTCTTGCCGCTGCCCGCCGGCGCACGCAGCAGAATTGAAGCTGTTGTCTGAACAGCCTCGCGTCGGACCTCACTGTCATCCGGCGGCGCCAAGTGCACCTCCGTCCGTATCAGGTAAATCTTCGCCGGACTCGGCGTCGGCCATGAGTCCCAGTCGCTCCAAGCGTCGACACAACAAAGTAAGTTCACAACGTTGGCAGGCGTTCTTGCGAGGTTGCAAGCGCGCATCGCCTTGCCAAAACTCGCGGGCCAGATCGGTCAGCCAGGGGGTCCATTGCGATTTCGCGAGCTTGAAATCCACCAGCGTTCGACGCGGCTGCAGTGTTGCAGGCAGTTTCAAGTCACCATCGAGCGCGCCACCTGCCCTGACACGGTCCGGCAACAGATGCCATGTCAGCAAACCAGCCGGATCGTGGCCCTGCTGCCGCAGCGCTTCCCGATAGAGCAGCAACTGGATTTCTCGCGGTGGAGCCTGATCCCATCGCGGGTAACCGGACGCGCCGCTTTTGTAATCAATCACCAGAAGGTCGTTGCCGATCCGATCTACCCGATCCAGCCGCACATCGATGTGTACACCCGCCAGTTCAAGTCGACTCCTCAATTCGAGTCCGTGAATA
Source organism: Gammaproteobacteria bacterium (assembly GCA_043769085.1). Taxonomy (GTDB): domain Bacteria; phylum Pseudomonadota; class Gammaproteobacteria; order Steroidobacterales; family Steroidobacteraceae; genus UBA964. The sequence continues at coordinate 45,956 of JAYVJR010000068.1, forward strand.
TCGAAGGGTTCGCGTTCTCGCTCCGCATCCAGCAAGGCCACGAGTCTCGCTGACAAACGATTTGCTTCGACATTCAACGACGCCCGCCGCGCTGACAATGCTGACGGCAGCGACTCAATACGGGTCGCTATCAGCTCATCGATGATCCCGGCCACGAATTTTCCGGTGTCGGATATTGGGATGCGTTTAAGATCCGCCTGACAGCTGAGTTGTTGCCACACGCGCTCCAACGCGAGATGCAGCAGTCCGCCGCTATCGCGCGCATCCAGACCAGGCATTGCTTGGTCCTGCCGCGACACTAACAGGCGTTGTATGGCCGAACCCTGGAAGGCGCATTCATTGAATCGATTGAGAGA
>JAYVJR010000069.1:0-2185 GCA_043769085.1 Gammaproteobacteria bacterium
GCATTTTCGTCGCCCGCAACATCACGGATCGCAAGCGCGCCGAGCGCCGCATCCGTTATCTGGCGCGCTATGACACGCTGACCAAGGTTCCTAACAGAATGCAGTTTCAGCATCTGCTGCAGCAGTCATTGTCACGCGCCTTGAAATCGAACCAGTCGGTCGCGCTGCTGTACCTGGACATGGACCGGTTCAAGGAAGTGAATGACACGTTTGGCCACAATGCCGGCGATCGCACCCTGGAAATACTTTCGGAACGGCTGTCGCGCGCGCTGCCGAAGGACGCGATTGTCGGACGCCTCGCTGGCGACGAATTTGCCGTGTTCGTCGAAGGCTTGCCGCCGGACATCGATAATCGCGGTCCGATCGCACATCTTGCGCGTTCGATTCTCGACCAGGTCAGCCAGGCTTTTCAGGTCAACCAGCAGGAAGTGTTCATGACCTCCAGCATCGGCATCGCGTTCGCGCCGCAGGATGCCGAGAATGTCATCGACCTGATCCGCAATGCCGACGCGGCCATGTATTACTCGAAGCAAAACGGCGGCAATACCTTCGCGTTTTACGCGACCGAGATGAATTCAGCTGCGGTTGAACGCCTGATGCTGAAAAGCAAGCTGCGCCGTGCCCTGGAAAAAGACGAGTTCCTGGTTCGATATCAGCCCAAGGTCGACATTCGCACCGGTCGCATCGTTGGGGCGGAGGCACTATTGCGCTGGCACCTGCCGGGTCACGGCGACGTACCGCCATCGCAGTTCATTCCGCTGGCCGAAGAATCCAACCTTATCGTGGATATCGGCGAATGGGTGCTGGACCGCGTTTGCCAGGACTACAAACGGATGTTAGGCGAGTTGCCAGACCCAGGCCGCATGTCGTTGAACCTGTCGCTGAAGCAGCTGCGCCAGGCGAGCTTCATCCTGCGGTGCCGCGCCATTTTCCGCAAGTACGCACTGTCGCCGACGTCGTTCGAGCTCGAGATCACGGAATCCACGCTGATGGCTGATGTCAAGCGCACGCTGCGATTGTTAGATGAGTTGTATGCGATGGGCCTGCATCTGTCGATCGATGACTTCGGCACCGGCTACTCGTCGTTGTCCGCCTTGCAGCAGTTTCCGATTGGCACGCTGAAAATTGACCAGAGTTTCGTGCGCGATGTGGTCGATGACGAGGCCGACGCCACCATCGTGCGCACCATCATCGAAATGGGACGTAACCTGGGAATGCAGGTCATCGCCGAAGGCGTCGAGTCGGCACGTCACATTGAATTCCTGCGCGAACATAACTGTACGCTGGCTCAGGGCCGCTTGTTTGGTGAGCCCTGTACCGCCGATGAATTGCTGGCACTGCTGGTGCGTCAGCACGCTGGCACCGTGCCGTACGCATCGTTGCTGCCGGCCGAAATTTCGAATTTGCAGTCAGCTCCGGCGCGCGCCTAAGCGCAACTGTCCTCGTGACTCAGGTTCTGAGCACCGCGCGCCTGCAGCTGCGCGAAATCGAAGACACAGATGCCGCTTTCCTGCGGCGGTTGCTGAACACCCGCGACTTTATCAAGAACATCGGCGATCGCCGGATACGCACGCTCGATGACTCGCGCCGCTACATCGAAACCAACATCCGTGCGTCCTACCGCCAGCACAGCATGGGTCTGTGGGTCGTTGAGGATCGAAACAGCCACGCATTGTTAGGTCTGTGCGGACTCCTGAAACGCGACACTCTGGAGCACCCGGATGTGGGCTATGCATTCCTGCCGAGCACCTTTGGCTGCGGTTTTGCCACCGAGGCCGCCGCCGCCTGCCTGCAGTACGGCAGGTCCGCTCTGGGCCTGGCAACCATTTGCGCCATCGTCTCCGCACACAACAAGGCATCGATTCGCGTGCTGGAAAAGATCGGCCTGCATTACCAGCGCGAAATTCCAGGGACGGAGCCGGGCCAGATGCTGCAATTATTTGCCTGATCGCAGCCGCCGCTCACCGCCCCCGGGGATAGGGCGCAAAGCCATGGGCATCGTCGGGCCAGAAGCGATTGTGCCGCCGGCGCTCGCGCGGGTATTCGTCATCGCAGGCGATACCCTTGCGGCACAAGGTGTCCGGCCACTCATACTTGATAAAACTGCGGCTCACCGGGCGGTTCTCCGCGTAAAACTCGACCCGTTGCGCCGGGTCATAACGACGGTCGCCAAACCCGGTACCGG
>JAYVJR010000070.1:0-15098 GCA_043769085.1 Gammaproteobacteria bacterium
AGCCACTCTGTCCTTCTCACGGCGCTCCCCTTTTGGGGCGCTACCGTGAACCGGACAGATCACGAGCTACAAGACCGGACAGTTGATGAGCTACCTACACTCCAGCGGTCCGTATGCTTGACATTGTATTACATAAGTTATAACGTATGCGTTCTGATCCAGGAGCAATTCAATGAGCGACACGGTAACACTCAGGAAAGTTGGCAATTCGGCCGGCGTGACCTTTGGCAAGGAGATTTTGGAGGCGCTGAATGTGGCAATCGGCGAAAAATTGCACGTGATTCGTACGCCGAACGGAATTCAGTTGACGCCTTTCAATCCTGACTTTGCCCAGGTTCTGGATTCGACGCGTGACTACATGCGGCGTCATCGCAACGCCCTGAAGGAATTGGCGAAGCGGTGATTGCGATCAAGTGGTTGTCGCTGGAGATGGTCCAGGCGATTCACGACGAGGCCGTGTATTTGTTTGGGGGCTTGGGCGGCGTCCTGGAGCAATCGTTGCTGGAAAGCGCAATCGACAAGCCCAGGAACAAGCTCGCCTACGAGCCCGAGTCGACACTGTTTGAACTGGCAGCGACGCTCGGTATTGGCTTGGCGCGCAATCATGCGTTCAATGATGGCAACAAACGTACCGCGCTACTGTCCACTCGCGCTTTTCTTTTCTTGAACGGACACGATTTGGAGCCGCAAGAGGAGGATGAGGTCCTGATCATGATCGGTGTCGCGACCGGCGATGTCTCCGAATCACAATTCGCCGCGTGGCTAGGCCGCAATTGCACGGTCGAAAAGGCAGGTGGCAGGGGCCGAACACGGGCAAAAAAGACCGCTAAGAGCAGGGCGCGGCCGAAGCGGTAGGCTGTCGTAGCGGCCTCAACGTCTTTGGAGAGATCTGATGATAGTTGCGAAAGATCAAAAGTCGTTAGCCTAAAATTGTTAGGCTAACGGTTTTGTTAGGTCTGGAGGCGGCGGGAATTGAACCCGCGTCCGCAAGTCCTACGCGGATGATTCTACGTGTGTAGCTCTCTCATTGTTTCTCGCCTCACGCTACCCGAGGAGCAGGGAAGACGCTCAGCCAGTGACAGTGACTTTTAACGGCACTTCCTGTCGCACGCAGTGCCGCGATTCTGTTAGCGCGACCTCTGATTCGGTGTAACAGACACCAGCCGGTCAGAGGGCAGCTGCTGTATTAGGCAGCTAGTGCGTAGTTGTCGTCGTTGGCAACTAGAGTATGCAGAAAATTTTTAACGAGGGTCACTGCACCTCGACACGCCTCATACGTTTCGCAACCCACGTCGAAACCGGTCGCCCCCATATTTAGCTATCATCGCCAATATAGGGCCTCAGGTTGTAATTGCAAGTTCAAGGTCGATGAAACCCGGGAAAAGCAGAAAAAAGAAGTCATTTTCGTGGCTGCAGTCGCTGGCAGCGGCTTATGTAGCGCTGGTTTTGCTCGCCTGGTTGTTATTGGCCAATTTCGCGGATCGCTGGTGGCCGGTCTCGATCCTGCTATTCGGCCCGCGCTGGGCGCTTGCGCTGCCGGCAATCGTTTTGTTGCCGTGGGCACTGATACGCCGCCATTGGAAGTCCGCGTTGGCTGTTGTGTTCGCCATGGTCGTGGTGTTCTGGCCGGTGATGGGCTGGCATTGGGCCGGTTGGAAGGCGCGCGATAACGTCGCGCGCGACTTAAGAATAGTTACGTTTAATGTAGGTAACAGTCGGCCGTCCGGCGAGCACAAGGTTGAGGCGGATGAACTGCGTCGGCTTTTCGACATTTCTAAGCCCGATGTGATGGTGTTGCAGGAATGCGCGAAAAACAGTGACGAGCTGTTCTTGGTTTTTCCAGACGTGACAACTCTGTTGGTCGAAGAGACCTGTGTGATCTCGCGATGGAAGGTCACTGGAACGGACTCGCGACCGCGAGACGATTTGCGCTCAGTAGGCGGCAACGGCGTCATCGTAGGCTTTGATATCGAAACTCCGCTGGGTGCAATTACGATCATGAATGTGCACTTCGCCACCCAGCGCCGCGGGCTTGAGAGCGTTCTCACGGGGTCAAAGAGGCCCGGTGCCGACATGTGGTCCAAAATAGCAGCCCGCACAATGGACTCTGTGGCTGCGCTCGCGTGGGCGCGGCGGACGCCATTGCCGCTGATTATCGTCGGCGATTTCAATATGCCGGTGGAGAGTGCGATTTATCGGCAGAACTGGGCGAGATACCACAATGCGTTCGAGCAGTGCGGATTCGGCTATGGCTACACCAAACACGAAAAACGTTTCGCAGCGCGCATCGACCACGTGCTCTACGATCGGTCCTGGGCCTGCGCGGCGGCAACGGTCGATCAATCGATTGGCGGTGATCATCGTCCGTTGATCGTCGACTTGCAGCGCAATGCCCGCTGAGCGTAGCTAACTAACGCCTCAAGGCGCGCGACTTTTCGCGTTCCCAGTCACGGTCCTTTTCGGTGGCGCGCTTGTCATGCTGTTTCTTGCCCTTGGCGAGCCCGATCTGGAGTTTGGCTCGGCCACCTTTCCAATAGAGCTCAAGCGGCACCAGTGTGTAGCCTTTGCGCTCCACGGCACCGAGGAGATGGGTCAGTTCAGTTCGATTCATGAGCAGCTTCCGCGTCCGTGTCGGATCCGGAATTACATGGGTTGACGCTGTTTTCAGCGGCGAGATATGCACGCCAATCACAAACGCTTCGCCGTTGCGCAGAAATACATGCGACTCGGTAATTTGAGCCTTGCCGGCGCGCATGGATTTGACTTCCCAGCCTTGCAGAACCAAACCCGCCTCGAATCGTTCCTCAATGAAATAGTCAAAGCGCGCGCGGCGATTCTCGGCAATCGGGCGGGGCTCTGTGGACTTGTCTTTCATAGTAGGGGGAGCGCGGGTAGGCCGGCGCTGGCTGGAGTTTACCCTACGAGAGGCGGGTGCTTCCCGGGTAGAATGCCGGAATGCGTGAGGTGGTTCGCAGCGCCCTGATTCCGCGATCGGCGGCGTTCGTCTTTGATCTGATCAATGACATCGAACGCTATCCTGAATTCGTCCCCGGCTGTGCATCCGCGCGGGTGCTGGCGCGAGACGCCGACACCATCACCGCGACGCTGGGCATCAGGCGCGGTCCCTTGACGCTTGAATTTACGACTCGAAACCGTCTGCAGCCATCCTCAGCGATCGGTATGGAACTCATCGCGGGTCCGTTCACGCAGCTAACAGGGGGCTGGCAGCTGACACCTCTGTCCGCTACGGGTTGTCGGGCCACGCTCACCTTGCGATTTGCGTTGACAAATCCTGTGACTGCATTGGTGCTCGAGCCTCTGTTCGAAAAAACGCTCGCGGACCTGGTCGAAGCTTTTGTGGTTCGCGCGCGAGCAAACTGATGCTTTGCACGGTCGTCTTTGCAATGCCAAGTCGCCAGTGGCTGTGGACACTCGACTTGCCGCCTGACGCGCAGGTCGCTCAGGCGCTCGCAAAACTCAGATCGCTGCAGGATCCGGTTCTGCAGTCGCTCGACTGGGACACTGTGAAAATTGGCGTTTTTGGTCGAATCGTAGTTGCCACGGACAAAATCGCCGCAGGCGATCGACTGGAGATCTATCGGCCGTTAGCGGTAGATCCGAAAGAAGCGCGGCGGGCGCGCGCGCAGCGCCGTTAGGCGCTGGGCGCTAACGACAAGCGAGGGGCCAGTACCATTTGCGCCTGCATTCAGCGTCGCCTGGTTTGAGTTTTTTCTGGGTCTGGGCTGCCGCAGCGCCGGCGGTGAGATCCTTCTTTTCGGGCACCCCAGCGTTGTCAATCTTGGTGACTTTGTCGCCGTCAAACCACACGGTCAGACGCCATTGTTCGGGTTTTTCGGCCCGTCCCACTTGCAGATAGTAAACGTAGTCCCAGCGATCGCGATCGAACGCGTCCGGCAGCATCGGCGTGCCGAGCAGAAATCGGACCTGGCTGCGAGTCATGCCCATTTGCAGCTGCTGGACTGCATCGGGATCAAGGTAATTGCCTTGCTGAATGGTCTGCTGGTAGACGCAGCCGCCCAGAGTCAACACTGAACAAATGGCAAGGATTGCAAATCGCGGCGCTAGCCGCGCGAGGGGGAGCTGCAACATAATCGCGCGCATCATACCGGAAGCATCGAGGTGAGGGGTGGAGGGCAAGGACTTACGCCGAGCTGGCCTGAAAGTGACCACTCCGCGACTTCGTATTTTGGAGCTTTTGGAGCGCCAATCTGGCCGGCATTTGTCGGCCGAGGAAATCGTGCGCCAGCTGGCTGGCCAGGAAGATATCGGTCTTGGCACCGTGTATCGCGTGCTGACTCAGTTCGAAGCGGCCGGTCTTGTGAGTCGCCATCATTTCGCGGACGGTATGGCAGTTTTCGAGCTTAACCAGGGTTCGCATCATGACCATATTGTTTGCATGGACTGCGGATACGTCGAAGAGTTCGTGGATATTGCCATCGAAGAACGCCAACTGGCGGCAGCTGTGCGCCTGGGGTTCGACATTCAGGATCATTCGCTGATTCTTTATGGCCGCTGCCGCCGCGAGGGTTGCCCGCGCCGGGCCCGGGCAGCAGAGGCCGCGGCGTCTTGAACGTTGGCGGGTGCCTGCAGCATTTCGCGCGCGTGATCCAAGGCGCGTTGTGTGATGTCGATACCGCCTAACATCCGGGCGATCTCGGCAACGCGTTCGTCAGTAGACAAAGCCTTGACCGACGTGCGCGTGGTGCGGCCATCGGTTAATTTCGCGACTTTCAATTGTTGAGCCGCCTGCGCAGCCACTTGCGCAAGATGAGTGACACACAAGACCTGAGCCTGGCGGCCAAGGATGGCAAGCTCGCGCCCGACGATTTCTGCCACGGCGCCGCCCACGCCAGAGTCAACTTCGTCGAACACCATGCAGCGTGAAGCCGACTGCGCGAGCGACACCTGGATGGCGAGTGAGATACGCGATAGCTCGCCGCCTGACGCAACCTTGGCAATGGGTCGAACCGGTTGGCCAGGATTCGCACTGACCAGGTATTCGATGAGATCGCAGCCGTTTGGCGCAGGTGGCGCTGTTAGGTCGGGCGTGACTTGAACCACCAGTTTGCCGCCTGCCATGCCGAGCGTTTGCATTCGGGCCGTAATATCCTGCGCTAGCTTTTGCGCTGCCTGCTGACGTTGCTCTGACACTGCGCTGGCCGCCTTACGCCAGGCACTGAGCGCCTGGTCGCGAGTGTCGCTGAGTTTGGCTATTTCTCGGTCCACATTTTCCAGGGTCGCGAGTTCCTGTGTCAGTTCCTGCAATCGCGCCGGCAATTCGTCCGTCGACACGCGGTGCTTGCGCGCCAATTGCTCGATGGCGGCCAGGCGCGATTCCACCTCTTCCTGTCGCCCGGGTTCGACTTCGAGTCCATCCATGTAACTTGTCAACTCGCTGGCCGCGTCGCGCAGATGCACCGCAGCTGCTTCAACGTTAGGTATCAATGCCGCAAGTGCCGCGTCATGAGCCGCCGCGGTGCGCAGCAGAGTCAGGGCGCGTGCCGTCACCGCATGCGCATTGCCGCTCTCGGCGTCGTACAACAGGTCATTTGCTGAGCGCACCGCGTCCGCCAGTCGTCCGCGATGCCGCAGACGCGTCGCTTCGGTGCTCAGTCGTCCGGCTTCGCCCGGTGTTAGCTTGAGCGCCGCGAGTTCGCCGCACTGGTGGCGAAGCAGATCAAAGCGTGCGTCGCGATCGCGCGCCGCTTGCTGCAATTTCTCAAGGGAATCTTGTTGCTCGGAAAAAATGCGCGACAGTCCGGCCATTTCGTCGACCGCCACGATCAGACCGCCAAACTCATCCAGCAAGGCTCGTTGCGCACCGGTGCGCAGCAATGCCTGGAATTCATGCTGGCCATGAATATCAATAAGCCAGTTGCCGATATCGCGCAATTGTTGGACCGCGATGGCCTGGCCGTTGGCAAAAGCGCGTGATTTGCCGTCGCGGGAGACGACACGACGAATCAGCAGCTCGCCAGTGTGCTCGATAGCCTGTTGGTCCAACAGTTCGGTCAGTTCTTTGGATGCGCGTGCCAGATCAAAGACCCCGCTGACCTCGGCGCGGTCCGAGCCGTGACGGATGGCTTCGCCGCCCAGGCGCCCGCCGGCCAGCCATTGCAAAGCATCGACAATGATGGACTTGCCGGCGCCGGTTTCGCCCGTGAGCACGGTGAGTCCACCGGCGAAGGTCACTTCAAGTGTATCCACGATAGCGAAATCGCGAATCTGCAAGTGCGTTAGCATGGCGAGCGACCTAACGTGGGGCGTCGAAGCTGCGCCGACCCCAGTTGAGCTTGGAGCGCAGCAGGCGGTAGTAGTCGTAGCCGCTTGGGTGCAGCAGGGTAATTTTTTCCGGTGCCGAGCGCACCATCAGCTTTTCGCCGGGCAGCAATTCGCCGAGCGCGCGACCATCGCAACTCACTTGTCCGTGGCAGTCGGGCCGTTCGATCAGCTCGACTTGGATTACCGACCTGCCAGAGACCACGATGGGGCGATCAGACAGCGTATGTGGGCAAATGGGCGCCACCACCAGTGCGTCGAGCCCGGGCTCGACAATGGGTCCGCCGCAGGAGAGCGCATAGGCGGTCGACCCAGTCGCCGTAGCGATGACCAGCCCGTCACCGCCATGCGTATTGACGTATCTGCCATCGATGGAGGTCGAAAAATCCAACAGCCGACCATGCTGTGCGCCTTCCAAAACCACGTCGTTGAGTGCCAGACCCCGCGCCGGTGCTCGGTTGGCAGCATGACCGGGTGCGGCCACGATCTCAGCCGCTAACAACGGCCGATGATCCAGCTCACAACGACCTTCTATCGCGGCATCGACCGCGACCAGCATGTCGTCGGGGCTAACGTCGGTCAGAAAACCCAGTCGACCCCGATTGACGCCCAGCAAGGGTGTACCGCGCCCGGCCACCAGACCGGCCGCATAGAGCAGGGTGCCATCGCCACCAATGGCCACAACCAGTTCTGCTTGGCGCACCAGCTCAGATTCTGATACGGCGCGCACGTCGTCGGTGTCGGCTGGTACCGAATCGTCGTCGGGTACTAGAACGGTCACGCCTCGTGCCCGCAGGTGGGCCGCGAGTTGGGCGCTGCTGTCAGCGATGCGGGCATCGGCGTAGCGCGCAATCAAGGCGCAGATACGAATACTCATAAAGTGCGCTCCTTGTAGCATGCCGCGCATGCAAAACCCAGCCGCCAAATGCGCCGCAGCCGCCACGATTGCGGCTCCGATTCGACTTGACGTTGCACGCGGCAAGTCGGTAGCGTGGGTGTACGCATGAGCCAGGACATTTTTGACGACGCTTTCAACGAGCGCGCGCAGCACCTGCTGCGAACGCTGGTGGGTTCCTACATCCGCGAAGGCCAGCCGGTCGGTTCGCGCAGCCTTACGCGGGATTCCGGCCTGACGCTCAGTTCAGCGACCGTCCGCAATGTCATGGCCGACCTGGAGGAATTAGGTTTCATCAGCTCTCCGCACACCTCGGCGGGGCGTGTGCCAACCAACAAGGGCTACCGGTTTTTCGTCGATACCTTGTTGCGACATCAAGGCATCAGCGAGCAGGTCAGCCATGAGTTACTGCGCCAGTTTGAGCTGGCGCGGCAGTCTGCCGACGACAAGGCTCTGGTGGCTGCCGCCTCGCAAATGCTCTCAAACGTGACTCAGCTCGCCGGTGTTGTCACATTGCCACGTTCGCCGCAGGCAGCTATTACCCACGTGGAATTTGTCAGCCTCTCCGACAATCGAGTTCTTGTGGTGCTGGTGTTAGGCGACCGCGAAGTACAGAACCGCATCATGCAGATGGAGCGCTATCATTCCGCGGAGGAATTGCGTCGCGCGTCGGGCTTTCTGAGCGAATTGCTTCGCGGCCGCACCGTTCTGGAAGCGCGCCAGGAAATTCTGCGTCAAATGCAGGATGCGCGCGAGTCGATGAACCAAATCATGTTGGATGCCGTGAAGGTAGCCGAAGCGGCAATCACGCCCCAGCCCGATGAACGCCTCGAATACGTAATCGCGGGCGAAACAAACTTGATGGGCGTAGCCGAATTGGCGAGTGTCGACAAGCTCAAGCGGTTGTTTGAAGCTTTCAATGAACGTCGGGATTTTCTGAGTCTGCTCGATGAGTCACTCAAAGCGGACGGCGTGCAAATATTCATCGGCCAGGAATCTGGCTATCAGATTCCAAACGATGTCAGCGTTATTGCAGCCCCTTACTCGCTCGATCAGAACGTCATGGGGGTACTTGGCGTCATCGGTCCGACCCGCATGGCCTACGAGCGGGTCATACCTATTGTTGACCTGACGGCAAAATTGTTGAGCGCAGCCTTGAATTCCCGCCGCTAGGCCTCATCTGCGGGGGTGCCTGCAAGTGGTTAGATTGGTTAATCAACTTGAGGAAAGTATTATAACCTTCTGAATTATCGGAGATTTGTGATGGCCGACTCAGCGTCCGAAACCGCCAAAGCGGCCGCCGAGGGCAATCCTGACGCCACGGCTGTGTTGCCGGAGTCTGCGGCCGCGCTGGTAGAGCTTGAGCAGATTCGAGTCAAGCTGGCCGAATCCGAAGAGCGCGCAAAAAGCCACTGGGCCGAGTACCTGCGTGCGGTCGCAGAGCAGGACAACATTCGCAAGCGTGCGCAGCGCGACATGGAGTCCGCGCAACGCTATGGTCTCGAAAAGTTTTTGAGCGAAGTTCTGCCTGTCAAAGACAGCCTCGACCTGGGCGTGGAGAATGCTGACAAGTCGGATGCGGTTGCATTGAAAGAGGGGCAGCAGGCTACCCAGCGCTTGCTAACAAAGGCACTCGAAAAGGCAGGCGTGACGGAACTCGATCCTATTGGCCAGCCCTTTGATGCGCACCAGCACGAGGCAATCATGGCGCAGGAGTCCGCGACAGCGGAGCCCAACTCGGTGCTGGCGGTCGTGCAGCGTGGCTACAGTCTCAATGGTCGCCTGTTGCGTCCGGCGCGGGTTATTGTCGCCAAGGCGCCTGCGGCCTGAGCACTTGTGCTTGAAAAACAACATTCCGGACTCACCTAGTTACTAACAGTTCATCGTTGGCGCTGGCGCCTATCTTGCGGAGTCTTTAGTCATGGCAAAAATTATTGGTATTGATCTTGGTACGACCAATTCGTGCGTCGCCATCATGGAAGGCGGCAAGCCTCGCGTGATTGAAAACAGTGAAGGTGATCGCACCACGCCTTCCATCGTCGCATTCACCCGGGATGACGAAGTTATCGTTGGTCAGTCTGCGAAACGCCAGGCGGTGACCAACCCGCACAACACGCTGTATGCGGTGAAGCGTCTGATCGGCCGTCGGTTCGATGAACAGATCGTGCAGAAAGACATCAACATGGTGCCGTACAAAATCGTCAAGGCGGACAACGGCGATGCCTGGGTAGATGTACAAGGCAAGAAAATGGCGCCGCCGGAGATCTCCGCGCGCGTGCTCATGAAAATGAAGAAAACGGCCGAGGACTTCCTCGGTGAACCTGTCACTGAAGCAGTAATCACCGTGCCCGCCTATTTCAATGACTCGCAGCGGCAGGCGACGAAAGATGCCGGTCGTATCGCGGGCCTCAACGTACAGCGCATTATCAATGAACCTACTGCGGCCGCGTTGGCTTACGGGCTCGATAAAGCGGGCGGCGATCGCAAGATCGTTGTTTACGACTTGGGTGGCGGGACGTTTGACGTCTCAGTGATCGAGATTGCTAACGTCGATAATGAACGCCAGTTTGAAGTGCTTTCTACCAATGGCGACACTTTCCTCGGTGGCGAGGATTTCGACCTCAAGATCATTCATTTCATTGCGGACGAATTTCTCAAGGAATCCGGCGTCGATGTGCGCAAGGATCCACTGGCGATGCAGCGTCTCAAGGAAGCGGCTGAAAAGGCCAAGATTGAATTGTCCACGTCGCAGCAAACCGACATCAATTTGCCGTATGTGACTATGGATGCTTCGGGACCGAAACATCTCGCGCTCAAGCTGACACGTGCAAAACTCGAAAGCCTGGTCGACGATCTGGTGCGCCGGACCATCGAGCCGTGTCGTGTTGCGCTCAAGGATGCTGGCATTTCCAACAGCGATATTGCCGAAGTAATTCTGGTTGGCGGTCAGACGCGCATGCCGCTGGTGCAGAAATACGTCAAAGACTTCTTTGGCAAGGAGCCGCGCAAGGATGTAAATCCGGACGAAGCTGTGGCTGTCGGTGCGGCGATCCAGGGTGGCGTGCTGTCAGGCGAGGTCAAAGATGTTCTGTTGTTAGACGTCACGCCGCTGTCGCTCGGCATCGAAACGCTGGGCAGCATCGTCGACAAAGTCATCGAGAAAAACACCACGATTCCGACCAAGGCGACCAAGACCTATTCAACCGCAGCCGACAACCAGACGGCTGTCACGGTGCACGTGCTGCAAGGTGAGCGGCAGCGTGCGCAGGACAATAAATCGCTGGGCAAGTTTGATCTGACGGACATTCCGGCCGCGCAGCGCGGCATGCCCCAGATTGAAGTCACTTTTGATATCGATGCGAACGGCATTCTGCATGTATCCGCGAAGGACAAAGCGACCGGCAAGGAACAGAAAATCATCATCAAGGCTAACAGCGGCCTCAATGAAGAAGAGATCAAGCGCATGGTGCGCGACGCTGAGCTGCATGCCGAGGAAGATCGCAAGTTTCGCGAGCTGGCCGAGGTGCATAACCAGGCGGATGCGACCATCCACCAGGTCGAGAAGTCACTGGCCGATCTTGGCGACAAAGTCTCAGGCGAGGATCGTGCAAAGGTTGAGTCGGCGTTAGGCGAGCTGAAGTCGGTTGCCAAAGACGATGACAAGGACAAGATCCAGAAAAAACTCGAGGCGCTGATGCAGGTATCTGCGGCGGTCGTGCAGCAGGCCTATCAGGCCAATGCGGGCGCTGCCGGCGGTGACGCGGGCGGCTCGACCAGCGACGGCACGCCGGGCGGTAAGAATCGGGACGATAACGTTGTCGATGCTGAGTTTGAAGAAGTGAAAGACAAGGACAAACGCGCGTCGTAATGTGCGCGAGGTATGGCAAAACGCGATTACTACAAGGTCCTTGGTGTTGCAAAGACGGCCTCAGCGGAAGAGCTGAAGAAGGCCTATCGCCGGCTGGCCATGAAGTTTCATCCGGATCGCAATCCGGGCGACAAGGAAGCTGAAGAGAAATTCAAGGAAGCCAAGGAGGCGCACGACGTGCTGTCCGACGCTGACCAGCGTGCTGTCTACAATCAGCATGGTCATGCGGGCGTCGAGGCTTCGCGCCAGGGCGGTGGTCAAGGCGGAGGTGCGGGTTTTGGCGGCGGCGCCGATTTCAACGAGATGTTCGGCGACGTTTTCGGCGATATTTTTGGTGGCGGCCGACGCCGTGGCGGCGGCAACCAGGCTTTTCGCGGCGCTGATCTGCGCTACGAGATGCCACTGGATCTGCATCAGGCCGTGTTCGGATATCAGGCCGAGCTAGACATACCCAAGCTGATTGAATGCGAAACCTGTCATGGCAGTGGAGCCGCGCGCGGCCATTCACCGGTCACCTGCGACACCTGCGGTGGCAACGGGCAGGTGCGGGTCAATCAGGGTTTTTTCCAGCTGCAGCAGACCTGCCCGCGTTGTCGTGGCAGCGGCAAGATCGTCAAGAATCCCTGCGACACCTGCCTGGGTCAGGGGCGGGTTCGCCGCTCCAAGAAGTTGTCAGTCAAGATTCCAGCGGGCGTCGATACCGGCGACCGGATTCGGTTGGCTGGCGAAGGCGAGGCCGGTCGCAACGGCGGGCCGCCCGGCGATTTATATGTCGAGGTTGCGGTCAAGGAACATTCAATTTTCGAACGTGACGGCGAACATCTGTCCTGTGAAGTGCCGATCTCATTTAGCACCGCAGTGCTGGGCGGCGCGGTCGAAGTTCCAACACTTGACGGCCAAGTGGCACTCAAAATTCCCGCCGAGACTCAGTCCGGCCGCGTTTTTCGGCTGCGTGACAAAGGCGTAAAGCCGGTGCGAAGCAGCGGCCGGGGCGACCTTTTTTGCCGCGTTGTGGTAGAAACACCCGTGAATCTGTCATCGGATCAGCGTGAATTGTTGCGCAAGTTCGAAGAGTCGTTGAAAGGTGACGGTGGAAACCATACGCCGCGTGCCACCAGCTTCTTCGACGGCGTACGACGATTCTTCACCGGCGACTGAGCGCGGAAAATTGACAAGCAGCCAATCAAGCAGCTAACAAGGAACGGCAAGGGATGGGCTATCGCGTCGCGATTGTGGGCGCCGGCGGGCGGATGGGTCGGGCGTTGGTCGCCAATCTGGCGGATTACACCGCGCTGACGCTGGCGGCTGCGCTCGATCGCGCCGACAGCGAAGTCATCGGCCATGACAGCGGTCAGCTTGCGGGCCTGGCACCTAACAAAATCGCGGTACTTTCTGACGTCGAAGGCGCTCTAAAAGCCGTTGATTTGGTAATTGATTTTTCGGCTGCCACTGGCAGCGCCCAACTGTTGTCGCAGTGCGTGGCGGCCAAAGTGGCATGCGTACTGGGAACCACCGGTCAGGGCGCTGATTTCGATGGCGCCGTTGACGCGGCGGCTCAAGTGATACCTGTATTGCAAACGGCTAACACGTCCATCGGTGTGAGCCTGTTGGTGGAATTCGTACGGCAGGCCGCGCGCAGCTTGCCGGGTTTTGATATTGAAATCATTGAGGCGCACCACCGACTGAAAGTCGACGCGCCTTCCGGAACCGCGCTGGCACTTGGCCGAGCTGCTGCCGCGGGACGCGGTCTTGCCCTGGCAAAAGTCCGCGGTCAGCCGCGCGATGGCCATGCACCCCGGCAAAAAGATGAGATTGGCTTCGCCGTGGTGCGCGGCGGCGACATCGTAGGCGATCACGACGTGATTTTTGCGGGTCCGGGCGAACGGCTGGTGCTTCGGCACCAGGCAACCGACCGCGCGATTTTCGCGCGCGGAGCGCTGCAAGCTGCCAGCTGGCTCGCCGGACGGCCTCCTGGGCGTTATCAGATGCGCGACGTACTTGGTTTATAAACAACGACTTAGCGAATTCTCTGCAGGAAAAGCCACTAAATATTTGCCCGTAATGTTCGGAAATGAGGCCTGTTTTTCATGGACAGGGTGGGGTGCGAAATCGTAAAATTTCCCCCTAATCCGTATCCGCGGGTTAGTCCACGCAGGGCGGGAGGGGATCGCAAGAGCCCCTCCCGCTTTGCACATGTGCGGCCTGAACGTCCGCGCGCTAATCACGGAGTTTGGTAACCATTTTTGCAGGCGAGCGCAGCGGTGCGCCGGCCGAAGGGGAAGAAGCGCGTGAACGTACCTGCGGTGCTGGCCTTGGCTGACGGCACGGTGTTTCGCGGCCAATCCATTGGCGCCATCGGGCAAAGTGTCGGCGAAGTAGTTTTCAACACTGCGATGACCGGCTATCAGGAAATCCTGACCGATCCCTCTTATTCACGACAGCTGGTCACTCTGACGTACCCCCACATCGGAAATACCGGCGCCAATGCCGAGGACATGGAATCCTCGGAAATTCATGCGGCGGGACTCGTCATTCGTGATCTGCCGATTCTGGCCAGCAATTGGCGCATGACCGAGAGCCTGCCGAATTTTCTACAGCGCTGTCGCACTGTTGCGATCGCAGGGATAGACACGCGCAAGCTGACTCGCCTGTTGCGCGAAAAAGGCGCAGCGTCGGGTTGCATCGTGGCAGGTGCAAATGTTGACGCGGAGTCTGCAGTGCGTGCGGCCCGGGCGTTTTCTGGTCTCAAGGGGATGGATCTTGCGCAGATAGTCAGCACTGCAAAACCCTACCAGTGGAACGACGGCTCGAATTTCGACCTTCCGCAACGGCCTGTGATCCGTGCGCATCAACGTCTGCACGTCGTTGCCTACGATTTTGGAATCAAGCGCAACATTTTGCGTTTGCTGGCGGATCAGGGCGGACGAATGACCGTGGTGCCCGCCAGGACCCCTGCGTCCGAAGTGCTCGCTTTGCAGCCTGACGGAATTTTTCTTTCCAATGGGCCCGGCGACCCAGAGCCTTGCGATTATGCGATTAAGGCTATTGGCGAGTTGCTGCAAACAGATGTGCCAATTTTTGGCATCTGCCTGGGCCACCAATTGTTAGCTCTGGCGAGCGGCGCCAAGACCATCAAGATGAAGTTCGGACATCACGGGGCAAACCATCCGGTCCAGGATCTGGAAACCGGTCGTGTACTAATCACTTCACAAAACCATGGCTTCGCTGTCGATGACAGTAGTTTGCCCGCCACGTTGCAGCCCACACATCGCTCTTTATTCGATGGCTCTTTACAGGGAATGCGCCGCACCGACAAACCAGCCTTCAGTTTTCAGGGTCATCCGGAGGCAAGTCCGGGCCCACATGATTTGAAACCGCTGTTTGAGAGTTTTACACAGCTCATGGTTCGGCGGCTTGCGGGACAGTTGAAGCGCCTTAGCGTCAGTATCGGACGCTAACATGCCAAAACGCACAGATCTTAAGAGTATCTTGATCGTTGGCGCAGGTCCGATCATCATCGGCCAAGCGTGCGAGTTCGATTATTCCGGCGCGCAGGCCTGCAAGGCGCTGAAGGAAGAGGGTTACCGGGTGATTCTGGTCAACTCCAATCCCGCCACCATCATGACCGATCCGGACATGGCCGATGCGATCTACATCGAGCCGGTGCACTGGCGCGTGGTGGAACGGATTATTGCCAAAGAAAAACCGGATGCATTGCTGCCCACCATGGGTGGCCAGACCGCGTTGAATTGCGCGTTGGATCTGGTGCGAGAAGGCGTGCTGGAAAAATACGGCGTGGAACTGATTGCTGCCTCGCGCGAAGCCATCGACATGGCCGAAGACCGCGAAAAGTTTCGCAATGCCATGCGTGAAATCGGCCTGGAAAGTCCGCGTTCGCGCATTGCCCACAGCATGGAAGAAGCGCTGGCGGTACAAGCCGAGATTGGTTATCCCACCGTGATTCGTCCCTCCTTCACCATGGGCGGCTCGGGCGGTGGCATTGCTTACAACCGCGAAGAGTTCGTTGAGATTGTC
>JAYVJR010000071.1:0-145262 GCA_043769085.1 Gammaproteobacteria bacterium
GTCCACCGGCAACGGGCAACCCGAAGCGTCCACCGCCGTCCCCGCAGGCGTCCCGGGGCAACGATCAATGTCGTCCGTCACACCATCACCGTCGGAGTCGGCAGGCTTGACGACCGGGGGCGGCGCTTTGTCACCGACAAACTTGTAACTGAACTCAAGTCCAACCTGGCGTTGCTGACGCAGCGCGCCGAAGAAGGCGCGCGGCAGGCTGTACTGCGCCGCTGGAATGCAGGCCGTTACCGGGTTGATCCGAAGACCCGTCATGGGATCGACCAGCATGTTGATCGGCGCCGCAGCTGTGCTACCCGGGCAGGTGAGTGGCGTCGTAAAAGTCACGCCGCCAGTTGTCGCATTGGTGGTAAAGGCCGGGAAGAAAAATCGGTTCGGCGAACCCGCGTCCAGAGTCGCGCTGACGCTGGGGATACCGGTCTGCGCGTTAGGTTGCAGGCCGGAAGCAAACAAGTTCTGGTGGAACCAGCGCGTCGCCGACACCACTGAATCTTCGTTCAACCCATTGCGGACATAGATACCTGCCTGCCAACGATCGGTTTTATAACCCATGCGCAGGCCTAACAAAGTGGCAGAACCGGTCCAGGGATTGGCATGCACCTGCACCGCCTTCTTGTCTTCAAAGCGCAAGTCCGCGTTGGTGTAGAAACTCTTGTCGCCGTCACCCACAGGGCGCTCATAGTCCGCCGTCAGTGTGGCGGTGTTCTTGGCCACCAGTGGGAAGGGATTGCCGACAATTGAGCAATCGCCTCGACCGGTGTTGTTGGCCGACAGGCTCGGCGCAATGGTCAGCAGTGCAGCACCACCACTGGTCAGCTGGTACTGGAAGTCATCGCAGCCCTGCGTGTACTTGGTATCCGCCAGTGCATAGGTCAGGCCGAGATTGAGGTGTTCGGTCGCCTTGAATTGCACCTCGACTTCAATACCCTTGGCCTCACCGGCACCCTGGTTGGTCACGACCGACGTCAGCGCCGCGCTGGCGGCGTTCTGAATCGGCGTGGTCAGCTGCTGCGCCGTTACATCGTTCTTATAGAGAGCGATGTTGGTGATCAGGCGGCGGTCCAGCCAGCTGGCCTTCAGACCGAGTTCATAGGTCTTGACCTCTTCGGGCTCGAAGTTGACGAACTGCGGAAAGCCATTGCTCAGCGCCACCGCGCCGTTAAAACCGCCGGGCTTGGAACCCTTGGCAAAAATGGCATAGGTGGTGATGTCCGGGGTGACCTTCCAGTCGAGGGTCACGCGTGGTGTGGTGGTCTTGAATTCCCGCTTCTGCGAGAAGGTAACCGGGCCGGGCGAACCCAGGTTGCGACGACCCGCCGTGCTGCGGTCAGTCAAGAACACCGTTTCGGTCGAATTGCGGGCTTCGACCGTCGCGGACAAAGTGTCCGTGAAATCAAATTCCACAGAGCCGAAAACCGCCTTGTTGTAGGTATCTAACAAACGATTCGGCGCACTGTGGCCCTGCGGGCTGGCAAAGTCGACATTGAACTCGTCCTGGTCGCGTTCGAAATGATAGACACCGAGCAACCATCGGAACCGGCGATCGCCTGGCGATTCAACTTTGGCTTCTAAAGACCAGTCGTCGAAGGCCACAAAGTCGCTGGACGAACCGTTGGAGAAATCCCGGAAACCATTCGCGTCGACCGGCACTACGTTCAACGAAGAATGGTCGCTGTCGGATCCCGTGAAGCGTCGTTCGCTCTTGGCGCCGCCGTCGACGGTCAGGGTGTAACCCGAACCACCGATATCCCACTCGATCGCGCCCGTGCCGAAGGTCAGCTTGCGCTTGACGCCGGAGAACGGCAGACCGGTTCGGGTGTCAGCATAGAACGGTGACGTCGTAAAGCCAAATATCCCAGCCTGCCCTGCGGTAAACGCGGACGTCACCGGAAAGCCGTTAACCGGCACGATCGGCTGCGTCACCGGGCCATCGTTGAGATACACCGCCTGTGGCTGAATGGTGCCGCAGTAATACTGGTTGGTATTGGTGCTGGGCGTGATGTTGCCTTGGAAATACGCTAACGAGCGCGTACCCGGGAAGCAATTGTTGTCCTCGCCAGACTTGAAGAACAGCGGGCGCGAACCGTCATCGTCTTCGTTATAGCTGGCACGCAGCTTGATCTTGACGTTGTCGCTAGGCTTGATCACCAAGGTGCCAGACAGCCCCTTGGTCTTTTCCTGACCGACTTTCTTGCCAGTCAGCTGGTTGGTGTATTGGCCATCGAAATTGTAATAGCGGGCCTGCAGTTCACCCGTGACAAAATCGCCAATGCCGCCTTCGATCCGAAAACTGCCGCGCGTTTCATCGCGATCAATATTGCCTTTGACCGCGGCCTGCAATTCCTGACCGGGGTCGCGCGTGATGAAGTTCACGGCGCCGGCATAGGTGTTACGACCATACAGAGCGCTCTGCGGGCCGCGAATGACTTCGACTCGCTCGAGCGTACCGAGGTCGAGGCTCGATATGTCGCCAGGGTAATAGACACCGTCGATGAAATAGGCTGTACCGGATTCGAGACCCGGCGCAGTGCCTGCTAACACGCTGCCGAGACCACGTACTACTGGCCGCTCGGTGGCACGACCGAACGCCTTGGAAAACACCAGACCGGGCGCGAACTTGGCAATGTCATCAATCGAGTTGACCTGGCGCTCGGCCAGATTTTCAGACGTCAGCGCCGTTACGGCGACCGGCACATCCTGCAATGACTCTTGTCTCTTACGCGCAGTGACAACGACCTCTTCGAGGCCCGCGCTGTCTCCCTGCGGACTGTCCTGGGCAAAAGCGATCTGGCCTGCGAGTCCTGCGGCGGTGGCGGACAAGAGCAGAGCAATGATTGAATGACGACGCATTGTTGAGATCCCTATGGCAAAAAATCGAATCTGTAGCAGACCGATTCTAGCGCCATTTCAGGCGAAAACCCTAATCTACTGACAGTTGTGGTAATCCCGCAACAGCCGTAGATAGCTAGGCGGTTGCCGCAAAACGCAAATCCGAAGTCGCCTACGGCTCTGGGTACAGTAGCTCAAAGCGCTGAAATACAACGGCCATGTCTTCCTGGGGCGGGAGACCCCAGTCGCGCAGCATCGCACCCCAATACGGCCAATGGATTTTGCGCCACACCTCCACATTGCGGGCGTTAGGTCCTTCGACCGCGACATGCTTTGCGCCGATGTCGCGGAACGGCACAGTGGCCACCTCGGTAATTCGATAAACAAGCGCCGGCGAGCCGTCGAAGTGCGTGACCACAAAGTAGTCGCCGAGCACAGGTCGCTGCGCTGGGTTGCGTTGGTACTCAGCGGCCAACGCGAACGTTCCGGTTTTGTCGCCTGACGCGATCAGCTTGATGAGTACGTCGGCCATCTCCGCACTGCGACCGAATGTGCGAATTTTGTAGCCTCCAGATGGCAGAGACGCAACGGCGGCACGTGCCGTTTGCCAGAAATTGTCGATCGCCTCGTTCACAGCAAACTATTTGGCGCGTCGCACTGGCTGGCGCGGTTTGCGTTTGGCCGGCGCAACTCCACGCAGCTGATCAATGATGGCGGGGTTCTCAAGCGTCGAGATATCCTGAGTAATGGCCTCGCCGCGCGCGACCGCGCGCAGCAGCCGTCGCATGATTTTGCCCGAGCGCGTTTTCGGCAGGTTGTCGGTGAAGCGGATTTCGTCCGGCCTGGCAATCGCGCCCAACTGCTCTGTCACCCAGTCGCGCAACTCTTTGGTTAGCTCTTCGGCGGCTTTGCCGTCTGGCCTTGGGCCCTTGCAGACCACGTAGGCAAACACCGCTTCACCCTTGATTTCATGCTGTTTGCCGACCACGGCCGCTTCGGCCACGCGCGCATGCGCCACCAGCGCAGACTCGATTTCCATCGTGCCCAGACGATGCCCTGCGACGTTCAACACGTCGTCGATCCGGCCCATGATCCAGTAGTAGCCGTCCTTGTCGCGATGCGCACTGTCGCCGGCCACGTAGAAGCGCTTCTGGAATTTTTCCCAGTAGGTCTTGAGGTAACGATCGTTATCGCCCCAGATGGTGCGCAGCATCGATGGCCAGGGTTTGCGAATTACCAGATAGCCGCCGGCATCCGGCTGCGTTACCGCATTGCCATGATCATCGACAATATCCACGAAGATGCCAGGCAGCGGTCGTGTACAGGATCCGGGTTTCGTCGCGGTCGCGCCGGGCACGGGCGAAATCATGATCGCGCCGGTCTCGGTCTGCCACCAGGTGTCTACGATGGGGCATTTCTCCCTGCCGATCACCCGCTGATACCACATCCAGGCTTCGGGGTTGATTGGTTCACCCACGCTGCCTAACAGGCGCAGCCGGGAGAGGTCGTATTTGGCGGGAATTTCGTCGCCGAGCTTCATCAGCGCACGGATAGCCGTGGGCGCTGTATAGAAGATAGTCACAGCATGCTTGTGACAAATCTGCCAGAAACGACCGCCGTCCGGAAATGTCGGCGCGCCTTCGTACATGACAATGGTTGCGCCAGCGGCCAGCGGGCCATAGGCCACATAACTGTGACCTGTGATCCAGCCAACGTCGGCCGTGCACCAGAAGACGTCGTCATCATGCAAATCGAACACCCAGCGCGAGGTCAGTTTGGTCCCTAACAAGTAGCCGGCGCTGGAATGCTGGATGCCCTTTGGCTTGCCGGTGGAGCCCGAGGTGTAGAGCAGGAACAAGGGATGCTCGGCATTGACCCACACAGGCGCGCAGTGGGCCGACATGCTGGCTGTCAACTCATGCCACCAGACGTCCCGGCCGCTCTGCATGGCGACAGGTTGGCAAGTGCGCTTCAGCACCACCACTTTTTCAATGCTGGGGCAGCCAGCATCCAGCGCTTTGTCAGCCGCAGTTTTCAGCTCGATCACGTTGCCGCCACGCCAGCCGCCGTCGGCCGTGATCAGCAATTTTGCACCGGCGTCTTCGATCCGATCGCGCAGCGAATTGGCCGAAAATCCGCCAAAAACTACCGAATGTATAGCGCCAATGCGAGCGCAGGCCTGCATCGCGACGATGGCCTCGGGCACCAGCGGCAGGTAGATCACGACGCGATCACCAGCCACCACACCTAACGATGTCAGCGCGTTGGCAAGCCGGCATACATCGGCATGCAGCTCGCGGTAGGAAATGCGGCGAGTATCGCCAGGCTCGCCTTCGAAAATGATCGCCGTTTTGTGGCCGCGCTCGGCCAGATGCAGATCAAGACAGTTCCACGACACATTGAGTTCGCCGTCCGTAAACCAGCGGTAGTTAGGCGCGCTCGAATCATCCAGCGTGACCGTGAAGGGCTTCTTCCACCACACTTCATTGCGCGCTTGTTCAGCCCAGAAACTGAGCGGATCGGCAGCCGCACGACGGTGCATCAAATCGAGTTCCGCGGCGCTCAGTTTGGCGCGTGCCTTGAATTTCTCGGTGGGTGGAAACAAGCGCGTTTCATGCAGCGAGGATTCAATGTTTTTGTCGCTCATGCGGGGATTTTAGCAACCCTTTCGGCCTGCCGGCGCAGCATTGGACCGAATCCAAGGCGATCACAGAATTGTTCAATTTCCGGCAGCTGCGGTGCGCGCCGGCGGATCCCCTCGGTGCTGGTCACCAACGGCATGTCGCAGACGATTCTTGTTAGTTCACGTGCCAGCATTGCCGCCTCGCGGTGCTCCGCAAGTTTCGCGCCGAGTTTGGCCGCGCCGCGAATCGGCAGGGACGCGACCCGATCCAGATTCTGGTAAATCTCCTCCAGCGTCGCAAATTCTGTCAACAGCGCAGCAGCGGTTTTTGGGCCCACGCCCGGCACGCCCTTGATGTTGTCGACGCTGTCGCCCATGAGCGCGAGATAGTCCGCGAAGCGTTCGGGTTCGACTCCGTAGTGCGCCGCTATCTGGTGATGCTCGAGCTTCAGATTGTCGGCGTAGTTCCAGTAGATATCGCCGCGGCGGATCAGTTGTGCGAGGTCCTTGTCACGGGACACCACGGTGCTCGGCCAGCCGGCCGCACGTGAGCGCGCGACCAATGTGCCGATAATGTCATCGGCTTCATACTCGTTACTCGACAGCGCCGTGGTGCCGATCAAATCAGCGAATTCACGGCAGGCGCCGAACTGCCACTTGAGGTCAGGCGGCGCTGGCTCTCTGTTAGCTTTGTAAGGTGGATAGAGTCGATTGCGAAACGAACTTTCGAGACTTTCATCGAATGCCACAGCGATATATTCGGGCTTGGCGCGCTCGATCAAATCGCTCAGGAATCGCGCAAATCCAAACACCGCGTGCACTGCATTGCCATCGCGATCCTGCATGTCGGGCGGCATGGAGTAATAGGCGCGGAAAATGTAGACCGACGCATCGATAAGGTAGATCACGTCAACCAGTTTTGCAGGCGGCGATGCAGCGGGCTGCTACGTGGAAAATGCGCCAGCAGATATTCCATTTGATCCGCGAGTACGCGCCGGCCCTTGAGGAAAATGTATTCCGCATAGGTGGGTGTAAACGGCACCGCGATCAGCTGCATACGCGCCTGCTCCGGCGTGCGCGACGCTTTCATGTTGTTGCAGGGACGACAGGCAGTGACGACATTGGTCCAACTGTCGCTGCCTCCCTGGCTGAAAGGGCGCACATGGTCCCGCGACAGTTCGCGCGCCGCGAATCGCTGCGCGCAGTAGAGACATACGTAGGCGTCGCGGCGAAACAACGTCTGGTTGTTCAGCGGCGGCACGTAGTCTCGGCGCGTGTTGCCAGGGTTGGCGGTGTGACCTACCGTCGCGATGATCGAGTTAACCTCGAGCACGGTGCGACGACCGGAGCGGGCATTGACGCCGCCATACAAGTTGTACAGCGGCGTGCCACAGGTATAGGCCACCTGGTCCTGATGGTAAAGACGCGCGGCTTCCTTGTAGTCGATCCATTCGAGGGGCATTCCGGACACGTCGGTGCGCAGCACATGGTGGTGCAGTGCAGCCAAACCTGTCCGAGCCAGGATCCTCAGATCGTCGCCTGGCTTGCGGTCAGCTTGTTCAAGATCGATGCCATTCATGGGTGTCTGACTCTTATACCTTTAAAGATAAGGCACGGCTGTGCGAAAATTCAATCGTTAACACTGCGATAGCCGCCCGACCCGGCGCGGCTGGGAGAAACTCCAGATGCCAGTGACGATAGGTGCGCTGCGCGAGAGCGCATCGCAGGAAACCCGTGTTGCCCTCGTTCCGGAGGTCGCTGAGAAGCTGGCGGCGGCTGGTGCCAGGGTTTTGCTCGAACGAGGAGCCGGCGTCAGCGCCCAGTTCCCGGATGCCCTCTATAAAAAGGCCGAATTGACGGATGCTGCGACCATCCTGGCGCAAAGCGACGTGCTGCTGACGGTGCAACCACCTACGGCCGCCATTATTGCGGCCTTAAAATCCACAGCAGTCATCATCGGCTACATGCAACCGCACGCCCGCGTCGACGAAGTGCGCGCGCTGCGCGATCGTAAGCTGACGAGTTTTGCGATGGAGCTCATTCCACGCATCTCACGTGCCCAGTCGATGGATGCGCTGTCGTCGCAGGCTGCAATCGCTGGCTACAAGGCGGTGCTGATCGCCGCTAACACACTCGACAAGTTCATGCCCATGCTGACAACCGCCGCCGGTACGATTCGACCCGCCACCGTGCTGGTCATCGGCGCCGGTGTCGCGGGACTGCAAGCGATTGCGACTGCACGCCGTCTCGGCGCCATTGTCGAAGCCTATGACGTGCGCAGCGCCACCAAAGAACAGGTCAAATCGTTAGGCGCCAAGTTTGTCGACGTCGGCATCACGGCCGAAGGCAGCGGCGGGTACGCTCGCGAGCTGACAGCCGAAGAAAAGGCGAAACAGCAGGAAGTGTTGGACGCGCGAATAGCCGCCAGCGATGCCGTCATCACTACGGCGTCAGTGCCAGGTCGGCGCGCGCCGCTGATCGTGTCGCGCGCCGCAGTTGAACGTATGAAAGCTGGCGCAGTCATTGTCGACATTGCCGCCGAACAGGGTGGTAATTGCGAACTGACCAAAGCCGGCGAGACCGTGCGGCATGGTGGCGTCAAGATCGTGGGCCCGGTGAATTTGCCCGGCACCCTCGCCTATAACGCGAGTGAGATGTATGCGCGCAACATTCTGAACTTCCTGCGCCCGGCAATCGAGCTGGGCGAACTCAAGATCGACTGGACCGATGAAGTGTTCGTGCAGTCCTGCCTGACTCATGCGGGTGAAATCAAACATGAGGCGACGCGCAAGTCGCTGGGATAATTTGTTAGGAGTTTAAAGTCATGACTGGAATCATCGCCCTTTACATCTTTATGCTGGCGGCATTCGTCGGCTACGAAGTCATCTCACGCGTACCGGTTATCCTGCACACGCCGTTGATGTCAGGTTCGAACTTTGTGCACGGCATCGTGCTGGTGGGTGCCATGGTCGCGCTCGGCAATGCGGATTCCACACTCGGCAAAATTATCGGCGTGCTTGGCGTGGCCTTGGCCGCGGGCAATGCGGTCGGCGGCTATGTGGTCACCGAACGCATGCTGGAGATGTTCAAGTCCAGCGGCCAGAAGCGGCCCGGCAAGTCGGCTCACTCAGAAATTTAATCCAGGGATTTGTCTGCCATGCAGGATTTACTGAACGCCGAAACGCTGATCCAGGCCAGCTACTGGGTCACCGCTGTGCTTTTCATCTTGGGTCTCAAACGCATGAGCTCGCCGAAAACCGCGCGCAGCGGCATTTTGTGGGCTGGCGCCGGCATGCTGGTCGCGACCGTGGTGACTTTTGCATATCCCGGCATGACCAACATGCCGCTGATCATTGCGGGCCTCGTGGTCGGCAGTCTCGCCGCCTGGTGGAGTGGCCGTCGTGTCGCGATGACCGACATGCCACAGATGATCGCGCTTTACAACGGCATGGGCGGCGGCGCCGCAGCGGCAATCGCGGCAGTGGAACTCTACAAAAGCACGGCTACGCATGGCGGCGAGCATTCACTGTCTGTCACTGTCGGGTTGTTAGCTTCGTTAGGCGGAATCATAGGCGCGGTGTCCTTCAGCGGCAGTCTGATCGCCTGGGGCAAGCTCGACGGCAAAATCAACAAATCCTACCGCTTCGGCGGTCAGCAGATCGTCAATTTGCTGCTGTTGTCAGGTGCACTGGTCTGTGGAGTCTTGGTAGCGCTCAAACTCGATGCATCGCCGACGACAGTCACACTGTTCTTTGTGCTGGCATTGTTGTTAGGCGTGTTGATGACCCTGCCGATCGGCGGTGCCGACATGCCGGTCGTTATTTCGCTGTACAACGCACTCACGGGTCTGGCGGTCGCTTTCGAAGGCTTCGTGCTCAACAATGCAGCCATGATCATCGCCGGAACGGTGGTCGGTTCGGCCGGCACATTGCTCACGCAACTGATGGCCAAAGCGATGAATCGCTCGCTGGGCAACGTGCTGTTCTCGGGTTTCGGCGACACCGGCGGCGAAGCCACTGGCACGGTCGTTGGGGCGATGAAACCGATCGAAGCCGCCGACGTTGGCGTGATGATGGCATTTGCGCAAAAGGTCATTGTGGTACCCGGCTACGGTATGGCAGTCGCGCAAGCCCAGCACAAGGTCTGGGAACTATGCCAGTTGCTCATCGAACGCGGCGTCACCGTTAAGTTCGCCATCCATCCGGTTGCCGGCCGCATGCCAGGGCACATGAACGTACTGTTAGCCGAGGCTGGCGTCCCTTACGACATCATTGCTGACCTGGACGAGATCAATGGCGAATTCGACACCTGCGACGTTGCCTTGATCATCGGAGCGAACGACGTCGTCAATCCGGTTGCGCGCACCGACAAATCCAGCCCGATCTATGGCATGCCGATTCTCAATGCCGACAAGGCCAAGAACGTCATTGTGGTCAAACGCGGCAAGGGCGCCGGCTTCTCCGGCATCGAGAACGCATTATTCTATCTGGACAACACGCGAATGCTCTATGCGGATGGCCAACGCGCCGCCATTGACCTGATCAGCGCGGTCAAGGCGGTCGACTAGCGCGGCGCGCACGCGCCGCGCGTAACGCTTCCAGCATTTTGCGCCGCTCAGCAGGTGACGCCGTTCGCCACGCTTCGCGCAATTTCTCGCGACGTTCAGGCGACATCTGCTTAAAGCGGCGGAAACCAGCGCGGACCGCGTCCTGTTGATCCGACGGCAGCTGTTCAAATTGTTGCCAACGACCGCGCACCCTGCGCCGCTGGTCGTCGTCCATGTCACGCCAGCGGGCAAAACGATCGCGAGCGTTTTTTTGCTGCTCAGGAGACATCTTGAGAAATCTCTCACTGCCACGCGCCAGAGACTGCTGCCGTCGCGGCGCAAACTGCTCCCAGTTCTTCTCGAAACGACCTAACAACCGTTGCTGTTCAGCGTTCAGCGACGACCAGGGAACTGGCGATGGCGCAACGACCCCTTCATCAGCACGCACCGGGCTCACGAAAACGGCCAGAAGCAAGATCAATGCGAGCAGCAGCCACGGCAGCAACACGCGGCTCCGGGCCGCGGTACGCATCAGGTTTCTGTCGTTAGTTGGTCTCATTTGCCCTTATTCTCCGGCCGGCTGGTAGTTGGTTTCGCCTTGGCAACCTTGCCTATATCCGTACTTCGCAGAAACTCCAGCCAATCCGTGTCGTCGTTTTCGGCGTCAATGGTGCCCAGAAACTCCAGCAAATCAAGCTCGTCATCCACCGTTTGCGTCGACTGCGTCGCCGGCTTGAGCGCGGTGGACTTGTCGGTCGCCGGTTCGGCCGCGGTTGCATCGACGGTCATCGACCAAGCCAGTATCATCAGTGCTAACAAAAAACGCATCCAGAGGTCGCCGTTCAGGAGCCAATAGCCGGATCGCCAGCGGCATCTTGTGCCAACGCCCACTCGTAAAATTCAGGATCTTCCTCAGTCATTGCAGCCAGTGCATCGCTGTCAGCCAGCAATTCGATGTCCTCCAGCGAATTGGCGGCTTCGCTGCCGACACCGCCGTCCGGTCTCGGCACCCAGAGAATCGTGGTCAATGCAATCACCGCAGCCATGGCGCCCACAGGCGCTAACAATGTCGGGCGCACCGACAAACGCCGCCACCAGACCGGAGACGCAGCACGATCGCCAAGCTGCGCAAGCGCGCGGTAGCGCGCTTGCGTCAGCCGGGAGCGAGTCGCTCCATCCAGGCGGTTGGCGCTCTCTTCCAGCGTCGCCTGTACTCGACGTTCAAATTCACTACTTGTGCTCATGACCAGAACTCTCCGAGCTGCGCCCGCAACGTCTGCAGTGCGCGAAAATAATGCGTCTTGACACTGCCTTCGGAACAACCCATCGCTGTCGCCGTCTGC
This sequence comes from Gammaproteobacteria bacterium, assembly GCA_043769085.1. GTDB lineage: Bacteria > Pseudomonadota > Gammaproteobacteria > Steroidobacterales > Steroidobacteraceae > UBA964. The sequence goes on from JAYVJR010000071.1 coordinate 11,351, forward strand.
GCGACATCCAGACCTTCGAGGCTGCGCAGCATGAATGCCTGCCGTTGCCGGCCTGGCAGTGCGCCCAAGGCTTTTTCCAGTGCGCCCATTGCCTCGTCAATCTCGAGCCGCGCCACTGGCAACGGCGCCAGATCTGGCGACTGCGCTAACAAGTCGCTGGCCTCGTCGTACTCGTCGTCCCGACGGCCAGCCGGAAACATCGCCATGATTCTGCCACGCACAGTACGGCGACGCTGCAGGTCCAGCACTTTGTTGTCCAGGATGCGGTAAAACAGCGGCTTCCACTCGGCGCTGTCGCGATCCGCGTAATTTTTCACCAGAGCTAACATCGCGTCCTGCACCGCGTCCAGAGCGTCCTCATTCTGCCGCAGAGCGAGTTGCGCAATCTTGAACGCCTTGCGTTCGGTAGCCGCCAGGAATTGCTCGAGAGCTCGTTTTTTTGCCTGCGTTTCGGTCAAGAGCGCATCGCCGCCCATGGCAGCTGTCGTGATATAACCGGTACTAAGCGTAACAAAGCCGTTCATGCAAGGTGTAACGACCACCGGCACAGTCGGTTGACGCCACCCCGAACAGTTTTTTTTGCCATACAATTCAATCGGTTACGAGTGACTAGCGTCGCGAAAAACACCGCTGCGAACCTAATTCTCAAGATCGCCCTCGATACGCCGCTGCGGCGGCTTTTCGACTACCTGCCGCCGCCGGGCGAAACCCGCCGGGAGTGGCTGCCAGGCTCGCGCCTGCGAGTGCCGTTTGGTCGCCAAAGCCAGATCGGCGTATTGATCGCCACTACTTGCGAATCCGAGGTGCCGACCTCCAAGCTGCGAGCGGCGCAGGCTGTGCTTGACGAAGCTCCGGTCTTCGAGCCGCCTTTGCTCGAGTTGTTGCATTGGGCGTCTGACTACTATCACCATCCGTTAGGCAGCGTGCTATTAGGCGCACTACCCGGACTTGCACGCGAAGGCGCGCCGCTGCGGCCGCGAATCGCGTGCTGGGCAATCACTCCGCAAGGGGCTTTGGCGTTGGCAGCCGGCGAACCCACGAGAGCGCGGCGGCAACACGAGTTGTTAGCACGAATCGGCAACACCGGCGCCACCGAGGCGGCATTGAGCACGGAGCTTGGCGATTGGCGCCCGATGGCACGCGCACTGCTCAAGCGTGGTTGGATTGCGTCCACGGAAACCGACGGCACCGTTGACGCGACTGCAAGCGTCGCGGACGCGACCGCCACCGATGCAGGCCCGGAACTCAGCGCCGAGCAGCACGCTGCGGTCAGCGCGATCAATGCCGCGACCGGGCAGTACCAGAGTTTCCTGCTTCGGGGGATCACCGGCAGCGGCAAGACAGAGGTGTATCTGCACGCTGCGGCCGCAACGCTGGCGCAGCACATGCAGGTGCTGGTGTTGGTGCCGGAAATCGCCCTGACACCGCAGCTGGTGGCGCGCTTCGAAGAGCGTTTTGGCGCCAAACCCACCGTTTTTCACTCGGGCCTGACGGACGCTGCGCGGCTGGCAAGCTGGCGCCGCTGCCTGCTTGGTACCGCGCAGATCGTGTTAGGTACGCGTTCGGCGGTGTTCGCGCCACTGCCAAACCTCGGATTGATCGTCATCGACGAGGAGCACGACGCTTCGTTCAAGCAGCAACAAGGCGGTTTTCGTTACTCGGCACGCGATCTGGCGCTGGTGCGCGCGCAGAAGCTGCGCATCCCGATTGTGTTAGGTTCGGCGACACCGTCGCTGGAAAGCCTGCAAAATGCGCTCGCAGAGCGCTACCGAACGCTGTTGCTGCCGCGCCGTGCCGGCAGCGCCGTGCCGCCTACGCTGAAACTTGTCGACCTGCGCGGCCAGACATTGCGCAATCGGCTTGCGGGTCAGACCATCGAAGCAATTGATCGCCACCTCACGCAGGACGGTCAGGTGCTGGTGTATCTCAATCGCCGCGGTTATGCGCCGACATTAGTCTGCACAGCCTGTGGCTGGATCGCGCCCTGCACGCAATGCGATGCACGCCTGACGATCCACCGTGCCGACGATCGCCTGCGTTGTCACCATTGCGGCGCCGAACGGCCTTTGTTGCATGAGTGCCCGCAATGCGGCTATGCCGTAAAACCGGTCGGCCAGGGCACGGAGCGCGTCGAAGAAACCCTGCTTGAGATGTTCCCGAATGCGCCACTGGTGCGGCTCGATCGTGACATCGTTCGCAACCAGGATGATCTAACAAAGGCTTATGAGGAACTGCGGTCGGGGCGCGCACGATTGCTGGTCGGGACGCAAATGGTTACCAAGGGCCACGACTTCCCGCTGGTAACGCTGGTTGTGGTCCTGAACGCCGACCAGGGCCTGTTCAGCATCGACTACCGCGCCGCGGAACGCCTGGCGCAATCGCTGATTCAGGTCGCGGGCCGGGCTGGGCGTGGTGTCCGGCCGGGCGAAGTCCTCATACAGACCGAACACCCGGAACATCCGATGCTGCAGAAGTTGCTGCACGAAGGATACGATGGCTTCGCGGCCGTTGCCCTGGACGAGCGCCGCGAGGCGCGCTGGCCGCCGTTCGTGCGCTTGGCGGCGCTGCGCGCTTCTGCGACCAGCATGCCACTGGCGATCGATTTTCTGCGCGCTGCACGCACGGCAGCTATGGCCATCCGCGGCGACCAGGCAGTTGGTACTGTTAGCTTGAACGGACCGGCACCCGCCAGCATGGCGAAACGCGCCGACCGGCACCACGCGCAACTTCTGGTGGAGTCTGTCAACCGAACTCAGTTGCAGCAATTCCTCAATTTATGGGTTCCCAAGGTCGAGGCGCTGCCCGAGGCACGACGGGTGCGCTTCGTCCTGGACGTCGATCCGCTGGAAGTTTTTTGATCGCGCTGCCGCTGACGGCGCGAGCTTGCTAAAATCCCGCCCCACATGAAGTCTGAACTCGCGCAACTGCTCACCTTGGCAGTGCGCTCCCTGGAAGGAACCCTACTCAACGCCCCAACCGACCTGGGCGTGGTGCAGCTTGAGCGGCCACGCGACGCCAGCCATGGCGATTTTGCATCGAATGTCGCCCTGCGCCTCGCTAAGCAGGCTGGCCGTAATCCACGCGAGCTTGCCAATGCCATCGTCGCCGCACTGCCGGCTAACAAGCTGATTGCCAAAACTGAAATTGCCGGCGCCGGATTCATTAATTTCCACCTGCGTAAGGAAATTACGTTAGGCGTCGTGGCAGAAGTGCTGCGACTCGGTGCGCTGTACGGCCGAGTCGCAACCGACTCGCAGTCGCCGAAGATCCTGCTCGAATTCGTTTCCGCCAACCCGACCGGCCCGATGCATGTTGGCCATGGGCGACAGGCCGCCTACGGCGACGCACTCGCCCGCGTGCTGGAAGCTGCAGGCAACCATGTGTTTCGCGAGTATTACATCAACGATGCCGGCCGGCAGGTCGAGATACTCGCCGTCAGCGTCTGGATCCGGTACCTGGAAGCCTGTGGCGAGCATCTGCCTTTCCCGCAGAACGGCTATCGCGGCGACTACCTGTTGCCGGTGGCTGCAGATCTGGCCGCGCGGCATGGCAAGGCTTTCCACAAAGCCGCCGCAGCGGTACTCACCGACCTGCCCGCCGACGCCCCGGCTGGCGACAAGGAAAAATACATCGACGCGCTGATCACGCGCGCACGTACTCTGTTAGGCAGCGACGCTTTCGAAGCGATCAGAAATTTTGGCCTCGAGGCAATGCTGAGCGAAATCCGCGACGACCTCGCCGGGTTTGGGGTACGTTTCGATCGTTGGACATCGGAGCGCGAATTCAATGACAGTGGTGCCATAGACAATGCGATCGGCCGGCTGCGCGCGCAGGATTTGCTCTACGATAAAGATGGCGCACAGTGGTTTAGAGCCACAGCGTTCGGCGACGACGAAGACCGGGTGGTGGTACGCGACAACGGGATCAAGACCTACTTCGCAGCGGACATCGCCTACCACCTCGCCAAGCGCGAGCGCGGTTTCGACGTGCTGATCGATGTGTTAGGCGCCGATCACCATGGTTACGTTACGCGGGTGCGAGGTGGTTTGCAGGCGTTCGGACATCCGGGCGAATGCCTGGAAGCCTGTCTCATCCAGCTGGTCAGCCTGTATCGCGACGGCGTAAAGCTCTCGATGGGCAAACGCGAAGCCAATTTCGTCACATTGCGGCAATTGCGCTCAGAGGTTGGCAACGATGCCTGCCGGCTGTTCTATCTCATTCGGGGCAACGACCAGCCGCTCGACTTTGATCTTGAGCTCGCCAAGAAGAAGTCGGACGAAAACCCGGTCTATTACATCCAGTATGCGCATGCCAGAGTGGCGAGCGTGGCGCGCGAACTGCAGGCACGCAATATTCCTTACGATGCGGCTGCTGCCCTTGCGGCGCTGACAGATCCAGCGGCGGCGGTCACGCTCGGCAACGAATATGCCCAGACGCTGTTGACTTTGCTGGCAAAGTATCCAGAACTGATTCAGCAAGCTGCCGCCAATCGTGCGCCGCATGCTGTCGTTTACTATCTACGTGAGCTCGCCAACGGTTTGCACAGCTGGTACAACGCTGATCGCTGGCTGGTGGATGATGCTGCATTGCGCGCGCCGCGCCTGGCTTTGGCCTTTGCCGTGCAGCAGGTATTGCGCAATGGCCTCAGTTTGTTAGGCGCCAGCGCGCCGGATGCTATGTAAGGGCCATCATGACTGCGAAACCCATTGGACGAGATTACAAGCGCTCGCGCCGACAGGGCTTTGATTTCGCGCGCTGGCGCGATTTTCTGTATGGCCTGGGTTGCGGCCTGGCCGTAGCGTTGCTGGTTTTTGTGGCGCAGCGCCAGTCTTTTTCAAAAACCACGCCACCCACAACGACATCGAGCCGCCCCGTGCCGCAATCGGGCGAAGCTCGCACCGCGCCGGGGGACGAAAGCGACGGCGAAACGTCGCAACAATTCGATTTCTATGATCGCCTGCCGAACTTCGAAGTGGTTGTGCCTGAAAAAGAAGGCCACGTGCAACGCGGTCTCGCAGGTGCACCAGTGGCCCGGCCAGGCACCTATGTTTTGCAGGCGGGCTCCTATAAGAGCCAGACCGATGCCGAGCGGGTTCGCGCGCAGTTGGCCGTACAGGGTGTAACCGCAACGGTGCAAAGAGTGGCGGTCGACGCAGATGTCTGGCACCGCGTGCGCATCGGACCATCATCCGATCTCACCGAGATCAATCGACTGCGGGAAAAATTGCGGACTGTGGATCTCGACGCAATCGTCATTCGCGTCGGCGATTAGTAATTCGCCGCGGCAAAATACCGCCGCATTCTCGATAATTATGTCGCTGTTTTGAGCCAACTCTGCGGTATCACGGAGAGTCAGTTCACAGTTAATCCTTGACCCGCTGCACAATGTTAACTTCAGGACAGCGGCAAGTCATTGCCGGCTACATTGCCCGAACGCAAGGGCAAACCTGTCGAAAGGCAGGGACGCAAAGCCACCGGTCTGACGAGTACGGCGCAAGCAGTACACCAAGATAGCGGGGTCGCCAGCGGCGGATTCGGCCATCAGACCCAAATCCACCGCTGTTGTTAGGGACGCGGTGATTCCCGTGGGGAACAATCGCATTTCAACAGGTCCCACCATCTCGCTGGTTGTCGAGCCCTGGCGCTTTCTCAAGCTTCGGGGAGACAGATCATGGGCAACAGCAGCGTTCAGACCACAACACCGCTTGCGCAGATACTGCGTGTTGGCGCGTTGTTGTTAGTGTCACCTTTATGGCTGCAGGCCTGCGGCAACGACCAGGCGGCAGTTGACGAAGCAGCTGCTTCGCTCGAGACACAGTCTGCCGACGGTTTGGCGAATGCCGATAAGCTGTCATGGTTACAACGTGCCAGCAGGCGTATCCGCAACAAGGCGCCGACGATTTCCGGCACGCCGGCTACCCAGGTGCTGTCGGGCCTGACCTACGGTTTTGTGCCCTCCGCCAGCGACTCCAACGGCGATGCCATCGTATTTTCTATCGCGAACATGCCGGCCTGGGCTAGCTTCAATACCCAGACGGGCGCTCTGACAGGTACGCCGACCTCGAATCAAGTCGGAACCACCTCGAATGTCATCATCAGCGCCAGCGATGGCCGAGCTGCATCGTCGCTGCCTGGTTTCAACATTACCGTGGTGAACCCCGCTCCGCCGCCAGCGGCCGAACCGCCGTTAGCTCCGCCAACACCCACGACTCACAATGCCACGGTTTCCTGGAGCGCGCCGACCACCAATGTCGATGGCACGCAGCTGGCTGATCTCGCTGGATTCAAGATCTATTATGGTCTGGCCGCTCAGGCGCTCGATCATGTCGTACAAATCGGCTCGCCAGCAACGACCAGTCAGGCTCTGCAGAATCTCACCAGCGGTACCTGGTACTTCGCGGTTGCGGCAGTAAACACCGCGGGGCTTGAGAGCCAGCTATCATCGCTCGCGACCCGAACCTTTCCGTGACAGTCGCTCAACAGATCATTCTTCGGTAAGTTTCCGGAAGTCCACGCCCAGCGAGCGCAGCTTTCTATACAGGTGTGTTCGTTCCATGCCGACGCGTTTTGCGAGTTGTCCGACGCGGCCATTGCATAACAGCAGCTGCTGTTGCAAATAGGCGCGCTCAAAATGCTCGCGTGCTTCGCGTAACGGCATTGCCAGCAAGTCCTGTTTCACCAGCGACTCTTCAGCACCGCTGGCACCGCTATGCGTGCCAATTTCCCGTTCGATTTCCTCCAGACTTATGTCCTCGGGGCCGCCGGCCAGAAGCAGACGATGCACAAAATTACGCAGTTCGCGCATGTTGTCTGGCCATGGATAGTTGCGCAAACGGTTTTGCGCCGGCACGCTGAAACGCCTGAAGGTGAGGCCTTCGCTGTCTACCAGGCGATCGATGGTATGACGCAGCAATTCCGGCACATCTTCCGGATACTCGCGCAGCGACGGCACGCGCACCTGCAGGCCGTTCAATTTTCCTAACAAGTCGCGCCGCAGTGTACCGCTGCCGGCACGATCCATAATCCCTGGCAACGCGCTCGACAGCACGCGCGCGGCAAATGGCGTCTGCTGTCCCGACGCATTCTGACTGTGGCCGCCGGTCTCCAGCACGCCAAGCAGCGTTCGTTGCGCGGCGGGCGGCAGATCCTCGATTTCACTGATAAACAGCGTGCCGCCGGCTGCTTGATCTAGCAACCCAGGATCGCCATTTTTGGAACCTAACAGGATATTTTCGGCATCCTCCTCGCGCAGACTACTGGCGACCAGCAGGACAAATGGCCGACCGCCGCGGCCAGAATTTTCATGGAGAAATCGCGCAAATGCTTCGCGCCCCGAGCCGTGCTCGCCCGTCAGCAAGACCGGCGAATCAAGCGGTGCGAGCTGTGCGAGCTCGGCCCGAAGTTGCTGCATGACACGACTGCGTCCGATCGGCACTGCCACCGGCGCGCCCACCACACGACCCGATGAACGCCGCCGCCGACCGGCATCGAGGGCGCGCTCGACCGTGCGCAGCAGTTTGGCGAGCGACAAAGGCTTTTCCACAAAATCAAAAGCCCCAAGCCTTGTGGCCTCGATAGCGGTTTCAACCGTGCCGTGCCCTGACATCATGACAACCGGCGCCCCGGAGGTCGCGACTGCATTCCATTCACGCAAAAGCGTGATGCCATCCGTGTCCGGCATCCAAATATCGAGAAGCGTCAGATCGTGACCGCCTCGACTGCGGGCCAGGCGCGCTTCAGCCGCGTTGGCGGCGACTTCGACGTCGTAGCCTTCTTCGGTCAGTATCTCCTGTACCAGTCCGCGAATATCTGCTTCATCATCGACCACGAGAATTCTTGCGCTGCTCATGCCAGCTCCTTTTGTAGTTCACTGCGCCACTCACGCGGCGGCGACGTTCGGTCAGCCTCAAGCAGTGGCAACCGCAAGCGCAGTTCTGCGCCACCGCCCGCGAGGTTGCTAGCCACGATTTTACCGCCATGCTCTTCGACAATTTTCCGCACGATCGCAAGCCCCAGCCCTGTGCCACGCGGTTTGCTGGTGACGTAGGGATCGAACGCCCGATCAAGAATTTCAGCCGCGAAACCCGGGCCATTGTCTGCGACCACAATTTCGGCAAACGCACCGTTGTCGCCGCCCACCAACCGGCTGCGGACGACAATCCGTCCGTCGACCACATGCTCCAGCGCTTCCTGCGAATTGGCTAACAAATTGTTGAGAATCTGGCGCACTCGACCGCGGTCGGCATCGATTCGGTCCAGCTGCGGATCAAGATCGGCTGCGATCGTAACCGCCTGATTTTGCGGCCGGTACAGGTCGCAAACTTCCTGCACCAACTGATTGAGTGAAAAGCGGCTTATGCTGAGATCCGGAGCGCGTGCGTACTCGCTGAAGGCATTCACCATGCGTTTCATCGCTTCAACCTGTTGCACAATGGTGTGTGTTGCACGATCGATTACCTCAGCGTCCTGCCCGGTCATGACGCCCAGATATCGTTTGCGCATCCGTTCAGCCGACAGCTGAATAGGAGTCAACGGGTTCTTGATTTCGTGAGCCAGGCGCCGGGCCACCTCGCCCCAAGCAGCTTCGCGCTGCGCTGTTAGCAATGCGGTAATGTCGTCAAACACGACGACATGACCGGACACTCCGTTGTCATCATCTGGCGCCAGCGGCACACAGGCACACATCAGATGACGCAGTCCACTGGCGCTCTGCAAATCGAGCTGCTCGCGAAAATCAGTTCTCCCTTCGGCAAAGCGACGAGTGAGCTGGGCAGCAAAAGTTTGCAGCAACTTGCCGTCGTCATTGGCGGCAAGTTGTTGCATCGGCCTACCGATCCGGGTGGCGAGCGCATGCCCGAGAATCGCATCGGCCGCCTCGTTACTGGTCTGCAGCACATTGTCCTGATCGAATACCAATACCCCACTCGACAATCGAGCCAAAATGGCTGCTAACCGCGCCCGCTCACTCTCGACCGCCAACTGATTTCGTTCCGCCTCCTCGCGCGCTCGGCGCAAACGCTTGGTCATGTCATTAAACGACTGCACCAGAAAACCCATTTCATCGCGACTACTCAGCGGCAGACGCGTACCCAGATCGCCCTTGGCTACGGCGCGTGTGCCTTCCATCAAGTCCTGGATCGGCTTGAACAACAGCTGCGCCGAAAAAATCGCACCATATAGCGAGGCCAGCATGACCGCCAACAACACCAGAGTCAGCGTCAGGCGAAAGCCATCGAGCAGTGGCTCACGCAGCAAATCAATGTTGCCGTAACGCGAATACGAAATCTGCACCGCTTCGGCCAGCGCCGCCAGTCGTGGCGGAACCTCGTGAACGGCCAACACATATCGCCGGCCCGTGCCGGTCATAGGGCTGCCTAGTGGGGCAGCTGTCCGTATCAGATATTGTCCGGGCGCTTGCGGCTCCAGTGAGACATAGGTTTCGCCGCGCGCAACCTGTCGAGTGACCTCTTCAGCTGGTGCCACCGGCATTACCATGGTCAACGCTGCGGTACTTGCGCCTAACGCACGGCCATCTGCATCGTAAAGTACGATTTCCTGGGCAGCGGAATCACGACGCTCATCAACCAGCCGGCTAAGCGCATCGCGATCCGACAACGCAGTCAGGCTCGCCGCAAATCGTTCGTTACGTTCGGACACTTCACGCATCCGCAAGTCCAACGCCGAACGGCTCAGCGCAAGCGCATCACTCAGTCCCTGGCGGACTTCAACGCGAAACCAACTATCGACACCACGGTTGAGAAATTCCAGGGAAAAAAGATAGACGACAACCAGCGGCAGCACCACCAGCGGGCCAAATAGCAACACCGTGCGACCTGTCAGACGCGAACCAGGCGCGAACTGGCGATAGTTGCGCACCAACTGGACGATCTTGCGCGTCAGCAATGCGGCGAGAACGATGACGCCTATGACACTGCCGATCAACACCCAGAGGCGCCAGGTATCGAATTGCGCCGAATTGGACGAAGTAATAGCTAACAACAACAGCGCCGCGATCCCGACCGCGCTCCATACCGCGATCTGGATCATCGGCCGGTAGCGTTTTAGCGCAGCAGAGACCATTCGTACCAGTCGCTGCTGCGCTGCCAGTCATTGGTCCAGAAAAGAATGGCCCGCAACGCGTCATTCAACTTGCCCCGGCGCACCGCGGCACGTACAGCAACGCGATAGCGGCCGTCCGCATTTAGCTGCGGTTGCGTCAATATCGGCCAACCCTCGATTTTGCCTATCTCGGCGAGCGCCGCATCTACTGTCGGGTAGCTGCTCTGATCGTCGCTACCGGCTTCTTTGACGATGTAGCGTCCACTGACGCTGTGAAAGGTCAGCTGGCGCCGCAAGGTGACGTCGACAACATCCGCATCAAGCCAATAACGGCGTTCGCGGAACACGGCGACCTGCAATTCGAAATCGACGGTCACACCGTCCGCCAATGCGCTGCGAATCTCCTCATTGATCGGGTAACGCACATCCGCGTTCAGCAGAAAGACGCCGCTATTGATATTGATGAACGCAGAGCTCACTTCAAATTGACCGTCGAGAGCGTCGGCCAAGACCGGCCTCACCACGACCAAGCCAAGCACCGCTAGGATGCTCGCCATCAATCGTCCTGTGAAACTCGACATTGACACGGCCTCTAAACAAGTCACGAATGTTGCGCCTTCGCTACTCTTGTCAACGCAGCATAATAAAAACCGTCGGTTTCTGCTTCGTTTCCAGGCAACAACTGCATGCCGCACCGCAACAATCGCGCGCCGGGCGGTGTTGCCCCCAACTGCTCCGGCGGCACACCTTTGGCCAGCGGCTCCTGAGCCAGAAAAGACTCTACGACCGATTCATTTTCCTGCAGCAGTACCGAACAGGTGACGTAAAGCAGTCTGCCGCCTGGTCGAAGCAGTCGAAAGCACTGTTGCAATAAACGTGTCTGCAGTGCAGCAAATGCCATCGCATCACTTGGGCGTCTGAGCAGTCGAATATCGGGGTGTCGGCGCATGACGCCCGTGGCGGAGCAAGGCGCATCCAGCAAAATGCGGTCGTACTGCTCGGCCTGTGCCCAGGCGTCTTTGGCCTGCAGGTCTGCGCTCAGGTCCGCTTGCACGCAATGAGCCTGCCGCCCCAAACGGCGAAAATTCTCGCGCATCATCGCCACCCGTGCGCCGTCGATATCGATCGAAGTCAGAGCCAGGTCGCCGTTGACGAGTTCCAGCATCTGACCGCTTTTTCCGCCGGGCGCCGCGCAGGCATCGAGCAGCTTCTGGCCGGGTACGATTTCCAGCAACAGGCCAGCCAGTTGCGCGCCGCTGTCCTGCACCGATACTCGGCCTTCGGCAAAACCGGGGAGACTGGTTACCGCGAGTGCGTGCTCAAGCACGACGGCGCTGTCACACCAGGCGACGGTGCGGCCAGGGCGGCCCGCGGCTGCGAGTTCGGCCACATACTGGCTGGCAGTGCCGCGACTCACATCGACGCGTAGCGTCATGGGTGGGTGTTGGTTGCCGGCGGCAAGGATCTGCAGGGCGAGTTCTGGACCCCAGTCGCTCAGCAGCTGCTCGTGGAACCAACGCGGCACCGCATGAGCTGCAGCCGGGTCGCGATCCACATGTGCTAACAACGCTGCCTGCTCAGTGACGAAACGCCGCATCACTGCGTTGACGAGACCAGCGGCTCGTGGCTGACCCAGTACTCGGGCCGCATCAACAGCAAGATGCACGCTCACTTCGGGCGCGCCACGCGAGTACACGACCTGATGCGCTGCGGCCACGAGCAGCGCATGCAAGTCCGGCGCCATTTCCGCTGCCGGACGATTGAGCAGCGGCGCGACCGCCGGCGCCAGTCGCAAATACCAGCGCAGACTGCCTAACGCAATCGCGCGTATCGCAGAACGATCCTGGCCCGTGGCGATTTCTGTTAGCACTGCGTCTGCGGATCGACCCTGAGTCACTACTGCTGCGACCGCACGCGCGGCGGCTGCCAGTGTCGCTGCACCCGGGGCCACGGTTGCTTGGTCGTGGGAATTACGTTTTTTCATTCTTTATTGCCTAACAAAATACCGGTCAAGGAGTCGCCGCGCAGGAAATCGTCTGCGTCCAGCAGCTTGCGCCCGGCACGCTGCAGACGCAGCAGCGCCAACACGCCGCTGCCGCACAGCACCGCGACGCCAGCGCTGCCGGCGAAGCCTAGTACTGGCGGCAAAGTCACCGGGCCAAGCACGGTACCCGGTGGCAAACCGCTGCGGCGGGCCGCAGACGCGCCATCGACCTGCTGGTCCGACAGCGCCAGTGCGGCATGAATGCGCAACTGCTGGCCGTGCAGCAGGGTCTCTGCCACAGGCCATGGAGTCAGACCGCGAACTTGCCGCTCGAGGACTTGGGCGTCGCGAGAAAAATCCACTGCGGCCTCGCTGCGCTGGATTTTGCTGGCGTAAGTGGCGCCAGTCACGGGCTGCGCATGTGGCGTCAGCGAACCGACCGCGAGCCCGTCGAGTGCCCGCACAATCATGTCGGACCCTAACAAAGAAAGCGCTGCCTGCAATTCGACAGTGTCCATTTGACGGTCAATCGACAGTTCCTTCGTTAGCAAGATCGGTCCGGTATCGAGGTTGGCGTCCATCTGCATGATGGTGATACCAGTGACGGCATCGCCCGCCATGATGGCGCGCTGGATTGGTGCGGCGCCACGCCAGCGGGGCAGCAGCGATGCATGGATGTTGACGCAGCCAAGGCGCGGGATAGCTAACACCGTGGGTGGCAGAATCAGGCCATAGGCCACCACGACCAACACATCCGCATGCCAGCTGGACAAGGCGGCACAGTCTTCATGGGTTCGCAGACGCGGCGGCTGCGCGACCGGCAACTGTGCCAATAGCGCGGCAGTCTTGACGGGACCATCAGTCACTTGGCGTCCGCGGCCTGCGGGACGATCCGGTTGCGTCAAAACGCCGACGACCGAATGCCGCGACGCCAGAATTGCACGCAGCGGCGCGACCGCGAACTCCGGCGTGCCCGCAAACGCCACGCGCAGTGGGTCAGTCACGGACTAAATGACGGGCGTACGGTCGCGAGCCGTGGCCTGTTGCAAAGGACGACCTGCGCGTTCCTTGCGGTCCTTGCGGTCCTTGCGGTCCTTGTCGAGCTTCTTGCGGATGCGTTCACGCTTGAGATCAGACAGGTAGTCGACGAAGAGTTTGCCTTCGAGATGATCCATCTCGTGCTGCAGGCAAATCGCTGTAAGGCCGTCGAGCCGCATTTCGAAGCTGCTGCCATCGATAGCGCGTGCGCAAACCGTGATGATTTCGGCGCGCTGGACCTCTTCGAAAATTCCCGGCACCGACAGGCAGCCCTCTTCGTTCATCCACACGCCTTCGCGCGTTACAATTTCCGGGTTGATGAATACCAGCGGTGCCGAACGATCTTTGGAGATATCCATGACGATCAAGCGCTGGTGAACATCCACTTGTGAGGCCGCCAGCCCAATCCCGGGCGCCTCATACATGGTGTGAAACATGTCTTCGACCAATCGCGCCAAGCGCGCGTCAAATACGCTAATGGGTGCAGCGCGCGTCCGCAGCCGCGGATCAGGAAATTCTAGTATGGGCAGTATGGCCATGGCGCACCGCTAACGTTGTTCGTGTATTTGACGCAAAATTGCTGCTAATGTTCGTCTTCGGCTCAAGCTTAAGTCGCTGGCACGGACGTGAAGAACCGCACATTGCGGCACTTCACCTGTGCAGCTTGAGACTCTTGGGATTATAACAGTGTCCGGGCGGAGCGAATGGGCCCGCATGGAGTCGCAAATGCTTTTCAATCAAGGGCTTGCGCAATTTAACCTATCGCAGCGTGGTATTGCGGCGGTAGGCATTTGCACAGTCATTCTGACGCTCTCCGCCTGCACAGGTGGAAATCCTTTTCGTCGTGGCGATCGCAGCGATGTGCCTGACGTACCTGTGGCTGCCAGTCCCACCGCTTCGGTGGCTGAACCGGACCTCACGGCAACCGAGGTCGCGGCAGCCAAAGCCGCCCCAGACTCGGTCACAACCGCCGAACCTGCACCGATCAGTGCTGCTCGCGCCGCCATTAAACCCGACGCGCCGGCCACCTATACGGTGCAACGCGGGGATACTCTGTGGGATCTGGCGAATCTTTTTCTCAGCGACCCGTGGCTGTGGCCAGAGATCTGGCAAGTCAACCCGCAGGTCAATAATCCTCATCTAATCTATCCCGGCGACGTGCTCGCTCTGGGCTATGGTGCCAATGGTGAGCCGCAGATTACTTTGGCCCGCGGCGGCGCTGCACGACTCGATCCTCGGTTGCGCACCTCGCCGCTCGACGGCGCGATCGCAACCATCCCGTACGCAGCCATCGCCTCGTTCCTGGAACGACCGGCCGTACTCTCCAAAGACCAGTTACGCAACGCGCCGCATGTGTTAGGTTTTCGCGATGGCCACATGGTTGGCGGCGCTGGACAAGAGGCCTATGTCAAAGGTCTTGGCAACAGCGCACAGCGTAGCCGCTACAACATCTATCACATCGGCGAGCAGATCGTCGACCCTGACGATGGCACAGTGTTAGGTTTTATGGGCACTTATGCGGCCACTGGCGTGGTTGTACGCGCTGGGACTACCAGCAAGATCGTGCTCGAAGACGCTGCGCGTGAAACGCTGCAGGGCGATCCGCTGATCTCCTCGGACAGCGATGTGCCGCTCAATTTTCTGCCGCGCGCACCTGGCAAGGACATTCAAGGCGAGATCGTCGCGGTGTTCGACGGCACCGAACTCATAGGCCAGTACCGAATCGTGGCGATCAATCGCGGCCGCAGCCAGGGCATTGAAATCGGCCACGTGCTGGCAGTCGACACTCGCGGCGAAGTGGTCGGAGACAGTACCCGCAAGCTGTTTCGGCGCATACCGATCAAGAGCTCGCTGGTGCCGCGTATCCGGCTTCCTGACGAACGGGCCGGCTCAGTGTTGGTTTTCAAAGTATATGACCGCATGAGCTATGGCCTTACCGTGAGCGTAACGTCGCCACTGCGGATCGGCGACATAGTGCGCACGCCCTGACGCGGCATATCTGCGGCGGTACGCCAATTTTGCCGCCTGTGTCATCTGACAAGCTCGCTTATCCTGCCGATGGATGGACCCCGCTCTTTTTCGCGCCGCGCTGGCACGACTGCCGCGTCTCACGGGTGCACAGCTTGCGGCCAGTGTTGCTAACGCTGGTTCCGTAGAAGCCCTGGCCGGGCTGCCTCCAGCTGAGCTGTCAGATCTCGGTTGGCCGCGCGAGGCGATTGCGGCGCTGCGCTCACGCGACGAATCCCTGCTCCTGACAGACGTGGCAACATGCGCCACAGAAAAAATCACGTTGTTAGCTGCAGGTGAACCCGGCTTCCCGGAATCGCTGCTCGAGACAAACTGCGCGCCGCCATTGCTGTACGTACGTGGCCTCCTCGAGACTCTGTCGCTGCCACAAGTTGCCATTGTCGGTAGCCGCAACCCAACCGGTGCGGGCCGCGCCATCGCACGCGATTTCGCCGAGCATTTCGCGCGCACCGGCCTTGGTATCACCAGTGGCCTGGCGCTAGGCATCGACACAGCGGCGCACGAAGGCGCGTTGACGGGCGGCGGCCCGACGGTTGCCGTCTGTGGCACCGGGCTCGACACCCTGTATCCCGAAGCTAACAGACGCCTTGCGGATCGCATCTCAGACCAAGGAGCGCTGCTGTCGGAGTTTCCGCCTGGCACACCACCGCTGCCGCAGAACTTCCCGCAGCGCAACCGGCTAATCAGCGCCTTGTCTTTGGGCGTTCTGGTGGTTGAGGCCGCCCGGCGCAGCGGTTCGCTGATCACCGCGCGCTACGCCGGTGAACAGGGCCGCGAGGTTTTCGCGATTCCAGGCTCCATCCACAGTCCCCAATCTCATGGTTGTCATCAACTTATTCGGTCAGGAGCAAAACTCGTGGAAACCGTCCATGATGTACTCGAGGAACTGAAATTTTCTATTCAAAATCAAATACTTAAGCCGATCAAAATGACTTCTCAAATAGCCGCCGAAAAAGGCACGGCCATGGACAAGGACTACGAAATCCTGTTACATGCACTCGGTTTCGCGCCCGCGAGCCTGGATCAGCTTGTCGCCCGTACCGGCCAGAACGCAGGGTCGGTGGCGTCCATGTTGCTGATGCTGGAGCTGCAAGGGATGATCGAAGTCGCGCCAGGCGGACGATATCTGCGACTGGCTCAATAAAGGACCGGGGCTAATGGACGGCAGCGTTCTCGACATTCTGATTTATGTCTTTGATCACTACATGCTCGAAGACCAGCCCGACGTGCCTGAACGGGACGAACTGGCCCAGGACCTGACCCGCGCCGGATTTGCCAGCGACAACGTCGAGCGAGCACTCGATTGGCTCGCGGACCTCGCGGGCGACCGTTATCGCCCATCAATCGACGTCAGCGATCGTTCGTTGCGTGTTTTCAGCGAATCGGAATCGATGCGACTCGATGCCGAAGCCCGTGGTTGTCTCCTGACATTGGAGCGCTGCGGCATCCTTTCGCCTTTACAGCGTGAGATCGTCGTTGAACGTCTGCTGGCGCTCGAAGTCGAAGAACTTGGCATCGATCAAGTGAAGTGGGTTGCATTGATGGTGCTTTCCAGCCAGCCCGGTCAGGAAATGGCCTGCGCGCGCATGGAAGACATCGTATTTGAAGAGCCGTCACGGTCGCTGCATTGACGCTTGTTAGCATGCGCGCGATGCGCGCAGGATGTGTGACACCGCGGCCCGCCCGCGGTGTTGCATTTATGGATACAGGAAATTGAACCCGTCAAATGGCTGATAATCTAGTTATCGTTGAATCGCCTGCCAAGGCGAAGACCATCAAGAAATATCTGGGCAAGGACTTTGAAGTCCTCGCATCTTACGGCCACGTTCGCGACCTCGTGCCAAAAGAAGGCGCCGTCGATCCCGACGCGCATTTCGCGATGAAATACGATGTCATCGAGCGCAATGAAAAGCATGTCGAGGCGATCGTCCGCGCCCTGAAAAAGTCGACTGCGCTCTACCTTGCGACCGACCCTGACCGCGAGGGCGAGGCCATTTCCTGGCACCTGCACGAACTTCTCAAAGAGCGTGGTGTGCTCAAGGGCAAGGTTGTGCACCGCGTTGCATTTTATGAAATCACGCGCAATGCCATTCGTCAGGCAATTCTCGAACCGCGCGAACTGTCGCTGGATCTCGTCAATGCGCAGCAAGCGCGACGTGCGCTCGATTACCTCGTCGGTTTTCACCTGTCGCCGCTGCTGTGGAAAAAAGTGCGCCGCGGTCTGTCAGCGGGACGAGTGCAAAGTCCGGCGCTAAGAATGATTTGCGAACGCGAGGCGGAGATCGACGCCTTTATTCCACAGGAATACTGGACGCTCGAAGCCGAGGGCGAACATACCGCGCAACGCTTCTCGTTGAAGTTGACCGAATATAACGGCACGCGCGTCGAGCAGTTTAGTTTCGTGAATCAGGACAGCGCCGCGCAAGTCGAAGCGAACATCCTGGGCGCGACCGGCGCAGGCGAGATCATGCGCATCGCACCGAGCGCCGAGAACGAAAAACCCACGCACCCGGATCTAACGCCGCCCGGCACATTGCGTGTGCTGACAATCGACCGCAAACAGCGCCGCCGCAATCCGGCGCCGCCATTTACCACCTCTACACTGCAACAGGAAGCGGCGCGAAAGCTGGGCTTTTCGGCACAGCGCACTATGCGGCTGGCGCAGCAGTTGTATGAAGGTGTCGACTATGGTGAAGGCGCCGTCGGTCTGATCACCTACATGCGCACCGATTCCGTGAATCTTGCTAACGAGGCGATTGCCGAAATCCGCCAGGTCGCGGCGAAACTGTATGGCGACGAATCCGTGGCCCCCGAGCCGCGGATCTACAAAACCAAGTCGCGCAATGCGCAGGAAGCGCACGAAGCGGTTCGACCAACATCGGCGGCAATCGCCCCAACCTTGCTCGAGGGCCGGATCGACGCCGACCAGTTTCGTCTTTACGCGCTCATCTGGAAACGCGCCGTCGCATCGCAGATGGCACATGCCGTTTTCGATACCGTCGCGGTTGATTTGTTAGCTGGCCCTGATGGTCCGCAACGCCATATGCTGCGCGCCAACGGTTCGACACTGGTGAAACCCGGTTACATCGCTGTCTATCAGGAGAGTCTCGACGACGGCAAAGAAGACGACTCCGATCACGTGCTGCCGCCCATGAACGAAGGCGACACCGTGTCAATGGTAAGTCTGCATGCCGACCAGCACTTCACCGAGCCGCCGCCACGATTCTCGGAGGCGTCGCTGGTCAAGTCTTTGGAAGAACACGGCATCGGGCGGCCGTCGACCTATGCAAGCATTATCTCGACGTTACGCGATCGCGAGTACGTAACTATCGAAAGCCGGCGCTTTTTCCCGACCGACATCGGCAAGATCGTCAGCGGCTTTTTATCAAAGCATTTTCACCTCTATGTCGAATACGGATTTACCGCCGCGCTCGAAGATGAGCTCGACGCGGTCTCCCGGGGTGAGGAAAACTGGACAGTGCCGCTGGAGAAGTTTTGGAAGCCCTTCAGCGATCTGGTCGAATACACCGAGAAAAATGTCTCGCGCGACGAAGTGGCAAACGCTCGCGAACTCGGTACCGATCCTGCGAGCAGCAAGCCGGTCACTGTTCGCATGGGCCGATTTGGTCCGTTCGTGCAGATCGGCACGCGCGACGATGCCGACAAACCGAAGTTTGCCGGGCTCCGGCCTGGCCAGAAGATGGACAGCATCACGTACGAACAGGCAATGGAGCTGTTCAAGCTGCCGCGCAAACTCGGCGTCACTGCCGAAGATGAAGCCATCGAAGCTAACATCGGTCGTTTCGGCCCCTATGTGAAGTACGGCGCCAAGTACGCCTCACTGAAGGAAGACGATCCGTACACCATCACGCTGGAGCGCGCGCTGGAAGTCATCCGTCTAAAGAAAGAGGTGGATGCCAACCGCCTGATCATGGATTTCGGGGTCGACAATATCCAGGTGCTTAACGGTCGCTATGGACCGTACATTACCGATAAAGCACGCAATGCACGCATGCCCAAGGATCGAGATCCCAAGACGCTGACACTGGACGAGTGCCGTGCTCTGTTGGCCGCCGCACCGCCGCGTGGCGGCAAGGGCCGCAGCCGTTGGGGCGCCAAGAAAGCCGCGCCGGTCAAAGCAGCGGACACGCCAGATCCAGGCACCGCAACCGAAGGCAAAAAAGTGGCAAAAAAAGCCAAGCCGAAGGCCAAAGCCAAGTCGAAGCCTAAAGCAAAAAAGACATCGTCCTGAGTCAGCTGTGAAATATCGTCATGCGTTCCATGCCGGCAACTTTGCCGACGTGCACAAGCATGTCACTTTGTTAGCCTGTCTGACGGCGCTGCTGCGCAAGAACAAGGGTTTCCTGTACGCCGAAACGCACGCCGGCGCTGGACTTTACGATCTTCGCAGTCATTCGGCCCGCCAGGCCGACGAGGCAGGTGACGGCATCGAGCGCCTTCTGGATTTTGCGCATCGTCATCCGCCAACACCCGACTCGCTGTTGAGCCACTATCTACAGCTGGTCGCTGTTGCACGCCAGGAAACCGGTATTCGCCAGAGCTACCCAGGCTCGCCGTGGCTTGCACTGTCGCAACTTAGATCGCAGGACCGCGCGGCTTTGCACGAGATTGATGCCGCGGACTGCGCGGCTCTTGAGCGTACGTCCCACGGCCCCGCTGCTGTGCGTGTTACGCAGGCAGATGGCTATCGCGCCCTGCGCGCGCTGCTGCCACCTATTGAACGACGCGCACTGGTGCTGATCGATCCACCCTACGAAGAAGCCGACGAAGATCGGCGCAAAATCTGTACAACACTCGGTGACTCTTTGCAGCGCTTTGCAACCGGCGTCTACGTGATCTGGTATCCGCTGAAACTGGCCGGCGAACGCGACCGCTGGCTACGACAATTGGCGGCTGTCTGTGATGCCGCCAGTCCTAACAAGCGCGATTGGCTGAGTTCGGAGCTTTGGGTGCATGCGCTCGATAGCCGTACGTCTCTGGCAGGCTCTGGAATGTTTGTCGTGAATCCGCCGTTCCAACTCGCTGCCGAGTTGCTGTCAGCCAACACTGCGCTCGCCGCTGCACTGGCGGGACCACTCGGTGGTTTTGCGGTGCTCGACAAGCTCTAACTCGCGAGTCAACGCTGCAGGCGGATACGACGCGTGATGTCAGACGCGACCGACTTGATATCAGTCTGACCGCGGCCTATGACAGCTACCGCGCCCCCAGCCACCGGCAGAAGCACACCATGCAGGCCATTTTCGCTGAAGTCCCGCGTTATCCAGAGTTGCTCGCCGGGCATTGGCACGACCGTCACCGGCCCCGACGCGGTCCGAATCACCAGATGCGGCAGCTGCCGACCGCGCAGTACGCAACTGTGCGCATAAACCACCGGGTTGTCCGAATTGATATCCAGCGACACTCCCGCGCTTCGCAGCACTTTGTCGAGCACGCCTTGAGCGACTACCTCGGTATTGTCCCAGCTCTCCCGCTCTTGGCCGCCACTGACATGTTGCAGCAACTCGCTGGCAAGCACGGACCCGGACTGCGCCGGCCACAACAACAGGCCCGCCACGACAGCTAACAACACACTGGCAGCAAGTGCCCAGCCGCGCCGGCTAACACGATGATTGGGTGCCATTCTGGGCGACCCAAGCTGCATTGCGCGTTGGATACGCTCGTCAAGCCGCAACGCACTGGCTCGCAGCGCACTGCACTTTGCGCAACTCGCCAGATGACTCTGCAGTTCCGGCGTGGTTTCGCCCGGAGCGGCTCCGATCAGCAGACTTGCCTCTTCACAGATCATGCAAACTCTCTCGCAATTTGTCGCGTGCCCGAAACAGTCGCGTCAGCACCGCCGGCTGGGTCAAACCAAGTTCCGTCGCGATCTCACGGGTCGAGAAACCGCCCAAAACCTGCATCGTCAGCGGCACGCGGTATTCATCCTGCAGCGCCGCAATCGCGCGGCGCAATCCCAGCAGCTCTTCGTCGCCGCTCACTGCCAGCTCCGGGGATTCCTGCGCCACCAACAAGTCCACATCGGTCGTTGCCAATCGTTTGCGTTCATACAGCCGTGCATGCTCGCGCCGCACAATGGTGTAAAGCCAAGGCCGCAACGCTCCGGGGTCGGTGAGCTCGGCACGTGATTTCCACGCTCGCAATAACGACTCCTGTACCACGTCATCGGCGATTGCACGGTCCCGGGCCAGCCATACAGCGAATCGCAGCAATTGCGGCCGCATGAACTGCAGCTGACGCTCGAAATCCGCGCTCTGGGCGGTTTCGGGACCCCCTGCGATCATGTATAAGACCGACCGGACAATCGTTTTATTACCATTGGCTCACTTTAACGTATGACTGATCAATACGCCGTTTTCGGGCACCCAATTGAGCACAGTTGGTCGCCCTTCATCCACGGGATGTTCGCCAGGCAAACTGGGCAGGACATGCAGTACCGTAAGTTCGACGTAGCGCCCGCGGCTTTGGCAAAAGAGGTTAAGGATTTTTTTGCGCGCGGTGGCAAGGGATTGAATCTAACGGTACCGCACAAGTTGGCGGGACTGAAGATCGCAGGTATCGCAACACCACGCGCTACGCGTGCAGGCGCAGTCAACACGCTGGTCGCAGCCGCGGACGGCGGACAGATCGAAGGCGATAACACCGATGGTGCGGGACTGGTGCGGGACCTGAGCGGCAACCTGGGCATCGACCTGCGAAATCGCCGGGTTCTTTTGTGTGGCGCCGGCGGCGCTACCCGCGGCGTGCTGGCGCAGCTGTTAGCGCTGGAACCGCGCCAGCTGGTGATTGCAAATCGCAATATCGCTCGTGCCCAGGAACTGGCAGGACTGTTTGGTGACCTGGGATCGGTGCAGGGTTGCAGCTACGAGCATCTGACCGACGGACCGAGCTTCGACTTGGTAATCAACGCCACGTCGGCAGGGCTGAGCGGAGAAATCCCGCCGCTGCCACCAGCGGTACTGTCGCTTGACACAGTCTGTTATGACATGAGCTACAGCAAATCTGCCACACCTTTCGGCCGCTGGGCAACGGCAGCAGGTTGCACCGAGGTCCATAAAGGCTGGGGCATGCTGGTCGAACAGGCAGCGGAAAGTTTCCACCGGTGGCGCGGTCTGCGTCCCGATACCGATCCTGTGCTTGCGGTCTTGATAGAACAGAACACCTCGAGCTAACGCATCGTCACCAGCTCTTCAGCGCTGGTCGGATGAATGGCCACGGTGTCGTCGAAGTCGCGTTTGGTTGCGCCCATTTTTACTGCTACTGCAAAGCCCTGTAGCATTTCATCGGCACCCGCACCAATCACGTGCAGACCGACAATTTTCTCCTGCAGTCCCGTTACCACCAGTTTCATTTGCGTGCGCACCTTGCGTGTTGTCATGGCGCAATACATCGGCACAAACGATGTGTGATACACCTTGACGGCGTCGCCATGCACTGCGCGTGCGGCTTCTTCAGTTAATCCAACCGTGCCAATTGGCGGATGGCTGAAAACAACTGTGGGGATGTTGTCGTAGTCGAGATGGCGGCCCTCCATGCCGCCAAATTCGCGATCAGACAGTCGTCTGCCAGCTGCAATGGCAACAGGCGTCAACAGGGCTCGACCGGTGACATCGCCAATCGCAAAAATACCGGCAACATTGGTTGCCTGCATTCGATCGACCACAACAGCTCCGTCAGCACGCAGGTCCACTCCGGCCCTGGCCAGCCCCAGCGTTGCTGTCAGCGGTTCGCGACCGATTGCCCACATAACCTGCGCGAACGGGCCTGCCAAACGGCCGTCCGCGAGGCGCAGCGAATGCCCCGCCGCTTGCAACGCTACTGGCTGCGCCATTGTCAGCACTTCGATGCCATCGGCGCGCATCTGCTGCAGCAGCGCGTCACCTAACATCGTATCGAATCCGCGCAGTAGTCGATCGCCGCGCGTCAGCAATGTAACTTTGGTTCCCAATGCGGCGAACACACCGGCGATTTCCACCGCAATGTAGCCGCCACCGACGATTGCAATCGTCGCCGGTCGCGCCGCGAGCGCAAAAAAGCCGTCGGACGTAATTCCAGATTCAACACCCGGTATCGTCGGTATGAGCGGACGCCCGCCTGTCGCAATGACTATTTTCGGCGCGCTGAAGACCTCGCTGCCGATTCGAACCTGTGTTGCACTGACAAACTCCGCGTGATCAGCGCGCCACTCCACTTTGCGCTTGGCAAGATTCTGCGCATATATGCCATTGAGACGCAGAACATAGGCGTCGCGCTGTTGCTTCAGCTGTCCCCAGTCATGGCCCCCTGTGCTGACGGAAAAACCATATTCCGGCGCGTCAACCAGGCCATGAGCTATCTGCGCGGCGTTCCACATCACTTTCTTCGGCACACAGCCAACATTGACGCAAGTGCCACCGAGCCGAGCCACTTCGGCCAGCATGACTCGGGCGCCATACTCGGCGGCACGTTGTGCGCACGCGAGCCCACCGCTGCCGCCGCCAATCACGATCAAATCATGGGTATTCATGCGTCAAATGGTACCGCAGCACCGACTGCTAATATGGTTGCCATGGAAAATCCACTGCTTGCCGAGGGCGAGCTGCCCAGCTTCGGCGCGATCGGTCCGGAACATGCCGAGCCGGCATTGCGCGCCGTCTTGGCTCTGCATCGCCAGGAGATCGCGGCCCTGACTCGAGTTCCCGAGCCGACGTTTGCGACGGTAGTGGAGCCGCTGGAATCGATGCAGCACCGGCTAACGCGCACCTGGTCACCTGTTAGTCACCTTAATTCCGTCGTCAACTCGCCGGCGCTGCGCGACAGTTACAACCAGTGTCTGCCATTGCTGTCGGATTTTCAGACTGACCTTGCACAAAGCGAACCGCTGTATATGGCGTACGCCAGAGTTGCGGCACTGGAGGGCGCGCAGCTTGATCCCGCCCGGCGTCGTCTGCTGGAACTCGCTTTGCGCGACTTTCGCCTCTCCGGGGTAGCCCTGCCTGCAGACAGCAAACAGCGCTACAAAGAAATAATGGCTGAGCTGACGCAGCTTGGCGCCAAATTTGAGGAAAACGTTCTGGATGCGACTAAGGCTTGGAGCTATCCGGTAGCGGACCGTTCAGTGTTAGCTGGCCTGAATGACGCCATTATCGCTCAGGCTGAAAGGCGCGCGCGCGCCGCCAACCAAGATGGCTGGCTACTCGGACTCGATCAGCCAACCTATGTTGCGGTTATGACGGATGCGGAATCGACAACCCTTCGTCAGGCCTTCTACGAGGCCTGGACAACGCGTGCTTCCGATCGTGGGCCTAACGCAGGACGCTGGGATAACGGACCGGTCATGGAAAAGATCCTGGCATTGCGTCACGAGACCGCAATTCTGCTCGGTTTCGGCAACTTCGCGGAGCTGGCGCTGGCCACCCGGATGGCGCGTCGTCCGGAGGACGTACGTGCATTGTTAGACCGTCTCGGCACGGCCGCACACCCCGCAGCGGCACGCGAACTCGCCGAGCTGACCCGATTCGCAGGCGTGGCTGAACTGGCGCCCTGGGACGTCGGCTATTGGGCGGAAAAATTGCAGCGCAAGCTGTTCGCTGTGTCGCAAGAGGAATTGCGACCGTATTTTCCATTGCCGCGGGTACTAGAGGGACTATTCAGTCTGGTTGGACGTCTCTTCAGGATCCGCATTTGCGAACGGCAGAATGTCGCCACCTGGCACCCGGACACGCGGTTCTTCGATATCGTGGATGAACAGGGCGCGGCCATCGGCAGCTTTTATCTCGACCTGTACGCGCGCAACGACAAGCGCAGTGGCGCGTGGATGGATGAATGCCGCGGCCGGATGACCTTTGGCGCCAATAACTTCCGGCCCGTCGCCTACCTAGTATGCAATTTTTTACCGCCTGCGCAAGGCCACCCTGCACTATTGACTCACGACGACGTGGTCACGCTGTTCCACGAGTTCGGTCATGGACTGCACCACATGCTAACAAGCGTGGACTACCCCAGCATCGCCGGCATCAACGGTGTCGCCTGGGACGCGGTGGAATTGCCGAGCCAATTCCTTGAGAATTTTGCCTGGCAGCCCGACGTCCTGCGTGAATTGGCAGCTCATTGGCAGAGCGGCGCGCCGCTGCCTGCAGAGACGCAGCGACAACTGATCGCGACACGCAGTTTCCACGCCGGTCTTGCAACTTTGCGGCAGCTGGAATTCGCGCTATTTGATTTCCGCCTGCACGCCGAATATGACTCGAAGCGCGGCGCATGCGTGCTGGAAACCCTGGCGCAAGTGCGCACCGGGCTGGCTGTAATCCTGCCACCGGAATGGAATCGTTTCCCGCATAGCTTCAGCCATATTTTTGCCGGCGGTTACGCGGCCGGCTACTACAGCTATAAATGGGCGGAGGTGCTGGCCGCAGATGCCTTTGGCGCCTTCGAAGAATCTGGCGTGTTTGACCCAAGTACAGCGCGGCGCTTTCTCGATTCGATTCTGTCGCGCGGGGGCAGCCGTGATGCTCTGGAAGCTTTCATTGAATTTCGCGGCCGCGAACCGGATATCGAACCCTTGCTACGGCAACACGGCATGGCATCATAGCCATACATGCCGTTTACCATTGGCACCTGGAATGTCAACTCGCTGCGGGTACGGCTGCCGCAGCTGACGGAGTGGCTGGTGGCAAATCCTGTAGACGCCATTGCGTTGCAGGAAACCAAACTGGTTGACAGCGATTTTCCGCATGCCGAACTGGCGACGGCGGGCTGGCATGTCCGTGCCAGCGGCCAGAAAACCTATAACGGAGTAGCGTTGCTGGCGCGCCAGCCGCTCATCGATCCTGTCACCGACATTGCCGGCTTCGAGGATCCACAGCGCCGCATACTCGCGGTCACCTGCGGTGCGCTGCGCATCGTCAATCTCTACGTTCCTAACGGTCAAGAAGTTGACTCGGACAAGTTTCGCTACAAGCTAGGCTGGTTGGCTGCGGTGCGCGATTGGCTGAAGTCCGAACTAGCGCGGCACCCCAATCTTGTTGTGTTAGGTGATTTCAACATTGCGCCCGAAGATCGCGATGTTCATGACCCCGCTGCCTGGCTGGGTCAAGTTCTGTGCAGCGAGCCAGAACGCTCGGCGTTGCAGCACATTCTGGCACTGGGGCTGGTGGATGTCTTTCGCCGTTTCGAGCAAGCAGAAAAGGCATTCAGCTGGTGGGATTACCGGGCCGCCGCATTCCGCCGCAATCACGGTCTGCGTATCGACCTTATCTTGGCGAGCGCTGGACTCGCCGACCGTTGCCGCGAATCGCGCATTGACAAAGAGCCGCGAAAATCAGAACGACCGTCGGACCATGCGCCAGTCCTGGCAACGTTTGACATATGAGAAATGCAATGACGAATTGTCTGCAATTTTTGGCCAAGAGACACAGCTAGGGGCCTGGAATGTGCGTCGTTTCGGATTTCCAAAATTGAGCGTCGTTAGACTCCTCGCGCCTGCAAGTGCAGGTGATAACCGCGGTGTACGTCAATCCGTACGCCGCTAAGCAATGCCCAATCCGCGCCGCAGCGATTTCGACGTCACCAATACCGTGCAAGTTAGCTCGCCGTCTGCTGTGCGCAACGAGGTTGCGCGTCTATTTCAGGCTACCTGGCCGGACGCCGACTTTGCGCGTATTGACCATTCCTTTGGCGAGTTCACCAAACTGTTCACTGGCCAATCGGCGCATTTTGCTGGCGTGGATACGCTCTACCACGACATGCAGCACACGCTCGATATCACGCTGGCAATGGTGCGCCTGATGGCTGGTCATGAGCGAAGTGTGGCGCCCGCCGATGCATTGGGCCATGAGCGCGCCGTCGTTGGCACGATCACGGCCTTGTTCCACGATGTCGGCTATCTGCGCGAGCGCAGCGACAGTGAGCACACTAACGGCGCCGAATTCACCCGCAATCATGTGTCGCGTGGCATCCGGTTTCTGACGCTGCTGCTACCCGAGCTGCAACTGGGTCAATGGATACCGGTGGTCACGGAAGTCATGCATTGCACGGGTTACGAAAAACCGTTGGCGCAGCTGCAGTTCGCAGATCCACGAGACGCCAAACTGGGCGCGCTCATGGGTACTGCGGACATGGTGGCGCAGCTCGCGGATCGCTGTTACCTCGAAAAATGTCGCGACCGCCTGTACCCAGAGTTCGTGTTAGGCGGCGTGGCTCTCGACAAAGGCACTGCCGGTTATCCTGCCGTGCGTTACGCCTCTGGCCTCGATCTGTTGCGGCAGACCCCAAAATTCGTTGACGAGACGCGGACCAAGCGACTGGATCAGGGTTTTGGTGGCGCGTATCGCTACTACGAGGCGCTGTTCGAAGGGCGCAATCCCTATATCGAATCGATCGATCGCAACATGAAATATCTGCAGCAAATCCTGCGCAGCGAAAGCTGGCATCTGTTGCGGCGGACACCGCCACTTTTCACCGCCGTACCGGACGCTGTCACATCCATGCGCACGCTGATGGCCAATTACATCCGTCGCGCCTGGGCCGAACACTAGCCAGCGACGATCCTGAAAACATAACGTTCGACAAGCTGCGGCAAGCGCCGCTCGATGTCCGCCAGGCCCGCCACATCCCGGCCTGCCAGCGCTTCTGCCAACATCCAGGGCTGGAAACTTGCCAATGCAACACTTGCAACTGGCGAGAAACTGATATGCCAAGGCTCTGGCATGACGCCGCCCAGATCCTGCGCATAGGGACGAAAAAAACCAAAGTGCGTGAGATTTCGCTGCAACCAGTCATCCAACGGACCAAAGAGCGCGCCGGGCGCAAACTCTGCGGGCACCATCTGCGCATGAAATTCGGGATTGCGCTGACGCTCTGCCCGTAGCGCTCCGAGGTCGATCACGTCGAGTTCCGTGCCCCAATGATGTCGACTCGCGCCCGGCAGCGCCGACCAGGCCATGATCGTGTCGATTCGCTGCGATTCTGGCAGGCTATTGTAGTCAAGCGGTTGGCCGCTGCGATCTAACAAGATTTTCTCGCCGCGGTACTTGGCGTTCCAGATTCCGAGCTGCCGGTCGAAATCGCGGAAGGATGAAATTGGGTGCAGGTCGAAACCGTCGACAGCCGCAGCAGCGCGCAAGCCGAGCCAGGCGTCGGCCGCTGATGGGTGCAATGTGCAGCGCGGATTCTCCATGTCCACAACATGATTGCGCGCGCGCCCAGTCAGGGCTTGCGAATCAAGCGGCGGCAGCGGCACGATCTAACGCCTGCAGGAATACGCTCACTTCCTGCGCACCGGAAAAGCCGATCTTGCGGTCAAAAACGAATGTGGGTACACCATTAATCTGCATGCGCCTTGCCTCGGACTCCTGCTGCTCGACGGCCGCACGCAACTGAACGTCATCTAGCAGTTCAGCGACTCGCACCGGCTCCAGTCCCAGCGGCGCGAGCAATTCCTGCAGGACCTGCAGGTCGCCGATATCGCGACCCCCGCTGAAATACGCGCGTAGGATCGTTTCCTTGATCTGCGTCTGTCGATCGATGGTCGCCGCTGCCTGGATCAGCATGTGTGATTTACGCGTATTGGGCATGCGCGTTTGGCGCTCAGGCCGATAGTCGATACCGAGGCCGGACATAACATCCTGCATGGCGCCCTGCATACCCTTGAACCGATCCGGGTCGCCGAATTTCTGCACCATGTATTGCCGTCGGTCCATACCACCATCAGGCAGGTCTGGATTGAGCTCAAAAGGCATCCAGCGAACGCCGGCGACGATAGCAGGCCGCAATTCCAGGGCTTTCTGCAACCGTTTTAGCCCGACGTAGCACCACGGACACACCGTGTCCGACCAGACTTCGATTTTCACAGCCAGAGTCTAGCCTACCGTCGCAGTCTGGAGACGGTGGAAGCAGCCTAGCCGCCAGCGTAGTATCGTCGGTATAACAATAAGTTTAGAGAGTGCAGACTTTAAAAGTGCGCCCGCTGTCATTTAAATCAAAGCTCGTCTTAGCGGTGCTGGGCGCCACGATTCTCTGTGCATCGTTGCTCGGCGCGCTGACGATCTGGCAAGGGCAAAAGAACGCCACTATCTATAGCCAGATTGCGCTCGATACTGCACGTCAGGAAGTCTCGGTAGAACTGCAAAGCCGCGCCCGACAGACCGCCCGCCATCTGGCGGATGTTGTCTCCGCGCCACTCAATATCAAAGACAGGGCGGGTGTCGCCGCCGCGCTGAGCAGTTTCGCGGACGACAATTCAGTTATCGAGCTCACCGTGTTCACAGCTAACGGTGCCGTATTCGATCATTGGCAACGCCCCGGAGATGCTGAGCTGCGGACTGCAGGCCTGAGTGCATCGGCTAACAACCAGGTCACAGCACTGTATCAACCCTATCCGGACACGCAACTGCCACGCACCATTGGCAGCGTAAAAGTGCTATTGAGTTTTGTCGGTGCCGAGGGCAATGGCGCCCTGGGTGCAACCGGCGCAGGTCAAATCCGTTCGGCCGCTGTCGGAGAGCTACGGCGCAATCTATCGTGGCTCATCGCCGTCACGATCGGCGTGCTGCTGTTGAGCGGTATGTTAGCTTGGTGGGCAGCGCGCGGCGTCAGTCAGCCACTGAGCGGATTGATGCGCAGCATAGAACGCCTGGGTCAGGGCGACTATTCGCGGCCAATCGACACGAATGGCGATCCTGAGTTCGCCGAGCTGCGGGAAGTGCTGGAGCGGACGCGTCAGCGCCTGCGTCATACCACGATTACACGCAGCTACCTGGTATCAGTTCTGAGTGGCATCAACGATGCGGTGTTTGTCGGCTCCCCCGAAGGCGTCATCAAAATGGCCAACAAGGCGGCGTGCCGCCTGCTCGGCTATAGCGAAGAGGAGCTGATCGGCAAAAGCATCATGTCGGTCCTCGACGAAGGCGAGCGCGCCAGCTTCGACTTGCAGCAGGCGGCACATGATTCGCGTGAGACGCTGGTGCGCACCCGTCAGGGCCAGACCATTCCGGTGGTGATTTCCGGTTCGCCGATCGGCAGCGACGATCCGCAGTTCCAGGGCAGCATTTTTGTCGCGCGCAACATTACCGACCGCAAACGCGCTGAGCGCCGTATCCGCTACCTCGCCCGGTATGACACGCTCACCAAAGTACCTAACAGAATGCAGTTCCAGCATCTGCTGCAGCAGACGTTGGCTCGCTCGCTGCGCACGGGTCAGTCGGTCGCGTTGCTATATCTCGACATGGACCATTTCAAGGAGGTCAACGACACCTTCGGTCACAATGCCGGCGATCGAACTTTGGAAATCCTATCCGAGCGTCTGACGCGGGCGCTGCCCAAAGATGCCATCGTAGGCCGACTGGCAGGTGATGAATTCGCCGTATTCGTGGAAGGTTTGCCGATGGACGCCGATAACCGCGGCCCGATCGCACACCTGGCGCGTTCCATTCTAGACGAAGTGGGCAAAGCCTTTCAGGTGGCGCAGCAGGAAGTGTTCATGACTGCAAGCATAGGCGTTGCCTTTGCACCTCAGGACGCCGAAAACGTCATCGACCTGATTCGCAATGCCGATGCCGCCATGTATTACTCCAAGCAAAACGGTGGCAACACTTTCGCGTTTTACGCGACTGAGATGAATGCCGCAGCGGTCGAACGATTGATGCTGAAGAGCAAACTGCGCCGAGCCCTTGAGAAAGACGAGTTCCTGGTGCGCTATCAGCCCAAAGTCGATATCACAACCGGTCGCATTGTCGGCGCCGAAGCGCTGCTACGCTGGCGTCTGCCCGGACACGGCGACATACCGCCGTCGCAATTCATACCTCTGGCCGAGGAAACCAGCCTTATTCTCGATATTGGCGAGTGGATTCTGGATCGCGTCTGCCAGGACTATCGGCGCATGTTAGGTGAAATTTCAAATCCTGGCCGCGTATCTCTCAACCTCTCGCTCAAGCAGCTGCGCCAGGCGAGTTTCATCCTGCGATGCCGCTCGGTGTTCCGAAAGTACTCGTTGTCGCCGACATCGTTTGAATTGGAGATTACCGAAACAACCCTGATGTCCGACGTCAAGCGCACGCTGCGGCTGCTCGATGAGCTATATGCGATGGGCCTGCATCTCTCGATCGACGATTTCGGCACCGGTTATTCGTCGTTGTCCGCTCTGCAGCAATTTCCAATTGGGACGTTGAAAATTGACCAGAGCTTTGTGCGCGATGTGGCGGACGACGAAGCGGATGCGACAATTGTGCGGACCATTATCGAAATGGGCCGCAATCTTGGTATGCAAGTCATCGCCGAGGGCGTCGAGTCGGTCAAGCACATCGAGTTCCTGCGCGAACACAACTGCTCGCTCGCACAAGGCCGACTGTTCGGTGAGCCTTGCACCGCCGATGAACTGCGCACACTGTTGGTCAGGCAGCAAAACGGCGCAGCGCCTTACGCGTCGCTGTTGCCTGCCGAAGCAACTGGGCTGACAGCGCCCGCACGGGCCTGATCTACTGCTGCCCCATGGCGCAGATTCTGTCGACCGCACGACTGTCGATGCGCGACATTGAAACTCGGGACGCTGCTTTCATACTGGAACTGCTGAATTCACAACCGTTCAGGGAGAATATCGGCGATCGCAAACTGCGCTCGCTGGATGACGCGCAGCAGTACATCACCCATCATTTGCAGGCGTCCTACCGTCAGCACGGTTTCGGACTCTGGGGAGTCGAAGATGCCGTCACCGGGCGGTTGTTAGGATTGTGCGGCATTCTGAAACGGGACACGCTCGACGACCCGGACGTCGGCTATGCCTTGTTGCCACAGGCGTTCGGCCAGGGTTTTGCAACCGAAGCCGCTGGCGCCTGCCTGCGTCATGCGAAGGAGTCGCTGGGCTTGCAGCGAATCTGCGCCATTGTTGCGCCTCGCAACCAGGCATCCATCCATGTTCTGGAGAAAATCGGCCTGCGTTTTCAACGCGACATCCCGGGGACGGAATCGGGCGAGACATTGCGACTGTTCGCCTGATTGCCGTCGCCACGGGATAATCAGCTTCTCGCGGCGCTCAGCGTCGGCCTGGCGGATAGGGTGCAAAGCCATAGCCGTCGTCCGGCCACATGCGGTTGCGAGGCCGCTTATCGCAGCTGATTCCTTTGCGGCACAGTGTCTCGGCCCACTCGTATTTGATAAAGCTGCGGCTCAGCGGCCGATTTTCGGCCGTGAATTCAACTTGCCGCGCGGGATCATAACGACGATCCCCAAAACCTGTTCCTGGTGGAGCTGCCGCGCTCGCCGACGCCTTATCCTGCGACCGGCCGGCAGACTCCGCCGCATCCTGGGATGCGCGAGGGGCTGGGGCAGCTTCGCTAGTTGGCGCGTCATATTCATTCCGGCGCCGAGCGTCTTCGCGGCGCCGTTCTTCTTCCAACCGACGCTGCCAGTCACGATCACGATATACCGCCATTGCGATGACACCCTGCGCGCTTTTGTCACCAAAGGCATCTGCGTACGAGTTCTTCCATTCGGTGAAGTAGAACTCATGGATATCGTTCAAGTTGGTGCGCCAGCCGCGATAATCACCGTTCTCCCAGGGTTCCAGCACGTACATGGATTCCCGCTGAGTCAAGTCCGAACGGGCCCCAGAAATGATGTTGCGTCCGTCAACAGCAATTACCACACCGACACGTTCGCCGGTATTATTGCTAACGCGAATGCGATATGGCGCGCCGCGGCGCGCTTTCAGGTAGGCGCGATAGATACGCGCGCCGCTGCTGGTGATCGGATACTCGTCAAAACTGCGGCCATGCTCGTCGACGACCTCGATGGTCACTCCAGCGGGGTTGTGGGAGGCCAGCGCCTGGCCGGAAAAGCTGCCCGCTAGCAACAGCGCGGTCCAAATAACCGAATGCCTCATCTTCATCTCGTGTCTCCTTATGTACGCCGCCCTGAAATCGATGCTGTTCCAGGCATCGTGAATTTCGACTGAAGGCTATAACGCACAAGTCTTCGGTTCGGGTTCAGGTCATTTACCGTAAAATTGCTGGGTGGATTCCAGCGACGTAACCGTGAAAGCGGCGGCGCGCGCGCAACAAAAGCGCCGCCGCTGGCTTCGTCGTGGTTTTGGCGGACTGCTGCTCGTGGCATGGATTGCCACAGCGATATACCAGACTCACAAATCCCTGCCCCCGGGCCTGCGTGTTTCCTCGGCCTGGATGACCGTACCCAGCGGCGATGTGCGGCTGTTGATCGATACAACGACTGCCGACCCCTACGGCAGGCCGATCGTGCAACAGCAAATTTTCGACGAAATGTTACGTATCGTCGGCAGTGCGCGAGGTTTCATTCTCGTCGATATGTTTCTGTTCAATTCATGGCGCGGGAAATTGACGTCTACCACCGGAGCTAACAGTACGCCGCAGCGCGAGTTGTCGCGCGAACTGCGCGACGCCTTGCTGGATGCGCGCCGACGCAATCCGCAACTGCGGATACTATTGATCTCCGACCCTGTCAACGACGCCTATGGCGGTGCTCCGTCCGCAGATTTCGCGCTATTGCGACGTGCGGGTGTCGACGTTGTCACCACCGACCTTGATCGCCTGCGCGACTCCAACCCGGTCTACTCGTCAGCATGGCGTCTGCTCGGTCAATGGTGGGGTGGGAGCGCCACAGAAGGCACGCTGCCGAATCCGATGGACGACGGCCCGGACAAAGTTGGCATCGGTGCCTGGGGCAGATTGCTCAATCTTAAAGCCAATCATCGCAAAGTCCTGTTAGCAGACGATGGTGCGAAAGGGCTGGTCGGGCTGATCGGATCGCTGAATGCGCACGATGGCAGCGCTCTGCATTCGAATATGGCGCTGGCCGTGCGTGGACCCGCATTGCAGCCTCTATTGGACAGCGAAACAGCAATCGCCAGATTCTCTGGCTGGACAGGAACGCTGCCCGTTGTGAGCGTGCGATCGCCATCGCTGGCCGGTCCAGCGCCGACTGCGAGCCTGCAGGTTCAGGTACTTACCGAGGGGAGTATCCGCGATGCGCTGCTCGAACGATTGCGGGCGGCGCGTAGTGGCGATGAGATCAGCGTTGGCATGTTTTATCTCTCTGAACGCGACACGGTCCGCGCACTGCTGGCCGCGGCCGCACGCGGCACCATAATCCGTCTGATACTGGACCCTAACAAAGATGCCTTTGGGCGCCAAAAGAACGGCATCCCGGCGCGACCTCTGGCTGCAGAACTGACAGCGGCAAGCCAGGGCGCCATCAAGATCCGCTGGTACCGTACCCGCGGCGAGCAATTCCATACCAAAGTGGTGATGGTGCGATCCGGCACACGACTCTGGGCAACGTTAGGTTCCGCAAATCTGACGCGCCGCAATCTGGATGATTACAACCTGGAAGCCAATGTCGCCGTTGAAATGCCAGTTGACGCGCCGCTCGGCGCGGAAATGTTGCGCTGGTTCGACACGCTGTGGCACAACCGCGGTCCCAAGGGCAGCGAATACACTGCGGAACTTGGTACTTACGTCGACTCCTCCCAGGGCAGCTATTGGGCCTACAGGCTTATGGAAGCTACTGGTTTGTCGAGCTTTTAACAGCCCGAGGGAACTTGGTGCTTGGATCGGCAGTCGTCATAACAAGGAACACAGGAGATACTCATGCGAAGACTAATCATTGCCGTGACAACAATGGCCGTCGTCGCTACCGGCTGCGCCAGCTCGGTCGCCCGGATGAAAGACGCTACTGCCGAGCTTCAATATCGCGACTATGCGGGCGACCCGATTGAGCGCTTTACTGCTTTCGACATCGACTCGTGGACCCCGGTAGCGCGCAATCAGTTGGTTGTCTGGACCGGTATCAACGATGCATATCTGCTCACCGTCTGGGACAATTGCCGCGACCTGCAATTCGCGGATCGTATCGCTGTGACCAAAACCGGGAACACGATATCGCGGTTCGAATCGGTACGCATCAACGGCGATCGCTGCCCGATCCGCGACATCCGTGCCGTTGACATGAAACGCATGAAGACCGATCGCGCCGCACTTCGAGCAACGTCACAGTCTAAACCTCAGTGAGTCGACATATCTACGGAAATCGCCGCTACTGTCTGATCGGCTAACACACCCAACGCCTCGCGCGTTGCCTTTTCGAATGCACTGATCACCGCAGCCATCCGATTGGCCGCGGCCGGCACGCTGGCTTGCGCGACAAAAGTAGCTAACAATTTGCGCTCACTGCGCGTGCCAACACTGCAATCGAGCACAACTGTCGCAGTCGGCGCACTGCCGGAGTCGTTGCCATAGTCAGCATCAAAGCGACGGATGGCAACTCGCAGAACATAATCACTCGGAAACGGCGCCGCATCGTCGTGCACTGCGGCCATTGCCGCGCGGCTGCGCAAGGTATCCACCGCCAGATTGCCTAACATCTTAGGTAGCGGCGCGGCCCACCGGCTGGCGGCATATTGATCCAGACGATGGTCCGGTGCCGTCAGTACAATCGCATCGGTGTCCAGTCCCGGACCGGTGACCAGCGGCAATACCTGCAGACTGGCGGACAGCAGGCGACTTTGCGCGGCGGCTGCGCCCGCAGGCGCGGGTTCCGCAGCGGCGCGCAACTGGTAAGTCATGGTCGCCTGCGTGGAGCTGCGCAATCCGCTGCAGCCTGCCACCGACAACAGCAGCGCAACAGCCGCTACATGACCCAACGCTCTGATGCCAATCTGGTATTTCATCGCGGTATCTCGACTCCGGCTGCGGATGGTTGATAAATAATCTGTGAAGGATTTTCGCGCAGACTCCGCGCCAGCGAGGTGAATTCCTGGGCGGCAGTGCGCGAGTCCCGCAGCAGGCGTTCAAATTCGGGCAAAGTGTCGCGCGTGAAAGAGCGGAAATCGCCTTGATTGTCGGCCACAAGACGATCAAGCCGACCACTGGTGTTAGCCAGGTTTTCAGCCACAATTCGCACGCGTGCGAGCGTTGCATTGATGTCGGGTCCCGCGTCATCGGAAACCTTGCGCAGACCAGCGGCAACCTTCTGCACTTCCAGCGACGTGCCACGCAAATCACGCACCAGCGCTTCCACCTCACGCACCGTGGCAGGCAGGTTGCGACTCGCTAAATCCAGATTGGCCAGCATGCTGTTGACTGAGGCGATGCTTTGGTCATTAAGCAGTCGATTCACCCGCTCGGCGACCTGACCTGCCGAGGCGACCACTTCCGGCAAGCTGCTGACAAACACATCGAAACTGGATCGCACCGAGGGGATCACTGGATGGCTTGCGCTCTGCACGACGCTGCCCATCTTCATGCCAGGGCGCTTGGTTACCAGATCGATGTAGAGTAGCCCGGTAACTCCCTGCAATGAGAGTTCTGCCACGGTGCTGTCGGTCACCGGCGCCGAGGTATCGATATCAGCAATGACCTGCACACGCGCCTGAGCTCTCTTGTCGATACTCAGATCGACAACGCGGCCGACGTCCACGCCCAGGTACCGCACTGTGCTGCCGCGTGTAAGCCCGCTGACGCTGCCATCAAAATAAATTTCATAGCGCTGGTAGTCGCGATGCTCGCGTCCTTGGGAGTACCAGTACACAAACAGGCTGGCCATGGTGATCAGCAGCAGTACAAATGCACCGACTGCTGCGTAATTCGCTTCTCGTTCCATGTGAGCTAGCTCCCAACCGCGGCGACGAATCGCCCGGCGCGCTGACCGTGAAAATACTCAGCAATCCACGGATGCGGATGCGAAACAATTCCCTGCAGGCTATCGGATATCATTTTTCGATCAACTATCACGCCGACACGATTGCAGACACGAAAGATCGTGTCCAGATCGTGCGTGATCATGACGACGGTCAATTTCAATTGTTGCTGCAAATCCAGCACCAACTCGTCGAACGCCGCCGCGCTGATTGGGTCCAGCCCGGACGTCGGCTCGTCCAGAAACAACAGGCGCGGATCCAGCGCCAGTGCCCTGGCAAGGGCCGCGCGTTTGATCATGCCTCCCGACAGCTGAGCCGGGTACTTGCGAGCCGCGTCGGCGGGCAGACCCACCATACGGACTTTGAGCAAGGCGAGCTCATCCAGTGCAACTGGTGACATCTGCAAATGCTCGATCATCGGCAACTGCACGTTTTGCAGCACCGTTAGCGAGGAAAACAGAGCGCCCGCCTGAAATGTCACGCCATAGCGACTTTTGACTTCCCGCAGCTCGGTTTCCGTCAGTTGCGTGATATCCCGACCGTACAACTTGACGCTGCCAGCCTGCGGCCGGTGCAGACCCAGTATCGTTCGCAGCAGCACCGATTTCCCCGATCCGGAACCACCGACAATACCGAACACCTCACCGTCAAAGACGTCCATATCGAGACCGTCGTGAACGATCTGTGTGCCGAAGCGATTCACGACACCCCGCACCTCGATCACGGTGTCGCTCATATGTCCAGTTCCATAAACAATACCGCGAACAGCGCATCGAAAAGAATGACAAGAAAAATCGCCTGCACAACTGCGACGGTTGTTAGCCTACCGAGTTCCCGGGACGACGACCTGACCTGCATACCGCGATACGCGCCAGCGGTGGCAATAAGAACCGCGAATACCGGCGCTTTGATAACACCGGCCCAGAATGTAAATGGTCCGATGGATTCGTCCATGCGTTCGACAAACTGGACAAATGGCATGTCGAGCAGCGTTCGGCACAACAGCGCACCGCCTGCCAGCCCCACCGCGTCGGCCACCACCGTCAGCAATGGCAGCGCTATCATCAGACCTAACATTCGTGGCAGCACCAGCACTTCTATTGGGTCGACCCCCGTGGCTTTCAGAGCATCGATCTCCTCGTTGAGTTTCATCGCACCTATTTCCGCGGCGAATGCGCTGCCCGATCGGCCCGCAACGATGATCGCAGTCAGCAGCACACCCATCTCGCGCAGCATGCCGACCGTGACCAGATCCACCACGAAAATATCGGCGCCAAACTTACGTAATTGCTGCGCACCCATGTAAGCGATGATGACGGCTATCAGAAAGCCGATCAGCGCAACTATCGGAATCGCCGTTACACCGGTGTCGTACACGTGGCGCGCAATCGAAACAGGTCGCCAGCGTTTCGGTGCGCGTAGCGCGCGGCCCAGCATCAGGCTGACCTGACCCACAAAGTCTAGGCCTGTGATAACTGATTGCCAGCTGCGGACTGCGCGCCGGCCCACCGCAGCGAACGTGCGCTCGCCTACGTAATCGTCGCCGGATGATTGCGCAGCGGGTGCCGGCCGCCGGCCGGACCCGGCTAACGACTCCTCGATCAAACCCAATTGCGGCGGCTCGCCGTCGGCGAAACTAACCTCCGAGCCACTGGTACGGGCATCGCGTATAAAACGCCAGAGCAACCAGGCACCTGAAATATCGAGCTCTGCGAGACCGCGCGTACTGATAACGATACGTCTGAAGCCGCGCACGTCGAGCGTCGCCAATTGTGGTTCGATGGAACCTACATCGACAGCGCGCCAGCGGCCTGACAACCGCAACGTCAAGCCGTCGCCGTCACGCTGCGTCTCGTAAAATGGCTGCATCAGCCCGAGAGCTTAACGCAGGACTCTCGGGCCGACTATCGGTATGCCAGCGGCTAGCGGACTGACTGCAGATGCGCTTCCAGCAGCCAGAGATCCTTGTCCAATGCGCCGGTGATTTCAGTGCAAAGGTCCGCCGTCACCTCATCGCCCGCACGCGCAGCTGCAGCAATCCCGGTGCGCGTCGCTTTAGCCAGGGCCGCGACTCGATCGGCGAGTGCCGCGACATGTGCATCGCCTGCAGACAGCGTAACCGGGTACTTGGCCAGTGGCGATCTTGCTGCCACATCGGCACTGCCAATTGCGACACCGCCTAACGAGGTAATGCGCTCGGCCAGATCGTCGGCATGACCGTCCACACGGCTCGCTATTGCGTCGAAGAGTTCGTGGAGGGGCATAAAGCCCGGTCCTTTGACATTCCAGTGAGCCTGCTTCACCACCAACCGCAAGGCGATGGCGTCAGCCAAATTCCTGGCCAACAGAGTGACGATGGCGTTGCGGGTTTTAGCGGGTAAGTCGTTGCGAGTGCGGTGCATGGTGGCTCTCCTTGAATGGGTGAGGCCAGCTTGCGTCATCTAATGGTTTAATTGAAATCGATTGTTTATGTCTTTTCCATAGACAAAACCTATGGCAGTGCAGAAAATTGCACGCAACGAGGGCTCAAGTATCGTCGCGATAGCGGCGCAAGCGGATGGCAACCAGCACCAGGCCGATCGCGACCAGCACACCGAGCCACAACTCCGCGCGGGTCAACAACTCGCTGGCGCCAATGGCGTCGAGCCGATCACCAATTTGTTGCACCCTTGCCTGCGCACTCGCAGCGCCCCTGCGCACTGTACTGGCATCATCGCCCAGGGCCTGGAAGAAGCCAGCGAACCGATGCAACAAAAACGTCGCGATCCGGTTGGTACTGAAAATGATCCTTTCGAGCCAGGTGAGCAGCAGTGGCGGCAGCAGCAGCCACATGAAAACACTGCGGCGCGCCCAGGCGGAGACTGCCAGTACGTAGCCTGCAATCGGCGCATACCACAATGACGCCACCAGCATGTTAGCCAGCGCGACGCCCTGCACTTTCAGCCAGATGCCTGTGTCCCAGGAGACCAGTTTCTCGAGTGGTGTACCGCTGACGCGCACGCTGCCGATCAAGAAAGCCAGAGTCACAGTCAGCATGCCAACCAGCCAGACATATGCGGGTACCACGGCCAGTGCGGTCACGACTTTTGACCAGACAGTCGCGCCATCGGAAACCGGCATTGATTTCCAGAAAAGAATACTGCGGTCCTTGCGCTCCGAATACAGCGCGTCCGCCAGGTAGAAAAACACCACAACTACCATGGTGAAGAGTATCGGTACCCCGACCAGCGCGATGAAAACGCCAAACATTTTTGAGCGCTGCGTGGGCGTAACGTTTTCGATCTTGTCAGCGAAGTTGAATGACTGGTCGTCGATATCGATTTTCAGACCACCGGTTGTTACGCCGCTGAACGCCACACCGATCAGCAAGAGTGCGGCAACCGCCAACGGCGCAATCCACAGGCTTCGATGTTCCCAGAACTCGCGCCGGATCAAAGTGACAAACTGTTTCATGCTGCGGCTCCCTGTGCCGGACGGGACATCATCGCAACGAAAAGATCGGTGATCGAAGGCGTACGTAGCTCGCCTAACGACTGCAGTTCGGATTCTTTGCGACCATCAAAAATCAGGCCAAAGCGACCGAAAACTTCGCGCTCGTGGATCGGCCCCAGGGCACGTGCAGCGCCGACCTGGTCCGGTCCGACCACGACCTGATGAAATCGTTCTGGCAGCCCATCAATGGTTGAGTTCAAGACGATGTGGCCATGATTGATGAACAGTACGTCCGTCAACAGATTCTCGATTTCTTCAACCTGATGGGTGGTGATAATGATGGTTCGTTCTTCGTTGAAATAATCGTTGAGGATGGTGTCATAGAAGGCGCGGCGATATAACAAGTCCAGACCTAACGTCGGCTCATCCAGAACCAGCAGTTTTGCGTCGATTGCCAGTATTAGTGCCAGGTGCAGCTGCGTCACCATGCCCTTGGACAATTCGCGCACCCGCGAGCCCATCTTGATGTCGGTCTTGCGCAGAAAATCCTCAGCGCGCGCACGGTTGAATTTCGGGTGGACGCCAGCCACGAAATCCAGCGCCTGCGTGATCTTCAACCACTTGGGCAGAACCGCGACATCGGCGATAAAACAAACATCCTTCATCAGCTGGTCGCGTGCTGCACGCGGATCGCGCCCTGCCACCAGCATTTCGCCGCTGAACGGCGTCAGACCGAGAATTGCTTTCAAGGCTGTAGTCTTGCCAGCGCCGTTAGGTCCGATAAGTCCAACAATACGGCCCGGCGCTACCTCAAAACTGATGTTGTCCAGTGCGCGTGTGGCACCGTAGTTTTTCACCACGCCACGCGCCGCAATAATTGCACTCATGATTCAATATCCCCTTCACTGGCTGGGCCCGCGCGCAGGCTGCTGGCCGGCGGCTCGGCCGGAGCGATTGCCAGCAATTCCGGTAGCTGCAGCCCCAGGCGATGGATGGTCGCGTGCACACGCGGCCATTCACCTTCCAGAAATCTTTGTTTTTCGTCCTTCATCAGGGCCGATTGCGCGCCGACGTTAACGAACATGCCCCGCCCACGACGCTTTTCCACCAACAACTCATCCACCAGCTGCTGATAGCCTTTCAAGACCGTCAGCGGATTCAAACGAAACTCCGCAGCGACGTTGCGCACCGACGGCAGGGGATCGCCCTCCTTCAGTACGCCGTCGAGGATCATCGCTACCACACGGTCGCGAAGCTGCCGATAGATCGGCTGGCTGTCATCCCACTGCGGGTCCATTTGAAATTGATCTCCTGCTATCGGAAGGCTGCTGGTGTTGCGCCCAACTAGAACACTAGTTTCGGAATGCCGCAACCACAGTACTTACTGGAGCATCAGCGCGAACATATTTGGTGGAGGTCACCAGACCCCAACTCATGACCCAGGTGACAACCAAAGCTGCCGTTGCACCCACCACACTCTTCATCACGTTTTCGATCGAATTTGTCATTTCAGTCTCTCTACTTTGTTGCCAGTTGTTCCGGGCGCTACACTCTGTTTCGCCCTTCCTTGGTGTTATATATCACTACAACACTAGTACTGTGTCAAAGGTTATTTTTGAAAATGGTTGGTTTAACCCGTCTTGAGAGCACAACTCATTGAAAAATATAACCTTATTTTTTGACCCGAAAACAGAATTCTGGCCGTTGAAGCTACGTGAGCGATGCAATCACCATGAGTTACTCCCTCCATCCGTCCGCGCAGGCGCGCCAAGCGCCGCGTAAAGTGCGGCCGATGGATACCCGCGATGACGCAATGCTGTTGCTGGCTTACGCCGCCGGCGATGCGGGCGCGTTCGACATTCTTTACGCGCGGCATCGAGCGCCGCTCTATCGTTATCTGGTGCGGCAGTCACATGACCGCGAATTGGCTAATGATCTATTCCAGGAGGTCTGGGGCAAAGTAATCGCCCAACGCGCGCGCTATGAGCCACGCGCGAAATTTCAGACGTTTCTCTACACCGTCGCTTACAACTGTTTCATCGATCATTGTCGGCGGCGCGCGATCAGGCCGAAACTCGCCGAAGACGAGGACGCGGATCTGTCAGTGCTGGCGAGCGACAGCGACTCGCCGGATCAGGGCGCGGAGCGCATCGAACTCGGCGATCAGTTACGCACCGCCATCGCATCACTGCCTGCGGAACAACGCGACGCATTCCTGTTGTATGAAGAGTCTGGACTCTCCGTCAACGAAATAGCGGTGGTCACGGGCGTCGGTAGCGAAACCGCCAAAAGCCGACTGCGTTACGCTGTAGCGAAGTTACGCACCGCTTTGGCTGGTTTGGAGCCGGAGAAATGAGTACTCCGCCGGATGACATTGACGCCTGGCTGGATCGTCGCGAGCCCCTGTTCCGCCGCTCTGCGAGTTCAGAGCCGCTCGAACCGCCCGCCGAGATAGACAACGTCGTGTTAGCGAGGGCGCGCGCCGCTCTGCGCGACGGGCGCAGCAGCGAGGGTCGAACCCCTGCTTTTTTTACGCTCAGCCAATGGTCTCTGCCGTTAGGTCTGGCGGCGACGCTGGTGCTGGCCATTGCAATCGTCATACGCGTGAATCCCGCTGCCGCGCCCGCCACGAGCGACATCGCCGAGACAGCTGACAAACTGGATTCTGTGGCACTGCCTATGGCAGCTGCACCTGAGGTTGTGCGCGAAACAGATGCCGACCTTCGCAGCCGCGCCGACCTGCCCCCGTCGCCCCAGAATGAAGCCAGACGTGAAGCCAGGCGCGAGCGCAGCCCCTCATTGCCGGAATTGGCCGCGAGCAACGCCGCAGCAAGCGACCAAGCAGCGAGCGAGCCCGAACCAGTAGCGCCGCCCAACGTTCAGGCAGTGGCGCCCAT
Organism: Gammaproteobacteria bacterium; assembly: GCA_043769085.1. Taxonomy (GTDB): domain Bacteria; phylum Pseudomonadota; class Gammaproteobacteria; order Steroidobacterales; family Steroidobacteraceae; genus UBA964. The sequence continues at coordinate 54,450 of JAYVJR010000071.1, forward strand.
GACGGTGACGGCCTCTGCTGCTGCGGCCGAAGCAGCGCCCGCAGGGCGCCTTGCAGACGCGGGTTCAGAGAATCAGCGTTCGAGCGCAGCTACGGCAGCAAAATCAGAGGTCCCGCGGACCGATCCACTGCGCTGGTACCAACATATCGTCGCGCTGCGTGGCGAGGGCCTGGCCGCCGAAGCAGATCGCGAGTGGCGCGCCCTGAAGACGCGCTATCCAGATTTTGAGCCGCCGACAGCACCTGTCGAACCGTAGGCGCGTCGGACTGCTAAAATCCGTCGCTTTACGATCCTACGCATTGGAGTCGCGCGCGCATGAAAGCCCCCGTTAACGTTGCTATCACCGGCGCCGCCGGCCAAATCGGCTATGCCCTCGCCTTTCGCGTCGCCTCCGGTGCGCTGTTAGGCCAGGATCAGCCAATCAACCTGCACCTGCTGGAAATCACGCCTGCCCTGCCGACCTTGCAAGGCGTGGTAATGGAGCTCAACGACTGCGCATTTCCGACGCTCAACAAGATTGTCGCCAGCGATGACGCGCGCGTGGCATTCAAGGATTGCAACGTCGGCTTGCTGGTGGGGGCGCGGCCACGCGGCCCCGGCATGGAACGCAAGGATCTGTTGTTAGCTAACGCACAGATATTCTCTGCCCAAGGCAAGGCACTGAATGACGTCGCGAGCCGCGATGTGCGCGTGCTGGTGGTTGGCAATCCAGCCAATACCAATTCGCTGATTGCGATGAAAAACGCGCCGTCCTTGAATCCACGCTGTTTTACCGCCATGACAAGGCTTGATCACAACCGGGCGCTGTCGCAGCTGTCGGAAAAAACCGGCGTGCACTTCAATAACATCCGCCGCATGATCATCTGGGGAAACCACAGCGCAACGCAGTACCCGGACATCAACCATTGCACGGTGAACGGCAAAGCAGCCAAATCGCTGGTCGATCAGGCCTGGATCGAAAGCGACTTCATCCCGACCGTGCAGCAGCGCGGCGCCGCCATCATCAAAGCGCGCGGCGCCTCGTCGGCGGCATCGGCCGCTTCCGCCGCCATCGATCACGTCCGCGACTGGATCAAGGGTTCGCCCGAAGGCGACTACCTGTCCATGGGCATTCCGTCCGATGGCAGCTACGGCATCCCCGAAGGCGTGATTTATTCCTATCCGGTCGTATGCCGCCATGGCAGCTATGAAATCGTCCAGGGTCTTGCCGTCGACGATTTCAGCCGCAAACGTATGGACGCGACCCATGCTGAACTTCGCGAAGAGCGCGATGGCGTCAAGGACCTGTTGGGCTGACAGCCAATGCAAACCCTGGGCGGGTTACGTGCATCTAATGATCAGTGGGAATTTTGCAGGAGTTACTCGACATGAAATCACTGATTGGCGCGACCTTGGTCGCCTTGGCGTTGTCGCAACCGGCGCTGTCGTCCGACTACAACAAAGTCAATGGCTCCATCAATGTGCCTGCGGGCGAGACGGTCGGTGAGGCCGAGACGGTCAATGGCTCAATTCAAGTAGGTGAACGCGCCAAGGTCGGCTCGATTGAGACAGTGAATGGCAGCATCACGCTAGCTGCGGGCGCAACGGCAGGCGGCGTGGAAACTGTGAATGGCAGTGTAAAGATAGGTAGGGGCGCTCAGGTCAGCGGCGATGTCGAAGCGGTCAATGGCAAACTGAGCATCGAGGATGAGGCCGTCGTTGGCGGACAGGTGTCGAACGTCAATGGCAATATCGAAATTGCTAGAGCCCGGATCAAGGGCAAAATCACGACCGTAGCGGCAGATCTGACCGTGGGTGCAGGCGGCCAAATCGACGGTGGCATCCACTACCAGAAGGCCAAAAGCAACTGGCTTTGGTCGGGCCGTGCACCCCGAGTGGTGATCGGCCCCGACGCGGTGGTCGGTGGATCCCTGGTTTTCGAGCGGGACGTCGTCTTGTATGTCAGTGACACTGCAAAGATTGGCCGCGTAACCGGCGCGAAAGTAATCAACTTCACGGGCGCCTCACCGCCCGGATGACGCGGCGTTGAGCGGAGGGCTATAGTCCGGCATCTGAATTTTTGCCGGAGTAGCCCTTCATGATTCGTGCGCTCGTAACCTTGGGAATCATTGGCGCCGCTGCCTGGGCGCTGACTCTCGGCTGGGGTGGCGCCATCGCCATCGCCTTCATGATTGCGCTGCTGTTTCTGGCCTACAAGAGCCAGAGCCTGCTGTCGTTCACCGCCACATTTGGTGTGTTGTTAGGTCTATATACCTGGCTCGGCGACCCGCATGGAATCTGGAAAGGTTTCCTGTGGGCGCTGTTCATCGTGCTGGCGCTGTTCAACGTCGGAGCCATTCGCAAGGGCCTTATTACTGCGCCGTTTCTCAAAGTCTATAAGCGCATGCTGCCGTCGATGTCGCAAACCGAGCGTGAAGCGCTCGAGGCCGGCACTGTGTGGTGGGATGGCGAGCTGTTTACCGGCAAGCCTGACTGGAAAAAATTGCAGGCGGCCAAGACACCGACCTTGACAGCCGAGGAACAGGCATTTGTCGACGGGCCCTGCGAAGAGCTCTGCCGGATGATCGACGATTTCGACATCACCCACCGCCGCGGCGACATGCCGAAAGAAATCTGGGACTTTCTCAAGTCCAAAGGTTTCTTTGCGATGATCATTCAGAAAAAGTATGGCGGCCTGGAGTTTTCTGCCTACGCACATTCCTGCGTGCTGGTGAAACTTGCAAGCCGTTCGACCACAGTGTCGTCGACGGTCGCGGTGCCAAATTCGTTGGGCCCGGCCGAGTTGCTGCAGCACTATGGGTTGCCCGATCAGCAGAACTATTATCTGCCGCGCCTCGCGCGCGGTGAGGAAATTCCGTGCTTCGCACTGACCGGCCCGCGCGCCGGATCCGATGCGGCGTCGCTTTCCGACACTGGCATCGTTTGCAAAGGCCAGTGGCAGGGCAAAGAAGTGTTAGGTCTGAAACTCAACTTCTCCAAGCGCTACATCACACTGGCGCCGGTGGCAACCGTGATCGGGCTGGCTTTTCGCATGTTCGACCCGGACAAATTGTTAGGCGAAAAAACCGACCTTGGCATCACGGTCGCACTGATTCCGCGCAATACCGCGGGCGTCACGATCGGCCGACGACACTTCCCACTCAACGTGCCATTCCAGAACGGTCCGATCCTGGGACATGATGTATTCGTGCCACTGGACACGATCGTCGGCGGCCCCAAGATGGCCGGCCAGGGCTGGCGCATGCTGGTTGAGCAGCTGTCGGTCGGTCGCTGCATTTCGCTGCCATCTAACGGCACGGGTGGCGCAAAGGCCGCGGTATTTTCATCGGGAGCCTACGGGCGCATTCGCCGCCAGTTCAATATGCCGGTCGGCAAATTCGAGGGCGTGGAGGCGGTGATTGCCCGTATGGTTGGCACCACCTATACGATGGACGCAACCCGCTCGGTGACCGCCGGTGCGATCGACGGCGGCGAAAAGCCATCGGTGCCTTCGGCAATGCTGAAATATCACCTGACGGAGATGAGCCGTCAGTGTGCCAACGACGCCATGGATATTCATGGCGGCAAGGGCATTTGTCTTGGACCGAAGAATTATCTGGGTCGTGGCTACCAGGTCATTCCAGTGGCTATCACGGTCGAAGGCGCAAATATCCTGACACGCAGCCTGATTATTTTTGGCCAGGGTGCGGTCCGTTGCCACCCTTTTGTGCTCAAAGAAATGGAGGCCGCTAACAATCCAGATCGCCGCAAGGGGCTCAATGATTTCGATGCCGCGTTGTTTGGGCACATTGGCTTCACCATCAGCAACGCAGTGCGATCGCTGGTCATGGCGCTCACCAATGCGCGGTTTACACCGGTGCCTGATGCCGGTCCGGCATTGCGCTACTACCAGCACATCGTGCGCTTCTCGGCGTCATTCGCGTTCGCGGTGGATGTCGCGATGTTGACGTTAGGCGGCTATCTCAAGAAAAAGGAAAATCTCTCGGCGCGCCTTGGCGACGTGCTGTCCTGCATGTATCTCGCCTCGATGACGCTCAAACACTTCGACAATCAGGGACGCAAGCCTGAAGATCTGCCAATCGTCGAATGGGCCTGCCGTAGCCTGCTATACAAGGCGCAGGAGCAATTGCACGGTTTCATCCGCAATTTCCCCAATCCCTTCATTGGAGGGTTCATGCGGTTTTTCATTTTTCCGCGCGGCCTGCAATACTCAGCGCCGAGCGATCGACAGGGTCGCGAGCTTGCCGACATGGTGCTGAATGCCACCGAGACTCGCGATCGCCTGTGCCATTTCATCTATCGCGAAGTACAACCTAACAACCCGCTCGGCCTGTTGCAGGAGGCGCTGGTCATGGCGCAGACGGCTGAACCGCTCGAAAAACGCATTCGTGTTGAAGGCGTAAAAACCGGTCGCATTACCGCGCTCGACATGACCGGCCAGATCGCACAAGCCGAGGCGGCAGGCATCCTGTCGCAAATAGAAGCTGCCATGCTGCGTGACTATGACCGCAAGGTCATGAACCTGATCAACGTCGATGACTTCGAACCCGGCGAACTCGGCACGATGTCGCAACCGGTATCCGGCGCGATGGCAGGAGCTCAGGTCGCCTGAGCTTTGCCAGCTTGGACGCGGACGCAAATGGCACGACGCTCTGCCTCAACTGCAGCACGGCGCTGACCGGCCCTTACTGCCCGAATTGCGGCCAGAGGCACGATCCCAAGATCCACACGTTTGCGCATTTTGCGACTGAGGCATTCGAGAACATTACACATGCCGATTCGCGCCTCTGGCGGACGCTGTGGATCCTGATCTCAAAGCCAGGACAGCTGACCCAGGAGTTTTTCGACGGCCGGCGCATGCGCTACCTGCCGCCGGTGCGTTTCTATCTGGTCGTCAGCCTGGCGTTCTTTTTGTTAGCAGGAGCGATAAGCGAGCGCAGCGATTCATTTGTTAAGGTGGATGTCGCAGACAAGGAGATACCTGCGAAAGGTAACGCGGCACGAGAATTGACGGGCTGCGACGGCATCAAGTATGACGGCCCGTTCAAAGTAACTGTAATGGCCCTACTGCCGCTCCAGTGCCGCAAGATTCTGGCCGACAACGGCCGTGGCCTCGTTCGTGCTGTGTTCGCCAATTTTCCCAGAGCTTTGTTCGCCTTTTTGCCGCTGCTGGCGGCGTTCATGATGCTGCTTTATTGGCGCCCACGCCGCTACTATGTCGAACATCTGCTGTTGCTGTTGCACAACCATATTTTTCTTTTTATTGGCTACGGCTTGCTGCTTTTATGTGAATTGGCGCTGCCGGCCAGCAGCGCGGTCGGGCTGATCGGGTTCATTTTTCATATCTATCTAGCCTGGTATTTCTACCGCGGCATGCGCGTTGTCTATGGACAAGGCCGAGCGCTCAGCCTCACAAAATATATTTTGTTAGCTACCGCCTACATGGCGGCCGCCGTCGTGACACTATTTCTTGTATTCGCGTTCAGCGCAGCCGCTTTGTAGGTTTGGTAACCGTGGCTGAGCTGCGCGCAATCCTGCACGTCGACATGGACGCCTTTTATGCGTCAGTCGAGGAACACGACAATCCCGCGCTGGTCGGTCACCCGGTGATCGTCGGCGGCACTCAGGGCCGTGGAGTTGTCGCAGCGGCAAACTACGAAGTGCGCAAATTCGGTGTGCGTTCCGCGATGCCGATGCGTGAGGCTCTGCAGCGTTGCCCGGATGCGATCTGCATACAACCGCGAATGCACAGGTACAGGGAAGTGTCAGCCCAGGTGTTTGCAGTGTTTCGCGAGTTCACGCCACTGGTGCAGGGTTTGTCACTGGACGAAGCCTATCTCGATGTGACCGCAAGCAGAAGCATACTGGGCGACGAAGTTACCATCGCGCGCCGTATCAAAGCGCTGATTCGCGAACGCACTGGTCTGAGCGCCTCGGTGGGTGTCGCACCTAACAAATTATTGGCGAAGATCGCCTCTGAACTGGAAAAACCAGATGGCCTTACAGTGGTTGCGGCCGACCGAATCCATGCGATCCTGGATCCACTGCCAATCAAGCGCATGCCCGGACTGGCACGAAAAAAAGGCGATCAGGTGGTTGCAGCGGGTTTTCTGACCCTAGGTGCGCTGCGGCTTGCGAGCGACAGCCGCCTGCGGGCATTGTTCGGCCAGGATTTCGCGCGGATGCGCGATCGCGCATCAGGCATCGACGACCGGCCCGTGGTGACAGACGCCGAGGAAAAATCCATCAGCGCCGAGGATACCTTCGCTCGCGACATTCAGGACGTGGCGCATTTGCATCGTGAGCTTACGGCGCTCGCTGATCGCGTCAGCTCGCGCCTCAGGGCACGCAATCTGACTGCCGGGATTGTCGACATCAAGATACGGCGCCACAACTTCGAGACGTTTTCACGCCAGAAGAGTCTCGGTAACCGGACCCACGACAATACGCTGATTGTCAGGGTGGCACGCGAACTTCTGGGGCGCTGGCTGGCAGAGCATCCCGGCGCGCGGATCAGATTGTTAGGCGTGGGCGTGACTGATCTGGCGACCGAGGAGCAACTGGATCTGTTTACGGCCCCGCCCGGCAAACTGGATGCGACGGTAGACAGTATTCGGGCGCGTTTTGGCAAGTCCGCGCTGAGCCGCGGACTCCGGGGTCGGCGCGAACCCTAACAGGATCTTCGGCGTGAACTGCCTGCGGCCGGGGTTGTATAGACACCGATGTAGCCGTCGGGGTGAGCGCCGAGAACGAAGTCGGCTCGCCGCCCCGGGCGCAGACAGGCGATTGTCCAACCGCTGCGTACCACTGAATCCATCCGCTGCAACCAGCCTGGCCTGTCGTCCACCTGCATGGTGGCAAACTGCTGCGTGCTGTTGCGAGGCGCCGGTGTGCGCAAATCGAGTACTGGTTCGGCTGCCATCGCCAAACCGCCGGCCGTGGCCAGGTTGACGAGCCAAAGAGCAGGCGCAAATCGTTTGCTGTTCATGGCCGCTACTGTGCGGGGTTTTTCGGCCAACTTTAGCTTCAGTTTTGCTGATTGGGTTCGCGCTCACAAAGCGACATGACATACTTCGGTCCGTATGTACTTATCGTTTTTCGGACTTAACGAAAAGCCGTTCGCGATCACGCCGGACCCGCGCTATCTCTTCCTGAGCGAGCGCCATTCGGAGGCTCTTGCCCATCTGATTTATGGCGTCAGTGAGGCTGGCGGTTTCATTCAGCTCACCGGCGAAGTTGGCACCGGCAAGACGACTATCGTCCGGTCACTGCTGTCACGCACTCCAGCAAATGCGCTTGTGGCGTTGGTTCTAAACCCGCGTATCAGTTCCGCTGAATTCCTGCTAACACTTTGCGAGGAACTTGGCATCGGCGTGCCCGACAATGCCGTGGGCAGTCTCAAGGACCTGGTCGACATTCTGAACCGCTTCCTGCTGCGAGCGCATGCCGAGGGCCGGCGCGTGGTGCTGGTCGTCGATGAGGCACAAAATCTTGCTGCCGAAACGCTCGAGCAAATTCGTCTACTAACAAATCTGGAAACAGAAACGCAAAAACTGCTGCAGATTATCCTGATCGGGCAACCTGAATTGCGCGATATGCTGGCGCGAGTCGAGCTGCGGCAACTTGCGCAGCGCATGACGGCACGCTACCACCTGTCGCCTCTGACACGGAGCGAATCAGCCGCCTACATTCAACATCGACTGCGGGTCGCGGGCTCGGCGGGCGAGATATTTACTCGTGGGGCGCTGGCGGAACTGCATAGCCATACGGAGGGCATTCCGCGACTGCTGAATATCATCGCCGATCGTGCATTGTTAGGCGCCTATGCGCTTGAACGCCATGAGGTCAATGCTACGCTGGTACGACGCGCCGCCAGCGAAGTATTGGGGCGACGTCTGGCACCGCGCTGGCTACCCTGGCTTGCGGTCGGTGCCGCTGCGCTGCTGACCATGGGTGTTCTGTGGTGGGCAAGCTCGAACCGTCAGACTGGACCGGGTACCGGACCGTCGGCAGCCACTGTCCCGGAGTAGCCATGTCATTTATCCTCGATGCGCTAAAAAAATCCGAGACCGACCGGCAAAGAAACACCGGCCCGGGTATCTATGAACTTAAAGTGGCGCCGCCCCGGCCCCGGTTTCCGCTGTGGGCACTGATCGTGGCGATGTTGTTAGGTGTCAACCTGCTCATTGGTGTCTGGTATCTGATGCGAACTGACCAGCCGACCCCCGTCACTCGCGACGACGCGGCGCCAGCGGCAGCAATAGCGGGTACGCAAGTTGAAACCGTGGAGCGCACCGACATAGAACGCGGCATCTTCAATCCAGCAGATTTTGAACCCGCCATTGATCCGGAGGCGCCGCCAGCGGCAATATCGAAGGCGCCTGGAACCGCAAAGCGATCGGCACGTAACACGCGCACCGCGGTTCCAATCATCGAAAGCGAGCCCGGCAACGCGCGACCTGCTACCACACCACGACCGTCCACGCAGGGCCTGCCTTCTCGGGATGACTTGGTGCTCGACGGACTGCAAGTGCCGGAAGTAAGCATGAATCTCCATGTTTACGATCCGGATCCGAGCAAGCGCTTTGCTTTTATCAATGGCAGTCGTACGGCGGAAGGAACGGCGCTACCTAACGGCCTGAGTGTGCAATCAATTACGCCAGATGGCGCCATCATGGCCTGGCAGGGTCGGCGCTTTTTGTTAGCTCTGCCTTGAAACTGCTATCGGCGCAACAGCTCTGCGACGGACTGCGGTCCGGCATTTACCAGTTGTTCCGTCGCGCCGATCACATCAATCATATCAATGTTTTTCCAGTGCCCGACGGCGACACGGGCACCAACATGGCCATGACAATGGCGGCCGTGCTGGGGGTGTTGGAAAAAAATAGATGGGCACATTGCGGCACCATGCTCGCGCGCGTTGCCGACGCAGCGCTCGATGGAGCGCGCGGTAATTCGGGCGCCATATTGGCGCAGTTCTTTCTGGGCGTGGCGGATCGGGCCGCAGCATTCGCCGAATTGAGTGTGGCGAATTTCGCGGCGGCGATCGATGCCGGTGCAACCAACGCGCGCCTTGCCCTGACAAATCCTCGCGAGGGCACCATTCTGTCGGTCATTTCCGCTTCCGCAAAGTCTTTAGGCAGTATCGTGGCCGAGGGCGCGCCGGACTTCAGCACGGTATTCGCTCGCTGGTTGCCGACGGTGCAGGCCTCCCTGGCGGAAACACAGCGCCAACTGGAGGAGCTGCGAGCCGCCAATGTAGTGGATGCCGGTGCCGCCGGATTTGTGGAAATTCTCGATGGCTTCGCTGCATACCTGAATACCGGTCAAGTCAATGTGACAGCAACGCCGTTACACGGCGGCGAAGAAATGATGAGTGATGGTGGTCAGGCAGGCAGCGACCGCTATTGCACGGAGTGTCTGGTCGCGGGTCTGGCCATCGACCTGCGCCAGGTCCGCGAGACCATGAATGCCATGGGATCGAGCCTGGTTGTCAGCGGCCATCCCGCGAAACTACGCATTCATATTCATACGAATCAGCCGGAACAGGTATTCGAAGCCGCCGGACGGTTTGGCACTGTCAGCGGCCAGAAAGCCGATGACATGCTGCTGCAGCAAACTGCAGCGCACCATGACCGAAAACGTCGGGTCGCGGTGGTGACCGACTCTGCGGCCGATATTCCGGCAGAAGCGCTTGAGGCTCTGGATATCCATGTCGTGCCACTGCGGGTGCAGTTCGGGCCACACAGTTATCTGGACAAGGTGACGATGACTCATGACGAGTTCTATCACTTGCTAACAACGTCGCCTGATCACCCGAAAACGTCGCAGCCGCCGCCGGGCGATTTCCGCCGCATGTTCGAGTTTCTGGCGTCACATTACGAGGCTGTCGTTTCGGTCAGCCTGACGGCGCGCGTAAGTGGCACTTTCAATGCGGCCAAAACTGCCGCAGAACGCGTCCAGGACGGTCGCATTCACGTGCTCGACAGCCGCAATGCCTCGCTGGGCCAGGGCTTGATTGCCATGGCAGCCGCAGAGGCAGCAGCGGCCGGTGGCGATTTGAGTGCGGTAACTGCCGCCGCCAACCATGCCATCGCCACGACGGACGTGTACGGCCTGCTGGCGCGGCTCGACTTCGCGGTGCGTGGCGGCAGGGTACCTCCGGCGATAGCTGTTCTGGCACGCTGGTTGCGCTGCTCTCCGGTACTGGCGAACTATGCTGACGGGCGAGTCAGCATCGGTACCATACTCTGGAGCCGCAAACACGCCCAGCAACGCTTTGCTGCTTTCATTCGACGTAAGCTGAGAACTGGAGACCGCTATCGCATTGCCGTCGGCCATGGCGGCGCGGAAGTTCTCGGCCGTGAGTTGCTGCAGCAGATCACCACCGGCATGGCTTGTATTGAAACGGCCTACCTCACCAGTCTCGGTCCCGCGCTGGGCGTGCATGGTGGCCCAGGCATGCTGGTAGTCGGCATTCAGAAACTGGACGACACCTCGCGCGCAGTCTCAGGGAACTGACTCAACCCCGACAATGGCGAGACCCGCCGCCTGCCAGCCGAGAAAATCGCCCTCGACATGCGACAAACGGCGGAATCCCTGTGCCTGCAGCAGCGTAAGCGCCTGTATGGAGCGGCGGCCGCTGCGGCAATAAATCGCAATTTCCATGTTCTGATTGCGCAGCAGCTCGCCTACTCTGTTAACAAGTTCGTCATGCGGGATATTGATCGCGTTGGCAATGTGCCCGGCAGCGAATTCCGCCGGAGTGCGCACATCGAGCAGCAGGATGTCCCTGCTCTGCAGTCGCTTCAGCAGATCCGCATGACTGATCACTGAGAAGCCGCTTGCAGCCAACAGGGTAGCCGGCAGCAACAGCAGCGCCAACATTGCCAAACAACGCGATCGCACCATGAACTCAGTCTTTCAGAATGAAGGTGACTTTCATACGCACGCGATACTCAGTGATCTTGTCGCCTTTCAACACGACTTCCTGACTTGCAATCCAGGCTGCCTGCACATGTTTCAGCGTCTTCATGGCCCGTTTCAGGCCTGATTTCATCGCATCGTCAAAGCTCTTGGAAGATGCGGCGGTAATTTCGGTTACTCGAGCTACGGACATTTCATCGTCTCCTGTGGATTATGTTAGCTCGCCAATCATAACAGCGTCCGGCTATTTGCATCCACAAGGCAACGGCCCTAAAGTGCTCCTATAACAACTCTAATATCGGTTCTGCCAAGGGGAACCCTTTCATGTGCAATTGGTTGAGCTTGCTCGCAGGCTTGGGTCTGGCAGCGATCGGCCTGTGGATTTGCCCCAAACTGAATGGTCCGATGGGCGCGAAGACCGCGCTTGCCCCGCAAGTCATGGCGGATTTCCAGTCCGCTGGCGTTCGCCAGAGCGGTCGGTGGCCGGATGTCGCGTCACGTCATCGCCTGCTCGAGCGTGCCGCTGCTGGGTTTAACTATCGGCTGGCGAGCGGTGTGTCAGCGGATCGATTTGTAGCGCGGCAATTGGGCGAGTGGCGACCAGTCGACGACAACCACACACCGGATGGACGGCAGCACAATCGACGCATCGAGTTTGGCCGGCTTTATGGAGTTGAACCATGAATCAGTTGATGACGGGAGATTGGGCATGCCTGCTGACTATGTTAGGTGGGTTGTTACTCGGTCTTGGCCTGCGCGGCTTCTTTGCGGTTCGTCGTGAACGCCAGCTTGCGGCTGAACACGACCAGGGGCTCGAAAGCGCGCACAGTCTGTTGACCGAGCGCGCGGCACGTGTAACGACGGTCGAACATCAGTTGAATGACATGCAAATTGCTTATGACGAAGCGCGTGTCGGTCTTGAGCATGCCAAGAGCGACATCGGCGCGCTGCGAATGCGTATCGCCGACCTTGAACCACAAGCGCAACGGCTTTTTGAAAGCCAGAGCAATCTCCGTACCCTGCAGTCCAGCTGGGAAGGTGAGCGCGCCGACCTGCTGCGGCAACTGGCAGCGCTAAATGATCGATCGCTTGCCAGCGAACAAACGGCATCGAAGCTCGACGAAACCCGTAATCATCTGCGCCTGGCCGAATCGCGATATTTCACGCTGCAGTCGGAATACGACCACAAAGTGTCTCTGTTAGATAGAACACTTCGTGAATATGAAGCGAAATACCAAATTGACATGGGCAAACTACTGTCCCGCATCGCGGAGCTCGAGCCACAGGCCAGGACGGCAACCGATTGGCAGGCGCGGCACGACATCCTGCAAAGCCGTGCAGTCGACAACAACAGCATTCGGGCGCAACTCCTGGCGCGCGAGCAACGTATCCGTGAGCTGGAAAACGATTTGGCCAGATTGCGCCTGCGTGTGTTGGAGCTCGAGCCGCTGCACGGTGAGTTGCAGATCCGCGATCAGAAACTTCTTGAAATTCGCGCACTGCATGAGCGCAGCGCCGCGGCGCGCGAGGCGGAGCTGAACTGGCTCCGCGAACGTGTCAACGAGCTTGAGGCGCGCCCGCCGACAATTGTAGAAATAGAAAAACCTGTGTTGAATTAGAGAACTGCTGAATGCGAAAAATCCGCAGAGGTGGAATATCCTGTTCAGGTTGAGTCTCGCGGCGCAGCGATGGCGCAGCGCATTAATGATATATGGTGCCGGATCGAAACTCGCACAATCTCAGAATCGCAGGGGCGTACACTCATTCAAGCAGATCGCAAATTGGACAAAAGAGGACGTCGGCCAATGGAAAGAATTGTTGCCGGAATTCAATGGTCGAATCCGACGCGAAGGCTGGGTGCGCAGCGCGCGAACCAAGCACATGCGGAAATACGGCTGCGAGCCCTGACCGTTACCCGATTTTTTTTGTTAGCTCTCGGCCTTTCTGGTTGGTGGGTTACCGCGCAGGCCCTCGACCTCAGCCAGTTGACCGGCATTTCCCGTACCGAGCAAGCCAACGGGCTCAGACTTGCCCTGACACAAGGCGCGCAGTCTGCAGTTGGCAAGCTCGGCATCCTGGACGGTTTTCTGGGCAATAGCGAGGTCAAGATTCCTTTGCCCGGCAAACTCCAAAAGGCTGAAAAAGCGCTGCGAATGTTAGGTTACGGTGGGCAAGTGGATAGCCTGGTGCAATCCATGAATCGCGCCGCCGAAGCCGCAGTTCCTGAAGCCAAGGCGCTGTTGGTAGATTCGGTCAAGCAAATGAGTATTACAGACGCCGCTGCCATTTTGACGGGTGGCCCGGATGCGGCGACCCAGTACTTCAAGCGCACGACGAGCGCCAGACTGGCGGAAAAATTCCTGCCGATCGTGCAGCGCAATACCAGCAAACTGGGTGTCACTCAGCGCTATAACGAACTCGGCGGAAAATTGGCCCAAGCGGGCCTGGTTGGCAAAGATCAATCGACGATCGAAGGCTATGTCACGCAGAAAGCGCTCGACGGTCTTTTCGTCATGATCGCAAAAGAAGAAGCCGCAATCCGCCAGAATCCATTGGGCCAGTCGAATAACTTGTTGAAAAAAGTTTTCGGCGCGCTGGGTCGTTAGCGCCGACCTCTAGAGATCGCGCGCCACGCGCGCACCGAATATCTGGCTGGTCAGCGCTTCGGGGTCGCGGCCCCGAAACGCGGGCCGCTGGCGCAGGTAGTTCGAGCGCCACGATCCGCCCCTCGATCCGCGTCGATCGCAACCCACCGAGAGGTTTGCCGAACCATCGACCGGAGTATCGCCGAAGGGCATCTGGTAGCAATCTTCGACCCATTCCCAGACGTTGCCAATCATGTCATAGAGGCCGAATGCGTTAGGTGCGCGGCTCCCGACTGGCGCTACGATCTCGAAGCCATCATCGCAGGGCGCCGGACCATAGGCCAAAACTGCCTTGGTTTTAGCACCCGTTACATCGTGGATATTGGCGAACTTGCAGGCGACGCTGGCATCGTCACCCCAGGTGTAGAGACCGTCCGAGCCGGCACGAGCCGCATATTCCCATTCTGCCTCTGTTAGCAATCGGTATTTCTTGCCAGTGCGACCCGCCAACCAGGACACATAGGCCTTGGCATCGCTCCATCGGATGCAGGCTACAGGCTCATCGTCGCGAATCGGACGACCGTAACCAGGATCTGACCAGGTGGTACCGGGAATGGGTTGAAATTTGTCAGCGATATAGCCATTGCACGGCGTCCCCGCAGTTTTATGCCCGGTGGCCGTAACGAAGCGGCGGTACTGGCCGTTAGTCAGCTCGAAGCGGCCCGCTGCAAAGGCATAACCAATCTTGACCTTGTGCTGCAGGCCTTCATACCGTTCTGGCTCACCACCTTCGCGACCCATGACGAACTCACCTGCGGCAACCACTACCATCTCGGGGCAGTCCTTGCAGTCTTTGAACACTTTGCCGGCCTTCCGCGCATTTGCTGCATACGCGTTAATGCACATGCAAGTGATTATCAGCGCGAAAATCGCTTGCGCCGGCCGATTGCTAACAAACCACAAGTTCTTCATAAAATTAGCCTTCACTGTCTGATTTCCCACTAGCTGCCGCCAACAAAGGCCGGCAGACCTTATCGATCAATCGTTGCCGTACGGCACTGCGCTCGAGCTGCGCTCGCTCATCTGGAACATAGTCATCAACAGACTCTGGTGTGGCAGCCTGACCGCCCCTGTTCAGGCGTTCGTGCGCATCCAGTCGCTCGCGCAATACCGCCACTGCCGATGTCAGAGCCATAATCATGCCTAACAACGTATCGACTCGCGGGTCTGGTCCCGGCACAATTCGCCGACCCTTGTGCACTCGGTGGCGCATGCCAACAGGTGCTTTGGGCACAACGGTTGCGCCGCTCACGACATTGACTTCCGAGCTGACACGACGTACCAGGACTTGTAGCCGCCTTTATTGTCCTGACCGAAGGAACCGCTGATTCCGTGGCGAGGCGGACCGAAAGCGGCATCCTGATAGCCTGCGGCAACATCACTGAATCCGCAGCGCTGTGACAACCCTGCCAGATCGGCAGAAACAGCGCCCATCCAGAATGGTTCATTGTTATATCGAGTCTCAAAGTCGGCACGCAGCAAGGCGTATGGGTCCGCATCGTCGGCACGGAACGGTACTTCGAGGTGAACCATGACGCCACCCGGCCGAAGCACGCGGAAACACTCACGGATGATACGAGGCAACGCCTTGGCGGAGGTTTCGTGCAGCACCGCGCTGGTAAAAACCAGATCGAAATAATTGTCTGGATAGCCGGTCTCTTCTGCGCTGGCCTGCTTGCAATGCAGAGCCACACCCAGACCGGATGCTCGCGCCTGCGCATATGCTAACAAACCGGCGCCTACGTCGATACCATGTACTTCGGCTTGCGGAAACGCCTTGGATACCGCGACCAGGCTGTTACCAATCGTGCAACCCATTTCGAGCATGCGGTGCGGCGTCAGGTTCGGAAATCTCTCGTACACATGGGTGGCCACCGTTTGGCCGCGCATGTCATTCATCTGTCCACCCTGCCGGCCCAGGCTGTAAAGCGATGCCGCTTTGTCGAATACCGCGCCTTGTCGTACACCACCGTCGGCGGGATCTGTGTAGTAGCTGCCAGGCATCATGTGGGTATCGGTCGCCGTCAGATAGCGTGGCACCTGAAATTGCGGATCCGTCGTCAAAGAGCCTAACAAGGGCGCGGCGCGCGCTGCTGCATCGAGCTGACCACGTTGACGGTCGACGCAATCACCGGCCGCCTGCCACATCAATTCCTGAGCCGAACGCATCGTTGAAACCCAGTTCTGATACATAGGCTCGCGTTCCAGCTTGCGGCGTATCTGCGGCAGCGAAGGTTCAGCGCCGGACTGTGTGCGCAATTCGCTGGCGGTCTGCAGAGTCCTCTCGCGCACGAACGGGTCCAAGTTCGCCGCAACGTAGCTCTTCAAGGCAATGACAAACTGCTGCTCTGCAGACTCATCGTGGTTGCTGTCCGGCATCATCGGGTGGCTTTTCGCTGCGCTCATGGTTGGTTCCATCTTCGAGGACTTGAGTCTCTCAAAACATGCATAACACAAGAAAAACGGGATTGCCAAATAATCCCGCTGGCGCGTCCGGAATGTTGCGCTTGCAGGCTGCGGATGGCACGCACAAGGTGATTGTGCCGGGTTAAGCTTATTGCTGACTGGCCAACGTTAGGGAGACAGCATGTCTATGCTCTGCTTCGCACCGTGTCGTGTTTCGGCTTTGTTGGTTGCTGCCATGGTCGGATCTGCTGGCGCGTGGTGTGCCCCGCCACCGGTCGAAGCATTCGCAATGCTGCCGGCAATCAGCGAAATTTCTTTAAGCCCGAGCGGCAATCAACTGGCGTTTGCCGACAACAGTAAAGTCATTCCCTCGGTCGTTATTTTCGACATTGCATCGTCCAGACGTTTGCGCCAGATCGCCATCACCGAAGAATTCAAGTTACGAGGAATCGTCTGGTCGGACGACAATACTGTGCTGGTCAAGCTCAGCAAAACCATGAAATCACGCAGTATCAATGCGGACAAATACCGCTTGGAGTTTTACCGCACGCTGGCTATTGACGTTTCTACGGGGAAAGCAAACGTATTGCTAATGACCGGCGGTGCGAGAGGGCTGGTCAACGGCGCTACGCTGGAGGCTGTGCGCACCAGTAAGCCCAAAACAGTAGTCATGAGTACCCTGGATTTTTCGGCTGCCGCAGAACGCGCGGTCACCGATACACGATTCGCGCGCAGCAAGGCCGATTCCGGGTGGATTCATATCCTGTTTGAGGTTAGCACTGAGACCGGCAAGGGCAAAGTATTGGAAACCGGCACGCAGTTCACTGACGAATGGGTGGTTAGTGCCGCCGGATTGCCTGTAGCCCGCAGCGAGTGGGACCCCGAAGGCGGCGGCTACCGGGTGTTAGCCAAACGCAACAACAGTTGGCTGGAGATTCTCAGAAGACCCAAAGGGCCGACCCTGGAGTTGAAGGGTTTGTCTGCGGATGGCAGCGGAATCGTGGCGCTTGGTTCCAACGATGCGGGAAAGCGCATCGTCTATAGCATTGGCCTGGACGGCTCGGGATTGAGGGTCTTGTACGAAGATCCGGAACATGACGTTATGAATGTCGTGCACGACCGTTTCACCGACGCGCCAGTGGCAGTCGTGCTGGGAGGGTTAAAACAGGAATGGCGTTGGCTGGATCCAGATGCGAAAGCGAGAACAGATGCCGTCGCGCGCGCCTTCAAAGGCATGAGTGTCGAAATGTATGGCAGATCTATAGACGGAAAAAAGGCGTTAGCACGCGTGGACCATCCGACCAAGAGCGGGGTCTACTACCTCATCGATTTCAACAAACGAACTGCAGATATCGTCGGCGAGGAGTATCCGAGTCTTGCTAACGTCACGCTTGGCGAGGTGCGAACGCTGAGCTACAAAGCCCGGGACGGCGCTCTCATTCCGGCCTACTTGACACTGCCGCCCGCAACAACCGGCAGCAACCTGCCCATGATCGTACTGCCCCATGGCGGTCCACGGGCCCACGATTCCTTTGCGTTCGACTACTGGGCGCAGTTTCTGGCGACGCGCGGCTTTGCCGTGCTGCAACCTCAGTTCCGCGGTTCGACGGGTTTTGGCGCCAAACACGAAGAAGCAGGCTTTCGCCAATGGGGCGGCCTGATGCAGGATGATGTCAGCGACGGAGTTGCAGCGATGATTTCGGATGGCATCGCTGACAAACGTCGAATCTGTATCGTTGGCGCCAGCTATGGTGGCTACGTCGCATTGGCCAGCGCGGCATTCACACCGGCGCTGTACCGGTGCGCGGTTAGCTACGCTGGTGTATCCAATATCCCGCAGCTGCTGACTGCTGACCGCGACCGCTACGGCAGTGACAGTGCCTCGTTCATAGACGCTATTCGTACAATCGGCGATCCGGATGATCCGGCGTTAGCTGGAAAATCACCCGTTAACGCGGCGAACCGTGTCGACATTCCAGTGCTGTTGTTGCATGGTCAAGACGATATCGTGGTGCCGATCGCACAATCGACTGCCATGGCAAAGGCGCTGGCGGAGCGCAATGTCAAAGTGACCTACGTGCAACTCGCGGGTGAAGACCACTGGCTATCTCGCGGTACGACGCGGCTGCAGGTGCTGACTGAAATTGGAAAATTTCTGTCAGAGCAACTACAGATGACCCAGTGAAATAAGCGGCAGATCACTCGGCTATAAACCAGCGCTTGTCGATCATCTCGAGCGTAAAACGGTCGAACGGCAAACCCTGATTCGCAACGTCATAGACCGCGCGCGCACCGTTGGCTTCGAACTGCGGCGCAGATTGCGCGACGATGCGCAGCGCCGAGATCAGGATTTCCCGCATACCCATACTGCGCTGGCAGCTCGCGATCAGCGTATCCATGGCCTTTTCAGATTGTGTCTTGCGAAAGTTCGGGCTCATGTAGTCTTTGTAATAGCGATCACATTTGTTAGCTACCAATACCTGTTCGGCGGTGCGCAGCATAGCGATGATCGCGACGGGGTTTGTAGTTGGTGAGGAGCCCGCGCCACCGTTAGCCGCAACCCCGTCGACTTCGGCAGCGCCACTGTCCGCCTGGGGCGCACTGGCAGTGGCAATGCGGGTCTGCCGACCACGTACCAGATCGTCAATCTGCACACGCAGCTCGCCGGGCAGGACAGGCTTCCAGTCCTTGCCATCAGCCACCATTTCGATGAACTGTGTGACCGCTGGCGTATCTTTTTCATCCTGAACCCGACCGCGGACAATCACAATCGCCCGTTCATTGCCGTCGCGAATCGAAGCGAGCCACTCTGGATCCTGCAGCAGTCGGGCGTTGAGTTCGAGTCGCCGCGACAGATTGATGAAGAAGCTCTGGTTGGTCTGCCGCTCAAGACTTGCCAGACTCGAAGCCGTACCAAACATACGCTTGCGCAAAGTGGCATTACCCCGTTGTTCTTCTTTGCGTATCCGATTGAGCAAATCCGTGCGCAATGCGTCCAACTCGGTCTGAGGCAAAAGTTGCGCCAGCCCGGCTGCACCTGCGGAAGAAACCGCTGCGAGGTAACCTTCGGCCGCACGTTTCTGGGCCGCGCTGACACTATCGGCCTGCGCTCCAAAAGTCGGTGACGCCAGCCAGAATGTGCCGAACAGAAAGAAAGCGGCCATCAATCGTTGCATAACAAACCTGCCTACCCGGATAGACTGCACTACCACTCATCCAGTTCCATCAGCCACGGCGCTATAGCCTGGCTTGATGCCCATCGCGCGCGCGCAGCCGTAAAACAGCAGATAGGCAAGCATCGACACGCACAGCCCAAATAGTCCGGACGCCAGCCATGGCGGCGTGAACTGATAGGCCGCAATGATTCCAGTCACGCAGGCTAACACCGCAGGCCAGTTCCAGGTCGGTAATTTCGCCAACAAATCGGTGCGGTAACGCCGTCCGTGAATCAAATAGTAGTCAACAATTACTGGACCGATGATCGGCGGCACCAGGTTTGCGAGCTGCGTGATCCAGTCAAGGAATCGCTGATAGATACCCAGTCCTAACAACGTGCCCAGCACTCCGCAGATCACCACCATTACGCGTTTTGGTCTGTGAAAGACACTAGCTGTTTGAATGGCGGGCAGAT
The DNA here is from genome assembly GCA_043769085.1 of Gammaproteobacteria bacterium. Lineage (GTDB taxonomy): Bacteria > Pseudomonadota > Gammaproteobacteria > Steroidobacterales > Steroidobacteraceae > UBA964. The sequence continues at coordinate 74,058 of JAYVJR010000071.1, forward strand.
AGAGATTCGTGTCGCCAGTAGTCCAGAGAGCGAGACTCATGGCAATCAGGCCGATGATGCCAATCAACGCTCCCGCAGTCTTGAGATAGGCGGAGAAATCGAAACTGCCGGAAACAACCCCGCCCATGGCGCCGATGAATTGGAGAAAGAGCTGCGTGACCACCAGGACCACAAAAGGAATCGCGATCGAGACCCAGGCGCGCCGTGCGAAGCGGGTGTACTCCGCCATCACGATCGCGCCGACGATCCATGATCCGATCACGATATTGATTGCATCGACTTGTGTCATCGGCTGCAGAGCTGCAGTGGCACCGGATTTTTCGAGAAACGCTGCCCACCCGCCGACTTTATCGATGTTGTAGTAACCGGCGTAAACGCCGACTAACACCAGCACGATGGTGGACGGTGTGCCAACGCGTTCCAGCCCTTTGACGCCGTATAAAGTGGTCCACGTATACAAAAGCCCGGCAAAAATTGCGATTGGGTAGAACCAGGGGCTATCGAAACTCCCTGCCCATGTCAGGCCGAACGCACCAACAACAATGCCCTGCCAGCCGATCGTCAACATCGCCAAGAACAACACAGGCAACCATGCGCCCACGTTGCCGTAGGTCAGTCGATAGAGGAGACCACTGTTGCAGGCCGTTCGATAGCCCATATAACCGACCAACGCACCAACAATAAAATTTGCTAGATTGCCCCAGAGCGAGGCAACTACAAGATCGGGCCAAAACCGCAGCCCCGCGCCTAACGAACCGCCAACCAGCAGTCCGGTCACAAGAAACCCCCAGCCGAAGGCAAGCGTCAGTAATGGCAGGCTATCGCGACGTTGGGACTCCGACAGCGGCGCGTGCGGATTGTCGGCACTCGAACGCTCTTCGTTTTCGTCCAGTCGCCACCATTTCGCCCACGCAGATGCCATGCTATTCCCCTATTTTTTTGTGAACTGGTTCACGTTTGTCAGCTTCATAGCCTGCCATCGAACTGATTGCAAGCGTGTCCGTCTATTTAAGGTGGTAATGGGATGATGTCCATCACGGACATGCCAGTGTTAAGAAGCTAGAAAGGCCTACATTTTTCATCGTTGGAGCCAAGGACTTGTCCGATTCCGCACACAGCATTACCAGTCGCGATGTCCGCATCGCCACCCAGCAGCCTGGTGGTGGTGTGGGCGCTGGTATTGCGGTCGCGGTGCTATCCATCGATGAAATGCTGACCACCGTGCTGAACGATGTGGTCACGTCTGATCACACGATTGCGATTGCACCCGACACCGTGTCGCTCGCCGAGCAAGTGCTGGCGACCAATGCTGGCGTGGTATTGATCGACGCCGACGCGATTTCTGGCGATGTTGCGGAGGCGCTGCGCAAGTTGCGCGCGCAATTTCCCGATCTTGTGTTGGTGGCGGCCGGTAATTCAACCCATCAGGCGCGGTTGGCTAGCATGGTCACCGACGGACAAGTCTACCGTTTTCTCCACAAGCCAGTTTCTGCCCAACGCGTGCGGTTGTTTGTTGACGCGGCACTGCGGCGCTATGATGAATTACGTGGCGCGGAAGTAGAACTGCAGCAAGCACAGGCCGCAGCCGCAGCCTCGGCGGCTACTCCGGCACGATTACCGCCTAAAGCTTTGCTGGCAGGTGGTGCCGCGTTGTTAGCTATTCTCGGGTGGTGGCTGCTGAAGCCGGATAGTGCGCCAGTGGCTACGGCTTTGAAAGCTCCAGCAGCCAGCGCGCCCGTCAATGCAATTAGCGTCCAGCAGGACAAACAGCTGGCGGGTCTGCTCGAGGGCGCCGAAAAATTTATTCAAGCCAATCGACTCGACGAGGCTGCGGAATTACTGGCGGCGGCCGCGCGTATCCAGCCGGACAATGCGCGTCTTACCTTCATGGCGGCCCAAATAGCCAAGGCTCGTGAACGCGACGCGCTGGTGCAGGCGCGCAGCGCCGCAGCCGCGGGGAATTACGACAAAGCCTATGCGACACTGGATGCTGCCGGCACCGCCGATCGCTCAACCCTCAGCGAAGAACGCCGTGCACTCAGTCAGCAACAAGGCGACGATCGGCTGCGCTCGAATGTGCGCCTTGGTTTCGAGCGTCTCAGATCAGGCGCTATCAACGATCCGCCTAACGACAATGCGAGATACTACGCGGCATCTGCGCGTGCGCTCGCACCTCGCGATGCCGCAACACAGCGACTTACACGCGCGGTTCAGGACCGCCTGCTGCAGGAAGCGCGCGTTCTCGCCAATCGCGACGACAGCGTGGCCATGGAGAAGATACTGGCATTTGCCCGCGATGAAGGCGCTGCGGCCGGCGATGTCGAGGCAGTTCGCCGAATCGTTGTAGATGCCCGCAGCGCGCAGAAATCCGCGGAAATTACCCGTATCGCGGTGCAGGTGCGCGCGCGACTCACGCAGGATCAGTTGCTCGAACCAGCTAACGACAGTGCACAAGCTTGGCTGGAAAGACTTCGGGCAATTGACGGTAGCCAAGCGCCAGCTCGTGAACTGTCACAGCTGTTAGCTGACAAGTTGCTGAGCAAGGCACGTTCCGCCATGAATGCCAACGATTTGGAGGCAACGCAACGTTGGCTGAAGTCAGCCGATGCAGCCGCTGGCCGCGGAATTGAAGGCTCGGCCATCGCCAGTGAACTCGCGACCCGTCAGGAGAAACTTGGCCGCGACAATGCGGTAGTCGGCGTGAACTCGCTAAAGCGTGTGAAATTTGTCGAACCGACCTACCCAACCGCAGCGGCGGTGCAGAAAGTATCTGGCTGGGTGGATATGGATTTCATCGTCATGAAGGATGGCCGCGTGGGCGCAATTCAGATAATCAATGCGCAGCCAAGCGGCCTGTTTGACAACGCGGCGCGCGTTGCGGTGGCCAAGTGGCAGTTTGCGCCGGTAGAACGCGACGGCGTTGCTGTCGAACAGCGTGCCAAGATGCGGTTGCGATTTAACGCGCCGCAATGAACGGCTCGCCACCATGACAGTGGACCGCCTGCTGATCGCAAGTTGCGATTCGCGCTACGGCGAGTGGTTGCGTCATTACATCGGCACGTTCCGGCCTTATGCCAAGATTGACTCAGTTACCGTTAATGAACTTTTGCAGGGCAATGCGACACCCAGTGCGGATGATGCTTCAATCCTGGTCCTGCACACAGATTTCTCTCAGCCTGCTAACAGTGAGCCGTCCGGAGGCATTGATCTGCTCCACAAGCTTGCCAATCAGTCGGATCGCCCGCCGCTGGTTGTAATCGCCGAAAATGGCAACGAGTTGACGGCTGTGCAGGCAATGCGGCTCGGCGCAGAAGACTACTTGCCCCGCCCTCTCCTGACCCCTGAGCGACTTGGCGATGCCTTGCGAGCCGCGCAAAGCACCTCGGAACGACGTGCGGCCGCGATACGTCGCAGCCTGGCCGCAGACGCAATGTCGGATACCGAACCTGTGGACCTGACGATCCCACGTTACGAAATCATGCGCCGGATTGGAAAATCTGAGCGGGCGGTCGTCTATCTGGCATCTTCCGAAGCTCAGCAATCAGATGTCGCGCTCAAGGTGAGTCAGGGACTGCCGGCCGATGATGTCACGTCGATGCAGAACCTGGCGCGTGAATATGAAGCACTTGCGGCGATCGACAGCCCAGTCGTCGTCGACATATTTGACTACGGCGTGCACGCCGGCCATGAGTTTCTGGCCATGGAGTACTTTCCATCAGGCGACCTTAAAAATCGGATGCAGAAATCGCTCACCATCGCGCAAACCGTGTCGTATGTCAGCCGCATCGCGGCAGCACTCGGCGTGGTTCATCACTATGGATTGGTCCATCGCGATCTCAAGCCGCCTAACGTCATGTTGCGCGAGAATGACGATATCGTGCTTATTGACTTTGGCCTTGCGAAAATGGCTAACGGCGGCACTAACAGTTTTTCGGGGATGTTGCGCGGTTCCCCTTACTTCATGAGCCCGGAGCAGGCACAGGGTATTTCGGTGGACCACCGCACCGATCTATACAGTCTCGGGGTAATATTTTTTGAGATGCTGACGGGTCGCAAACCGTTCTATGGCGCCACCGCCATCGAGGTGCTGCATCAGCATGTATCATCGCCGGTACCGCGCCTGCCAACAGGCATAGCGTGCTTCCAGCCAATCCTCGACAATCTGCTGGCCAAGAGAGCTGAGGATCGCTTCGCGGACGCCGCGCAACTCACGAGTGCGCTGGCCGCCTACTGAGCCGCCCGTTCAGCCCTTGTTGGCGGATTCCCGATCGAATCGGCGACCCAGCACCCAGCCCGTGACAAACCATGCCGCCGCCAAGCCGACACCAACAAATGCGGCGCCAGCACTAGTCAGACCGACCTTCTCCAGCGCCTTGTTAGCCTGAGCAAACAAGTAGTCGGAAGTACGATAAACCGGCACGTCGATCAGATTTTTGGCTTTGTATTTAGACTCGCGGTCCACGCGGCTCATGAGCATTTCGCGACCCGGACGCACGAACGCATACTCTCCCCAACGACGGATTACCATGGCAATTGCCAGCGACCAGAAACTTCCAAATATGCCCATCGCCAGAAACCCGGCGACCAGAGTCAGCGGCACGATGGTCAGCAGCGCCCTGACACCAAAGTTTTTTGCAATCCAGCCGGTCAACATCAACTGGGTAAACATTGTCAGGCCTTGAACGATGAAATCGAAACTGGCGAATACTTCCGTGCGCTTTTCGATGTCCTCGTAAAGTTCAGCAACCTGCTTGAGTTGTTCGAAGTACAAGAACGTATTCACCGCGGACAGCAGCACGACAAACAACGCAATCAGCAGCAAATACGATGAACGGGCTACCAGCCCAAAACCCGCAAACGGATTGCCCCCGAGAGCGCGATCATCCATTTGTACGCCGGTGCTGCTGGTCCATCCAGCAGCAACCTTCATCAACCTGCGCTGAAACAGTATGGCCAGAACAAATCCCGCCGCACCTAACATCAGAATGCCGCTGGTTCCCACACTCTGCACCGCGAGTCGAGTGATGATCGGACCCAGAAAAGCGCCCAGCGTGCCGCCTGCCGCGATAAACCCGAAAAGACGCTTGGTTTGCTCGCTGGAAAACATTTCCAGCAGAAAGCTCCAGAATATCGACACCAGCAGCAGATTCAGGACGCTGATAAAAACGTAAAAACTACTGCCGAAAATGCGCATCTGTTCTTCGGATCGAAACGCCAGCGCATAGCCCACAATGATGATCGCCGTGCCACCGTAGATGCTCGGCAGAAGGACGGATCTGCGGATCTTGGACACGAGCCAACCGTAAAACGGCACGATGGCGAGCGCGAAAATCGCGGTCCAAAGCCACAGATCGCGCGTGGCATCCCGTCCGATCACAGTACCTATTGTTTCTCGAACGGGGCGAACTGCGAAGTAGCCGCCTAACACGCAGAACAGAAGCAGAAATGCCGCCGTCGCGGCGCTGGACTCCTGCGGCTCGACTTTGGCCACACGATTGAGGAGCTTCTGTAGAGGTCCGGAACTTGATTCAGTCGGCATAATTGGCAATCCCTACAGGTGTTCTTGTTAGTTTGAGAAATCGTCAGCTAGTGGCCGCAAAGTTGACAGGTCTACCTTCAACCCAGGTGACGTCACCGTCGCACTGAAGCCATCCTGAGTCAGTTTGGCACCAAATGCTGTCGCCGAGGCAACCTCGCCATGCACCAGATAGACCGGCGGCCTGGCTTGGAAACTCTGCACCCAGCGCAGCAGGTCATCTTGATCACCGTGCGCCGAAAGGCCACCCAGAGTGTGAACCTTGGCCGCCACGCGGATCGATTCGCCGTGAATGCGCACAGTCGGCGCTCGATCGACGATCTGCCTCCCCAGGGTTCCCGGCGCCTGGAAGCCAGTGATAATCACATGGCTCTCTTTTCGATCGAGGTTGTGCTTCAGGTGATGCAGCACGCGTCCACCATTGCACATGCCACTGCCGGCAATGATGATGGCACCGGAGCGAAGTTTGTTGATTGATCTAGATTCATCCGCCGTTCGGCAGAACTTGACGTTAGGAACCGGGGGCATCTGCGTGAATTCCCGCCGCAGGTGCATGGCCTCGGCATCGAATTGCTCGGGATGCCGCCAGTACACTGCGCTGGCCTCGATAGCCATCGGGCTGTCGAGAAAAATCTGCCAGCGTCCCACCTGCCATTCGTCGGCATTCTTTCCTAACAAATAAAGAATGTCCTGACTACGGCCGATCGCGAAAGCCGGGATGATGACATTACCGCGATCCTTCCATGCCTCGGCCAAGATCTCGCCAAATTCCTTCTCCGTCGCCGCGCGATTGCGATGCAGCCGGTCACCATAGGTGGTTTCCATCAGTACCAGATCGGCGGTTGAGAATTTCCAGGGGTCCTCGAGAATCGGCGAGTTGTACTGGCCAAGGTCGCCGCTGAAGACCAGTTTGCGGCGCAGAACCGCGGTGCCCTCGCCTTCAGTCAGCCAGACTTCCACGCTGGAAGAACCCATAATATGGCCGGCATCGCGCACCTGGGCTACCACGCCCGGCAGGATATCCACGCGTTTGTTGTAAGGAAGCTTGCGCAGCTGTTTAAGAACCTGCTCAACGTCCTCAAGCGTGAAAAGCGGTTCGTTGGGCGGGTCGCCATTGGCACGATACCGGTTACGTCGCTCGGCATCGCGTAAGGCCAGATCCGCTGAGTCCCGCAACAAAATCGGCAGCAGCTCTGCACAGGCAGGGTTGGTGTGAATCGGGCCACGGTAGCCGCGCTTGATCAACAACGGCAATCGGCCGCAATGATCGATGTGCGCATGACTCAGAATGACCGCGTCGATCGCGTCGGCCATGAACGGAAAAGGCAGCCGATTGCGTTCCGGCGCGTCGCGCCCGCCCTGAATCATGCCGCAATCCAGCAGCAACTGACGGCCACCGACTGTCAGAATGTGACAGGACCCCGTGACCTCACCGGCTGCACCAAAAAACTCCAATTGCATTTGTTGTTTTGCTCCCTGCCGATCCGTAACATGCTGTCCGATCTATATTAAAAGGAAACGCGCGTGATTTCCCTGAATGTCAACGGCGAAAGCCGCGAAGTCGACGCCGACCCTGAAATGCCACTGCTCTGGGCGCTGCGAGACCTGCTAAAACTCACCGGCACCAAGTATGGCTGCGGCAAAGCATTGTGTGGCGCTTGTACCGTGCATATGGACGGCCAACCGATCCGCGCCTGCGTCACGCCGCTGACCGTGGTGGCCGGCAAGAAAATAACCACCATCGAGGGTCTGTCCGCCGATGGCGATCATCCAGTGCAACGCGCCTGGATTGAACTCGATGTGGTCCAGTGTGGTTGGTGCCAGTCGGGCCAGGTACTCGCCGCCGCCGCGCTGCTCGAAGCTAACAACAACCCCAGCGACGCGGACATCGACGCTGCGATGGATGGCAACATCTGTCGCTGTGGCACCTATCCACGAATACGCGCGGCCATCAAACGCGCGGCCGAGATCAAGCGTGCGGGTGCGCCATGAGCGAGGATACGAACGCCGGTCGGCGGCATTTTCTGATCGGCACCGCCGTCGTCGGCGCGGGGCTCGTGATCGGGCTCACTCTGGCCAAGCGCCGCGGCAGTGGCGAAACCGCAGGCAGCATGAATACGGCGGGTGGCAAGACTCTGTCGCCTAACGCCTGGTTGCGCGTTGCACCCGATGACACGGTCACACTCGCGATGGGCAAATCAGAAATGGGCCAGGGCATCACCACGGGTTTTGCAGTCGCGCTGGCGGAAGATCTCGACATTGATCCCGCTCGAATCGTTATCGAGTTCGCAGGCGTCAACAAGGCCTACAACCACCCCTTCTTGCCGGCGCAATTCACCGGCGGCAGCAACAGCACGGCGACAACTTTTGAAACGCTGCGGCAGGTGGGCGCGACCGCTCGCGCCATGTTGTTAGCGGCGGCGGCCAAAAAGTGGGAGACCAAGGTTTCGGAGCTGCGCACCGATAACGGCGCGGTGTATTACGGCAGCCGCAAGCTGACCTATGGTGAGCTGGCCGATGCTGCCAGCGGAATCGGGGTAGAGAAACCAGTCCTCAAGCCACAATCGGAATTCAAATACATCGGCAAGTCGCAGTCACGCGTCGACAGCAAGGTCAAAGTGACGGGTCGCGCAATATTCGGACTCGATATTGATGTGCCGGACATGCTGATCGCGATGGTTGCGCGCGCACCGGTGTTCGGCGCAACGGTCAAATCTTTCGATGACACCGAAGCACGGAAGATTCCAGGCGTTGTTGCTGTCAAGCAGGTACCCAGCGGTGTCGCTGTGCTGGCTAACAACTCTTGGGCGGCCCAGCGTGGCCGCGACGCTCTAAAGGTCGACTGGAACCTGGGATCCATGGCGAAATTCGATCTCGCGCAAGTGCGCGCCGACTACCGCGCGAAAGTCCGCAAACCCGGTCTGATTGCGCGCAACGACGGTGACGCCGAGAAAGCCCTGCGGAATGCCAAACGCAGCATCGATGTTGAATACGAACTGCCGTTCCTCGCACACGCGACCATGGAGCCGCTCAATTGCGTAGTGCATGCGCGCGCCGATGGCGCCGACATGTGGGTCGGCACACAGAACCACTCGCAGGACGTGGAAAAGACCGCGGAAATTCTCGGTCTCAAGCCCGAGCAGGTGACGCTGCATGTGCAGTACCTGGGTGGCGGCTTTGGCCGTCGCGCCAATACGGTGTCCGATTTCACTGTTGAAGCGACCCATGTGGCAAAGGATGTCGGACGGCCGGTCAAGACCATGTGGACCCGTGAGGACGACATGCGGGGCGGTTTCTACCGTCCTTTTAGTATCAGTCGCGTACGTGCGGCCGTCGATGCCGATGGCAAACCGCTCGCCTGGTACCACAGCTGCGTCTCGCAACCGGTGCTCGCAACTTCGGCGTTTGCGAAGTTCGCGATAAAACCAGACGGCCAGGACCCAACGAGCAGCGAGGGCTCAGCCAACCTACCGTACGCGTTCCCTAACATCCGCGTCGATGCGATCAACGGCGTAAACGGCGTGCCAATTCTCTGGTGGCGTTCGGTCGCGAATTCCTTCCACGGTTTTGTCGTCAACAGCGCGATCGACGAACTCGCGGCGGTGGTCGGCAAGGATCCACTGGAATTCCGACGCGGGATGTTAGGCAAAGAAACCCGGCATCTGGCAGTTCTGAATCGCGCGGCAGAGATGGCCAACTGGGGTCGCCCGCTGGCGGCAGGGCATTTCCACGGCCTCGCCCTGCATGAGAGCTTTGGCAGCATTGTTGCCCAGGTCGCCGAAGTGTCCGTTAACGGCACCGAAGTCAAAGTACACAAGGTGCATTGCGCCGTCGACTGCGGTCTCGCCGTGAATCCGAACCAGGTCGAGGCACAGATAGAGAGCGGCATTATTTATGGGCTGTCGGCGGCACTCTGGGGCGAGATCAGCTTCAAGGATGGCCAGGTGGAACAGTCCAATTTCGACGACTATCGCGTCCTGCGGATGAGCGAAACGCCTGCGATCGAAGTCAGCATCATCAACAGCGGTGCGGCGTTAGGTGGCATCGGCGAACCCGGTACGCCGCCAATCGCTCCTGCTGTGTGCGCGGCAATTTTCGCCGCTACAGGCAAGAGGATTCGGAAGCTGCCGATAGCCAGCGCGTTGGCGTAACTACGCCAAGTTTCGGCTGTCGGCTGGTTTCGGGCGTTGGCAATCCCTAGTTTAGCGCTGCAAATCCGCTGCTCGGAATTACTCGCAACGGATCTTTGTCTCGACTGGGCACACGCAACTTCTGCGCAGCCGCGTGTCAGGCACATTTGTCGGTAATCTTTACACTGTTTCAAAGGCGAGGCGAGGCGCTGCTTTACGTTCGCAAGTTATTGATTAATTTTCCGCGCTGCTCGGTTCGATTACGGTGTCGTTTGCAACTGCGCTGGGCAATGGCGCGGGGACTGATTTGGTTGTTATCGACGTCGCATCATCGGCGAACGAGACTTTCAGTGTGGAGGTCAGCTCTGATAACTTGACCTACACTCTGTTAGGGGTATTTAACGCGATAGCAAATCAAGTAGATTTTGGTGCATTCCTCGATCCTGTTTCATACGTTCGCCTGACAAATACGAGCAGATTAGTATCAGTCGACATTGATGCAATTTATGGTAATTACGAAGCTCCTAGATCCGTTCCAGAACCAGCATCGCTTTTACTTCTTGGTCTCGGCCTCGCTGGACTCAGCGTCAGCAGGCGCAAGCAATCTGCCTAAGCTGCGTTAGCAGCGTTCATAAAGACCCCGCTTCGGCGGGGTTTTTTCTGGGGTCAACTGAACTGACGATTTCGATGGGAGTGTGCGAATTCCGGCCTTGACGTCGCACAGGCCTTTGCCTGTCGGCATACCTTTCGGAAACAGCCCCTGGCGCACTTTGGACAAGCTAACGCGCCCGCCCCTCCGGAGCACGACGCTCCCATCATACTCGTGCCACTCGATCACTTCGCCGCCGAACTACCTACTTGTGACGGCTAACTCTGCCTGGAATTGGCTCATAGCTTCGTCGCCTTCGCCTGCAGATAATCCAACGCCAACTGTGCGAAGGCGTGCGTACCAACCGGAATGCCGCTTTCGTCAATGTAAAAGAACGGCGAATGATTGACGGGCACGGTCAGCAGGTTCTTGTCCTTGGGCGTAATGCCCACAAAAAAGAAGAAACTCGGTACTTTCTGGGCGAAATACGCGAAATCTTCGGCGCCGGTTTCCAGCGGTATGGCCAGTACGTTGGCATCGCCGGCTACTCGTTTCAGTGACGGGACCACCTGACTGGTCAGTTCCGGATTGTTATAGACAACGGGGTTACCCTTCGAAATCAACTCGAAGGTGGCAGTTGCGCCGTTGGCAATGGCCACGTTCTCGGCAATGCGTTTCATGCGCATTATGATATCGGCGCGCTGTTGCAAGTCGAACGTGCGGATCGTGCCAACCAGCTCCACGTCGTCAGGAATAATATTGTTGCGCACGCCACCCTTGATCATGCCCACGGTCACGACCGCCGGATTTCTGGAGATATCCACCGTTCGGCTAACAATCGTCTGCAACGCGTTGACGATCTGTGCCGAGGTGACGATCGGGTCGACGCCGCCCCAGGGCCTCGCGCCATGTGTCTGTACGCCTTTCACCAGAATGCGCCACGCATCTGATCCCGCCATTAGCGGGCCACCGCGGCAGCCAATCTGACCGACTCTCAGATTCGAGGTGACATGCAATCCAAAGGCGACTTCGGGTTTGTATTTGTCGAACACGCCTTCTTGGAGCATCAATGACGCACCGCCCTCTTCGCCCTCCGGTGCGCCCTCTTCGGCCGGCTGGAAAATAAACAGCACATTGCCCGGCAGGTCGGCGCGCACTTTGACCAACGCTTCGGCAATGCCCATCAGAATCGACGTATGGGAGTCGTGGCCACAGGCGTGCATGACGCCAACAGATTGGCCGTTGTAGGTGTCCGTACGCTTGGACATGAACGGTACATCGGCCTGTTCCGTAACGGGCAAGCCATCCATATCGGCGCGCATGGCAATGGTTGCACCCGGCTTGCCGCCTCTGAGCAAACCCAACACGCCGGTTTTGGCGACTCCGGTTTGCACTTCGATCCCAAGCCGCTTCAGATGCTCGGCGACGATTTTCGCAGTGCGAAACTCGCGGTTCGACAGCTCGGGATGCTGATGAAAATCCCGCCGCCATTCGATGATGCGCGGCGCCAACGCATCGAGTTCACGATCTACGCGCGCATTGAGTTCGGCAGCCGGTGCCGTGCTGGCAAAGGCAATCGCGGTGCTGGCAACTAACAATTTGATATTCATACTGAGGCTCTCTTGCCGGGTGTAGACAGGTGATAAACAGAAATCTGGCCGCTCTGCTCGCCTAACAATAACTTGCGTCCATCTGGCGACCAGCTTAAAAGCACCGGCTCGCTCTCTGCGAGATGAGCATCCAGCGCGATACTCGACTTGCCGGGCAGCCAGAGCGACAGGCGCCAATCCTTGCCAATGGTCGCAGCGTAGTTGCCATTGGTTTGCAGCGCGATTCCGGTTACGCGCTCGGTGTGACCGCGGTACTGCTGCGGGCGGGTACCTTCCGGTCCGCGGCCGCTGAAATCCCAGATCACGAGTTCATTGTTGGCAGCGGTTACCAGAAAGCGGCTGTCTGCAGTGAACAAAGTATGTTCGACCTTGCTGCCATAGCCGCGCATTTGTGAATCGTGGGCGTTGCGCAGATACCAGAAATGCACCGAGCCTTCGGCGGTGCCCGTAACAATGACCTTGCCATTGCGGCTGAACTCCGCGGTCAGGCAATTTTCCGACAAGGTCAGCAGGCGATAGTCGTAGCGATCGTTTTCGATCCGCAACAACGCAACACCGCCGTGCGCGGCAGCTGCAAGGTCGCGCTGATCACGTGACCAGGAAAGCGCGTTCACTGAAGCTGGCAGCGGCTCGAAAACGTGCACGCTGGCGCCATCCGCGGCCGATAGTGTGACCTGGCGGGCCGCAGCACTGGCTAACAAAGACCCGTCTTCACGCCAGGCGAGTCTTTCGACCCATTGCTTGCCGCGCGCGCTGCGCCAGATTTGCGCACCGCTGTCCGCATCCCAGCAGGCCATGCTGTTGTCCTGGCCGCAACTCGCGAACTGCGCCTGTCCGGGTCGCCAGGCAACATCCAGCGCGCCCATGCCGTGATCGCCCAGTCGGTCAATTTTCAGAGTATCGTTAGCTAACAAACCACTGAACACACCGCCTTCGCCTCCGGCAAGCGCGAAGCGGCTGGAATCTGCTGCCCAACTGACGCGCACGGGAAAGTCCTCGATGCGCGCGACCGCGCCGGGCATCAGCACCGCCGATGCTACGCGTGGCAAGAGGCAAATCCTGCTTCGAGTTCTTGCCGATCGAGCGAGCGACCGATAAAGACCAGGCTGTTATGCCGCGGCATGTCGCCCCAGGGACGCTCGAGCTGACCATCGAACATCATATGCACGCCGTGAAACACATAGCGACGCGGTTCGCCTTTGAGACTCAATACGCCTTTCATGCGAAAAATGTCGGCGCCACGGCTCTTGAGGAGATAGGACAGCCAGTCGTTCACTTTCTCCGCGCTGAGTTCAACGGTCTCGCTGATACCCACCGAAGCAATTCGATCATCGTGGTGATGCGATGCGAAGCGGCGTTCGTCGACGGGTTTTGAATTCGCCAGCGTCAGCGAAAATTCCTCCGGGGCATGCTCGAGAAAAATGGCATAGCGACCTGATTTCGCCAGCTCGATGCACACGCTGCTGCCCGTGTGTGTGAGCGGGGCGTGATAAAAACCTTCGCTGGCAATACGGCCACCACATTCGATGTCTGTAGCTGCGCTCGAGAACAGGCGCACCGCCTGTTCGGTGAGCACGGCCATCGACGCGCCGACGGGTGCTGCGAGCAGTGCGAGACCCAGATGCGTGCCGTGCGCGTGGCCGTGATGATCATCGTGGGAGTCTTTGGCGTGATCATGGTCGTGGTGATGACCGTGCGCCGCCTTGTCGGTGTTCCCGAAGTCATGCGCCCCTGCTGTCAACTCGTAAATTCCCGCCCATTCAAAAGGATATTGCGGTTCAAGGAACATCGCATCGGCGGCCAGCGCCTTGGTGAGATCGAAAGCGCCTATGCCAAGCACCGCCGCGATTGGCACATCGGAGTTGCGCGAGCGTAGAATTTTCGCCGTGCCATTGATCGCACGAACGCGCCGCTCGACCCGGGCGAGGCCCGCTTCGTCCACCAGGTCGGTCTTGTTGAGCAGCACAACATCTGCAAAAGCCACCTGCTCGGCGGGTTCCTTGAGATCCTGCAAATGCTGCTCGAAATGCCGCGCATCGACCACGGTCACAATCGCATCGACGACAAACTGCGTTTTGAGCTCGTCGTCCAAAAAAAATGTTTGCACCACAGGACCAGGATCCGCCATGCCGGTAGTTTCGATCAGCACATGATCGAAGCGATCGCGGCGCTTCAGCAGTTGTCCGAGGATACGGATCAAGTCGCCGCGCACGGTGCAGCACAGGCAACCGTTGTTTGTTTCGAAGATTTCTTCTTCGGCACCGATGACGATCTGGTGATCGACGCCGACTTCGCCGAACTCGTTTTCGATGACGGCGATGCGTTTGCCATGCTGTTCGGTGAGAATGCGGTTTAGCAGCGTGGTCTTGCCCGCGCCAAGAAAGCCGGTTAACACAGTGACCGGGATGCGTTTGCTTTGACTCATGGCGCCATTTTACCGGATCGGGTACGTGGCCGGCATCAGCGCGAAATCAGCAGCGCACCGCCCAGCAGCAGCAGCACGCCTAACACGCGCATCATCGTGACGGGATTCTCTGGCAATCCCACCAGACCATAGTGATCCACAAGCAAGGACATGGCCGCCTGACCCAGTAGAGTCAACGCAAGCACGACGGTGGCGCCAAGCCGCGGGCCGGTAAACGCCACAGTTGCCACATATAGTGCGCCACAAAAACCACCAAACCAGGCCCAGGCCGGAATGCCGCGCAGCGCCATCATGCCGGGCCAAGGCGCGCGGGTAACTACAGCAACGACCAACAACAACACGGTGCCGACCAGGAAGTTGATCAGCGCGGCAATCAACGGACTGCCAGTGCTTGTTCTCAGGACACCATTCATGCCCACCTGTAATGCCAGCACCGCGCCCGCCAGCAATGACCACATCCAGAGCGACATGCTCATATCAAATTCCTTGTTAGATTAAAAATCAGCTGAGCCAGGAGCGCAGGATCGGAATGCGCGCAAGAAAAATTCCGAGCCGCCAGCGCCAGCGATATCCGGCACTGACTGGTTGCGGTGGAACCGCGACGCGCATCGGTACGCGCAGGTCCCGATGGACAAAAACTCGTTTTGCACCGAATGAAAATGCTCCGGCGGCAGTCTGCACCCGGCAGGATTGCGCAGCAGATCCGTCAACGACTTCGAGCACGATGTCGCAAAGGTTGGACGGCAAGTTCGGGTTGTCAGCGACGTCCAGTGACACCAGGGCCTGTACGCCGCCGCTATCGCGAAGCTGGCCGCTCAGAGATAACGAAAGAGGCTGGTCGGGTTCAAATCTGACGGCCACCGGGCCCGAAAAAGTCAGCACATTCGACATGCCAGCAGTCGACCATGAAACTGCCCTCTCCTGCAACACATGCCGAATTTCGCGCTACTCTAGACCTTGTGAACGAAATCCCGCAGCACAGTCGCCGGATGGTCGAACGTCTCCTCGACAGCTATTGCGCGCGTATCTGCCCACCCGGCGTACGCCATACGGTACGACTTAGTTATCGGATCGAGACCGATCAGGTAACGCTCTATGAACTGCAAACCATCTGCGGCGTGCCCGGCACTCAGCAACCGGTGGCGGTGGCGGGGTTTCGATATCGCAGTCAGGACGGCGCCTGGCGCCTCGCCTGGCGCGATCAGACCGGCGCGTGGCGACCCTACCCGCTGGAACCACGACAACGTACTTTCCTCGAGTGGCTGCGAGAATTTGACCGCGATCCCGAGGGCCGCTTTTGGACGCGCGTGGATGGCAAGAGCCTGCGTTGGTGCAGCGCACGTGGTCGTTGCGACGGTTGCGAGGAAAAATATAGTCAGGTGCTGGGTTTCAGCTCGCCGGCCACGGGTTCGCACAACGGCTAAAGTCAGCCGATGACGCGCGCACGACGCAAAAACGCTGACCCGTAGGCGCTTCCATCACGCACCAGGTGTGCACTGTTTCGATCGCCTTCGCGCCCAGCGCTGTTAGGCGTTTGACTTCAGCCTCAATGTCGTCGGTCTCGATATCCAGATGGACACGGCTGGGATGGCTGACGCGCTGCACTTCAATATGTAGCCGCTCCTGCGGGTCGAGCAGACGCACGTACTTTTCGCCTTCATCCGCCGGCAGAGCCTTTTGCTGCATACCCAGAGCCTGCGACCAGAAGGTCGCGGCCACGTTCAGATCCTGGGTCTGGCAGTCGATGATAAAGCCAGCGAGCTTGCTGCGATGCATAGGTAGTTCTCCCTTTCGTAAATGGTAACCAAGTCATGTCGCATTTGGTGTATCTCGAATTGCGCGGTATCTTCGGACCAAGAAACTCGAGGAGATCCGATGAAATCGATTACCCGCTGTCTGGTCACCGCCTGCATTGGCGCTCTTGCAATTGCCGCTTGCACGACAACTACCCAATCAGGACCGCCAACGCTTGCAGCGGTTGTCTTTCCTGCGGCTGCCGCTGTCAGTACCCGAACCAGTGAAATGCCGTCCTGGATGATTCCCAATATGGGCGAAGCTGCGGAGTCCTACTATGGACCGGACAGCGAACACATCATCGCCCAGGTGCAAAGCCCGCTAGCGAGCAAGAGCGCACGCGGCATGTCAGGTTTTTTGACACAGACTTTTACCGATTCCGGCACCGACATCGTGCAGATCAACAACAAAGGCTGGGATGCCTGCTCGTGGTTCTTCCCGGACGGAAACAAATTGATCTGGACGTCCGTCAAGGACAACCTCGAGATGGAACTCGGCAGCTGGTCCGACTGGCGCCGCTACCCACAAGGCTCGGAGCTTTATACGTCGGACCGGCAGGGTGGAAATGTTGTCAGGCTAACAAACAACAAATATTACGAGGCCGAGGTCACGGTCTCGCCCGATGGCAAGTGGATTGTGTTTGGCCGCCAGATCAACGGCAACATGGATCTGTGGGTGATGAAGTCGGACGGCACCGGTGAAAAACAGATCACGTTCACGGCCGACGATCAGGAAGGCGCGCCTTATTTCCTGCCTGACAGCGAGACTCTCATTTATCGCGCGTGGAAAGCATCCGAATACGACCAGAAACCTACGCCGATGACCATATACACTATCAAGCGCGATGGCACCGACGTTAGGCCCCGCACCTTTACGCATGACATGAACTGGGCGCCGTTTCCGACGCCGGATGGCGAACACTTCCTGTTTGTGCGCGCCGAAACGCCGGCGAACTGGGAAGTTTATCTTGGTGATTTCAATTCGAAAGAACTGAAGCGCCTCACATTCGACGAGGGTTTCGACGGCTTCCCGGCAATCTCGCCGGACGGCCGTAAGATGATATGGACAACCTCGCGGATGGGCGGCGGCAAAGGCTTCATGCAGGGACTCAGGCTGCATGTCATGGATGTGACCCCGCTCGGACTTGGCCCCCGCAAACGCAAGTAGAATGCTAACGTCAACCGCCAAACATTCAATGCCCGCGCGATTGTTTCGCGCGGGCTTTTTTTTGCTGGTGCTGGGGTTAAGTGCCCACCCAAGTCCGGTGTGGCCGCAAGCGGCAGCTCCCGAAAACACCGGGCCTAACAAAAATCTGGCATCACACTCTGCCGGCAGCTTCCGCAGTGGCGGCGTCTACGAAGATTGGCAATCGCTGGCCCACCCGGATGGCAGCACAACGCTGCTGGTCTGGCGCGCTGATGTTCGCCGCGGTACGCATTCTGACGCCATCTATCGCATCAGCGCGGATAACCAGATCGCCGCGGCTTTTGTGCCTGAGCATTCCCGAACAGGCGCCGCGCGAAGTGAATTCGCGCGTGACCGGACAGTGGATTTCGCCGATGGTCGCGCACAAGTCATCAGGCTGCCATCCAAACCGCTGGGCGCATTGGGCGTGCGCAATCTCAAACGTGCCGGCATCGCACGCTGGGCAAGGGGTCGATATGCCTACACGACCCTCAAAGACAGGCGCGCACGAGGCAGCGAGGATTTTCATCTAACGGTGCGCAGCGACGGCTCACGCTCGCTGAGCATGTGGCATGACATCTTTGCCCGGCACTCGCAATTCAGCGTCAATCTGCAACTCGACGCTGCGCAGCGCCCGACCGAGGCTTTTGTTAGCTATTGGACGGTAAACGGCTACAAGGGGTCCACGCATATCAAAGTCGACGGATCGCAGTTATTGGCTGACTATCGCGGCCAGTCGGGAGACCTCAAAAAAACCCTGGAGGTACCGGCGCAGTTTTCGATCGGCAGTCATCCGGTAGCGGGTGATGGCTGGCATACGTTCGATTGCCAAGGCAATACCCGGGTGTACTCGATGGAGGCCACCGCTGATCTTTCCAAACCCATGTTCGGTCAGCTAACAGACTTGCCGTGCGAAACCCTGGGAGCCGAACGGGTGACGGTTCCCGCCGGCACGTTTGACACGCTGCACTATCGAATCGGAGGCGTCAGTGACGTTTGGGTCACCGCGCAGGACCGAATGATGGTGAAGTTCATCACCGAGAAGTTCGACCGTGCCTACACGTTGGTTGTTTACTACGGCGAAGGCTTCACGCAGAGCCAGCTACGTAAGTAGCGAGCCACCATCGGGCCACGGGTTACTTTGAATCCGGCACGCTCCAGTTCGCCTTTGAAGTCCGCGTAAACAAATTCCAGCGAATATGGCTCGCCATTGTATTGATGGTCGATATCCAGAAAATACTGCAGTCCCGCCGGGATAGGATCATCAGACGGGAAATCGACAACATTGAAAACGCCACCCGGACGCAGCACTCGCAGCATTTCACGCACAATTTCCCCAGTCTTTTTGAACGGGACTTCGTGAAACAGAATCGTCGACTGCACCATGTCGAAATGGCTATCCTGAAAACCAGTCGCTTCCGCGATGCGCTGCTTGAAATGCACGTTGCAGTTCTGTTCAACCGCACGCCAGTGGGCATATCGCAACAGCGGCGCACCGACATCGATACCGGTAACTTCCGCCTGCGGAAATCGATCCTTCAACGCGGTGGTGCTTTGTCCGATTGAGCAGCCAATATCCAGAATCCGTGTCACCTTTCCGTCAGCCGGAACTGGACCGGCAGCAACGATTTCGGCGTGAACTTCGTCACGATCGTTGCCGCCGACAAAAAACACCTTGGTGCCATAGTGGTAGACCGGACCTGTTAGCTCATTGCCCTGATAGCCACCCGGCTGTACATGAAACTCACGCTGGGTGTACTGCGGGACAGGGAAGTCTGCGGACCACTCCAGCGTGCCCGGGCCGCGCGCTTCAGCCGCGGCCAACGCTGCGGAAATCTCCTTGGCTTTGCGCCCGAAACTACGATTGAGATTGCGCCACATCATTTCCTGACTGCTGCGCAGCAGTCTATTTCTAGTTGCCAGCACCGGCTGGGGATCACCGGCGTTACGCAATTGGACGCGATCAATGCGCGGTACTGGTGCCGGCGGAATACCTAACGCACCATGCACAGCATTCATGCTCGCAAAACCCATGCGCATACCGGAAAATCCGCGCAAACCTTCGACAAAGGACTGATAACTCTCGTCGTCCAGACTAATCGGCCTTGGCGTTGGACCGATCGATCCGCGAACAAAAACACTTTTCTGCAAATCGCTCATGCTGACTTCCTTGTTTGGCTCCATAGCCTGCGTACGTAATCCTCAAAGCGTGTGGGCTCGCGCCCGAGCACCATGCGCAGCACATTCGGATTGCCGCGAAAACCATGGTGATCGTAGTGTGCGTTCATCAGCAGCATTTGTTCAACCCGATCCGCATTGTTACCTGCGGCAATTGCTTTGGCGCGCAATTCCTCAAGCGGTACTGCCCGAGCCGTGACCGAGCGATCGATCACACCGCTGATGATAGCAGCCATATCCGTCTGACTGAGCGCCTCCGGACCCGCCATCTCATAGGTCGCATACTTGTGCACACTGGATTCGACTACTACTGTAGCAGTCGCGGCGGCATGATCTAACAAATCGGCGATGCTGAACTTGACGTCAACATTGAAGGGCATGGCATGCACTTCCTGCTCGGTCACCTGCTTCCAGAGCGGCTCCAGGTGTTGCATGTAACGCGCGGGCTGCATGATGGTATATGCAAGATCAGAGCCAACCAGCATCTCCTCGCAGTCGAGCTTCAAGCGGTGATGACGAACATCGCGGCGCAACGAATGCATCACGGAATAGTACACAAAGTGCCGCAACCCGCGCTTTCTCGCAGCCTCGATCGCATTCTGCGTCATCGCAACTTCGTCCGGATGCATCGGCGGGCCGATATGGACGATGGCATCGCAGTCCGCAAGCGCTGCGGCGATACTCGCGCCATCCTGCAGATCTCCCAACGCGTGCTCGTTCGCGTGGCCGAGAGACTGCAAAACAGGCCATTGCGCAGCTTTGCGAATGAAGGCGCGCACTTTGGCGCCACGCACCGCGAGCGCCGCTGTGATGGCACGTCCGGTCTTGCCGTTAGCTCCGGTGATCAGAACGCGCATGGTCATTGGCTAGTGGTTTGTCGGTGGTTGCCAGGGCGACAGTGGTCGTGGTCGCACCGACTGGTGGTAGCGATGTTTCACTGCTTTCAACGGCGTCCAATCCGGCGGTGTGAGCGCCAGCGCGAATACACCGAAGACCTGCACGTCGAAACTCGCGGTGCGCTTTTTGCTGTCATAGCGCAGCGGCGTGCTGCCCGAGGGAACAAATACCGGGTCCCAGTCCTCCGCGACTTCGTTGTAGATGAAGGCACGCAGATTACCGAGATCTTTGATGCTCAGTTTCACGCTCTTTGGCAGTGTCACTGGCAACGTGACCGTCGCAGGTCGGTTGACAATGGTGCGATAGGGACCGATGAGCACAGCCGGGCTAACAACGCGCGCGTCTTCGGCCAGTCGTTCAAGCGACACGTCCTGTGTGCCAATGTATGCTGCAAAGCTATCCCAGGCGCTGACAAGATTGTCGGCCGGGTCAGCGATTGCGCGATACGTGTTAGCGTCGAATGATTCAGGCTCTCCCGGGTGAATATCCTTCGCAACCGTAACGGCGGCACCTCGCAATGACCCTTTAGCGGTTACAGCGACCACACCGCCGTCTTCACGATCGATGGGGCCCCGGGCAACAATTTGCGTATTGAATATAGTTGGCAATACGCCAAATCTTTCAATTGCGCTACGTATAACCTGTGCATAACCGACCGCGAATTCATGCGCGTAGTCGTCGAAAGTCTCGCTGTATTGCAAATGCACGAGCGCGGCGTCGTTTGGATCGCAGGCGACGGGCGTGTAGTCATCCACCTTTTCACACCAAGACACCCAGCGCTTGCCATTACGGATATCTGCGCGCGTGTTCAGCGGAATCTTCTGCAAAGTTCTGATAGCTAACAGAGGATCACGCCCGTTGTAATACCAATGTGACAGGATCGCCAGGATTTCCTTGCGCCCTTCTTGCTTGGCCGCATCAATATTCTGGCGCAGCGTCATGAATTTCTGTGTTGGGTCTTTGCTGGTGAATTCGGCAGGTGTGGAAATGCCATAAGAGAAATAGTTATCGAGGCGTTTTTCGCTGTTGCTGCCTTTAGGACCATAGACAAACTGGTAGCGTCCGCCATAGTAGGCGTCGAGATAGCGCTTGAACGAGATGTAATTGTTATAGGCATTCTCGTGATAGACCTCTTTGGACCAGGGATGAGGCGCGGAAAACGGGCCCGGCGCTACGCGATCCGGAAACGGCAGGCCGTAGGTTGTATACATGATCGCCACTTCGCGACTGGCGGGAATGTTCGCGAGGTTCTTGGCGGCCACGTGTAGCAATGCCGTGTTGTATTCCGGTGTTCGCCCAACTTGACGCGACTGCTGGTACTGAAACGCACCGTCGAGACCCGCGCGACAAAGACCGAGATCAATATAGCCGCGCGTCATAAAGTTGTTAGCGTAGTTGTTGTTGTCGGTGGTCTCACGCACCAGCACCAACTTTTTGAAACCCTCGCGAGCAAAATCCAGGGCGACATCTTCTTCGTAGCGAGTCTGGCCTTCGGTGGGCGCATAGGCGCCGGATCGGACATCGATCTGTGGGCCAAACATTTCGCGCAGCATGCGCGCTGTAGCCGCCTCAATGTGCTGTGTAGCCGGCGAGAGGCGCGGCGTCAGGTCCTCGTAAAGAATGCTCATGTCGGTAATACTGGCCGCGAATGAGTATTCGTCAGCGTCACGTATACCGTTAGGAAAAGGCATGGGGGACGGCGCGTTCTTGGTGCCTGGTGGGGACGGCGGCACGCCGATCATGTAGACGCCTGCCAGATAATTCGTGCCGTCACGCGGGTCGATCGCCCAGTAGGAACGCCCGAGCGGTGCAGTGGTGTCACGCGCGGCGCGCACCAGCCCCGGTTTGGTATCGACCTCAGCGGCCGCCACACGAATCGTGGCGTCGTAAATCGATTCGTAGCTGAGACCATCTTTGCTCTTGCGGTAAAGACCCATGGAATCGTAAGCAGTCTCGAGACCCTTGGTCTTGACGCCGATCGCGTAGGGGACGAGGCCAAGAAACTGTTTGAAGCCGGGTGGCCCGATGTAGTACTTGGCACAAGGATCGTTCGGTCCCTGCAACGGTGGGCCGAAACTGCGCTTGACGACTTCCCTGCGATAGAGTGGATCCAAACCCTCCGCCTCCGCCCAGTCCGTCAGCAGCACGGCAACACGGTTGGCGTTCACCGGATTCGGCACCACGGGAGTTCTGTCAGCCGCCGCGACCCAAGAAGCTGCCGCGACGCAACTCAAAAGCACAATCGTCCTGCATTTCATGCTGC
This sequence comes from Gammaproteobacteria bacterium, assembly GCA_043769085.1. Lineage (GTDB taxonomy): Bacteria > Pseudomonadota > Gammaproteobacteria > Steroidobacterales > Steroidobacteraceae > UBA964. The sequence continues at coordinate 96,665 of JAYVJR010000071.1, forward strand.
CAGTCCCCAATAGTTGACGAACGCTCGCACGGTCGCTAGCGTGACGGTTCAGCACACCCGTTCGCAATAATCCTAACTGAGAATTCCCATGACAGATCACGCGACTGCGGCCCACGAATGGCTCAAATCCCAGGTCGGCAAAGAAATCCATACCAGTGACTGGCTAACGGTCACGCAACAGCGCGTAAACGAGTTTGCGCAGGCGACTGGTGATTTTCAGTGGATACATCTTGACGCCGAGCGCGCCAAGCGCGAGTCACCGTATGGTGGCACCATCGCGCACGGGTACCTGACACTGTCGCTCTACCCGCTGTTGCGTGGCCTGGTCGACGCAAAAAAACCGCTGGTATCCGGCGTCAGAAACATCATCAATTATGGCCTGAATAAACTGCGTTTTCCGAACGCTGTCAAAGTCGGTACGCGGGTGCGCGCGCATTGCACTTTGTTAGCCGTTGAAGCGGCGGGTCCCGGTCTGCAAATCACGGAGCAATATTCAGTCGAGGTTGAGGGAGAAACCAAACCTGCCTGCATTGCCGAAGCCATCATGCGGATAGGTTTCTGAATGTTCCGCGCCCTCGCCATCACGGTTGTACTGGCCTGCCCTGCTGCGTTTGCGCTCGAACCTGCCAATGACGGCGAAAGACTGATGGCAGAATTCGGTTTGCGAGAATCGGCTAAGCCCGTATCCCAACATGCCGGCTGGCGCGTGCCGAAGAGAATTGTGATCGACGGTGGAGTGCCCGGATTGCTCGAGGCCTTGCGCACCGCGGCACCTGGCGTCGAATTTGTCAGCGCCCTGTCGCCGTCGGAAATTGCAGCCGCGGCGCGTGGCGCCGATGCCGCCATAGGTCGACCTGCGTTTGTGTGCAACGCGGGTCTCCTGGCTGCGGGGACCAAGCTGCGTTGGCTGCAGTCCGTTTACGCCGGAGTCGAAGCCTGCACGGAAGCAACAAAGAGTATTGCTGGCCGTAACATTCTTCTGACCAACCTGCGCGCAGTGGCAGCGCCCGTGATTGCAGAGCACGCGATCGCCATGATGCTGAGCCTGACTCGTGGCATGTATTCCTGGATTCCGCGCCAGGTGCACAAGGAATGGGTCGACAACGCTCAGGGTATCCCGATGGTCACTGTGGCTGGCAAGACCCTGCTGGTCGCCGGACTGGGCGGCATCGGCAGCGAGGTTGCCAAGCGCGGCCACGGACTCGGTATGCGGGTCATTGCAACACGCGCTTCGCGTCAGGAACGACCTGTGTATGTGGAGTATGTTGGAACAGCCGCTGAACTCAGTGAGCTGGTCGGCCGGGCCGATGTGATCATCAACGCGCTGCCACTGACCCATGAAACCCAGGCGATTTTCGATGCAGCGATGTTTGCACGCATGAAGCGCAGCGCCTATTTCATCAATGTGGGTCGCGGCCAGACGGTCGTGACTGCGGCTCTGACTGAAGCACTGCTGAAAAAAGTAATCGCAGGTGCGGGCATCGATGTAGTCGATCCGGAACCGTTGCCGAAAGATCATCCCCTCTGGGAAATTCCTAACATCGTTGTGACTCCGCATATCGCTGCCACTTCAGAGCAGAACGAACAGGCCCAAGTACGCGTGCTGCGTGAAAATCTGCGGCGCTACATCGCCGGCGAAAAGTTGCTTTCAGTGGTCGATATCACCCGCGGGTACTGATCTGAATCTGCCAACCCTGTTCGTTGTGGTGTCGATGTTTATCGACGCCATGGGATTTGGTCTGATTTTCCCCGTGGCGCCGCAGCTGATCATGGAACTGACTGGCACAGATCTTACGGCGGCTGCGCCAATTGCCGGCTACCTGATGGTTGCGTATGCAATCATGCAGTTCCTGTTCGCACCGGTCGTGGGCGCCCTGAGCGACCGTTTCGGTCGCAGGCCAGTCCTGTTAGCTTCCATGGCCGCATTGACGATCGACTATCTATTGATGAGCGCATCGCCAACCATTGTCTGGCTGTTCGCGGGCCGCCTCATTTCTGGTATTGCCGGCGCAACCTACCCGACTGCCAATGCCGTGATTTCTGATTTGCATCCACCAGATCAGCGGACGCGTTTTTTTGGATTGATCGGCGCAGCCTGGGGAATTGGGTTCATTGCGGGTCCCGCTATCGGCGGCCTGTTATCCGGATTTTCTACCAGGATGCCTTTCTATGTGGCTGCGGGCCTGGCATTTTCGAATTTCCTGTTAGGGTTGATGGTCTTCCCTGAAACGCTACGTCAGGATCTGCGCAGGCCTCTGGCGGTGGCTCGTATTAATCTTGTTGGCGCTATTCGTGACCTGCGAAAGTACCCTGGTCTCATTCTGCTGTTAGCTGTTACATTCCTCTACCAGATTGGCCACGACGCTCTGCCGTCGACTTGGGCGTTCTTTTCGATGAGCCAGTTTTCGTGGAACGCGCAACAAGTTGGCCTGTCGCTGGCAGCGATCGGACTCTCCTCCGCAATCGTGCAGGGGCTCATGATTGGACCCATCGTCCAGCGTATCGGTGAATCGAACGCGACACGCGTTGGCTTTGCAGCTGGTGTGGTGTCCCTCGCCGGCTACGCATTCGCCAGCAACGATTGGACGATTTACTGTCTCATAGGCATTGGAGCTTTCTTTGGTCTGGCAATGCCAGCCATGCAGAGCATGATGACCAGGTGTGTTCCTGCCAATGCGCAGGGCGAACTTCAGGGCGCCATTGCCGGTTTGCAGAGCGCCAGTGCGGTGATTGCGCCGCTGGTCATGACACAGCTCTTCTCCTGGGCGACACGCCCAGCGGCCGGCCAGGGATTTCCGGGCGCACCCATGTTGTTAGGCGCAGCAATACTCGCCTGTGCCTGGCTACTGTTTGCTGTTGCAATGCGTCGGCTGCAAACGGATGCGCCAGGCAACTAGGGATCCACCGATGGAAAAATGGGTTTTTTATGCGATGATTTCGGCGCTTTTCGCCGGCTTTACGTCGGTGATCGCGAAGCTGGGACTAGCGGGTATATCCGGCGAGCTGGGACTCACCGTGCGAACCTGCTTCGTGTTCGTGTTTGTCATTGGCTTCGCCGTGTTGTCAGTTTCGAGAAGCGAGATGGCCGGCCTCGATACAAACAACTTGCTGTGGCTGGCGGCCTCCGCGCTGACCACCACGCTGTCGTGGATTTTCTATTACAAAGCGCTGAAGCTCGGCGAGGTATCCACTATTGCACTGATCGACAAGGGCAGTTTTGTCGTCGCGGTAATTCTCGCCTGGCTGCTGCTCAAGGAAGAGATTACCGGCCGCGTGATGTTAGGTAGCGCACTGATTCTCGCCGGGCTGCTGGTGGTTTCCCGAAAATAGCGCGCAACTCAGCGCCAGCGTGAATAGTCCGGGCGCCGCTTGTCAAAAAACGCCTGCGCACCTTCCTGCTGCTCCCCGGACGTGAAAATGTCTGGCGCATGCGATTGCACGACGTCCATCAGACTCAGATGCATGTATGGCTCCATGTGCTGACGAAACGAAGCCTTGATCATCCGCAACGACGCGGGACTCATCGCAAGTAGTTCATCGCACCATCTGCGAACTTCCTGGTCGAGCTGTTCTTTGGGTACCACCGAGTTCACGAGACCCCAGGCGAGAGCCTGACTGGCGGGAATCTGCCGGCAGAGCATTTCCATTTCGCGCGCACGTTTGTGACCGAGAATCGACGCAGAGTGCGCCACGGTATAGCCGCCCGTAGGCGCGCCGATTTTCGGACCACTCTGGCCGAAAACCGCGTGCTCCGCAGCAATAGTGATGTCGCAAAAATAGGCCAGGTGATTGCCTCCACCTAACGCATAACCGCAGACGCGCGCGATCACGGGTTTGGGATGATCGACGATCTGCGCGCCCAGCCGATAGTCGAGCCCAATTAGGCCGCCGTCGGCCTCCCATGCCACGTCACCGCCCGCGCAAAATGCGCGTTCTCCGGCCCCCGTGACCACCACTACCCCGACGGAGTGATCCGCGGCCGCGCGCTCAAACGCATCCCCAAGCTCCGCGAGCGAATGAGCCGTGATCGCATTCATGCGAGTCGGGCGATTGATGGTAAGCGTCGCCACACCGCTATCGACTGCATACAGAATGTCGGAGTATTGTTGCGTCATAGCCTACAAATCTTGCCAGAATCCAAACAATGTCATCAGCCAAAATCTTAGAACTATCAGTCATGATGTCGCTGTCTTTGATGGCGGCTATTCCCACGACCGCGGCCGCCGATAGGCGGTTGCTCACAGTCGATGATTTCGCCCGCATTCGTGAGGTCGAAGATCCGCAGCTGTCGCCCGACGGTGAACGTATCGCTTATACCGTACGCACGTCGGACCTGGTCAACGACAAACGCACCCGCGATATCTGGACAACGGGTTGGCGGGATGGCCACGAACAACAGCTAACATTCACGCCGGACAATGAGACAGATCCGCGCTGGAGTCCAGACAGCCGCTGGTTGGCTTTTCTTTCGTCGCGCCGCGATGACAATGAGAATTCGCAGCTGTGGATTCTCAGTATGTCGGGTGGTGAGGCTGAGAAAATCACCAGTGTCCCGGGTTCAGTCGACGACTATGCAATTTCCCCCGATGGACAGCAGGTAGTACTCGTTGTCAGCGACCCAGAGGACGACAAGCCAATGGTGGCGGGCACTGACACGAAAAAGCCCATCGTCATCGACCGCTTCTATTTTAAGGAAGACATCACAGGATATCTCAGCAAGAGTCGGCAGCATCTCTATTTGTTAGATCTGCGCACACGCAATGTACAGCCATTGACGGCGGGCGGCTTCAATGAAGTCATGCCGTCCTGGTCGCCCGATGGCAAAACATTGGCGTTTGTCAGCAAGCGGTCTGCGGATCCGGACCGCGATGATGTATTTGGCATTTATCTCATGGCACCCACGCACAAAGCCACGCCGCGGTTGCTAACAAGCTACCAGGGCGAAGGTCAGGACACCGACTGGGCCAGCGCGCCGCAATGGAGTCCAGACGGCCGGCAGATTGCATTCGTAGCGGGCGGTGACCCCAAACTTCTCTACTACGCGTTGCATGGACTCGCGGTTGTCGATGTCGCAAGTGGTGAGGTTCGCCTGCTCACGCGACAGTTGGATCGAAACGTCGACCAGCCAGACTGGTCGGACGATGGCCAGTCATTGTTAGGTGTTTTGGAAGATGACGGCACGACCCAACTGATCAGTGTATCGCTGCGCGACGGCGCTATTCGCACACTGACGCGAGGCGGCCATGAGTTAAGCGAAGTCGATGGAGGCCGCAAGAACCGCTTAGCCCTGCTGCGATCGCAGCCACAGTACCCGGCCGAGGTATTTGCTTTTGAGAATGGCAGCTTCCGTCAATTGACCGGTCAAAACGCGGCGCTACTGACTGAGGTGCGGCTCGCTTCCGTGGAGGGTTCGGTCGCCAAAAGTCGTGACGGCACTGCTGTCAGTGGATTTGTCGTCAAACCTCTCGACTACACACCTGGCAAACGCTATCCAACCATTCTGCGTATCCACGGCGGGCCGGTCTCGCAGTACACCCATAGCTTCAGCTTCGAGTGGCAATTGCTGGCAGCCAACGGTTACGCGGTCGTCGCTGCAAATCCGCGTGGCAGCTCGGGGCGCGGTGAGGGCTTTTCCAAGGCTATTTTTTCCGACTGGGGGCACCTCGATGCCGAGGACGTGCTGGCGCATGTAGATCTCGCCGTAGCTAACGGACTCGCCGATCCAAAGCGACTGGGCGTCGGGGGCTGGAGTTACGGTGGCATGCTGACCAACTACGTGATCGCTCAGGACGCCCGCTTTCGCGCTGCGACCAGCGGTGCCAGCACGTCCAACATACTCGCTGGGTACGGTACCGATATGTACATCCGCGAATACGAAGCGGAACTCGGCCAGCCGTGGAAAAACCAGGCTGCCTGGGAAAAGGTGTCGTTTCCGTTCCTGCATGCCGATCGCATCAAGACACCAACACTCTTCGTGTGCGGAGCCGAGGACTTCAACGTACCACTGCTGAACTCGGAGCAGATGTATCAGGCGCTACGCAGCCAGAATGTTCCCACGCAACTGATTATTTACCCTGGCCAGAACCACGGTCTGACCAAGCCCTCGTATTTCAAAGATCGCCTGCAGCGTTATCTCGATTGGTACGGCAAATTCCTCGCGCAACTGCCTTAACCTGACTAGTCAGCGCCCCGAAGCCAATCGCCCCGGGGCGCGAACTCACCCACACTAAGTAGTGGCATCAATCGCGACGATCGTCGTCCTCGTCATGGTTATGATCATCGTCATCGTTTTCATCGCCACGCGGTGCTGTAATTTCGATGGTTCGATCGTTACCACTGGCAGGATGCTGGATGTTGACCCACGCACGACGCTTGTTGTTAGGATCAAAGTAAAGCCCCGTGAACTCGGATCCAACTGTGCCGTTAGACGCCCAGCGACCCAGGCCTTCGCCAGCATCCAAGAGATCGCCATCCTTGTTCAAATCGCGAGCGAACCAGATGTCATCGTCGACGCCGCCATTGCGGTCCTCAACAATATAGATGTTGTTTCTGCTGTCGATCGCAAGATTGTCAGGGCTCGCTAGAGCCTCGCCGACCGCTACCCCCGAGGCAAGATCGCGCGTACTGCGGTTGGCAAATACGCTGATCGTGTTAGCCCGCAGATCGAGTCGATAGACTTCGTTGGTGGTCGTCGTTGCCACATACAGGAATTCGCCGTGCTTCAACGTCTGAATTTGCAGGTCTTCGGGGCGCTGGTAGTCCGTTCCTTTGAATCCAGGCAGATCGGTGGTATTGCGGCCGTCGACCGAGCGAACGCCGTTGGTGTCGGTAATGGTGATCGCACCCGGCATCGCGCTGCCGTTGGTATCGGTAATCGCAATCCACTGGTAGGCCCCCGTTGCGTTGGATGTCAGGCCATCGCCAACTCGCAACACGAATGTCTGACCGGCCGCAAAGTAACTAACACCGCCGCGCTTTACGTCTTTCATGCGCGCAGCTGACGTGTATTTATAGATGCTGCCGCCGTTCAGTTCGTCGATAAAATACATGTTGCCGGCGCGATCGAACTGAACACCCTCGTGAGATACGCGTGGTATCACGTTGGCATGCACGAACTCTGCGCCTGCATTGCTGCCGGCCGTCACCGGGTCGAGGATTGCGGGGGCAATCGTTGGATTGCGCAGTTCAAACATTCGGCCATAGGGTGAATTGGAGCCGGCGGGGGCAGTAGACCATGCTTCTTCGGCGGTGATCAATGTGCCCCAGGGCGTCCAATAACAAGCGTCGAACGCCACGTGCCCAAAGGCGACAGGTGTCTGCCAGATCGTGTCAACCTGACCAGTCCGACGATCCATTCTCTGTACGCCACTGGATCCAGTTTCAAACACCGTGAAAAGATAGCGGCCTGTATCCCGGCCAGACTCGTTAAGCGTGATCATGTCCCAGTTGCCGCTGTTAGGAACATTGGCCGCGATCTGTGTCTGACGATCGGCAATCGATCGCTGTTGGAACAACAGGTTGCTGAGCGTAACGGGCATGGCTTCGTTGGCGGTCGGCCCCGCAGAGGCCGCCAGCGGCGTAAATTTCTGAAACGGGTTGCCGGCCAGCGCGGTTGCACTTGCAAGTGCGCAAGCAACACTGGCGGCGATTTTCCACGCGGATTGGGATCGATGCATGACCTACCTCGGTGAGATTATGTAAGGGACTGACGTCGCCGCTATCCTTTAGGTTGTTCGTTACAAGAGTGTTTCCGGTCCGTGACGAATAGACGACAGGACTAATGGGGACGCCGTCACACTTTCGCCGTGCCTGACCAACAATACTTTGCATTGGCCTAACGCCTGGGGAGTCGGCAAGTGTTCGCAAAGTTCTTGAAGCCCGTATTAATCGCACTCGCGTGGGTGTTGCTGTTTCCTGCAGCGCTTGCCGAAGAATCAGAGGCGCCACAGCGCGTGACGATCCGCGGCTATTTCACCGATGCGATGGAGCCATTCATCACGAAGGACGGTCGGTACTTGCTGTTCAACAACAGCAACGATCCACGCATCGATACCAATCTGCAGATTGCAGTGCGTGTCGATGATCTTACGTTCGAATACAGCGGTGCGGTCAAAGGCGCCGCCAGTACATTGCTGGATGGTGTCCCCAGCATGGACAGGGAAGGCAATCTGTATTTCGTTTCTACGCGCGATTACCAACAAACACTGGCTACAATCTTTCGCGGTCGATTTGACAAGGGCACGCTATCCGATGCGGTCATGGTGCCCGGACTGTCTTTGCAAAAACTGGGGCAACTGAATTTTGACGCTGAGATCTCTGCAGACGGTCAAACTTTGTTTGCGGTGGATGGCAAGTTCTCGGGTAAACCATATCCAGACACTGCGGATATCTTCGTCGCGGTTCGGGACGGCAGCGGTTTTCATCGTCAAGCAGACAGTGCCGCCATACTGAAAAACATCAACTCACCGGCATTGGAATATGCACCAGCAATTTCCGCCGACCAATTGGATCTCTATTTCACGCGGGCTTCGCGGCGCGTTCGTAAACCTCCTGTGATCATGCACGCTTCGAGAACGCGTATCAGCGAGCCATTCGGCGTGCCACTGCCTGTTGCCTCAATTACGGGTTTCGTCGAGGCGCCGAGCCTATCGGCAGACGGATGCTCACTGTATTTTCACAAGCGCGACGGCGACCGCTTTCGGATCTATCGCGTCAGCAGCAATACCAAGTGCGTGCCGGGTCAACCCGCTCAGTAACGAAAATCCGGCTCTTGATTTTCGATCACACTGCGTAATGCGGCGGGTAGCTCGGCGTATTTCACGCCGCGCACACCCACTGCGTGCATGACGATCGCGCCTTCGCGCGACCCCATCTTCATCCACGGATACCAGGGTCGGACCTGGCCCCAGGAGAGGACTTGATCGAGTGGGCTCGTCTTGGGCGACACCAGCGGCCGCTCGCTGGTTTCGAAGTCGAGAATTTGCTCGCGACCACCCACAAAGTCCTGGTAATTGCCGCCCAGCGGATTGTCGCGGAAGACTACATCGGCATCGCTGCCGGTCAGGCTCTTGTCAGTCAGTTCAAAGCGGCTCACTGTGCGAGCTGCGGTGCCGTCCAGGTTCTTCTGCCAGCGCTCAGGCTCAGCCCGCGCCAGAATTTTTTCGGTGGGCACGGTCACGGTTTTGCCGGACCAGGGGTTTTTCCAATTGATCAGGGGTGCATCTGCGGTTGTCGGCACGTAGACCAACAGCTCGCGGGACAGACGACGAAAGCCCTTGCCGCGCACCGGATCTGCTAACAGCTCACATTTTGAAATACGCAGCCGCTCCGCGTCGAAAATTCGTGTGTCCTTCTGCTCGCGGCGCCGGCTATACACATGCCCATGCCACCAAGTCACGATCGATGCTGCAGGGTCTGCGCCGCAGCTATCGCGGAAATCCTGCGACCAGGCGTCGACTACTGGCGCCGGTGGCGACGGAGTAATCAGAGGTGCCTGCTCAGCGACTACCGGTGGTATGCCTGGCGTAATGACTTTGCGGAAATAGCTCCAGCTTGTTTCATTGGGTCGCTGATCATCAAGCGGCGGCGGGCTCTGGTATTTCGCGAACTGGGTTTTGAGCGCGGTGCGGATCGGTTCATTCAATTGCTCAATGGAATTGACCCGCTGCCCAACTGCCGTGAAAACCAACAGACCTGGGCGATCCCCCATACGCATCCAGGGCAGGAAATTGGATGCTCGCTTCCAGGATCGGCTCCAGCGCGGCAACGTCTTGACTTTCGCATCTAACAAATCATTTTCGTAGACATAGACGTTGAGCATTTCCATGGCATGGTAGTGCCCGCCGACGTAGTCCTGATAGTCGCCCGCAAGCGGATTGTCGTAGTACAGCGGCGCCTCGTTGCTGAAGATCACGCGCCCGTTAATCAGTTTTCCTTCAAAAGTCGCGCTCCTACCGTCGCGGCCATTGGCATAGAGCACACTGGCCATATTGACCGGGTCGTTCTGGGTATGGACCACTTCGATCAACTCGCCGGTCCACGGATTACGCCAGGTCTTGAGCAGCGCGTTAGTGGCCGGGTCGAGATAGAGCATGATTTCGCGCGATACCGAGCGATAACCGTAGCCGCGCTGCGGGTCCTGATAGCTTTGACACGCGCGTGCATTCCAGATCTGAAAATTAAACAGTTTGCGGTCCGGTTCGCCGGGCCGACGGCCGTAGACCGAACCCTGCGACCAGAGATAGACAGCCTTGCCGTCTTCGAGTGAGCACCAGAGCTTCTGCTGGATGCGCACCGCGTCGTTGGGATCGTTAGGGTTGAGGCGCGGGGCCGTCTTGGCGGCGTGACTGATGTCCAACGTGCCGAGCAGCGTCGCGGCTAACAGCAAAATTTTCAACGTTTTCATGAACACTCCATTTCCCAAGTCGTCAACGGCGCACCACGACGGATCCACAGGCCCGCACCTACACGTTTGAATTTCTTCGCGAGGCGCCGCTGATACCACTCACCGCTGCGTAGAAACACATTGCCGTCGGTGCGCGAACGATCGCAGTTGTAGCGCCAGTCATGCGTGGTCAGTGCGGTGAAATAGAGCACGCCTCGACACAACTGGCCCAGCGTCACAATGGCCCTGGCTGCGGTACGGTCATCCAAATACTGGCCAACGTCGTAACAAATCGTGAGATCGAACTGCCGGCCAGGCCGGTAGCTCGCGAGTGAACCTTGCTGCCAGCCATAGCGCTTGCAGAGGTAGTCGCTGAATTCGAGCCCGACGTACTCGGCACGGGGCAGCAATTTGGCCAGCGGTCTTTGCAGCAGGCCGATGCCGCAGCCCGCGTCGAGAATCGAAGCTACCGGCAGGCCGATGTATTGGACATAGGCCGCAATCAATTCAGCACGCGCCGCCATCTCCGCGCGGTGGGTCACTGCAGTGCGTTTGTTGAAGTAGAAGCGTCGATAATAGGCGGCATCGAAGCGCAGTGGCTTTTTCGGCATAGGTGCCTCTAACGGCTCCAGTTCCTGGCCCGCTCGACTGCAAGTCGCCAGATCGCGAGTTGTGCCGCGGCGAAGTCGCGGGATTTCTGCGGCTCAAAGACCCGATCCAGCTGCCACAGACTGGCGACTTCCGCAGCCGACTTCCAGAAGCCCGCTGCGAGACCGGCCAGATACGCGGCGCCCAGCGCTGTGGTTTCAGTGACCTTCGGTCTGACCACCGGCACACCCAGGAGGTCCGCCTGAATCTGCAGCAGCAGATTGTTCTGCGAGGCGCCGCCATCGACGCGCAGTTCGCGCAGTTGCAATCGAGCGTCCTTCTCCATGCACAGCAACACCTCGGCGCTCTGGAAAGCAATCCCCTCTAGAGTGGCGCGGGCAATGTGTGCCCGGGTCGTGCCACGAGTGATGCCGAGTATCGTGCCGCGCGCCTCGGCGTCCCAGTACGGGCTGCCGAGACCCGTGAAAGCCGGGACCATGTAGACACCGCCATTGTCGCTGACGCTGGCCGCCAGCGCTTCGACGTCGCTGGAGTGCTCGATGATGCCGAGTCCGTCGCGAAGCCACTGCACCGCGGCGCCGCCGATGAATACGCTGCCTTCCAGTGCGTATTCCAGTTTGTCACGACTGGCGGCAACAGTTGTTAGCAGGCGGTGTTTTGACACATACGGTTCCGTGCCCGTGTGCAGCAATAAGAAGCAGCCTGTGCCGTAGGTGTTCTTCGCCATACCAGGCTCAGTGCAGTTCTGACCGAACATCGCCGCCTGCTGATCACCCACCATTGCCATCAGCGGCACATCGACGGTACCGATGCGCGCGGTCACGCCCCGTGACAGCGCACTGCGGGCAATTGTCGGCAGACAGGCAGGTGGGATATCTAACAAATCTAGCATCGATTCGTCCCAGTCACCGGTTCGCAGGTTCATGAGCAACGTGCGACTCGCGTTGCTGACATCAGTTATGTGGTGCTGACCGCCTGTCAGATTCCAGGCCAACCAGCTGTCGATCGTGCCAAAACACAACTCGCCTCGCTCGGCCCGCGCGCGCGCGCCCGGTACTTTATCCAGCAACCATGCCAGCTTGGTTCCGGAAAAATAGGGGTCCAGTAACAGTCCGGTGATCGCAGTCACTTGCGCCTCTGCGCCCGCCTCGCGCAGCCGCTGACACAGCGGCGCGGTGCGGCGATCCTGCCAGACAATGGCCTTGGCGATCGGCGCGCCGGTGGCACGATCCCAGAGCATTGTCGTTTCGCGTTGGTTGGTAATGCCGATCGCAGCTATATCGCTCGCATGGACACCGACGCGGCTGAGCACTTCCGTCATGGTGTCGCGCTGGGTCGCCCATATCTCAGTAGCGTCGTGCTCCACCCAGCCGGGCTGCGGAAAATGCTGCGCAAACTCGCGCTGCGCCACGGCAACGATCTGTCCTTTGCGATCGAACAGAATGGAACGTGAGCTAGTTGTTCCCTGGTCCAGGGCTAACACATATTTACTCATGCGTTGCCGACCAAATTGCTATCCAGCCAGCTCTGCAACCGTGACGCCGCATCCTGGGGCAGATGCAGACCCAGCTTTGAACGCCGCCACAAAATATCTTCGGCGCTCACGGCGTATTCGCTCTGCCGGAGATAACTCACTTCAATCATATACAGACCCGGCAGTATCTCTGCACCCAGATCTGCCATCGAGTTTGCAGTGCCTAACAAGTGGCCGATGCGACTGCCATAGCTGCGTACCCAACGGCGCAGTAGCAAAACCGGCAGCCAGGGAAACTGCTGACGATACTCGCCGGTTTGGGCATCCACGCTTCCGCCTACCAGATCACCACCAGGCAATGGCACGCGCGCTGTCCACGGCTTCGCCGCCCTACCCAGCTGTTGCTCGATCATATTGACAGCCTGCTCCGCCAGCACACGGAAAGTGGTGATTTTACCGCCAAATACCGACAGCAGCGGCGCCGGGTGCGCGAGCCATTCGAGGTGATAGTCGCGGTTGGTGCTGCTTGCGTCGGTGGCTTCATCGGCTAACAGAGGTCGCACTCCCGAGTAGCTGGCGACAATGCTGGCAGGCGTGATCTGCTGACGAAAATAGTGATTCGCCTGAGCGCAGAGATAGTCTATTTCCGCGGCGCTGATTGCCGCGCGCTCCGGCGCTCCCGTGTAGTCCACATCGGTCGTGCCAATCAGCGTAAATTCGCCTTCGTAGGGAATAGCAAAAACGATACGACCGTCGTCGGTCTGAAAAATGTAGGCGTCGTCATGGTCGAACAGCTTGGGCACGATAATGTGGCTGCCTTTGACCAGCCTCAACCCATGATCGCCGTGCTCCGCCCGCGAACTGCGGCGGAACTCCGCCGCCCACGGACCCGTTGCATTGACTGCGCAGGATGCGAAAATCTGCTCACTTACGCCGCTTGACCCCGTGACTATGGCCATCCAGCCACCATTGCTGGCTTGCAGACTGTCGACGCGCTGATAGTTGCGCACGTCAGCACCGAGTTCCTGCGCCGACATCACGTTTAACACGACCAGACGTGCATCATCGACCCAGGCGTCGTAATAAGCGAAACCAACCCGATTTTCGGCGGCCAGTGGTTTTCCCGCCGGATGAGTATTTAACGAAAGTCGAGTCGAAGCTGGCAGTACTTTCCGTCGCGCCAGGTGATCATAAAGAAACAAACCGCAGTGGATCATCCAGGCCGGGCGCAGATGACTCGCGTGAGGCAGAATGAAACGCAACGGCCAAATGATATGCGGCGCCGCGGCTAACAACACCTCCCGTTCCTGTAAGGCTTTGCGCACCAAGCCGACATGGAAGTGTTCCAGATAGCGCAGACCGCCATGGATCAGTTTGGTGCTCGCCGACGAGGTATGTGCGGCGAAGTCGTGCTGCTCACAGAGCAGCACTCGTAACCCGCGGCCGGCCGCATCGCGTGCAATGCCGGCGCCGTTGATACCTCCGCCGACTACCAGCAGATCAAATTTGGTCAGATGATGCCTGCGAGCTTCTTCGCGATCTCCGCCACTTGAGCGGGATCAGCTTTCGATACTTCCGGATACTCGCTGAAGCGCTCAGGAATCTTGATGGTTGCATCGATCCCCATTTGATCCGAGCGGAAGGCGCCAAATTGCGCGGATTTTTCACAGGAAGGATCCAAAACCATCGGAATGCCGTTAGGTTGTAGGATGGAATCCTTGGCAGGTTGCCAGCGTGTCATGATCGCCCACTCGACCTGCTTAAGGTCATAAGGATCAACATCGGGTCCAACCACAATTACAAGCTTGGCGGTGCGTCCCCAGCGGCCGGCCGAACCCCAGACCGCGTGCAGCACATACTTGCCAAATTCGTTATGCGGTTTGGATGCGCCATCGACCGAGAGCTGCACGATGTAGCACATGTTAGGTGTGACAGCGACATCATGCACTTCCGGAATCTTTTTGCGCAGGTCAGACAGCACCTCGCCTTCGACCGGCAGCAACGCGATGTAGTTGTGATCGAAGGGTGGCACCATTTCCATGGTTGCGTGCCAGATCGGGTTCTTGCGATGCGTAATGCACTTGACCCGCACGATCGGAAAAACCTGCACACGGTCGTAGTAACCAACCGGATTCGAGTGCCAGCCGACAGGTTCCAGTTCCTCGTGGATCACTTCACCTTCCAGCACCCATTCTGAAGTCGCGGGCACTTCGAGATCCACGGTTTCACATCTGACCATCTCGACCGCTGCGCCGCGCAAACCACCGGCGAAGGCCGCTTCATCCTGGCCGAAAGGCGCTCCTGTTCCAGAGGCGAGATGCACCGCTGGATCGCAGACCCCCGCGATCGCGACCTCCAAATGTTTACCCATTCGCGACGCCTTGAAGGTGTGGCGACCGATATCCGAAAAGGGCGGGTTCCACCAGTAGAACGCGGCGAGATCGGTTTTTTCCCGCCCCGGAGGATAGGTCTGGCCTAACGGATGCGTGGCATCCAAAAATTGCGTGAAGCGGTACCAACCGACATTGCGGCCACCGTTCTCGGGATCCTTGGAGAAAGTCATCGCGTTAGTAATGTAGGCGGGTCCTTCCTTGCCAAACCAGACATGCGGGATCTGTTTCGCGATATCGACATCCTTGCCCTTGATGATTACGTCTTTGCAGGGAGCCTTCGATTTATCGACAATTGTCGGTGCAATCCAGCGCGACGGATTGCCGAGAACGTCGGCGTGATGCAGTTTGGCTTCGCGCCAATTACGAAAACCAATGGTCATGGCCGTGCGTTCACGGGTACCAAACGGGTTAAACAGGATCGGCACCCCTTTGGTATTGATGCCGTCCACGTTATTCAGCAACATCGCTGGACCGTCTTTGCCGCATACATACGCCATCAACGCCTGCAACTCGTTGTCGCCACGACGCGCCTTGAACGGCACATCGACATGCTTGAGTTGACCGTCTTTTTCCAGCAGCGCGAGGTATTCGCGCATGTCCTTGAACGCCATGGATAGATGCTCCTGCAAAGGTAGCGGCAAGCCTACCCCGCGGGCAGTCAGGGCGCCAACAAAGGCCGGATATTGCCCGCCGCACGGTCCCCGCCGTCAGGTCGTATCCGCAGGCAGCGGCAGACATAGCCACCTGGTGACGCGAGAAACCACACCAATCGACCTTGACTTGTTAGAACACAAGTATTGCTATTCTGGCATGGAATTTATTCTGGCAACCAGGCCTGTGACACGTCAGGTCTGAGACAGGCGAGCTGCGCCGCTTCAAGGCGATGCGGTCTGCTCGGGCGTCCGCTCCAGCGCCATGTCCACGTTATGCGGGAGAGCGTGGCGAATGTCTTTGCCACGCACGACGTAGACCACATATTCACAGAGATTTTTTGCGTGATCGCCAACTCTCTCCAGCGCCCGAATCGTCCACATGTCATCTAACGCGCGGCGGATCATTTCCGGGTCTTCCATCATATACGTGACGCACTGGCGTTGAATGGCCTCGTACTCGGTGTCGATCGCGCGATCCATGCGCATTACTACCAAGGCGGCATCGGCGTCCAACCGCTCAAATGCATCAAGCGCGGAATGCACCATCTGTTGCACGACGCGCGCCAGATGGCGTATTTCGCGGAACTTGCCGCGCTGCCGCGGGTCGTTTGTTAGGTGCAGGGTGACCAACGCTATCTTCTTGCACTCATCGCCAATGCGCTCTACATCGCCGATCATCTTGATCAGCGCTAACAACAGACGCAGATCACCCGCCGCTGGTGCGCGCGTCGCGAACAGCCGCTGACATTCCGCCGTGATATCGCGCTCCATGTCGTTGATTTGTTGGTCGCACTGCACCACTTTGGATGCGAGCGGTGCGTCCGCTGCTACCAACGCTTTAAACGCGTCCTGGAACTGCCGTTCGGCAAGGCGAGCCATGTCAAGCGCTCGCTTCAGCACCAGTTCCAGGTCGGCGTTGAACCTCTTGGATGTGTGCTGAACGAGATCGGCTCTTTCCATGTGCTGCCGACGCTATACCCACAAGATGACAGTTTGATGACAAACATAATCTTGAGTTTCTAACAGAACTTGCGCTCATAAGTATCTGAATTGTCGCAGGAGTATCACCGGGATGTAGCCGCGTTGAAACATTCGCTGGCGAGAATGCGAGCAACGTCAATCAAGCGGAGGAAGCTAACGTGAAGCGGACCGCTAACAGGCATAGTCTTCGCAGCGCCTTTATTTCGGACCTGCACCTGGGATCGCGCGGCTGCCGCGCCGATCGTCTGCTCGACTTCCTGAATCATATTGATGTTGAACAGCTGTTCCTGGTTGGCGATATCGTCGACATCTGGAGCCTGAAACGCAGCAGCTACTGGCCGGCCAGCCATGAAGCCGTGCTTAACAAGTTGCTGCGTATGGCAGGGAAAGGCCGGCGCCTGGTGTTGGTCCCTGGAAATCACGACTCTGATCTGCGCGCATTCGCGTCGCAGCGATTGGGCAACATCGAAGTTCACCGTACCTATACGCATCGCACGGCTGAAGGCCGCAAGTTGCTGCTCATACATGGCGACGAATTCGATGGTGCCCTGCAATGCCACCCTCTGCTGGAGCCGTTTGGTTCACAGGTTTACGACTTCACGATCGCGTTGAATCATCGGATCGATCGCCTGCGCGCTTCGATGGGATACCCCTATTGGTCCCTGGCAGGCTATCTGAAACAAAAGGCCAGCCGCGCGATGCAGTACGTGCATGCGTTCGAAAAGGCTGTTGTCACGGAAGCCAGGACCCGCCGCGTCGACGGCGTGGTCTGTGGGCACATACACCGCGCTGCGTTAGGCGAAATCGACGGTGTGTTATATGGCAATGACGGCGACTGGGTCGAGACCTGTTCGGCCATCGTGGAACGCAATGATGGCTCTCTGCGGCTGTGGCACTGGCCTGGACAAGGTGTTCCGTTGGCTGACACAGCCGCTCTTCCAGCTGTCGGGATGGTGGCGTGACTGCGCGAATGCCCTGGCAGCAACACTTGACGATGGCATTTCTACTGGCCACCGGATGCAATGCCGCACAACCTGCATCGCAAACGTCTCCGCTGAAGCGATGGGAAGGCGACGCAGTGAGCGTCGACACGCCACAGCGCAAGTTTCGCTGGAGCGTGGAGCGTTGCGGCCCGCGCCTACGCAGTGAATGGCGCGATGCGAGCGGTGCACTGGTCGCCTGGGATGAAGTCACTCAGTCGGGCGTTGCAGCTAACCGTTATGACGTAATGCGAGTTAAGTCGACCGAGAGTTACAGCGCCAGTTTCCAGAACCGCGAAATAATCATCGACAGCGCGAAGAACGGTCGTAGCCTCGGACGTGAACGCATCGGCACCCATGGTGATGCAGTCGTCGCGGGCCCGATGCTGATCGCGCTGGTGCAAGAACAGTTGTCGCGCATCCGAGCCGGCGAGGATCTGGTACGCAGCTACTTGATTCCTGAAAAGCCGATGGTGCTGCGTCTGCTCGCGCGCCGATTGCAAACTAGCGCTGGTGGCAGCATCAGCGTCCTCATCCAAGCGGCTTCGCCACTGCTGCGGCCGTTCGTACCAACCACCGTACTTGAGTTCGACGGTCGCGACCAATTGATCCGTTCGAGCGGACACATTCTGCCGCTCCAGGGTGCGGCAAATCTAACAACAATTAAACAGCCCCATCAGCAACCGGAGCAGATATGCGAGTTTTGATGACCAGCGATGTGTATTTTCCGCGCGTCAATGGTGTATCGACATCAATCCAGACATTCAGGCGCGATCTCATCGCTGCAGGGCATCGTGTACTTTTGATTGCGCCCGGCTATCCGGGTCTGGCGCCGGAGCAGGATGCGGACATTCTCCGCGTGAAATCCTGGCAGGTGCCGCGTGATCCCGAGGATCGTTACATGTCACGCCGCGCAATTCGGAGGCTTTGGCCCATCATCCAGGCAGCGCAACCAGATGTTGTGCATGTTCAGACGCCTTTCGTCGCGCACTACGCGGGAATTGAAATTGCCCGACGACTCGGTGTACCAGTCATTGAGACCTATCACACCTATTTCGAGCACTACCTTCAGCACTACGTGCCCGCTGTACCCGCGAGCTTGTTGCGCGGCTTCTCGCGCTGGTTCACGAAGCGCCAGTGCAGCCAGGTAGACGCGATTATCTCGCCGTCGCAGCCAATGACGGAGGTATTGAGTGCCTACGGCATCGCAACGCCACTGCACGTGATTCCGACCGGTCTTGATCCAAGTCGGTTTGCCGACAGCGACGGTCGTCGGTTCCGGGCATTGCACGGCATCGGTTCGCGCCCGATGGCGCTGTTCGTAGGACGCGTAGCGCACGAAAAAAACATCGACTTCCTCTTGGTCATGCTGCGCAAACTAACTGAGAAAGTCCCGGATGTATTGCTGGTTATCGCGGGTGAAGGACCGGCGGTGCCGCACATCAAGGCTGCCATCCAAAATGCCGAGCTCTCTGCTAACACGAGGTTGATCGGCTATCTGGAGCGGAATTCGACACTGCTCGATTGCTACCGCGCCGCCGATGTCTTTGTATTTGCGTCGCGCACTGAAACACAGGGTCTTGTGTTGCTGGAAGCCATGGCGCAAGGCACGCCGGTGGTTTCCACCGCTGTCATGGGTACCGCAGAAGTTCTACGCCACGCCAAAGGGGCGATTATCAGCCAGGAGAATGCATCGGCATTCAGCCAGTCGGTAGCGCTGGTACTCAAGGACCTAGCGCTGCGCGAAAAACTCAGCACTGCAGCCAAAGTCGACGCCGCTCTTTGGTCGTCCGCACAATGCGCACGACGCGCAGCCGACTTATATCAGAATCTCATCGTCAACAACGTAAGTCACCCTAACAGATCGCTGGTGGCAGCCAAAGGATAACGTATGACACGTTCTCAGCTTCTGGATAGTGCCAACAAGCTGGATATCCGTCTTTGCAGGGTGGCCAATCGGACAGCGCGTAGCAATCCGATATTGCAATTCTTTCGCATCGTGAGCCGGCTCGGTGACGGGGTCCTATGGTACTCCCTCGCCGCAATCATGCCATTTTTGTTAGGGTCAAGAGGCCTGGCCGCTGCGACGCACATGTTGCTGACGGGTGGCCTAGGACTACTGCTGTATCGTCAGCTCAAAGAGCGGCTGGTGCGGGAGCGGCCGTTCGTGCGTCTCGCTGGAATCCAGTGTTTCATGCCGCCGCTTGATCGCTACAGCTTTCCCTCTGGTCACACGCTGCACGCAGTTGCATTCACCTATGTTGCCTGCAGCTATGTTCCTTGGCTGGCGATCTTGTTAGTTCCGTTCGCTGCCGCGGTTGCGGTTTCGCGTGTCGTGCTTGGATTGCACTATCCCTCTGATGTGGTCGCCGGGGCCGGCATAGGTCTGGCACTCGGTATAGGCACCAGTGCGCTGTTTTTCTAGGAGTCCTTAATCAAAGTGCAACTTGCTCGGCGCATGATTGCCTGGTTGAAGAATCCCAGTCGACGACACTTCTTTCCCGGGTGAGCTACTGGATTCATAGGGCTGGCCGGCCCCCCCCCCGCCAGCCCTATTTTTATCTGCGCAGAGTGAGCGGCGGGAAAACAACTCGCGCGATCCCTATGGCCAGCAACGCACCGGCGACCTGCGCCACCACAAATGGCAGCGCGTCCGACGGCCGTATTCCCGCGAAAGTATCAGTGAACGCTCGCGCTGCTGTAATTGCGGGATTGGCAAACGACGTCGAGGAGGTGAACCAATAGCCAGCGCCTATGGTCGCCGCCACTGCGCCCGCGGCCGGTAGCTTTTGGCGCAGGCAGCCCATGATCACCAGCAACAGAGCAAAGCTGGCAACAATTTCGGACAGCCAGATGCCAGTACCGCTGCGCGTATGCTGACTCGCTTGCACCAATGGCAGACCAAACATCGCATGGGCCAGCATCATGCCGAGAAACATGCCTATGAATTGGGTTACGACATACGAGATGCATGCGGCCCCACTCAACGCCTTTTCGGTCAGCATTGCAATGCTAACAAGCGGATTGAAGTGCGCGCCCGATACCGGGCCTAACACAGTTATCAGAGCATACAGCGCACCGCAGGTGGCCAGCGTGTTGGCGAGCAAGGCAATGGCGCCATTCCCAGCCGCCATGCGCTCTGCCATGATTCCCGAGCCAATGACTGTCGCCGCGAGCAAGGCGCTGCCTAACAACTCGGCCAGCAGTTCACGACGCATGATTAGCCTGCGGGCGTGTGGCCGATTTCATCGAGTGCGCGCTTCAGCGCCACTCCTTGTAGCGAATTGATAGTCAGGGCCAGAAACAATTGAATGCGACGCTCCATTTGCGCAAAGGCGGTGCGAAAAGCACCCATGATGATCATTTCGTCGCCCGTCACGGCGGCCGGGTCTTCGATTCCCCAGTGTGCAGTAACGGGCTGCCCAGGCCAGACCGGACAGATTTCGCCGGCCGCATTGCCGCAGACTGTAAACACGAAGTCTATGGACGGCGCACCGGGCCGCACGAATTCATCCCAGCTTTTGCTACGCAGACCACCTGTCGGCAGTCCCTTCTGTTCCAGCAACTTGAGCGCCCAAGGGTTGACCTTACCCGCCGGATGGCTGCCGGCGGAATAGGCGCGATACCGTCCGTTCGACTGTGTGTTGAGAATGACCTCGGCCAGAATGCTGCGCGCACTATTGCCGGTGCATAAAAACAAGACGTTGTAGCTGCGAACATCTGCCACGATGCGTCCATTGTAGACGGTGCACATGACTCCTGCATTACAGCGATTTCGTCGGACTCTTGGTGACCAGCTTGCGCCAGGCTGCCAGCACATCGTCCGCGGAAATTCCGCGGATATCCGCCTCACCCTGGATGCGACCTGTCAGGACAACAGTGGGCGTGCTGAGGCCGCCTGGGCGATAGAGTTGCGGATCGGCTTTGCCGAACAACACCACGGTCGGACAAGCCAACGCGGCGGCCGCATGCGCCGGACCGGTATCGACCGAAATCATGCTGCTGGACTTCTCAAGCAACGGCAACAGGATCTCGACCGGTACGTCACCAGCCACGTTGAAAACGCGCGAGATCCCGCTCTGTCTGGCTATCTTGTCATTCATTCGAATTTCGGTCTTCACACCTAACAGAACAATATCGTGTGTCGGGCAGGCATCGCGTAGTCCGCGCAATACCTGCGCCCAACGCTCTTCCGGCCAGTACTTCGAGTGCGCTGCGCTGCGATAGAACCACGGCCGCATGGTTCTTTTGTTTCCCACCTGTATCGTGATCAAGGGGTTATCGCCGAGGCCGAATCGTCGTAGCCACGGGCCTAACAAGTCGCGATACGCATCGGGGCGCAACCTGGCATTGAGTTCGATTTCCGGTTGCAGGGAACCCGCTTGGCCTTGCCAGGCCGGCGGTGTCAGGTTTGCGAGGCGCACCAACCGCTCGCAGATATGCTCGCCTGGTAATCCCTGCAGCGAGACGAATTCGACAACCATGTCATCCGCAATGCCTGCGCGCCGCAGCAAGTCGCGGCCAGCGGTTCCAGGATCCGCAAACCAGATCGGCCCAGTGGGACGCATCCGCAGCCAGCGCACCAGCTGCTGCTGCTTCCTGTTCGCCCAATACGGCGCTTTGCGGCTTCCCAGGACAAAGACTTCACCAACGTCCGCCTGCGCCCTGAGCAACGGCAAGGACCAGGGCCCTGAAGTCACAACGTCTACCGGGCAACCGAATCGGCTACTCAGCTGCTGGATAAGCACGGATACCAGGACCATGTCGCCAAATGCACCGCAGCGAATCAACAGCGGCCGCGGCTGTGCGGCAGCCAAGTCGTGCGGATTGGAGATTTGGGTCTGTTGATTCAAGTCAACATTCTAATCACAAACCGGTGGGTCGTTTAAGCGCGTTAGCTGCGGACGCAGATCAGATCCTGCTGCTGCAAGGACGCACTCAGCACGGCGACGTCGGTTTGCATCAGCGAGCCATTGGACAGTGTGCAAATGCGAAACCCAGCCTGCCCGAGTAACTGCAGCAGTGCGACCGGATTGAGGTTCGCCTTGCGCATATAAGCCGGGGAATACTCGAGCATTAGAGTTTCGCAGCGTTGCAGCAACTCGCCCGCGCCATGCAGCGCCGGCAATTCGTAGCCCTCGATGTCGATCTTGATGAATCGCAACCGGCGCGCACCCAGACTTTGGCCATGCCACCAGGTGTCCAGGCGCGTTACGGGAACCTGAATCTTGTTGCCACCGTGCACAGGCAAAACGGAATGACGGCCGCGATTGCTGTCTTTGTACAAGTAAAGGTCGATACTACCGGCGTGCTCGCCTAACGCTAGATTCTGCGGGTGCACATGCGTTGACCGATTGAGCACAATATTTTTCGACAGCATCGCGAAATTCAGCGGCTCTGGTTCGAAGCTGAAGATATCGCAAGCACCCTTTGCCAGGCGATCTAACAGACAGCTGTGCCAACCTATATTGGCGCCAATATCGAGCGCCACGTCATCGTCGCGAAATTGCACATGCTCGAGAATCCAAGCGCTATTTTCCAACTCGTGCGCACCATCGCGAATAACATGCCGGCCAATGTCATCTGTTGGCAACGCGACCATTCGCATTCCCGGAACGCGCGTGTCAACTTCCAACGCCTGACTATCGCTGAAAAGCCTCGCCGCCGTGAGTCTGGCAAGCCTGGATATTTTTTTGGCGGCGGTATACGGTGGATCGAGCACAAGCATGGCGCAACCCTAACCGCGAGGCTGGGACTTTGCAAACTGTCGGCCCCGCACCACTACTCTGCGAGCGCCGGTGCCATATTGGTTGTTAGTAAGATATCGAACTTAACGGTGACGTTATCGTCGACCCACTGCGTGGATTTCCAGTCTCCCTGACCGATGGCGTAATCCAGTCGCCGGATGATGGCTGCACCGCGCAGTGCCAACGTCGTTAGCGCTGCTTGGCGCCTGGCCTGAATAGTGAGTGGCAAACGAATGTCGCGTGTGACGCCGCGAATCGTCAGCTTGCCAAATGCTTCGTAGCTACCATTTTTCAGGCGCTGCAGTTTCGTGGAGCGAAAGCTAGCCGCAGGGTATTTGGCCACATCAAACAAGTCCGAGCCGCGCAGCAGGTCGTCACGATCCTTGTCTTTGGTATCAAGCGACGTGACATCCACGTTGACCGTCAACCAACTCGCGGCGAGATTGGTCGGATCGAATCGCAATTCTGTGGCGGTTTTCGTGAATACGCCCTGACTGACAGCACCCGCTTGCCGAAACAAGAACTGCAGAGAACTGCGGGCTGGATCCGACTTAAAGGTTTCGTCAGCGTCAAGAACCGGCGCACAGACCACCAACAGCGCCCATATGGCGACCGATTTCACGTGTTCCGCCTCCGACCGAACGGCAGCATGCGCGTCAGCACATCGTCACGATCGTAAAAATGATGCTTGAGCGCGCCGAGCAGATGCAGGATCGCCAGACCCGTCAAAACATTGAAAATAACGCCGTGCGCAGCGCGCAGTGCATCAAAAAGCCCTGGATCGGGTTGCACGAGATCCGGGAACTGAAACCACCCAAACCAACTCACCGGAAAGTTTTTCGCCGACGACATCAGCCAGCCACTCAGTGGCATCGCGAACACGCAAAGATATAGTCCGGCGTGGGAGCCGCGCGCCACCAGCTTCTCCCAAGGTCGCATACCACGCGGTAACGACGGTCCGCGATTCGACAGTCGCCAAAGCAGTCGCAGGACTGCGAGCCCCAAAATCGTCATGCCAACCGACTTGTGTCTCGCCAGCGTCGCCAGTTTTGCCATACCCAACGGCAATTCCTCAGCGCTTTCGGCCAGCAGCCATTGCACGACAATTAGCCCAACAATGATCCAGTGAAAGGCCTGTGACACTGCGCCCCAGGATTGTTTGCTGTTGCCGAGTTGCATGGCGGTAAGCTAGCGCCAGAAGGAGCTCAGGGTCAATGCGCAATTTTCGTCGTCGGCCAATCGACTGTCTGCGTATACCGACGGCGCTGTTAGCGCTGTTGTTGACGCATTGTGCAACTTCTCCGAACCCACAGCAGTCGAGGCAGCCCGCTACCGTGCCTGCACCGGGAGAGCCGGCGACTGGCGCTCGGGTTTACCAGATTGATTCGACGCGATCCCTGTTGCAGGTTCTGGTGTATCGCGGCGGAAAATTGGCTGCACTCGGCCACAATCATGTGGTTGCGAGCCATGATCTAACAGGCAGTGTGACGCGTAGCGACTCCTTGACTGCGACGCGATTCGACATTCGGTTTCCAGTGAGTGCTCTGACTGTCGATGAGCCCGAATTGCGGCACCAGGCGGGTGCTGAATTTCAGGCCGAGGTGCCGCAAAATGCACGTGACGGAACGCGACGGAATATGTTGTCGACCGCGCTCCTCGACGCCGATCGCTTCGCCGAGATTCGCCTGCGAGCCGTGGATGTAATCGCAATGCCGACTGGCCTGTACGATGTTGGCATGGATGTGGTGATCAAAGGCCAGACACGTCAATTGCGGGTTCCCGTACGACTCGCACTGGACGCCAGCCACCTGACTGCCAGCGGTGAACTCGAGGTGCTGCAATCCGATCTGGGGCTGACGCCATTTACTGCACTGCTCGGCGCGTTAACTGTCGAAAATCGAATGGTTGTGAGGTTTCAGATTTTTGCGGTTGCCACGGACATAGCGACTTCCGACTAGCTGCACGATCACATAGCCCTCTCGCCATTGCGTGGGCAGTCCGCACCGCCCGCAGGAGCTGCGCGAACTTTCCTCGTATGATGAGTGCTCTCTTATCGTTGAAGGACTCACGCTATGCCGATTAGTGCCCGTAAAGTCGCCATCATCACCGGCTCCGCCACCGGCGTCGGCGCGGCCGCTGCCATCATGCTTGCTGAGCACGGTTGCAACGTTGTTATCAATTACACCCGTAGCGAAAAGGAAGCTAACGAAACCGCCGCGACCTGTCGAGCGAAGGGCGCCGACGTCATCGTCTATCAAGGCGATGTGGCGGAAGATAGCAATTGCGTGGGCATGGCGAAGTCGGCTTTCGACCAATGGGGTCGCATCGACTACTTGATCAACAATGCGGCGAAGACCAAAGCCTGCCCGTATGAGAACCTCGATGGCCTGCAGGCTCAGGACTTTCTCGATATTTACAAGGTAAACGTGGTCGGGGCCTATCAGATGGTCCGCGCGGTCACGCCTTACATGAAAAATGCCGGACGCGGATCAATCGTGAACAACTCGTCGATCGGCGGTATTACGGGCATCGCATCCTCGATGGCTTATGCCGCGAGCAAGGCGGCGTTGAACATGATGACGCAGTCGCTGTCCCTGGTGTTAGGTCCAGAGATACGCATCAACGCGGTTGCGCCAGGCGCCATCCAGACGCGCTGGCTGCAGGGCACGATGTCGCCCGAGGCCTACCAGACTTTTCTGACCATGGCGGCCGACATGGTGCCGCTGAAGACGGTGCCCACCGCCGAACAGATCGCCGAGGCCCTGGTCTGGTTCCTCGAGGGTGCAAGTGTCGTTACAGGCGAAGTGCTGATGGTCGATGCTGGTCTGCACTGCGGTCGATTGCCGCCATCGTCGAGCAGCAAAGCCAGCTGGGACAAAATGAAATGAGTCGAATCACGCGCCGGGAGACCTTGAGTCTGTTGGCCGGTTCGGCCGCGACGTTGGCTTCGGCGCAGGTGCCGGTCACGGCTTCCGGGGCTAACAAAATAGTGCCCTTCGAGCGTGGCGATGTCGTCACGGGATGTACGCTGCTCAATGACAAGTCCGATGATCATCGCGGGCAGGGTCGACTGCTGCATTACGACGGCGACCTCAAACTCAAGAACATTATCCTGCTGAACGACACCACGCATATCGTCCAAGGCACTCGCTTTGCTCCGGACGGCACGCTGTGGGCGTTCGACGCATTTGCTTACAAGATCGTTCGTTTCGCTCGCAACGGCAAGCGTCTGCCGAATTTTCCGGCACCACCAAAGTCTTTCGCGCACGTAAATTTCATGCCGGATGGCTCGCTGTTGATGGGAGAGAATTTTGTCGGCGACAAATCGCGGCTGCCGCTGCACACCACTCTGCCGTTCATGCCGGGGACCAGGCGGTTTGGCGACGGGCATTTGTTTGCTTTATCGCGCAAAGGCAAAGTGCTCAGGGAATATGCAACTCGGACACATGGCGGCATCGGTGGATTCCAAGGTCTGACAGCCAGCACGTTGTTAGCCGGTGGTACACGTATCGCCTATACGTCCGAATCCGGCCCGGTCATATTTCATTACGATCTCGTGAATGGCAAGCAGCTGCCCGATCTGGTTTCGTTTCCCGACAACAGTGGCCACTTCTATTTTGACCTGGCTTTGGACAAAGCCAATCGTTTGTTGGTGGTGGCCGGGGCCAAGTTAGAGGCTTTCGATCTGAACGGCAGGCCTGTGCAAACCTATCCGTTAGCCAGTTTCGGATGGGCGTCGATGTCGGAGCCAATCACGTCAACCCACGTGTTCGCAACCAATTTCTTTTCGGGCGAAATCGCCAAACTGGATCTGGCCAGCGGCAAGGTGATGGCCAGTGCGCAAACTGGAATAAACAAGTCTTTGTCTGGCGCTGCCGAGTTTGCCGGCTAGCGACCGGCCTGAAATGCGAACGGCCGCACACTCCGAAACCGTGGTGTGGATTTAGCATCTGGCATGCCCCACGGGCGCCTGCGCCGGAGTCCTGACATGCATTTTTTGCCGCTTCACCGTCGCTCGGTCCCAGTCTTGTTGACTTTACTCCTGCTAGCTTTGTTAGCTGGCCAAGCGCTGGGAACTTCCACGAGCACTCGGTCAACGACGGCAAACGCCAAAGCTCAAACCGCGAAGCCAGCTGTGCTGCGCAAGCCAGCAAATCCTGCGCTCCCCGCCCCGGTACGTCAGTTGACCATCAGCATCGACTGGGGAGATGCGATGACGACGCGCGAGAGTGGTCTATGGATTGGCTATCTGTTTGCGCGCATGGATTTCATCGGTCGCAACGGTGGACGCTATCACCGAGTGCCGGGCGTAATCCTGCCCATCTTCGACGAAGAAGTCTTTGCACGCGGCGAAGCCGCCAAGATCTATCGCAATCTCAAACAGAAAAGCAAGGCAATGGAGTCGGCCTATTTCAACGATCTGGAGAAAGTAGACGCTGCGGGCTACATGCCCGAGTACGTCTGGCGCTATCTGAGACGCAAGGAGTGGTCAACATCTACAGACAATCTGCGCAGCGCTGAATTCGAACGCTGGTCGCGCAGCAATCTGACTGCCAATCACGCTCCTGAGACACGCGGCAGCGTTGTTTTCCAGACCGGCGGCAGCTAACAGTTCTTGTAGAGCATCTGCGTAAACGCGCTCAGCTCTCCCGCAGATACCCCCAGGTGTGCAGGCGATCATGGTCTTCGAACCAGCGTTCACCTATGTCGTCTCGATAATACATGTCGGGGATCATGATGTTCTTGATGCGGCCGTAGGCTTGTGCCTGGGCCTGACGCATCGTTGACCCGAGACCACAGACGACTAACACAACGCCCGAGGTGCCGGCGACATACCACTGGCCGTTGATCTGTTTAACGTCCTCAATGTGGACTTCTTCCGGGATACCCTTCTTGAACAGGATGGCGGCATTCTTTGAGACAGACTGGAACGTTGCTTCATCATCGAACGGAAATGGCGACACCACAACGCGAACTCCGAGTTGAAATCCGCTCTTGACCCGGAATTTTGTCAACGTACCGGCTGCCAGGTCATGCAGGAATTCACCAATCGGGGTCAGCATGCCTTCCTGCTGAATCATGATGGTGGGATAGCCAAAGCGCGACGTGAACTCGAGCGGATAGATTCCCTGACCATTGACGATGCAATTTAGATCGATATAGCCCACATACTTTTCGCGCGCTAACAGTGCTTCAACCTTTTTCAGCGTCGAGTTGAACAACCTGTTAGGTCCGGTCCAGAACATGCTGGTGCCCATCTCACCGGTGGAAGGGCCAATGTTTCCCGGGAACAATTTTTTGTTTTCGAAATTGACGTTGAGTGGCAATACGAATTCACTGCCATTGAAAAAAGCTCCGACTGCGACTTCTACACCGGTTACGCGACGCTGCAGCTGAAAAAGTTTGATTTCATCGGGGAAGGATTTCTTGTAAGCCTCGAGGACACGCACCACATCTTCGCCATCGTCTTCATCACCCACAAACAGGCGGCGCTTGACGTTGCCGGACTCGCCTGAGGGCTTGATCACATAGCGATCCGGATTCGCATTGACGAACGCGATCGCCGTATCGAAGTTGTCAAACTGCTGGTACGGCAGAATGCCAATGCCCAACTTGCGCAGCTCCTCCTGGCCAAAGGCGCGATCATCTTCGAGCCGATCTGTATATTCGCTGCCGCCAACCACTTTCTTGCCTGCTGCGCGCAAGCGCTCAGCCTCGGCGCCCTGGCCCAGGGTGTCGTCGAACACGATGACATCTGCCCAATCGACGTGCGAGCGCCACTCGACAACCTTCGGCACAAATCCGTCGCCGATGTCGCGCTCCTTTTCAGCGCCGATGTAGTATTTGACGGCATGGCCTTCTTTGGCGACCTGCCACGCAATGTCGGTGATCAAGCCGGCGAGCGATATAAACAGGAAATTTTTCGGTTCCATATGCTTGCAAATATACGTTGAAATTCACACAAATCGCGAGGCGGCCGCAGAGGCGGCGACCATAACCCGCTCGCGGTACCCGGCCATCGCCATCTGCGTACGCTGCAGCAAATCGGCACGGGCAGTTCGCGGCGAGCCGCTGTTGAAAGGTGGCGCCGGGTCATACTCGAGCGTGAGCTGCGAAATCTGCGCGACATCATCGCCCCAGAGGCGCGCGATGATCTGCAAACCAAAGTCAATGCCCGCCGTGACACCACCGCCCGTGACACGGTTGCGGTCCCAGACCACACGCTCACGAACTGGCTCTGCACCTAACAGAGGCAGGGCATCCATCGAACCCCAGTGAGTCGTGGCACGATAGCCACGCAGCAATCCCGCGGCGCCTAACACCAGCGCGCCGGTGCAAACCGAGGTGACAAATCTGGCGCTGGCGGCAACGTGGCGAATCCAGTCCAGTACTTGCCTGTCGCTCATCAAATCGAGATGCCCTGGCCCACCCGGTATGCACAGCAGGTCAGCGTGGCGACACTCCGCCATGGTCTGGTCGGGGACCAGCGTCAGGCCGGTCGCGCTTTTGACCGGCTTCTGATCCTTCCAGACAGTAACGACTTCAACACCGCGCACGCGCTTGAATACTTCATGCGGACCTGTCAGGTCGAGCTGTGTAAGGTTCGGAAAGAGCAGCATGGCGACCTTGAACGGATCGCCGGGCTTTAATGCGACTGGATTGGCGGCTGGCACAGCAGGCGCAATATATCGCAGAGAAGTTCGACACCTACGAAATAAAAAAGGCGCGCTCAGCTTGCGCCGCGCGCGCCTCAGTCAGTCCAACTTGCTGACTAATGACTGATCGTCGATCGACGTCGTTTTTGCATTAGCCATACGCCGACCAATGCGGCGATCATCAGGGACCACGTCGAGGGTTCCGGAACATTCGTGCTGACAGTGCGACGCACCAGATAAACGCCGAAGTAGTCTGCGGCAAATCCGGGCGCGACGCGGCAACTCGACGCATTAACAGTTTGGTTCGGATACTGAATGGTGCCTGCCGTGGTGCATGCGATGCGACCGGCCTCTCCAGACTGCGTGATGGTGCTAAATTGCCGCCCGAGCCCGTCGTTTGCGACGTTTGCCGTGCTGCCTATCAGCGCCAGCCCCTCCGTGAACGCCAACTCACCAGGGAAGGCGTTGGTTCCCACCGTGCCGAGCAAGTTAATGAGCGTTGTTACCGTTGCCAGATGGCCCGGCACGCCTAGGGGCAACGCCGAATCGTCAACGCCGTTCCAACCAGCGTGGGTCAGCAAAGCTTCAACCTGGCTCATGGTCGCAACCGCAAACCCATTTGCCAGGAAGCTGTTACCGACGCCGTTAATCACACTGTTGTAAGAAAGACCTCGGGAAATTGTGAGATCCAGCCATTCCAGACCTGTGTCGCTGTCCTGAGTGAGAGACCCCGCACCGTAGACTGCATCATTGGCAGAAATAAGCGACGCATTGGCGTTCGATACACCGAGCAGAAGCGCTGCGCAAAGAAAAATACGTTTCATGGATGATCCTTGATTCTGGTTTTTTTTGGTTTTTTGGGCGGAATGCTCGAATGACTCCAGCAAATCCTGTGCCAATCACGCAAGCTTATGATTAATAACGAGCTCGGTACTTGTTGTAGCGACCGATTGCAAAAAATTTCCGACACGTATCTAGTTTTAAACGTCCGGCACGGACAGTTGCCCGCGTGCACGCATATCCGCCAGCACTTGAGCTTGCAGGGCGGCGTTTTGCGCGACATCGGCCATAGGCACTGACGCAAACGCATTCAATGGCCAGGCCTGTGTGGCGGCATACACTGGCGCGTGCGCCTGTGGACACACCTCAGTCAGGAAATTGAAACGCATGCCGCTACGGCGGCGGCGCAGGGCTTCGATATCGATCGGTGCGGTGATCAGACATTCTTCGGTGCCTGCAGTGCGATTGAGCGTGCGTGCATGAAAATCCAGAATCTGCGATTCGCCGTGGCATACCATCGGGGGCAAATCTGAATCAATGTTAGGGCCGGAATTCGCCATCGCCAGATAACAGATATTTTCCCAGGCACGCGCTTTACGCACGGCGGCCCAGCCACCGCCCCCTTCGTCAAAGTGCTCGGGACCACGGGCTTCACTTGTGATGTGCAACAGCACCTCGGCACCGCGCATTGCGAGGCAACGAGCCACTTCCGGAAAATGAATGTCGTAACAAACCAGTGCGCCCAAACGACCTAACGGCGTGTCCAGCACCGGGAAAAGCGAGTTTGGGCCGCCGAACAGGCTGCAATACTCATGGTAGACATCCATTGGCGTGGTCTTGCCGGTGATCGAGTAGAGCTTGCGGTACTTGAGAGCGATATCGCCCTGCGGATCGATGATGAAGGCTGTGTTGAAATAGCGACCTGGAAACTGCGGTATTTTTTCGTAGGCCATGCCAGCGATGTAGACGCCCTTGTCACGCGCAGTACGCTGCAATGGCTCGATTTCCGGGCCGGGCAGCGTAATGGAGGCTTCGACCCAGGCGGCGGTTGGAACACCGAGCTCAAAGCCGTGGATACAGAACTCAGGCAAAACGAACAGCTTGCTGCGAAATGTGTTAGCACCACGACGCACCAGGTCGCAGAGGTGCTCGACGTTCTCCTCCAAGGCATCGCGACGCACGAGCCCGTTGGCGCGCACCACAGGCCTGACCCGCGCCTGCACCACTGTGAGGTTGTATATGTCGACCATCGTTCACTCCCCAGTGTGCCAGTGCAATTTCTGGCACGATCTATAGTGTGATCCAGGCACCTGGCGCAAGTACGACGGATCGGCATGGCTGGGCCTTGGTCGTGGTCCTTACGCTCGCCTATGTGTTGAGCTTTATTGACCGGCAGATTCTGACGCTGTTGGTCGAGCCGATTCGCAAAGACCTTGGACTCACAGATTTCCAGATGAGTTTGGTAGGCTCGCCGGCTTTTGCCATCTGTTTTCTGAGCTTCGGACTTTATTTCGGTTGGCTGGCGGATCGTGTGCGGCGCACGCGGCTGATCATTTTCGGCATTGCTGTCTGGTGCGTAATGACCGCCGCTTGTGCCTTCGCTGACAGTGCGATCGAACTTTTTTTCGCCCGCATGGGTGTGGGTTTGGGCGAAGCAGTCCTGACGCCCTGCGCGCTATCTTTGATTTCCGATTCGTTTGCGCGCGAGCGCGTCGGCAAACCGATCGGCGTGTACTCGATGGGTGTTTCCATGGGCGGTAGCCTCGCCTTCCTGGTGGGCGGGCTGGCTATCACTTGGCTGGAATTACCGGGACACAATCCGTTTAGTTCCATGGGTGTCACGGCTCTATGGCGGGAGACTTTTCTGCTTGTCGGCGCACCCGGACTGCTGCTGATTCCATTGATGTGGCTATTGCGGGAACCACCGCGCCGCGAGTTGTTAGCAACGGCATCGGTCAAACCGTCGATTGGCGAGGTCTGGGCCTACATGGGGAAATTGCCCGGCGTTTTCGTGCCGCTGTTCCTTGGCAAGGTCGTGGTCAATTTCGTCGCGTATTCGCATTTCTGGATCGTGCCACTGTTCGATCGCACCTGGAACATGCCGCGCAAGACGCTCGCGCCAATCTGGGGAGTCCTCCTGCTGGTCTGCGGAATGACAGGTGTCAATCTCGGCGGCTGGCTCGCTGATCGCTGGTACAAAGCGGGCATGCGCGATGCCGCCATGCGCATCGTCTGGCTGGCTTTGATCGTAATAGTCCCTGCTCATGCACTCGCGCCAGTGATGCCAACCAGCACCTTGGCATTGCTGTTTTTTATTCCCTCGATGATTGCCGCGGGCGCGGCAAGTTCCGCTGCATCTATCGCGACCATGCTGGTCACACCAAACCAGTATCGCGGCCAGATGACATCACTTTCTCTGCTGATTGCGAGCGGTACGGGTCAATTTCTCGCACCCACCAGCGTCGCCGCCCTTACAGACTTCGTCTTTCGGGATCCAGCGGCGCTGCGCTACAGCCTGTCAATCGCAGTGTTTTTTGTTAGCACCATTGGTTTGATAGGCGTGTGGGTCGGCCTGAATCATTACCGTCGGGGACTGGCCGATCTCGAAGCGCAGCTTACGCGTTAGCTTGCCGTATTGTTTCCCCAACCACGCAGCAACTCCACGACGTGATGACGATAGCTGCGGCCCGACTCGACCTGCTTGCCACTGTGTAACGTCAGCACAAAATCGCCGTTGCCGCTCGGAACGATCTCTTTGATGGCGCGCAGATTGACCACGCGGGAGCGATGAATGCGCAGAAACAATCCCGGATCCAGCCAGTCCTCCGCATCCAGAATGCGCCGCCGCAGGACAAACTGCTCACTGGCGCGCGTCTGCAGCACGATGTAATTGCCGGCTGCTTCAACCAGCTCTATTTCGCCGACTTCAAGCATTTTGTGGTGGCCGTTGTGTTCCACGGCGACGACCTGACGCCGGGCAGCCTCACGGGCGAAATCGCGTAACGCGGTATCCAGCGTCGCGCGCCAGCGGGTCAAAGCCTCGTCACCGCGCGCTGTCATGCGTGCGCGCAGCCGATCGATTGTGGTCCCAAACCGCTCGCGACTGAATGGCGTCAGCAGGAAATCGACCGCATTCAGTTCGAAAGCCTCGACCGCGTAGCGATCGTAGGCGGTCACAAAGACCGTCATTGGCATGGCGTCGACGCCAATCTGGCGCACCACATCCATTCCCGACATCTGCCGCATCTGGATGTCTAGAAACACCAGATCCGGCAAATGCGCACGAATGGATACGATGGCCTCATCACCGCGATCGCACTCACCGACAACGCTGATGTCGGTTTGCTCGGCGCAGAATCGCCGCAGTGTCTCGCGTGCCGGTGCCTCGTCATCGACAATCAGGACTTTCATGTTTCATCCGCTCCCTGAGCATGACTCGGAAAGTTCAACTTGACCTGAAAACGACCGTCGGCAGCGGTCGCTGCGATCACGGTGGCTTTCGTACCTAACAAAGCGGTCAGGCGCTCGCGCGTCATCGCCAGCCCAAGACCCAGTTGCATTTTGCTGCTTGAATCTTCGGCAACGGTGTTGGTCAGCACGACACAAAGCGCTCCAACAGCGGATTCAAGCGGGGCTCTATCAATAGACAATTCAATGTCGACTGAATCGTCATCGCCACTCAACCCGTGACGAACTGCATTCTCGAGCAGCGGCTGCAATATGAAACAGGGTACCCGCCAGCCCAGGGCCTCGGGTGCAACCTGCACGACGAATCGCAGCCGCTCGCCGAAGCGTGCCCGCTGAATGTCCATGTATGCGGCGACCGCTTCTAGCTCATGCGACACCGTCACAAACTCGCGCCGCCGGTCAATCAAGGACTGGCGCAACAAATCGCTGAGCTTCACCACTACATTGCGTACTTCGCGCGGATTTTTCTCGGACAGATTGGCAACGGTATTGAGCGTGTTGAAGAGAAAATGTGGGTCAAACTGCCCGCGCAGCACTTCCAGTCGAGCATCGCGCCAGGCCGCCTCTGCGCGTTCACGCCGGGCAGACTCGGTGCGTAGCTCACGATAGATTTGTACCGCGGCCATGAGCGCCACACTGCAGACATAACTCAATGCGAACTCGGCATTGGCAATCATCCAGCGCCAGGTGAAATTCCAGGCATCATTCATCACCGTGCTGCGAAAACCCCACCTGACAGCCTGCATACCCTCCGGCAGCCAGGCGAAAAACAGCAGCAGCGGCCTCGCCAGCATGCTTAACAGCACAGCTGCGCCGATAGCTAACAGCACCTGTCGAACACGACGACCCGGGCCAAACCCAAGATAAAGGTGCAAGCGATAGAGCGGCAAGGCAATCAACAGCAGCACTGCATGCTGGGCCAGCCGCGCGCTCAGCGGCGCTACGCCCGCGAGCACACCACCCTGCGCCCACATCTGCAGTGCAAGATTGCGCGACAATGCCGCGTACAGCCAGAACGGCAAGGCAACAGTCAGAATCAACCGCCAGGACGATTGTTCGTTAGCGGAAAGCATGGCCCGCCCACGATACCCGCTTCACTAAACACTGTGCAGTGTTAGTGCGGAACGCAATAAGACACTTTGAAAAGCAATGGCTAAGGAGCGGGTTATGTCGGGATCGGGTCCGGGGCAACCCGGCAATTCACGATGCCGCGATTCTTCCCCGTAAAGAGACTCTGCAGCGCGAGCGGCATGCGCTCCAGACCCTCAAGGACCTGCTCGCAATTGACGAGTCGGCCATCGCGATACCAGGCCTTAAGTACGCGCTCCGCTTCCGGATATCGACTCCAGTAGTCAAAAACGACGAAGCCTTGCATGCTCGCGCGCTTGTAGAGCAGCTGCCGGTAGTTCGCCGGCCCCGACAGCTTGTCGGCGGAGTAGTCGGTCGAAATCCATCCGCAAACTGCAACTCGAGCACCGGTGGCGAGGTGCAATAGCCCGGTATCGAGAATCTCACCGCCCACATTGTCGAAGAAGACGTCGGCGCCACGCGGCAACAATGCGGCAAGGCGCGCACTGACATCGTCATTGCGATAGTTGATGGCCGCGTCGTAACCTAACCTATCGGTCAGCCAGCGGCATTTTTCATCGGTGCCGGCCAGCCCGACCACGCGCGACGCGCCGCGCAGCCGCGCGATCTGTCCCGCTACCGAACCCACGCCGCCTGCTGCAGCAGAAATCAGCACTGTTTCCCCGGCCCGCAGCTGCGCCACTTCCAGCAAGCCAAACCATGCGGTGACCCCGGCATTGCCGACGATACCGAGTTCGGTCGTCAACGGTAGCGACGGGTCAACAATTTTTTTGCCGCTGAATACGAAGTCGTCGGCGCGCGGTCGCTGGATGCTGTAGTCCTGCCAACCTAACATGCCGACAAAGAGCTCGCCGGCGCGGAAATCGGCATGACACGAGCGTTCAACCACACCCACACCACGGCCACGCATGACCTCGCCCAGCGCCACGTTAGGCAGGAAACCGGACTTGCCTTTGCCGGCGGCAGTGATGTAGCCGCGTTGTGCGGGCCCAGCGGACAGACAGATCGTTCGCACCAGAATCTCGGCGTCGCCAGGCACTGGGACATCGGTCGAAGTCAGTTCAAAGTGCGATTCGCTGACCAGCTCGCCCGGGACGAGATGCTGCCGGACACGCCAGCAACGATTGGTAGTTTGGGATTGCAGGCCTAGTCCTGGCTGTGGGGCGTTGCCGGAATTCGGCGCAGCTCCTTGAATACGTCGTCGACCAGTCGATCCCGTTCGCGCTTGACCCGGGCCAGATGTTCCGCCGTGGGTTGCCAGTTTTCGAGCGCTGCCGCGGGCAGCACGCCTGACTCGGCCAGGCGCCCCTCCAGAGCCAAGCGATGTTCGCGCTCGACCCAAAGCTGCGCTGTCAGCTCGACGACCATTCGGACCGTGGCATCGAGCAATGGGTCGCGCAGATAAACCGGATCGGGTCCTGCCAGCGGCGTGCCACCCTCGGGCGTTTGCGGCACCGGTGCGAAGCTAGACACGAGTGGCCAGCCAGTTTTTCACGTAGCCGGCGCCGCCGGAGCGCTGCGACATCACATCCGCGTCCGCGACAAAGCCGTTTTCAGCTAACAGCGCGTCGAAATTGCAGTCGCAAAAATCCTGCGAGTAGGGTTCGCCGTTGTAACGCGCGTCGAACCAGCGATGGTAAAGTTGATACGGCGATTTGATCGCAGTCTCGGTGAAGTCCAGCACAATAAAACGCCCACCAGGCCGTGTGATCCGAGCCGCTTCACGCACGGTCTCGCGAATAATGCGTATGGGCAATTCATGGA
The DNA here is from genome assembly GCA_043769085.1 of Gammaproteobacteria bacterium. GTDB lineage: Bacteria > Pseudomonadota > Gammaproteobacteria > Steroidobacterales > Steroidobacteraceae > UBA964. The sequence continues at coordinate 133,643 of JAYVJR010000071.1, forward strand.
ACACGATAAATGCGAACGTGATGTCGAAATGCGCATCGGGGAAGCCGGTGCGCTCCACCAATCGCTGCGTAAAAGTAACGTCGAGTCCGGCCATGGCGGCACGGCGATGCGCAACGCGCAACATCGGCGTTGAATAGTCGATGCCGGTCACCTGCGCGGCGGGAAAGCGTCGCTTGAAGGCCGTTGAACTCTGACCGACCGAGCAGGCCATATCTAACACACGCGACACTTTGCCATCCGCAGGCAGCGGCACGCGCGCCACCAGGGCGCCATGCAATTCGTCCTGATCGTTGCCGCCACGGAAAAAAACCTTGGTGCCGTAGTGATACAGAAATCCCGACAGCTCATCGTGGTAATAGGACCCGGGCTGCAGATGAAACTCGACGTTTGCATACGCCGGGACCTTGAACTGTGGATCGAGTTCGAGTCGACCGGGACCCTTTTGGTCCCAGCGCGCCAGTTCCGCCGCGAGCTCGGCGCGACGGTCACCGTACGAGCGCGCGAGCCGATGCCATTTCATTTCCTGCTGCGTGCGCACCAAACGGTCACGCATACGGGTCAACGGATAGCGCGCCAGGAAGGTGCGCAGGTCCTCCAGGTCCGACCAGTCCTTGCCACGTCGCTGTGCTTCGGCGCGCGCCTCGGCATCCAGGCGGTCTTCAAAATCGGCGCCTTTACCGAGAATATATTCGCGAAATCCCTCCACAAAATCGAGGTAGGCGGCGTCGTCACGCATCGCAAGAACGGGCAGGACGGCAGAGGTGGCTAGGTTTGTCATAGGTAACGCCTAGAGTCCTCGTCTGCAGGTTGCGGGTCAAGCGACCCGTCCGAGTTCACGCCTCGGTTGCCGCCCTGAGGTCGCCGAAGTACCCTGTGCGCATGGATCTATTCGAATTCCTCAAATCCCAAGTCTCCGAGGCCACGCTCGGATCCCTCGCCAGCTCGCTCGGCGAAACGCCCAGCGCGACACGCAAGACCATCCTCTCCGGGGCGGTGCCAGCCGTGTTAGCCGGCGTTTTACAGAATTACAGCCAGGAGGCCGGGGCCAGCAAACTGCTGGACATTCTGAAAACCGGTCGTCACGACGGATCACTGTTCGACAATCTGGGCGGCGCACTGGGTGGCGGTGCGCAGACTGATACGCTCATCAACCTGGGCAAGGGTCTGCTGGATAATCTGCTGCGCGACAAAGGCGGCGCGGTTGGCGATCTGTTAGCCAATTTTGCCGGCGTGCGACGCAGCTCCGCAAACAGCCTGCTGAGCATTGCCGCGCCACTGGTGTTAAGCGCCATCGGCAAGCTCGGTGGTACGTCAGCCGGCGGCCTCAATGCCAGCGCCGTCGCTGCGCTGCTCGACTCGGCTAAAAGCAACCTTGCGAGCGAAGCTCCTCCCGGCCTCGCTGCAGCGTTAGGCATCACGGATCTGGGCAGCCTTGGCCAGCCCTCCGGCGAGCGCAAGAGCCCGGCCTACTATCCCTGGCTGCTGGTGCCGATCACGGCGCTGCTGCTGTTTGGGGTACTGCGCAGCTGTTCAAAGCAACCCGCGGAAGCGATTCCTGCGTCGCAAGGACAGGTGGTGGCACCGATCCCGCCCGCCGAAGAGCCAGCGGCACCGGCACCAGCGACATCGCCCGCGCCATAATTAAATCGGCTGGGTCACCGGGTTATAAGAGAACAGGCCGAGCCCCTCATCGGCAGGCTTGCCCTGCGTGCGCTGCACGTAGGTGTCGGTTTCCTTGGCGTGGAACTGCTTGCCCGCCTTGCGCGATTCAAGCACCACAAAGGCCGCGCGCTCCATGCGCGCTTTTTCGTAACGCTGCAATGCTTCGCCGATTGATGCGGAGGCCGCCAACACCCGGCCTAACACCACAGCATCTTCAATGGCGAGCACCGCTCCATGCCCCAGAAACGGCAGCACAGGATGCGCCGCGTCGCCTAACAAGGTGATGCGACCCTGGCTCCAGGTCTCGAGCGGTTCACGGTCAAACAGGCCCCATTTGAACAGATTGTGCGGCGGCGTCTCGGCCATGAAAGTGCGCACTGCAGGGTGCCAGTCGTGAAATTCGGCTAACAACTCTTCGACCGTGGAACGGATCGACCAACCTTCCTCGGTCCAGGCCGGGCGTTCCGCGAAAGCCACAAAATTCAGCAGTTCCCAGTTGCGCACCGGATAGCGGTTAACCAGGTGTCCTGGGCCGACGAAAATGCCCGAAGGCGGGTCGAGAACTTCCTGGGGTACTTTGGCCATCGGTACCAGACCGCGCCAGGCGATATAGCCGGTATACGACACCGGCGTCGGGCCAAAAATGGCCTCACGCACCAACGAGCGCGAGCCATCCGCGCCGACAACCAGGTCCGCGGAGACGGTGCTGCCGTCTTCGAATGTGATGCTCGCACCGTTAGCCGATTGCGACACCGCCGTGCATTTCCTGTTGAGCACGATCGCGTCGGGTGCCAAGGCGCGAACCTGTGCAGCCAAGGCGTCGTGCAGATCGGCGCGATGGATCAGGTAATAGCGCTCACCGTATTTCTCAATCAGCGCTTTGCCTCGATTGATCCAGACCATGGGCTTGCCGGTCTGGTAGTGACGCACGCATTGATCTTCGGGGTGATAAGCCTTGGTCTGCAGAGTCTCGCGCAGTCCTAACGCATTCAAGCCATGTACAGCCGTCGGCGACAGTGAAATGCCGGCACCAACCTCGCCCAAGGCCGGCGCCTGCTCATAGACCCTAACAGACAACCCGGAGCGCAACAGCGACAGAGTCGTTGCCAGGCCACCGATGCCAGCTCCTACAATTGCTACTGATCCTCGCACTCGAACAGCCCCTGCCGCGCAGACAATGAAATGCCAAGCTGCATTTCGCCCTGCGAAGGGCGCTGTGGAAAGCAACTACGTCAGCATGGTCCATATCGCGGACACTCTACCCACTCAGCGGTCGGTCAGATCGAAACGTACCCAAGTCGAAAAAATACCTTCCACCGCCGTGTCGCCCTGCCGGGCCGGCATTAGTCGCCATTCCCGCAGCGCTGTGCGCACTGCCGCCTGATCCAAGGCCGGGAAGCCGCTGCTACTCACAATGTCGACAGCTAACACACGCCCTTCCGGACTGACGCGCAAGCGCAGCAATACGCGACCTTCGTGGGCCAGCCGAATCTCGCTGGGCGGGTACACCGGCTGGGACAACGGACGGCGGGTGTCGATTCGCGGCCCGAAAACAGGCAGCTGGGCGGCGCCTGAAAGGGCTCCTGAATCGTCTGGAGTGCGGATCTGGATGATCGCCGTGTCGTCCGGGGGATCCACCGGGTAATCGATTGGCAGCGGCTCGGGCAGCGGCCCAACAGTCGGTTTATCCCCGAATTTCACCAGCATATCGGGCGGCGGCTCGGGGGGCACCGGCCTGTCTTCCACAAAGACTACTTTGGTTCGTGGGATCTCGATCGGCTTTGCTTTACCGACCGCCGTGGCAATCAGATAGATCACCAGCAGGTGCATGGCCGATATCACTGCAAAGCCGACCGGGCCGCGTAGCCAATTTTCAGCTGGGGTTTGCGCCATCATGATGGGGGTCCTCCTTACAGAGGTCTAACGCGGCCCGGCGACCACCGGGGTTAGCCAGACTGCTAAGATGCGCGCCCCATGCCCGAGCGCCTGCCAACGTCGCCCAAAGTACCGCTCAAAACCCCTCCCAAGGTGGGGTTTGTCAGCCTCGGCTGCCCTAAGGCACTGGTCGATTCCGAGCGCATCCTGACTCAGTTGCGGGCCGAGGGCTATGTGGTCGCGCCGACCTACGAGGCGGCCGACGTGGTCGTCGTCAACACCTGTGGATTCATCGACGCTGCGGTTGATGAGTCGTTAGATGCGATCGGTGAGGCGATGTCGCGAAACGGCAAGGTCATCGTCACGGGATGCCTTGGCGCCCGGCCCGAGCGGATTTTGGAGCGGCATCCCAACGTCCTGAAGGTAACCGGACCTCATGCCTATGACGATGTGTTAGGTGCCGTGCACGAGCACTTGCCGCCCATGCACGATCCGTTTTTTGATCTGCTACCGCCGCAGGGCGTCAAGCTCACGCCAAAACATTACGCGTATCTAAAGATCTCTGAAGGCTGCAATAACAAGTGCAGCTTCTGCATCATCCCCGACATGCGCGGCAAACTTGTCAGCCGCCCCATTGACGAAGTGCTGCGGGAGGCGGAGCGCCTGGCGCGCGCGGGTGTCAAAGAGTTGTTAGTGATTTCGCAGGACACCAGTGCCTACGGCGTTGATATCAAGTACGCGCCGGGCCGCTGGCGCGACCAGGACTACGAAACCCGTTTCTTCGATCTTGCGCGCGGTCTCGGCGAGCTCGGCATCTGGGTGCGCATGCACTACGTGTACCCGTATCCGCATGTGGACAAAGTCGTGCCGTTGATGGCCGAGGGTAAGATTCTGCCCTACCTCGATGTGCCTTTTCAGCACGGTAGCCCCAGCGTGCTGAAACGCATGCGCCGCCCTGCCGCTGCCGTCAATACGCTCGAACGCATCCAGCGCTGGCGGCGCGATTGCCCCGAAATCACGCTGCGCAGCACCTTCATAGTCGGTTTCCCCGGCGAGACTGAAGCTGAGTTCCGTGAGTTGTTAGCTTGGCTGGACGAAGCGCAGCTCGATCGCGTCGGCTGTTTTGAGTATTCGCCGGTCGAAGGCGCCCGTGCTAACGCGCTCGACGATCATGTGCCGCCAGAAGTGCAAAAGGAGCGCCATGCGCGGTTCATGCAAAAAGCGGCAAAGATCAGCGCCGCGCGACTGCGGGCACGCATTGGATCGGAAATCGACGTCGTCGTCGATGAGGCAAATGACAAAACGGCCATCGCGCGCAGTGCCGCCGAAGCGCCCGACGTCGACGGCGTCATCCGCATTGAGTCCAAAAAGGGCGGCAAGGCCATGCCGCTCAGGGTTGGAGAATTTGTCAGGGTTCGGATTACGGGTTCGGATGAGCACGACTTGTTAGCACAGACACCCCCGAATCCCCAGGGCCACTAAGGAACTGCAAGCAGCTCCGGCTCGGGAGAACGGGGGTGCCAACCAGCTGTTTCGGCCATAGCTGGCCATTTCTGATGGAACAACTGTGCTGCTGCTCGCAATCCAGCGCTATTCATTCCGGCCGATCGAACGGGCTCACAACCCCCTTCGCCCCTTTGTGCAGCACATGGGTGTAGATCATCGTCGTCTTCACATCGGAATGCCCTAACAACTCTTGCAGAGTGCGAATGTCATAACCATCCTCCAGCAGATGAGTCGCGAAACAGTGCCGAAATGTATGACAGCTGGCAGGTTGAGTGATTTTTGCATCGTGCACCGCGGATTGCACGGCGCGTTGAACTGCCTGCTCATGAAAGTGATGGCGAATAAAGCCACTACCATAGGGATCCCTGCTTAGCGACCGGGCGGGAAAAACATATTGCCAGGACCATGAATTCGCCGCGGTGCGGTACTTCGTGCGCAGAGCATGCGGCAACGACACACCGGGCTGGCCTTGACGACGTTGATCCTCGAACCAATTGTGCAGCCGACGTGTGTGCGCCTGCAGGGGTTTCACCAGGCGTTCCGGAATGATCGTGACCCGATCCTTGCCACCCTTGGCATCGCGCACAATGACGACGCGCCGCTCGAACACCACGTCCTTGACCCGCAACCGCAGACACTCCAGCAAACGCAACCCAGCTCCGTAAAGCAGCGATGCGATCAAACGATGTGTTCCGTCCAGTTGGTCCAACATTGCGCGGACCTCGCTACGAGTTAGAACGACCGGCAAGCGCCTTGGCCGGTTGGCTCGCGTGACGTTGTCCAGCCAGGGAAGGTCAATTTCTAGCACCTGGCGATACAGAAAGAGCAAGGCCTGCAGAGCCTGGCTCTGGGTCGATGCGCTGACCTTGCGGTTCACCGCCAGATATGTCAGGAATGCCTCGACGTCAGTTGCGCCCAAAATCCGAGGATGCTGCCGATGATGGAAAGCAATGAACCGCCGAATCCACTGCAGATACACCTGCTCGGTTCGAAAGGCCATGTGCCGCAGGCGCATTTTCTCACGGATCACTTCGAGCAGTTTCCGACCTCCGCTTTCGCCACTGAGCACGCTTTCCATTTAGGCCGCCTATCTTTTTTGTCCTCCAAGAAAATCAGGATGTTGCAGAAGGTGCGAGCCGGATATATGGCATTTTCGCGTGGAAATGCGCGACAATTTATTCCATCTAAAAGTAGTTAGGCCTCATAACCCCATCATCATGCACGGCAACAAACTTCTTTTCACCGCCGGTTTGCTCGCTGCCTTCACTGCAGCTGTTCACACATTCGTGGGCACCTATGAAGTACATGGCCCTATCTTCGGTTCCGCGTTACCTAAACCACTGGTATTGCTGTTGTATGCCTGTTGGCACCTTGTCACTGTGGCTCTTTGCCTTTCTGCCTGGCTACTGCTATCTCCTCCTGAACCACGATCTATTGAATGCCGAGCTGTTCTGGCCGGAGCCTTCGGCTTGATGTGGCTCCTCTTCGGCCTTGTATTCGTTGCCGTTGCGCTTCTCTTCGGAGGCGGAGTGTCGGCGCTGTTCACGCTGCCTCAGTGGGCACTACTGCTGCCCGTAGGTGCGCTTGCTTGGTTCGGTTCACGCAAACTCTTGGCTACCCCCGTATAGGACCAATGCTCCAATTCGTTTTAGATGATTGCAGCGTCGTGCGGCCTAACAAATCGCTGGAGCGGACGCGTGAAGGATAAAGTGCCAAGTCCAAACGGCGGCGTGCGCGCCGCTCAGCTCAACCGTTAGGCCACAATCCACACGTCGCGAATACTGTGAGCATCGAGATCTTTCAGTTCCCCAGCAAGGCATCGAGAGAAGAGCTGGTCTCCATGCTCAAGTCTCTGGGCTACGTGCGTGGAGAAAACGTCTTCTTCCCCGGGCCTCCAGGGACGCTGAGTTTTTTCTGGTCAGAGCCGAAAGATTTTCTGTCGGCTGCGGGAATAGATGCGTCTGTACTGCCTCTAGATGCAGAGGGGAAGCAAGCTTGGAATACAAGTAATGATTGGGCCGTCAGGACTAGGACGTCCATTTCCGCCTCCACGTACGACCAAGAGTTCCAGAATCATACAGTCCGACGAATCCGCAGGGCCTTTGGGGGAACGTTCTATAACGACCACTTCGGACACAATCGATACATCCAAGTACCTCCAGACGACAGCACGCCTGCAAGCCGAGGAATCAGCGGCTCCCTGAGTCGCGTGCTACAGGATCTTCGCGCACTGGAGCACGTCGTACCTGCTGAGATGTTCAAGTCGCTGAATACGCCGCAGGGCGTAATCACCGACGACAACGACAAGACAGGGATCCTCAAGATTACTAGGCAGATGGATCCGAGTCGCGTCCTCTACAACGCACTCGTTCCATTTCTCGTAGCAGCAATCGAACACGCCTTTCGTGGAACTTTCGAGATCCTGCTCAAGTACGACGCCAAGGCGCAGCGAGCTCTGGATGATATGGGGCGGAAGGTCTCATACTCGGACGCGTCCGCGGTGGCTAGAGGAGATCTCACGATTGAGCGCATAGCGTCTGACTTCTTCAGCTTTCAGAACTTGGATAGCGTTCAGAAGGCATACAAGGAGGTTCTCTCGATTGACATATGGGCGGCGGTTCGCCGACGCCGAAGAGTTCGAAAGAAGATGCCTCTCCTTAGCGAGGCGCTTAAGGACCTAATCGGTACTCGACATGGCATCGTTCATCAGTTCTCGCTCAATAGGGATCTTGATCGTGAGGGGTTCCTGCACCTAATAGCGCTAGTGCGGATACTGGTGGACGTCCTCGCCGTGGAAGTTTCGAAGAAAATCGGTGTCGCGATACAGGCGGAGTCATAGAGTCGTGTTGTGGCCTAACATCTCGTTGGAGCGGCGGTGATCGATAAAGTGCTCGCCTCTATACGCTGGTGTGCCGCCGCTCAACTCCGGCGTTAGACGTCATGATTGCCGCAACCTCAAGCTCTGAGCGCGTCATGGTCAAGCGTTTGCTCACTCGCCTGTCCAGGCAGCGCCCCCGCATGTTTCCTTCTCACGATCAGCCCCTGCTGGCGCCTAAGACCCATGGCGTCTATCTGATTTCCGACAAGTCCGGTCGTGTCGTGCATGTCGGACGCACGGTCCGTGGAAAGAACGGCTTGCTGCAGCGGCTCAAGAACCACATTCACGGATCTTCATCGTTCGCTCTGTCGCATTTCTCTGGTAAAGGGTCGCGGCTGCGCGGACGCTATGCGTTCCAACTGATTGAAGTGCCTAACGATCGGACTCGTGCGTTACTTGAGGCGGCAGCGATAGCATGGCACTGTCCCGTTCATCTGGGCTTAAGTGCTCTTCGAAAGTGATGGAACGGTATGACGTCTAACAAGTCGCTCCAGCGCACGGCCGGGCATAAAGTGCAAACTACGACGCCAAAGCATTTCAAGGCAAGGAACTCAGGAGTCGGGTCGCGGTGTCGCGCCGGCGCTGAGCTCAATCGTTAGACCACCCATGGGCGCACCTGTGCTTGGGGTCGCGCTTGCGTCCTGTGGTTCAGTTATGCATACTCTATGCATATGGATGTAGAGTGGGACTCAGACAAAGTCTCCTCGAACCTCAAAAAGCACGGAATTGGCTTTGAGGAAGCCACTTCAGCGCTCCTAGACCCCTTGGCCCTTGCCCAGGAGGACTCGGATTCAGAGCAGGAGGCTCGCTGGATCCTCATTGGCATGAGTGCCAAAGGACGATTGCTCACGGTCGTTTACGCCTTGCGCAATGAGGAGAGAATCCGGCTCATTTCCGCCCGCAAAGCCACGCGTAAAGAGGCAGCACACTATGCGTAAACAATACGACTTCTCAAAGGCCAAAAGGGCCAAGAACATTCCCCATTTGGCTCGTCTGCAGGCCGAAGCAAAGGGTAAGACCCGAATCACAATCATGCTCGATAATGATTTGCTGGTTGCGTTCCGGGCGAAAGCCGACGCGGAAGGAACCGGGTATCAGACTCTCATCAATCAAACGCTCCGGCAGGCCACTGGATCAGCCCCAGTCGACGAAATAACTCTCCGGCGCGTGCTCAGAGAGGAGCTGAAGGTTGGACAAAGTTAAATGCACGTGGGGTGGTCTAACAAATCGCTCCAGCGCACGGCCAGGAATAAAGTGCAATCTATGAAGCCAAGTCTTTCCAATCAGGCGCGTTCAGGAGTCAGGTCGCTTCGTCGCGCCGACGCTGAGCTCAATCGTTAGGCGGCGTCGATTGCCACCACAAGTATTGACGCTATCATGAATTTTGACGCACAAACCGCAATCATCCAACCAGAGAAAGTGCGCGACTACTTGCTATCGCCGCTACACCTGGCTGGCAGACAGAAAGCGACGTTTTTCTCGTCGCTAGGCTACTCGCGGGACTCTTGGGAAATTCTTGAAAAGGACATCCGAAACCTACTCGTAGTAGCAGCGGACGCCGTCAAATCAACGAAACATGGTCAAAAGTTTGCCGTGCGTGGCAATTTGAGAGGGCCAAACGGCCGCGAAGCTCGCGTTGTCACAATTTGGATTATACTCAATGGCGAATCAACTCCGCGCCTCGTAGCAGCCTACCCGGACGATTAGCTCATGACATTTAACGAACTAGACATCGTTGTTGTTAGCAAAAACCTGCCGGACCACGGTCTCAAAAGCGGTGATGTCGGCACTGTAGTCATGGTGTACGCCCCTGACGCCGTTGAGGTTGAGTTTATGACGGCGTCAGGTCACACGCAGGCTGTAGTACTAACACTTAGTACCGATCAATTGAGACCAGTCAGTCCTAAAGATCTGCTAGCGGTACGGCAGTTAGACGCCGCCTAACAATCCGCTCGACCGCTACGGGCCCTGGTAGTAATCTGTGAGGCATGGTCGAGCGAGCCCCGGAAATAAAGTGCCTTCGATCGAGCCTCTTCCATGGGGCCCGCGCGGTCAGCGGGACTCTAAGGACTCCCCGCCAAAAGCAAGTTTTATTTTCTTCGTCCGGTATGGCGTGCAACTGGTTCGTGGTCTGTGGTTCTGGAGCTAACAAACGGAGGAAGACTGCAGGACTCTAATCGGTCTTGATTCGGTGACAAAGCACCGGGACCTTTATGCTTAGCCGCACGTTCGCTCCTCATACGTTTAGTAGGCGTTCAATCGCACCCCCGCTGATCAGGTGTTGCGAACGTCGGTCTGACCTGTTTGCTGATGCTCAATGGCCGCAGTAGGACTGAACTCCTCTGTGATTGATAGGGTGATTGTCTGTTAGACGGCAGATGCCCGTCGCGGTTGTCGGCCCTGCAACATCGCCCAGGCGACGCGCGCATTCTTGGCGGCAATCGTCACACAAGCACGGTGATAGCCTCGACGTTGTCGGACTTGCAGTGCCCACTTTGAAAAGGCATCGTCTCGCTTCGGCGCTCGTTGCAAAACAGATCTCGCTCCCAGCACCAGCAGCGTGCGCAAATCCTTGTCGCCGCGTCGAGTGATTTGTCCCAAGCGCGCTTTGCCGCCGGTCGAGTGCTGCTTGGGCACCATCCCGAGCCAGGCGACAACTTGCCGGCCGTTGCGGAACTCGGATCCGTCGCCCAAATAGGCAATGTAAGCCGAGGCGGTCATCGGGCCGATCCCGAGACGTTCCTGAATGAGCTTCGCGCCGGGATGGGTCTTGGCATGGTGGACAATTTCGCGCGTGTACTCGGCAACTCGTTCGTCCAGCAGCCGTACATGGTCTAGCAAATCTCGTAGACAGCGAGCCACGTGAGACGGTACCGACTCGAGCAGCGTCGGCACGACTCGGCGCAACGTGGCGGATTTCCTGGCGAGCACAAACCCGAACTCCGCCAGCAGCCCGCGGATGCGATTGCACATCGCGGTGCGCTCTTCGATGAACCCCAAGTGCACTCGGTGCAGTGACAGCCAGGATGGCTGTTCCAATGACTTGACCGGCACAAAACGCATCCGTGGACGCTGCACGGCTTCGCAAATGGCCGCCGCATCGTTGCCATCGTTCTTGGAGCCCAGTCGATAGGGCGCCACGAACTGCGGGGACATCAACTTCACGCAATGCCCCATCGCTTGACACTCGCGTGCCCATTGGTGAGCACCAGAACCCGTTTCTAAGCCAGTCAAGCACGGCGGCAATTGCCGCACCACGCTCAGCAGCTCGCGCCGTTTGACCGATTGCTGCAGCGCCACACAGCCCAAGGCATCCACTCCATGCAGCGAAAATGTGTCCTTTGCCAAATCGATCCCGACCGTAGTAACGTTGTCCATGACTTCCCCTTCCTGTTAGTGATTGAACATGCAAACACTCAATCTTGGCACTTCGATGCCGTCGTGGGACGGGGAAGTCCCTGACATTCGTTAGCCGACAGCCTGACCTCTCGCAGCTACGTTGACACGCTGATTAAACGTAGCTACAATAAATAAATGCGCATCACCTGCGACCCCGCCAAACGCGAGCGCACGCTGAGAGATCGCGGCCTGGATATGCGTCCCCCCCGTGCCAATGTGAGGTGAGACACCTGCCCTCAATAATTTAGAGTACAGGTTGTATCCATCATGATCCCAGAAATGACTTCTTCCCTGAACCGT
>JAYVJR010000072.1:0-28996 GCA_043769085.1 Gammaproteobacteria bacterium
TGGTGACCGCCGGTATTTTCATGGTTGCGCGCATGTCGCCGTTGTTTGAGTTTTCGCCCGCCGCACTCAGTTTTGTGTTGTTTATCGGCGCGACGACGGCGCTTTTCATGGGATTCCTGGGCATTATCAACAACGACATCAAACGTGTCGTGGCTTATTCGACGCTTTCGCAACTGGGATATATGACGGTAGCGTTAGGTGTGTCGGCCTACAACGTCGCAATATTCCACTTGATGACCCATGCTTTTTTCAAGGCGCTGCTGTTTCTGGCGGCGGGTTCGGTGATCATTGGTATGCATCACGAGCAGGACATGCGCAAGATGGGCGGCCTGTTCCGCAAGATGCCGATAACTGCGATCACCTGCTGGATCGGCTCGTTGGCGCTGATTGGCACGCCGTTCTTTTCAGGATTTTATTCCAAGGACTACATCATCGATGCGGTCAAAGACGCCGCGCATCTGCGCCCCGATGACTGGATCGTGCATTACGCGTACTACTGTGTGTTGGCCGGTGTGTTTGTGACCGCGCTTTACACATTCAGAATGCTTTTCATGACTTTTCATGGCGAGCCACGCTGGGCAAAGCACGACGAGCACGCTCACGATGATCACGCTCACGGCCATGGCGGTGGTGAGCCGCATGAGAGTCCTCGCGTCGTCACTTGGCCATTGATCGCTTTGGCAATCCCGTCGGTCGTCATCGGTGCGATGACGGTTCAGCCGCTCCTGTTTGGCGGTGCCTTTGGCGACGCTATCTTTATTCGCGAGACCAACAACGTGGTCGCGGAACTTGGCCAGCACTTCCAGGGTTGGGCAGCGTTCGCATTGGACGGTGCGAAACACCCGCCGTTTTGGCTCGCGCTTGCGGGTGTGGTGACCGCGTGGTTCCTGTTTCTGAAAAGTCCGGCCACAGCCGATGCACTTTCAAGGGTGTTCACGCCGCTGCGTTGGATCCTTGAGCGCAAGTACGGTTTTGACTGGTTCAATGAGAACGTGCTTGCAGCGGGCAGTCGCCTGTTAGGCGCGGGACTCTGGAAGGGTGGGGACCAGGCGATCATCGATCGCGGCCTGGTCGACGGCACAGCAGGTATCGTTGATTCGCTGTCGGGTATGGCGCGACGCGTGCAATCCGGCTATCTCTATTCTTATGCGTTTTGGATGGTTATCGGCTTGGCGTTGTTGCTGGGCTGGTTCGTCCTCAGAGTTTGAACGACATGCGGCAAATGGGTCTCCTGTCCTTGCTGGTCTGGCTGCCGATCTTCGGCGGTCTCGCCGTGCTGGCATTGGGTGAGCGTCGCGTGGCGGCTGCGCGCTGGCTGGCGCTGATCGTCGCCCTGGTCACGCTCGGTGCTTCCGTACCGCTTTACACGGGCTTCGACAACAGCACCAGCGCCTGGCAGTTCGTTGAGCGCCTGCCGTGGATCAAGACCTGGAGCGCCGACTATTACCTCGGTGTCGATGGCATCTCGCTGCCACTCATTCTGCTGACCACGCTGATCACGGTGCCAGTTGTGATTGCCGCGTGGACGGTGATCGAACAACGTGCGCAGCAATACTTCGCCGCGTTTTTGATCATGGAAGGTCTGATGATCGGCGTGTTTTCCGCGCTCGACGGATTGCTGTTCTATTTTTTCTGGGAGGCGATGCTTATTCCGATGTTCCTGATCATCGGCATCTGGGGTGGACCGCGACGCGTCTACGCGACGTTGAAATTCTTCCTTTATACCTTTCTGGGTTCTGTGCTGATGCTGGTGGCGTTGATTTATCTGTATCTCAAAGCCGGCACTTACGAGATCTCGAAGTTCCATGATCTCCCGTTGACCATGCAGGAGCAGTTCTGGATCTTCCTGGCGTTCTTTGCTGCTTTCGCGGTCAAGGTGCCGATGTTTCCGGTGCATACCTGGCTGCCTGACGCGCACGTCGAGGCGCCGACCGGTGGCTCTGTGGTGTTGGCGGCCATCATGCTAAAGATGGGCGGCTACGGATTCCTGCGTTTTTCTCTGCCGATCGCACCAGATGCCAGTCGCGCGTTAGATTTGTTCATCATTACGCTGTCGCTGATTGCGGTGGTCTATATCGGCTTTGTCGCGCTGGTTCAGACCGACATGAAGAAGTTGATCGCATATTCGTCGATCGCCCATATGGGTTTCGTCACGCTTGGCTGTTTCATTGCCTTTCGTATCGTCAGCCATACCGGTGAGGCGCAAGGCGCTGGCATGGGGATCGATGGCGCCATGGTGCAAATGGTGTCGCATGGGCTGATATCGGCAGCACTATTTCTTTGCGTGGGCGTCATGTACGACCGCGTACATAGTCGTGAAATCTCCGCTTACGGCGGCGTCATCAATACGATGCCGATATTTGCAGCCTTCATGGTGCTGTTTGCGCTGGCAAATTCAGGCCTGCCGGGAACCTCGGGTTTTGTCGGCGAATTTCTCGTGATCATTGCTGCCTTCAAGGCCAATTTCTGGTACGCGTTTCTGGCGGCAACGACACTTATTCTGGGCGCAGCGTATACGCTGTGGATGGTCAAACGCGTGATCTTCGGCAAGGTTGCCAATAAGCACGTCGCGGAACTTCAAGATCTCAATGCGCGTGAATTCCTCGTGCTCGGCATACTTGCGGGCGGCGTATTGTTGTTAGGAGTATGGCCGGCACCGTTGCTCGATATCACCCAGGCTTCGGTCCAGCATCTGGTTCAGCAGGTGCTAACCAGCAAGCTGCCACTGCAATGATCGGTAACCAAGGCCTGCCATGAATAACGCGCAATGGACTCTGGCGACAATGGCGCCAGCGCTGCCTGAAATCTGGCTGGCACTGTCGATTTGTGTGGTGTTGCTGTTCGATGTGCTGGCGGCCTCGACTCGCTCGCGCTATACCCCGACGCTGACGCTGCTGCTGATCGCCATGGGCGCCGCATTGACAATCCGTTATTCGAACGTGACTGCGCCGGTCACGTTGTTTGCCGGGATGTATGTGGCTGACGCACTGGCCACGACTTTGAAATTGGCGGCCTTTCTGTTCGTTGCCGTGACACTGTTATATTCGCGCCCATCGCTCGAATCCCGTGGCATGTTGCGCGGCGAATACTACGTTCTGTCATTGACAGCGTTGTTAGGCATCTGCGTGATGGTGTCCGCGAGCGGCTTGCTGACTATGTATCTCGGCGTCGAGCTTCTGGCGCTGTCGCTGTATGCGATGGTCGCTTTTGACCGTGAGTCCGGCGTCGCGGCCGAAGCAGCGATGAAGTATTTCGTGCTCGGCGCGATCGCGTCGGGGTGTCTGCTCTATGGCATGTCATTGATCTATGGCATGACCGGTTCGCTGCTGTTCACTGATCTAACGGAAAAGCTGGGCACCAATCCCGGGTTGGGTGTGGTGCTGGGCGTGGTGTTTGTGGTCGTGGGCGTCGCGTTCAAATTTGGCGCTGCGCCGTTTCATATGTGGGTGCCCGATGTCTATCACGGCGCCCCGGCACCGGTCAGTGCATTTGTTGCAGCCGCTCCAAAGATAGGATCGTTCGCACTTGCCTATCGGTTGCTGTCACAGGGGCTGGGCAGCGTTGATGGTTGGTGGACCGAAATGCTGGCGATACTCGCGGTCCTGTCGGTGGTAGCCGGCAACCTGATTGCCATCGCACAAACTAACCTCAAGCGCCTGCTCGCGTACTCCGCAATTGGCAATGTCGGTTTTATTCTGCTGGGCTTCGTCGCCGGTACCGAGCAGGGCTATGAGGCAGCGCTCTACTACACACTGGTGTACGTCGTGATGGCGCTTGGCAGTTTCGGCGTCATTTTGTTAGCCAGTCGGCAGGGATTCGAAGCCGAGGAGCTGACTCATTTGCGCGGACTGCATGCGCGCGATCCGTTGTTGGCACTGGCCATGATGTTTCTGATGTTCTCGACGGCCGGCGTACCGCCGTTCGTCGGTTTTTGGGCGAAGTTGCAGATTCTGCAGTCGCTCTGGAACACGCAGCATTCGGTTTTGCTGATCATTGCGGCCCTGGCCTCGGTGATCGGGCTCTATTACTACCTGCGGATCGTCAAAATCATGTATTTCGATGCGCCTGCTGACATGCCGGAAAGCCGCGCCAGCCCCGGTCTGCGAATTGTTTTGGCGCTCAATGCGCTGGCAGTCCTGGTACTCGGGATCATGCCGGGCCCACTGCTCGACCTGTGCGCGCGGGTGCTGTCCTAACTCTCTGAGCGGCGACGCCTTTTTTCGAGGGTGACGTGCCCAAACAACCTGTGTATCATCCGCGGCCCAACTGGTGCGGGGTGGAGCAGTCTGGCAGCTCGTCGGGCTCATAACCCGAAGGTCGCAGGTTCAAATCCTGCCCCCGCTACCAATCAAAGCTAGCCAACTAAACTAAAATGGGTCCCCGAAGCCCGTTCCTAGCCGCCCGAGAACTTGTCGGAAAATTTTACACTTGGTGCGCAGGTCCAAGCGTCATGAATACGTAACTCATTGTTTTATTAGAGTTATGAAAAATTTGGCATAGTCCTTGCACCAACGATTGGTAGAGTTTTTTCACAGTGCCCGAGATCGGGCTCCAGAGGTTCAGATGACCAAGAAAGTATGTACATTGCTTGCGATCGGCATGATGTCGGTACCAATGGTGGCGAGTGCTGTCCCAGTTGCGCTGACGGCCTTGACGGGCTCGACAGCCCAGGACACGGGAGTGTTTGGTGCCAACCTTTCTGCCCTGAGCCTGAGCCAGCTGGCCTCGATCACCATCAGAGATAGTGGTGGCAACGCCGGTTCGCCAGGAGTCTGGAGTGGCTTTGACCTGGACGGCATTAAGCTGTCAACGGTGGCCTGCGCTACGGCAGCCTGCGCTAACGCTGCGGCCGCCTTGAACGTGTTCGACTTTGTCGGCGGCACATCGTTTTCGGCCGGGACCATGGATGCAACGGGCATCGTGGCTCTGCAGGGGCCGTGTTTGTTTGGCACGTCTGGCGGCGGCTGCACGGTAAACAACGGCGTCGCGACGCTGGGCGCGTTCGACTCGACGTTCACTGCTGTTCCTGCGGGCTCGAACGGCTGGCTCAGTCTGGGTCGCAATGGACAGATTTCTTTCAACCTGACCTCGCTGGTGTCCCTGGCTAGCCCCGTCTATCTCTACATAGGTGAAGTCGGCAATAACGGCGAAACGGTTCGTGGTTTGGTCGAGGTTCGCGACATGAAGGTACCGGAACCTGCAACGCTTGGCTTGTTAGGCCTCGGCCTCGCCAGTCTTGGCTTCGCGAGACGCCGCAAGTCGAACTGATCGCCACGCTGAATCGACACCGAATCGATAACCTAACCCCGCTTCGGCGGGGTTTCTTTTTTTGGGGGGGCGGCAGGGTAGTGAGCTTGCGCGCGCCTGCCGCTGGGTTGCGCGCCATACCATTTAAATTGCGGCGGTCGGCAACTCACTGATAGGCTCCGCGAGCGACTCACCGACGCTGCACCTATGGATCCATCCACCCTACGGGCCGGAGCGAATGCATGAGCCCACTACTTTGCCCCCAGCAGTTCGCGGCCGATGGTGTCGTGCGGGTACGGGGCCTCGTGCCTGCGTCGCTGCTGCGCACGATCAACGAAGTGATGCGTGCGCGAGCAACGCGCGTTATGGACGCTCTGGGCACCAGGCCGATCGGTATCGGCAGCAGGAACGGGTTCCGCGAGCTCGTGCAGCGATCGCCTGGCAGGTTTGATGTCCCTTTGAGCGAGTTGGATCTGATGCCAATCTGGGGTGCGCAAGGCTCCATTGCGCCGCAGGTGCCGTGGTTGGAGATGGTCCGGGCGACGCTGGGCCCAGATGCGCGGCCCTCGTTCTGCGGCGTCGTTTTCTCGCGACCCGGTTCGCCCGCGCAGCAGTGGCACATCGACTCGCCTCACGAGGCGATAGAAGCCCGGCCGGCGCATGCGGTGAATCTGTTGCTGGCGCTGGCCGATATCCCACTCGCGGCCGGTCCGACTGAAGTGGCGCGCGGCACGCACTGGATGACCAACCATCTGGCGAGTCCGTGGCTGGACCATGACGACCTTCTATATCAAACGGACACGGAGATAACGCCAGCGGCCTTGCGCAGCGCCGGGCAGGCGCAAGACGATGGGACGGTGCAGTCAGCCGTACAGGCGATGTCGGCGGGGGATTGCCTGATGTTCGACGACCGGATTCTGCACCGTGGCCTCGCCAATACCAGCGAGCAGGAGCGTTGGCTGGCGTACTTCAGCTACTTGCGGCCGCGCCCTGGGATGGATGAAATCGCAGACACGCACTTCGAGGCTGCGAAGTCACTATTCCGCTGCTAGGCTGACCTTGGAGAAATCATGCTAGATCTGCCGCGCATTCGCGCCAATTTTCCCGCACTAGGCCTGATCGATGAGGGCCAGCCCCGCGTCTATCTCGACAATCCGGGCGGTACCCAGGTCGCGCAACAGGTGCTCGATCGTATGCAGCATTACTTGGTGCACCACAATGCTAACAGCGGCGGCGCATTTCGCACTTCGCGCGACTCGGATATGTGTGTTGCTGAAGCGCGTATGGCCATGGCCGACCTTCTGAACGCGTCATCGCCGGATGAAATCGTGTTCGGCCAAAACATGACCAGCCTGACTTTTGCCATCTCGCGTTCGCTGGCGCAGCGTTGGCAGCGTGGCGACGAGCTGGTGGTGACGCGCCTGGATCACGACGCTAACATTGCGCCGTGGCTGGCGGTAGCCGCTGACCGGGGGCTGAAAGTCAAATGGCTGGATATCAATCCCGAAGATTGCACCCTGCGGGTGGAGCAGCTGCAATCGCTGCTAACGAAGCGCACGCGGCTGGTGGCCGTGGGTTGTGCATCCAATGCCGTGGGCACGGTGAATCCCGTGGCGGAGATCGCCACGCAGGTCCATGCGGCCGGCGCGCTGCTGTTCGTGGACGCGGTTCAATGGGCGGCGCATGGTCCCACTGACGTGCAGAAGCTGGGCGCTGATCTGTTAGCCTGCAGCGCCTACAAATTTTTTGGCCCGCACCAAGGCATCTTGTGGGGTCGTCAGGAGTTGCTCGATGAGCTGCCAGCCTACAAAGTGCGTCCGGCAGCTGGCAAAGCACCGGGGAAATTTGAAACCGGCACACAAAGTCACGAGGGCGCAGCTGGAGTGCTAGGCGCCGTTGACTACTTCGAGTGGCTGGGGGGCTTCGAGGGAGGCGCGTACGCGGCGCAATTCGCTCATCTGCAGAGTCGCCGGCAGGCATTGTCGTGCGCACTGGCGGCCATCCAGGATTACGAGCGCACGCTTAGTGAGCAGCTGGTCGCAGGTTTGCAGCGCATTGCGGGTGTGCGTGTTTACGGAATCACCGATGCAGGGCAGTTCGCCCAGCGCGTCGCCACGGTCTCGTTCACTCTGGAGGGCTTTACGCCGTCGCAGGTGGCGCAGGAACTTGCTGCGCAAAACATGTATGTGTGGGACGGCAATTACTACGCGGTGGAATTGGTTGAGCGGCTCGGGCTGGCGGAGCACGGCATGGTCCGTATAGGCGCGGTGCACTACAACACGCCACAGGAAATCGACCGAGTCGTGAACGCGGTGCATGCTTTGGCTGCTCGACGTTAGTCTTGAGTTCGGGGTAAGATTTCGCGCGTCGCAATTCGCGCACTGGACCTGCCTATGTGGATCAAAACCCTCACGGTTGCCCAAATGTTGCTGCTGACGCGCGTGGTGCTGATGGCCGCCGAGATGGTGTTGATTCGGATACACCTGGTACGTGGCCACTTCACCTGGAAGGACACTCTCGCGTCGATCGGCATGCGGGCCGGCAATTATGCAACTAACGTGATGTTGGCCGGCGTCACGGCCACAGTGTTCGCGTTCTTCTACCAATTCCGGCTGTTCGATATTCCCATGAATTCGGTGTACGCATGGGTCGCGATCATCGTGCTCGACGACTTCGCCTATTACTGGTTCCATCGCGCCAGCCACGAGTGTCGCTTCTGGTGGGCGGCGCACGTTAACCATCACTCGTCGCAGGAGTACAACCTCTCGACAGCGATCCGGCAACCCTGGACCGGGGTCCTCGTCGGTACCTGGGCGCCGTGGTTTCCACTGCTGCTGATTGGATTCCCGCCCGAAATGATTTTTCTGCAGAGCGGCATCAATTTGCTGTACCAATTCTGGATCCATACCGAAGCGATTCAGCGGCTGCCAACCTGGTATGAATACCTGTTCAACACGCCGTCTAATCACCGCGTGCACCACGCATCGAACCCGCGCTACGTGGACCGCAACTACGCTGGCATATTCATGGTCTGGGACCGCATGTTTGGGACTTTTGCAGAAGAGACCGACCAGGATCCACCGAAGTACGGCCTGATTAAGAACATCGACACTTACAACCCGATTCGCATCGCGTTCCATGAATGGGCGGCGATGTTTAGGGACGTGCGGCAGGCGCGTGGCGTGCGCGAAGTTGTTAGGTATGTTTTTGGCCCGCCCGGATGGCGACCTGACGGCAACGGGGCGACTGCAGCGAATATTCGCGCGGCTTGGCGCGGCGTGGCTGGCAACGCCTGAGAAAGCTCTCAGGTCTCTACATACGCGCTGTGCAAGGCAGCGACCATCTTTCCAGGGAGTTCTTATGACCGTTGGTAATCCACCTCCGTTTCTGGCATTGCTGCTGCTGGCATTTTCATCGCCATTGTTAGCCGCGCCGCAAACTATAACGCACGAGGTCCATTGGCTCATGCCGCGGGTCGGTGCGCCCGTTGTCAGTGCCGACGGGAAGTGGGCGGTCGTGAGCGTCGCGCAGCCCGCCTATGACGAAAAGCAGAAGTCATCGGATTTGTGGCTGGTTGATACCAGTGGCAAATTGCCGACTCGGCAGCTTACACAGACCAGCGGTGGCGAGTCTGGTGTTAGCTGGTCGCTTGACGGTCAGCGGATCGTGTTCAGCGCTAAGCGCGGCGACGATGAATCAGAGCAACTCTATCTGCTCGATTTGCGGGGTGGCGAAGCGCGACGACTGACTTCTCTGGTTGGCGGGGCGCGGGGCGCTCAATTTTCACCGGATGGTCGTGCCGTGGCATTCGATACGATGGTATGGCCCGACAGTGTTCCCGACAACGAACGCAAGAGTCGCAAGTACAATGCCCGGGTTTACACTGGTTTTCCGATTCGAAACTGGGACCGCTGGCTCGATGGTCGGCAAGCACGGTTGATGGTCGTCGCGCTCGATGGCGACGGTGCGACCATTGGCGCGCCGCGCGACCTTCTGGCCGGCAGCGCATTGGTGAAACTCGGCGGTTATGCGGGGGCGCGGTCGGATAGTGGGGAATCGCTGCGCGCGGCCTGGGCGCCAGATGGTCGCAGCATTGTGTTTGTAGCCTCGACCAATGCCGATACTGCCGCGTACGCTTTTACAAGCACAGGTCTTTTTGCAGTGGCCGCAGAGGGTGGCGAGCCGCGTGCATTGTCCGGCAAAGGCCAAAGTTGCAGCCACCCGAAGTTTGCGCCGGATGGCTCACGTTTGTACGCGATTTGTGAGCGTGTCAATCAGTTTGTCTACAACCTCAGCCGCGTCGTGGCGCTTGACTGGCCTAACAGCAGTGCGCTGCGCGAGTTGACTGGTGATTTCGATCGTTCGGTGTCCACTTTTGCGCCCAGTGCCGACGGCCGCACGATTTGGATGACCGCCGAAGAGCACGGCCATGAAAAGCTCTTTGCAGTCGCGGTTCGCGGCGGGGCGGTGCAACGCGTTACTGATCTTCAATCGGGGTCGTACAGCAATCTGGTCGTGGCGGAACGCGCCAAGTCGCCGGTCCTAATTGCAAATCACGAAAGCGCGTCTGTACCCAAAGAACTCGTGCGCATCGATCCTGTTCGCGGGCAAAACCAGGTGTTGACTAACTTTGCCCGAAGTAAGTCTAGCGGTCTGGATTTGCCGCAGGCCGAATCTTTCTGGATCAAGAGTTCCCGCGGACGGGATATCCAGAGTTTCTTGATCAGGCCACCTGGATTTGATGCTAACAAAAAATATCCTTTGTTCGTGGTGATACATGGCGGCCCGCATACCATGTGGCGCGATGAGTGGGTGTTGCGATGGAACTACCACATGCTTGCTGCGCCAGGCTATGTGGTGTTGCTGACCAACTATTCCGGATCCACCGGATTCGGCGAGCAGTCGGCGCGACTAATTCAGGGTGACCCGTTGCGCAGTGCGGGCGAGGAAATCAACGAGGCGGCGGATGCAGCCATCAAGCGCTATGACTTTATCGATGCCACACGGCAATGCGCGGGTGGCGCCAGCTATGGCGGGCACCTTTCAAACTGGTTGCAGGCCACCACCACACGCTACCGCTGCCTGATCAGTCATGCCGGGCTTGTTAATCTGGAATCCCAGTTCGGCACATCCGACTCGACCTATCCGCGCGAGGTGAACAACGGCGGTCCAGTGTGGGAGCAGGGACCTGTGTGGCGGGAACAGAATCCCATTCGTTACGCCGACAGATTCCGCACGCCTGTGCTGGTGACCGTCGGGGAGCAGGACTTTCGCGTGCCTCTGAATAACTCGCTGGAATACTGGACGATTCTGCAACGGCGGAAAATTGACAGTCGGTTAGTGGTGTTCCCGGACGAAAACCACTGGATACTGAAAGGCGAGGACAGTCGGTTTTTCTTTCAGGAAGTACACGGCTGGCTCGCCCGCTGGCTGCAATAGCCAGCGGGCGAGCGCGTTAGCATTAAACCGATCAGGGTTTCATGGGCGCGGGATTCTGGTCACGCGCATAAACCTCAAGGCTCGACAGGTTCGGCTTGGACCAGGATTCTTCTGGCGGTGGCTCCAGCATTTCTGGATGCTGTTTTTGCATGTGCGCCAGAATTTTCGGCTTGAAGCCGTCGATCTCATTGAATGAATCGACCGTGGAATGATAGACGATGTGCCCGGGCGCCTGTCCCATCAGCAACCAGGGCAACCAAGGCGTCACGCGCACCCAGGTGCCACTGTGCTCGATGGTGGTCTTTTTGGGATTCTGCAGATCAGCCAGCGACAGGCAATAGGTGAAATATTCACTGACGCGATTCATTTTGCCGGCGCTTTCGCGCGGCCATTTTTCAGGCTGCAGAGCCGCTGGATAAAAGAGGTGAATATGGCGTTCCATCGACAGCAAGCCGCCCGCCACTTCGCGCCACGGGAGAATCAAAGGTTCGCGCGCAACGTCCGTGTTTTTGTTCAGACCACCATAGGAAGGTGGGCGGGGTTTGAATTCTTCGACGTGCTCGTTCCACGGGTCATTGACTACATCGACAACCCGCACGCGTTCGCTATTAAAAGGGTTCATGTATTCCGTGAGTACGTCACCGCTGGCCAGATCGGTGTAAAGCACGGTTTCTCGATGCAGCACGCGGTAGCTGCCATCGGGCTGTTTCCACAAGCGGCCAGTCGAGACCACCTCGAAACCGAACAGGTCTTTCAGTGGTTCGCCGTCGCGCACTGCGGTGACCACGCCGGTCGCGCTGCCGTACTTCACCTTGGTCTCATCGAGATTGCCGTCGATGCGCGCCAGGGCAAGCATGTTGCCTTTACCGGTTGTTAGGTCAATGTAGGGCCCTTTGAGCCCGGGCGTCTTGCGGGCCTTACCGGCAGCCAATGCAGGTGCGGCCGGGCTAAGTCCCAATGCCAGCGTGCCTGTCAGCAGAAAATCGCGTCTTTCCATGAAACTCTCCCACACCATTTCGAGATTAAGGTGCTGCAGGCTGAACTTTCGGTGTATTTAGGTCAACGCGAAGTGCTGCGAGTGTCCGAAACAAGCTCTGACGTTTGGGCTAGTATTGCGTCTGCGCTGCGTGCTGTTTATGCGCACAGATTTGAGGTCCGGCCCGAGATCGCATAAGATTGCGCCGCTCGTAAAGCCGCCTCGGATTTTCGAGTGACCGTTTTCGTTGAGGAAACCGTCTTAAGTGCTTGATTTTATTAAGCCCCCCGAGGGGCTTTTGTTTTTTCTGGCCCTGGCCGGGCCGGAAACTGACCGGGCAGAAGGGCTGTAGAGGCCCTTTTTTCGTTTCTGGCGACTGCAGATGTGACAGATGGATAGCGAACTGACAAACCAGCAAGCGCGGTTGACCGCTTTGATCGAACCGATTGTCGGTTCGCTGGGATTGGAGCTCGTTGAGGTCGAATGGTTTCCGAGTCGCCACGAAGGCGTGCTTAGGGTGTTTATCGACACGCTGCCTGACGCAGGTCGGCATGTCGGTGTCGAGGATTGTGAAAAAGTAAGCCGGGAAGTCTCGGCTTTGTTAGATGTCGAGGATCCTATCGCGGGCGCCTATGCGCTCGAAGTGTCCTCGCCGGGCTTCGATCGGGTGCTGCGCACGCGCGCGCATTATGAGCGTTTTGCCGGTTCGCGCATCAAGGTTGAATTGACCGCTTCGCGCGATGGGCGCCGGCGGTATACCGGGTTGTTGCAGGCAATAACCGCGACTGGCATAGAACTTGAAGTGGACGGTCAGAAGGTATCGCTGCCTTTTGACGAGATCAGTAAATCGCGACTCGCAATATGAGCGCGGTTGGAGGATGAGTAGCGATGAATAAGGAAATCCTGATGGTGGTCGACGCAGTCTCTAACGAGAAAGGCGTCGACAAGGAAATAATTTTCGAGGCGTTGGAGGCCGCGCTGGCGTCGGCTACCCGCAAGAAACAGGGCGATGCCGCTGAAGAGTGGGATGTCCGAGTTTCGATCAATCGCAAGAGCGGCGACTACAGCACGTTTCGTCGCTGGAAGGTGTTTGCCGACGATTCGCGCGAAATCGAAACTCCAGCACGCGAACTGCGCATGGACGATGCGATCGATATGGATCCCAAGGCGGAAATCGGCGGTTTCGTGGAAGAGCCGATGGAGTCAATTCTGTTCGGCCGTATTGCCGCGCAGCAGGCCAAGCAAGTTATTGTGCAGAAAGTGCGCGAGGCGGAACGATCCCAAGTGATTGACGCCTACAAGGATCGTGTGGGCCAGTTGGTGAGTGGGATCGTCAAGCGCATTGATCGCAACGGCATCTATGTCGATCTCGGCGGCAACGCGGAAGGTTTTGTGTCGCGACAAGACATGATCGCCCGTGAAATGGTCAAGCCACAGGATCGGATCAAGGCCTATCTCAAGGAAGTCCGGCCGGAGCCGCGTGGGCCGCAGTTGTTCCTGACGCGCTCGGCGCCGGAATTTCTGATCGAGCTTTTCAAGCTGGAAGTGCCGGAGGTTGGCGCCGGCACCATCCAAATTCTGGGCGCAGCGCGTGATCCCGGCGTGCGCGCCAAGATCGCCGTGCGCAGCAGCGACAATCGAATTGATCCGGTGGGTGCTTGCGTCGGCATGCGCGGATCGCGCGTGCAGGCAGTGTCCAATGAAATCGCCGGCGAACGCGTGGACATCATTCCGCACGACGATAATCCGGCGCAATTCGTCATCAACGCAATGTCGCCTGCCGAAGTGATCTCCATCGTCATGGATGAAGACACCCACAGCATGGATATCGCGGTTGCCGAGGACAAGCTGTCGCAGGCAATCGGCCGTGGTGGTCAGAACATTCGTCTTGCGAGCCAGCTAACGGGCTGGGATCTCAACGTGATGACTGAATCTGATGCTGAAGCCAAGAGCGAGACGGAGTCCCGCACTCTGATCGAGAATTTCATGAAACAGCTTGATGTCGACCAGGATGTCGCTGCCATTCTCGTGCAGGAGGGGTTTTCGTCGATCGAGGAAATTGCCTACGTGCCGCAGGGCGAATTGAACGCGATTGAAGAGTTCGACGAGAAGATGGTGGGCGAGCTGCGCAATCGCGCGCGCGATGTACTGCTGACCCAGGCGATTGCCAGCGAGGAGTCCATCGACAATCAACTCCCGGCGGATGACTTGTTGTTGCTGGAAGGCATGCAGCCTGATCTGGCGCTGGCGCTGGCACGTCGCGGCGTTCGTACCCGAGAAGAGCTTGCCGAACAGGCGGTCGATGATTTGTTAGATATTCAGGGACTATCGGCCGACGAGGCAGGCAGGCTCATCATGAAGGCGCGCGAGCACTGGTTTACGGAAGCCAAGGCGTAAATTGCCGCAAGGCGCAGAGGTTTAACTGATGAGCGACGTAACGATTGCCCAATTTGCTGATGTGCTGAAGGTGCCGGTCGACAAACTGATCGCGCAGCTCGCGCAGGCTGGCATCACGGTCAACGGGCCGCAGGATCGCATCAGCGACGCGGCGAAGATGGAATTGCTTACGCATCTGCGTCGCAGTCACAGTCCAGCCGTTGCGGACGCGCCCTCGGGTGCGCCGAAGGCACCTGCCGGGCCTGCCAAGGCTCCCACCGGCGGCGCTGCCGCGCCACCCAAAATTACCTTGCAGCGTAAACAACAGACCGAAGTGCGGGTTGCGGGCAGTGCAGGACGCCAGCGCACGGTCAACATCGAAGTCCGCTCGAAGAAAACCTATGTTAAGCGCGATGTGCTGCAGCAACAGTCACAAGCACAACAGGACGTCGCAGACGTCAGACTGAAAGAGCTGGAGGAGTCTGCCCGCGCCGATCGCGAACGTCAGGATCATGAGCGTCGCGAGGCTGAGCGCATCGATCAGGAAAACCGGCGTCGTATCGAAGAAGAAGCTAACACACGCAAAGCTGCCGAGGAAGCGCGCCGCGCTGCGGAGCAGCAGGTGCAGCGCGAATTGGCTGACCGTGACAACAAAGGCAAGAAAGTGGCGGATGCGCCGGTTGCCAAGGCGCCGGTGCGCAAGGATGGGGTTGAGGACGATCGCAACAAGAAAGGCGGCACGCGCTATGGCCGCGAAGAGCTGCACGTCCAGGGAGATGTCAGCTCGCGCTTCAAAAAGAAGAAGCGGGTTCGTGACCGGAAGTCACCTGTTGGCGTCGAGAGCAAGCACGCCTTTGAAATGCCGACCGCACCCGTAGTGCGCGAAGTGACCATCGGCGAAACCATCACGCCGCAGGAACTGGCGCAGAAAATGGCGGTGAAAGCCACGGAAGTCATCAAAGTCATGAT
Source organism: Gammaproteobacteria bacterium (assembly GCA_043769085.1). Classification (GTDB taxonomy): domain Bacteria; phylum Pseudomonadota; class Gammaproteobacteria; order Steroidobacterales; family Steroidobacteraceae; genus UBA964. The sequence continues at coordinate 15,008 of JAYVJR010000072.1, forward strand.
GAAGATGGGCGTCATGGCAACCATCAACCAGCCTATCGATCAGGACACGGCGATGCTGGTGGCCGAAGAAATGGGCCACCCGGCGCTCGCGCTGAAAGAAGACCAGCTGGATGCCGATTTGCAGGGCATGGCGATTCCGGAAGAAGACTATGAAGCACGACCACCGGTTGTGACCGTCATGGGTCATGTCGACCATGGCAAAACATCGCTGTTAGATTACATGCGCAGCACCAAAGTGGCTGCCGGCGAGGCAGGCGGAATTACCCAGCATATCGGCGCCTATCATGTTGAAACCCCCAAAGGCAAAGTGACTTTTCTGGATACGCCGGGGCACGAGGCATTTACCGCTATGCGTGCGCGTGGCGCCAAGGCCACGGATATCGTGGTGCTGGTGGTGGCGGCCGATGACGGCGTCATGCCACAAACCATAGAAGCCATTCAGCACGCAAAGGCGGCGGGCGTTCCGATTGTGGTTGCTGTCAATAAGGTGGACAAGGGAGATGCGGATCCCGAGCGGGTGCGCACGGAGCTTTCCAAGTACGAAGTGATCCCCGAAGAGTGGGGTGGCCAGAGTATTTTCGTAAACGTGTCCGCCCGCACCGGGCAGGGGATCGATCAATTGCTCGATTCGCTGCTGCTGCAGGCCGAAATTCTCGAACTGAAGGCGCCAAGGGGCGGTCTGGCATCGGGCATTGTGGTGGAGTCGAGCATCGAGAAAGGACGCGGTGCCGTCGCCACAGTTCTCATCAAGAAAGGCACTCTCAAGCTTGGAGATCCGATCATCGTCGGCCACGAGTACGGTCGTGTGCGTGCGTTGTTCGATGAACACGGCAAGTCGATCCAGCAAGCCGCACCGTCGATGCCGGTGGTGATGTTAGGGTTGTCAGGGTCGCCGAACGCCGGTGATGAATTGCTGGCGGTTGAGAGTGAACGTAAAGCGCGCGAAGTTGCGCTTTACAGGCAAGGGAAGTTTCGCGATGTCAAGCTCGCGAAGCAGACTACCAGTGCCCAGGATGTGTTCTCGCAGATGGGCGAAACCAAGGCCGATGTTGTCAATGTGCTGCTGAAGACCGACGTTCAGGGCAGCGCCGAAGCCCTGCGCGAAGCGCTCAACAAGTTATCAACCGGCGAAGTTCAGGTAAAAGTAATCGCCAGCGGTGTCGGTGGCATAACAGCATCCGACGTGCATCTCGCAGCCGCGTCCCGCGCCTTGCTCATCGGTTTCAATACCCGCGCCGATGCTGCGGCTCGCGATGCCGTTAAAGAAACGGGCGTCGAGATTCGTTATTTCAGTATCATTTATGAAGCTATTGACGATGTGAGACAGCGCATGACCGGCATGCTTGCGCCGGAAGTTCGCGAATCCATTGTTGGCACAGCGCTGGTGCGCGATGTCTTCCGATCGAGCAAGATTGGCCTGATCGCAGGCTGTCTGGTCAGCGATGGCTTCGTAAAGCGCAATAATCCGATTCGTGTGTTGCGCGATAACGTAGTCATCTTCGAGGGGCAGCTCGAATCGCTGCGGCGTTTCAAGGACGACGTGAACGAAGTTCGTGCCGGTACAGAATGCGGCATTGGCGTTAAGAATTACCAAGACGTACGGGCCGGCGACCAAATCGAGTGTTTTGCGCGCGTTGAAGTCGCGCGAACCCTGAATGGCTAAACGCAGCCGCAGTGCCGGTCCGCAGGCGCGCAGCCAGCGCCTGATGCGCATTGAGGCGGAAATGCACCGTGTGTTAGCTGATCTGTTGCGGCGTGAGGTCAAAGATCCGCGTGTCGGCAACGTGACGCTGACCGCAGTCACAGTCGCGCCGGACATGTCGGTGGTGCAAGTGTTGTTCGTGCCCTTCGGCACAGCCCACTCGCCCGACGAGGTTGCAGTCGGGTTGAACAACGCGAGTGGTTTCCTGCGCCGCGAAGTTGGCCAGCGACTGGAGCTTCGGCATGCACCACGCCTGGAGTTTCGATATGACGAGAGCCTGCAACGCGCGCACCATCTGTCGACACTGATCGACGGCGCAGTTCGCGAGGATCGCGTCAAGCATCGCGACGACTGAACGGTCGTGGCGGTTTCAATAGACGGAGTTGTCCTGCTGGACAAGCCGTTAGGCGTTACTTCGCATACGGCGACCAACAAACTCCGACGCTTGGTGGGCTCGCTGCGTGCGGGTCATGTTGGCAGTCTGGATCCGCTGGCCACTGGCATGCTGCCGGTTTGCCTCGGCGAGGCCACCAAGGTCGCCGGTTTGGTCGCGAGTCACGACAAACACTATTGTTTCACGGTAGCGCTGGGCGCCCGGACATCCACAGGTGACGCCGAAGGAGAAGTTGTCGAGCGCTTGCCGGTGCCGAGGTTTTCTCGAGGCGATGTGGATTCGGTGCTGGCAGCCATGCGCGGCCCGCAGAACCAGATGCCACCGATGTACTCGGCGATCAAACAGGGTGGCCAGCCGCTCTATCGTCTGGCAAGGCAAGGCAAGACCGTTGAGCGCGAACCTCGGCCGATTGTCCTGCACGAATTGGCAAGCCAGCAGGTCTTGCCAGACCGAATAACGCTGTCGGCACGGTGTAGCAAGGGCACCTATGTTCGGGTTTTGGGCGAGGACGTCGCGCGCGCCCTGGGTACCTGTGGCTTCTTGGTCGAGCTGCGGCGTGATTGGGTCGCGCCGTTTTCCGGCCAGCGAATGTGGTCGCTAGAAGAGGTCGGCCGAGCCCTGGAAGAGGGTCACGCGGATTTCCTCTTGCCCACATCGTTGGCGGTGCCTGATTTGCCGCGAGTACAGCTCGGCCAGGCCGAATCCACACGCCTGATGCAGGGTCAGGCGACAGCGTGCGAGGCGGTCTTGAACGGCACCTGCTGGCTGCTGGATCCTGCCGGTACGGGACTGGGACTTGGCAATGCACAGGCTTGGGAGGGTGGTGGTGGCTCCACCATTCGTCCACAACGCATGTTTACACGGCCTTTACCCTAAGTGACTGTTTATAAAAAGAATTCGGGCTTGTGGCCGCAGTCGCCTGCGGGTAGAATCCGCGCCCGCAAACTACGACAAAATTTTTAGGATCAGATACATGACATTGTCCGCGGAAAAGAACACCGGCTCAGTCTCTCAGTTTCAGCGCTCACCTAACGACACGGGTTCGCCCGAAGTGCAAATCGCATTGCTGTCGGAGCGCATCAATGACCTAGGGGGCCATTTCACGACCCACAAGAGCGATCACGCATCGCGTCGCGGCCTCGTGAAGCTTGTTAACCAGCGTCGCAAACTTCTGGATTACTTGAAGGCCACTAAGCCTGAGAAGTACCAGGATGTGGTCGAGCGTCTGGGTCTTCGTCGCTAACACGACGCAACGTTAAGGCCGCGCCTCCTATCGGTAGGAACCCCTCACGATAGGAATCAGACGCGACTTTCTGCCATTTACAGTTCATAACACTGAAGGATTCCCATCGTGGCCGTTCATTCCCGATCATTTCAATTTGGTGCGCAGCAAGTCACCATCCAAACTGGCGAGCTCGCACGTCAGGCAGCTGGTTCAGTTCTTGTTTCCATGGGCGACACCGTGGTGCTATGCACCGCCTGTGTGGCCAAAGCCGCCGTCCCTGGGCGTGACTTTTTTCCGCTGACCGTCAATTATCAGGAAAAGACCTATGCAGCAGGTCGAATTCCGGGTGGCTTCTTCAAGCGTGAAGGACGCCCGACAGAAAAAGAAACACTTTACTCGCGCCTGATCGATCGCCCGATCCGTCCTTTGTTCCCCGACGGTTTCTTCAACGATGTGCAAGTCGTTACCACCGTGCTGTCGCTGGACCCGCAGATCGACGCTGATATTCCTGCCTTGTTAGGTGCCTCAGCAGCCCTGGTGCTGTCTGGTGTGCCGTTCAGTGGTCCGATTGCCGCCGCGCGTGTCGGCTACAAAGACGGCCAGTATCTGTTGAACCCATCCGCCAAGGAACTGACGGAGTCGGAATTGCACCTGGTGGTCGCCGGCACCAAAGACGCTGTGCTAATGGTCGAGTCTGAAGCCAAGGGCTTGTCCGAAGAAGTGATGTTAGGCGCTGTGGTGTTCGGTCATACCCAGATGCAGGTCGCGATCAAAGCGATCAACGAGATTGCTGCCGAGGCTGCCAAACCGCGCAGTGAATGGAAGGCTGACAGCTCGCATGCGGACCTTGACGCCGCTGTTGGCGCCCTGGCGCGCGCCACTTTGTCGGATGCGTACCGCATCACTGAAAAGCAGAGCCGTTACAGCAAGATTGCCGAGATCAAGAAGGGAGTCATAGAAAAACTGGCTGCCGGCGACGCTGCGAAAGCCACCGCCAATCAGATCGGCGATGCGTTTTTTCGCATCGAGAGCCATATAGTTCGTGAGCGCATTCTGACTGGCCAGCCGCGTATCGATGGTCGCGACGCCTTCACAGTGCGCCCAATCACGGTCAAAACCGGTGTACTGCCACGTACGCACGGCTCGGCGTTGTTCACCCGAGGCGAAACCCAGGCGTTGGTGGTGACGACGTTAGGTACGTCGCGCGACTCGCAGATTATCGATGCGCTCGAAGGCGAGCGCCGCGAACCGTTTATGATGCATTACAACTTCCCTCCGTTCTCGGTGGGCGAAACCGGCATGATGGGCTCACCCAAGCGTCGCGAGATCGGCCACGGCAACCTGGCGCGGCGCGGTGTCAGCGCCGTGATGCCCGACATGACCAAATTCCCGTATGTTATTCGCGTCGTCTCCGAAATTCTGGAATCGAACGGTTCGTCATCCATGGCCTCGGTTTGCGGAGCCTCGCTTGCCATGATGGATGCGGGTGTACCGTTGAAGGCGCCGGTCGCGGGCGTAGCCATGGGGCTGGTGCTTGATGGCAGTCGTTACAAAGTCATTACCGACATTCTTGGCGACGAAGATCATCTCGGCGACATGGATTTCAAGGTCGCTGGTACCAAGGATGGCATCACCGCTCTGCAGATGGATATCAAAGTCGAGGGCATCACGCCCGAGATCATGAAAGTTGCACTGGCTCAGGCCAAAGACGGTCGCCTGCACATCCTCGGTGAAATGAACAAAGTCCTGTCGGCGCCGCGCGAAAAAATGTCGGATTTCGCGCCGAGCATCATCACCATCAAGATTGATCCCGAGAAAATTCGCGATGTCATCGGCAAGGGCGGTGCAGTTATCCGCGGCATCACCGAAGAAACCGGCACCACGATCGACATCGAAAGCGATGGCACAGTCAAGATCGCTTCGGTCAGCGGTGCTGCCGGTCGCGAAGCCTTGCGCCGCGTTGAGTTGATCACAGCTGATGTTGAAGTCGGCACTATCTATGATGGCAAGGTGGCGCGCCTGATGGACTTTGGCGCATTCGTCACGATTCTGCCCGGCCGCGATGGACTGGTGCATATCTCGCAGATTTCCAACGAGCGAGTGGAGCGTGTGTCCGACAAGCTCAAAGAAGGCGACTCGGTGCGCGTCAAAGTGCTGGAAGTCGATCGGCAGGGTCGCGTGCGTCTGTCGATGAAGGATGTCGAGGCTTAAGTCGAGGCTTAAGTACATCGATTGGATCGATGCTGTCTGGCTGCGCGCTGCTGAGCGCGCAGCCAGAACGTCTAATTCTCTTTGTCCTTTTTGTCGGTGTGGCTGCTTTCTTGTGAGCCGCCGCCTAACAAAGTGCGGAAAATATCATCCTGCACAGCGCGCCAGCGCTGGTAGTTTTTCTGCGCAATCTGCGTTACAGCTTCGAGCGGGTCCAGGCCAACCACGCTGCGTACGCGGTCGCGCATTTCCCGTTGCTGCGCATCGAACATCTTGAGACTCTGCTCAAGATAACTGCCGACCAGGTTTTGCATGTTGCCGCCATAGGAGCGAATGATCTGCGACAAAAAATCGCGGCTCATCACCGGCTCCGCGGCCTGTTCCTGCTCGGCGATGACCTGCAAAAGAATGCTGCGCGTTATGTCGTCTTGCGAGGCCTTGTCGAGCACGACAAATTCGACGCGATCAATCACTAGCTTGCGGATATCAGCCAGCGTGATATAGCGACTTTCAGCGGTGTCATACAACCGCCGATTCGGGTATTTCTTGATCACCCGCGGCTCAGCCATACCCCTACGATAGTACAGGTAGGTGAAAACCCCAAGCAGATTTGTTAGCGACTTGCCCGGACCGACTGCACGCCGGAAAACGTGGTTGGGTTCCAGTGGTGGATGGCGTGATCGAGAATTTCTTTAACTTGGACTCGATCCAAATCGACAGGCACGATTTGGCGCAGCAGTCTCAGCGCTTGAGTGAGCTCCGGGCCGGCTCGAGAAGCGTCTTCGCCCACCGCCAGGCTATGTTGAGACTTTGACAGTTTCGCGCCATTGGCCGCCATCACCACTGGCGCATGGGCATAACGAGGCGCGCTTGCTGATAGCTTGCGGTATACGCCTAGTTGCACCAGCGTGCTTGTCAGTAAATCGGCACCGCGCACCACATCGGTGACACCTGTGGCCAGATCGTCCACCACGACTGCTAGGTGGTAGGCGTGTATGCCGTCGCGTCGCTGTAAAACTCGGTCGCGCGGACTGCGACCGCCCGCCGCCATATGGCCTTGCCAGCGGTCCAGAAATCCAGATGGCGCCAGGCGCGTCAAATCAAGTCGCAGTGTGGCGGGTGGTTGAATCACTTTGTCGCGACAACCAGCTATACAGTCCGGTTCGCTGTCGTCGGGGTTGTCGGTTTTGATGGCGGCTCGCAACATGCGACGTGAGCAATTGCAGTAAAAGCAGACTCCTTGCCGCTGAATCTGTTCTAGCGCGCTCCGGTATTCATGCCGAGCGGCTGACTGGTAGCGAATTGCCCCGTCCCATCCGAGACCCAGGTTTGTTAGCTGGCGGATGATCTGCGCGGCGCTGCCGGGGCGGACGCGCGGGCCGTCAAGGTCGTCGATTCGAAGCAGCCAACGGCCACCGGCGGCGCGGGCATCCAGAAAACTTGCCAGTGCGGCTACCAGCGAACCCAGATGTAGCGGCCCGCTGGGAGTTGGCGCGAACCGTCCTACATAGTCAACGGTAGCGGTCGTCGCGGTCGCCGTATTGTTTTTCGCGCCGCTCACGGCGCTCCTGGGCTTCAAGGGATAACGTCGCCACCGGCCGCGCCTCCAGGCGCTTTATGCCGATTTCTTCGCCCGTCTCCAGGCAGTAGCCATAACTGCCGTCTTCAATTCGCTGTAGAGCTTCGTCGATTTTACGGATCAGCTTACGTTCCCGGTCGCGAGTGCGAAGTTCCAGACTGAATTCTTCTTCCTGGGTCGCCCGGTCATTGGGATCAGGGAAGTTCGCCGCTTCGTCCTTCATGTGGGAAACCGTGCGATCGACCTCACGCATCAAGTCCGACTTCCAAGAACCGAGTATCTGCCGAAAATGCTGCAGCTGTTCGGTGCTCATGTATTGCTCGCCACGTTTGGCGATATACGGCGTTACATTGCGCGGGCCGGACAACAAATTGCCATCGGAATCGCTGTCATCGGCATCAACCGGGTCGGCGGCGGGTCTCGCAGTGCGCGAAGCGGTAGCAACTGCAACAGTTTCATTTTTCAAAGGCATTCTGGGCTGGGGTTTCTGTACGGGCGGTGGGACGACCTTAACGTCACTGGCAGTCTGTCCGGCGACTTCCACCCTCGGTCCAGGCTTGATTGGTTGTTTTGCCATCGGCTGCGGCGCCTTGGCTGCAGGTTTGTGCACAACTACAGGCTTGTGCGGGGCACTCTTTAATGCAGGGGTCCGCGCATGGGGTTTGGCCGCTGTTTTAGACGGCGGCTTCAAAGGTGCCTTGGCAGGTGCCTTGGCAACGGCTTTGCGAGCCGGCGTGCTGGCCTTGGACGATTTAGCGGATTTTGAAGCTGGTTTTCTGTTGGGCATTTTTACCCCCTGCGAACCGGAGGGCCGAAAAAGGACGGCGGATTATACCGGCGGGGGTCGCCGCGTCCAGCCGTCTTTTGTGTAGGTGACGACCACGGACGTGTAAATGCCGCCGCGGACATTAAATTTGGCCTCGAGTTGCAAAAATCGGGGCTGGAGCATCGCGCGAAAATGCCCGCCAATCTCGTTGGTGATCGCTTCATGGAATGCTCCTCTGTCCCTGAATGACCAAAGATACTGCTTCAACGATTTCAGCTCGACACATAGCCGATCCGGAATGTATTCGAGCCGCAGGGTTGCAAAATCCGGCTGGCCTGTCTTCGGACACAGACAGGTGAACTCCGGCATTCGCATCCGGATCTGGTAGTCGCTCTCCGGATGTGGGTTGGGAAAGGTCTCAATAGTTTTTAGTGGTTGCGTACTCATCGTATGAATAATTTACACTAGCGGCAGAGGATCTATCGCAATGCGGCTAGTGCGCGTCAAACTTTCTGGTTTCAAGTCTTTTGTCGACCCGACGAGTATTGCTTTTCCAAGCAATTTGACGGGCGTAGTGGGCCCCAATGGCTGCGGCAAGTCGAACGTCATCGACGCCGTGCGGTGGGTCATGGGTGAATTGTCGGCCAAGCATCTGCGCGGCGACAGCATGACGGATGTGATTTTCAATGGGTCAGGCGCTCGCAAGCCAGTAGGCGCGGCGTCTGTTGAATTGGTGTTCGACAATTCGGACGGCAAGATCAGCGGCCCATATGCGGCATACAGCGAAATTTCGTTGCGACGCCTGGTGTCGCGGGACGGCAGCTCCAGCTATTTCATCAACGGATCCAAGTGTCGTCGCAAGGACATCACCCAGCTTTTCCTTGGCACCGGTCTCGGGTCGCGCAGCTACGCCATTATCGAGCAGGGCATGATTTCGCGTGTCATCGAAGCGAAGACCGAAGATATGCGGGCGTTCGTCGAAGAAGCCGCTGGAATTTCGCGCTACAAGGAGCGGCGCCGCGAAACTGAAAGCCGCATTCGCGACACGCGCGAAAATCTGGAGCGACTGCAGGATGTTCGGGATGAAGTAGACAAACAGATTCGTCACTTGCAGCGCCAGGCGGCGACTGCACGACGTTATCAGACGCTGAAAGAAGAAGAGCGCAAGCTGCATGCCGAATTACTGGCATTGCGCTTGCGCGAACTGGACAGTGGCAGCGAAGTGCAGGATTCCGCAGTACGCGCATGCGACATCGCGCTGCAGTCTGCGCTCGCCGAATTGCGCTCCAGTGAGGCGGCCTTGGAAACCCAACGGCAATTCCAGGTCGAGACGACTGAGCGAGTCGGTGTTGTGCAGGGCCGCTACTACACGATTGGCGCGGACGTATCGCGTCATGAGCAACAAATCCAGCACACGCGCGAATTGCGCGAGCGCCAACGCGCCGAGCTCGCGCAGTTACGCACGTCTTTGGGCGAGATGGCCAGCCACATTGCGCGCGACGAGTCCGAACTGGTCACCGTCCGCAACGAGCTCGAAAGTCTGGCGCCCGGTCTCGGTCAGGCAGGCGAGCTTGATCTGGTAGCCCGCGCCGCATTGGTGGCGGCCGAATCCGAACTGCAAAGGGCGCAACAGTTTTGGGAACAGTTTAACGCCGAGCTGGGTGGCGCCCGGCAAACGGTGCAGGTCGAACGTGCACGAATAGAACAACTCGAGAATCAGATTCGCCGTTTACAGGCGCATGCCGATCGGCTCTCGCTGGAACGCGACGGGCAGGCTACGCAGGAGGCCAATGCTCTGTTAGGTGATCTGGCGTCGCGCGAATCCTTGGCGCGGCAGGTGAGTGAAGATTTGACGTCGGCTTTGAGCGCGGCGCTCGGCGACGTGCAGTCGACCCGTGGGCAACAGCTGCGACTCGAGTCCGAATTGGAAAGCGCTCGGGTACGCCGCGATAAGGCTCGCGCGGACATGTTGTCGGTTGAAGCTCTGCAACAGGCGTCACTGCGACGTGCGGAAGGCAACGCGAGCGGCTGGCTGGCAACCCACGGCCTTGCCAAAAAGGCCCGCTTGGCCGAAAGCCTCACAGTGGAGTCCGGTTGGGAGCGCGCGGTCGAAACCGTGCTCGGCGACTACCTGGAAGCTGTTTGCGTGGACAATTTTGACAGCCTGGAAAGCGCGTTGGCAGGGCTCGGCGACGGCCGGCTGGCGCTATTGGATTCCAGCGGCAGAAGTGCCGATGCAGTGTCCGCAGGGCTTGCCCAGCACGCGCGCGGTCCGTCGGCGGTGCTCGAACTGCTCAGCCATGTGCAAACAGCCGGTTCGCTGGCACAGGCGCTGGCGATGCGCAGTTCGCTGCCATCCGATCAGTCTGTAGTCACGGCACGCGGCGAGTGGCTGGGCAGAAATTGGTTACGTATCAATCGCGGGGCTGGTGGGCATGAGGGCGTACTCGAGCGCGAACATCGGCTTAAGGACCTGCGCGTACAAAGTCAGCAATGCGATTCGCAAGTTTCGGGATTTGAGCAGGAACTTGCGGGATTGCGTGCAACGTTGCTTCTCGCCGAGCGGCAGCGCGATCTGACGCAAGCCCAGATTCAGAGTGCGCACCGCGATCATAGCGAGTTGTTAGGTCAGCTGGAGGCATCACGAGCACGCTCGCAGGAGACGCTGCTGCGGCGTCAGCGGCTGGACCAGGAGAGCGCCGAGGTCATTCGTGAACGAGACGAAACCCAGCTTGCCCTGGAGCGAGCACATGCTGAGCTGGAGCGTGGGCTTGCTGCCATTGAAGATCTCGACCGACGGCAGCCGGAATTGCTGACTGAGCGTGAAACTCGCCGCGATGAGTTACAGCGCTGCCGTGACGGCGCGGAACAGGCGCAACTGGCATTGCGCGATCTGATGATTCGCAGCGAAGGCCGGCGCTCCACCGAAGGGTCTCTGGTGCTCGGTCTTGGTCGCATGGCAGATCAGCGGCAGCAGCTAGACCAGCGCGTTACATCTTTAGAGTCGGAACTCGTAGGCGGGGATGCGCCGATCGTCGAGCTTGAAGGCTTGCTGCAGGGGCTGTTAGCAAAGCGCGTGGATGTCGAGGCGGAATTTGCGGCTGCGCGTCGTTCGCAAGAGGATGCGGATTCAGAAATGAGGCGGCTGGATGAGTCGCGTCTGACAGCGGAGCGGCGGGTGACCGAATGCCGTACTGACATGGAAACCGCGCGCATGGCAGCGCAGGAAACGCGAGTTCGTCGCGAGTCCATCGCCGAGCAGTTTGCCGTCACCAATTTCGTCCTGGCTGACGTGCTGGGTGGACTCAGCGAAGAAGCCAACACGACAGATTGGGACAAATCTCTGGTCGATCGGCGTCAGGATATTGAAAAACTGGGGCAGGTGAATCTGGCGGCCATCGACGAGCTGCGCGACAACACCGAACGCAAGGAGTACCTCGATAGTCAGTTTACCGATCTGACATCAGCCCTTGATACGCTCGAAGCGGCGATGCGCAAAATTGACAAGGAGACGCGCGTTCGCTTTGAGGAGACCTTTGAACGCATTAATGTCGGTTTGAAAGAGAAGTTTCCGCGCCTGTTCGGTGGTGGACACGCCTATCTGGAACTGGTCGGTGACGATCCGTTGAATGCCGGCGTAGCTGTTATGGCGCGGCCGCCCGGTAAACGCAATGTCACGATTTCGCAGTTGTCTGGTGGTGAAAAGGCTCTGACCGCGGTGGCACTGGTGTTTGCGATTTTCGAACTCAATCCGGCGCCATTCTGTCTGCTGGACGAGGTCGACGCGCCTTTGGATGAGCACAATGTAGGTCGGTTCTGTGAGATCGTGCGCGAAATGGCCCAACGTGTGCAGTTCATCTTTATCACTCATAACAAAACGACCATGGAACTTGCGTCGCAGTTGTTAGGTGTCACCATGAGCGAGCCTGGAGTTTCGCGACTGGTGTCGGTCGATATCGATGAGGCGCTGCGGATGGCGGCCAGCTAGTCATGTCGGAACTGCGACTCAGTCTGCTGACTCTGGGCATCGGGTTTATCCTCGGCCTTGTGGCCTGGGAGTGGTGGCGACGGCGCGACGCGGCCACACGCGTGCGCCGTGACGCAGAGCAGGCGAACACGACCGTGGATCCAGCGACACTGATCGATGACCGATTGTCAGTGGCGCCACCTCAAGTCAACACGACTCGCGATCCAGTGCTGGGGTCGCTGCCTATCGTAGACGTCGGCCAGCAGTTCGACTCGCAGATCCAGGCGGACGTCGATAACTATGGCTTGTCGGACACCAATTCGCAGACCGACACGGTGGTGCTTGACCCTGCGGAATTTGACAGACCGCCTGCGATCCGCGTCGAGTGGCCTGACGAAACACAGCGACAGATTCTGGGGTTGCGCGTCATAGCGCGCGCGGGGACCAGGTTTTCTGGCATGCGCGTTCGACAGGCGTTGGTAGGCGATGGCTATGTCTATGGCGAGCTGCGGATTTTCCATCGTGCGGCAGCCGATGGCCGCGCAGTCATCAGTGCCGCCAGTTTGACCAAACCAGGCTACTTCGAACTCGACCGAATTGACTCACAGACTTTTTCGGGTCTCAGTCTGTTTTCGGTTTTGCCCGGTCCCTTACCGGCACCGCAAGCATTCGATATCCTGTTAGGTTCGGCGCGGGCATTGGCACAACGACTTGGCGGCGACATGGCGGATGCCAATGGCGCTGCGCTCACCGACGAGCGGACCCATGAGATGCGCGCCGGTCTGCGCGAATCGGTGCCGATGCAGCGGGCGGCTGGCGCGGACTGACGCGCGCTCACCGTGGGCGACCAGCGGCTGCCGCTTAGTCAGGCGAAGCAGCGTCACCAAGAACTCTGCCGGGCTATCGCGGGTCACAATTACCGCTACCATGTTCTGGATGATCCCGAGATTTCGGATGCCGCCTACGACAGTCTGATGCGGGATTTGCTGGCGCTGGAAGCCGCTTGGCCAGAACTGCTTACTGCGGAAAGTCCCAGCCAGCGCGTTGGCGATCTGCGGCGCGAAAGTCTTGCTGACATCCGGCATCGATTGCCGATGTTGTCGTTGGACAATGCTTTTTCCGAAGCAGAGGTCGAGGCTTTTGATCGGCGTATCCATGAACGCCTCGGTGTCGCGGGTGACATCGACTATGCGGCAGAGCCGAAACTCGATGGGTTGGCGATTGCACTTCTCTATCGCAATGGCCGGTTGGAGCATGCAGTCACCCGTGGCGATGGCAGCACCGGTGAGGACGTCACGGCCAATGTGCGGGCCATTCGTTCAGTGCCACTGACGTTGTTAGGCCGGCCGCCCAATGAGCTTGAGGTGCGCGGCGAAATTTTCATGCCGGTCGCTGGTTTCGAAAAAATGAATCGTGACGCTGCGGCCCGCAATGAGCGCACGTTCGTCAATCCGCGCAACGCCGCTGCGGGTGCGGTACGGCAACTCGATCCGCGCGTCACTGCCAGCCGGCCGCTGGAGATTTTTTTCTATTCGATAGGAGTGATTGACGGCGCAGAACCGCCACAGCGTCAGTCAGACTTGTTAGCATGGTTGCGTACTCTTGGTCTGCGTACCTGCATGGAGGCGCGGGCTGTTCGAGGTTTGGCGGGCTGTCTGGACTACTACCGCTCGGTTGGCGCGCGCCGCGGAACTTTGCCATATCAGATCGATGGTGTGGTCTACAAGGTGGAAGATCGCGCGCAGCAGGAGCAACTGGGATTCGTATCACGCGCACCGCGATGGGCGATTGCCCATAAGTTCCCTGCCGAAGAAGTTGAAACGCAATTGCGCGATGTAGAGTTTCAGGTCGGGCGCACCGGCGCGCTGACCCCGGTTGCCCGACTAGTACCTGTGTTTGTGGGCGGTGTCACCGTGAGCAACGCCACCTTGCACAACATGGATGAAGTGGAGCGCAAGGATGTCCGCATTGGCGACAGCGTCGTGGTGCGCAGGGCGGGTGATGTCATCCCCGAGGTTGCCCGAGTGCTCTTGGCACGTCGGCCCGCGGATGCCAGGCCCGTTGTTCTTCCGGCCGAGTGCCCTGTCTGCGGCTCGTTGGTGGTGCGCGACCCGGACGAGGCGGTGGCGCGTTGCACGGGTGGCTACA
>JAYVJR010000073.1:0-7320 GCA_043769085.1 Gammaproteobacteria bacterium
TACTGGGCTGCGATTTCGTTATCTATCGCGACACGACCGGCAGCGCAGTTTGCCTGTCCAATGTCTGCGTGCATCGGGGAGCTGCGCTGGCCAACGGGCAGTTGGCGGCCGGGCACATTGAATGCCCCTACCACGGCTGGCAATTCGGCAGCAGCGGACGGTGCATGAAAATTCCGGCGATGGGCGATGAAGCGGTCATCCCGAAGCGGGCGCGCATCGATTCGTATCCCACCATGGAGAGGTACGGCTGGGTTTGGGTGTTTCTCGGTGATTTGCCCGAGGACCAGCGACCGCAGGTGCCCGAGCTGTTTCCCGAATACGACCTGCCGGGAGAGTGGCGGCTGATTCACTACCACGGCGAGGGCAACGTGAACTGGGCGCGCTTCGAGGAGAATTCCCTAGACACCGCGCACATCAATTTTGTGCATCCCACATTTGGTACGCGTCGCGCGCCACGCGTACATGTTGTGCCAATCACGGCCACCGAGTACGGCGCAAAGGTGCAACGCGTTCGTCCCGCCCCCAAAGTCGAACAGAAGACTGGTGAGATGGCCAAGATTCTGAATCCGGACCGCGGCTTTACGGCCGTGTCTGTGGAATTCAGCTTGATCGGCGTCTGTCATCGCATCCAGCCAGTGTTCCAGCAAGGCATGTCCATCATCACGTATTCGGTCAAAGTGCCGATCGATGCGATGAATACCCGCACCTTTGGCATTCAGGCGCGCAATTTCTTGTTAGATCCTGCGGCGGACACAGAAAGGCATGCGGCCATTTTGCAGGCATTGCAAGAGGATCTTGCAGTTGTGACCCGCATCGAACCCAAACTACCGCCACGCACGGCCGCGGAGGATTTCCTGACAGAAACCGATGGCATGGAATTCCAGTTCCGGCGCCATGTTCGCGAGTGGGCACGGCTTGGCAATGAAATCGATGTCGAGAAAATGTTGGCTGAGCGCGGCCGCCGCGTCATGGTGATTCCATCGCCAGAACGGCGCATGGACCCGTCGAACTGGGTTCACAAGACGGTGCCCATGGTCGCCACGCAGGATGCCGAGGCTGCTGACTTGCCAGGCTGACTCTCTACGTAAGGGGCCCTGGCGCGGTAGGATTGCGCCATGCCCATTCGAATTTCAGGTTGCGTGATTGCCTTCAACGAGGCGGACTGCATTCAGGCCTGCCTGCACTCGCTCGCTCAGGTTGCCGATGAGTTGCTGGTGGTCGACTCACATTCCACCGATCGCACTCGTGAGCTCGCTGGCGAGTGTGGCGCAAGGGTCATAGAACGTGACTGGGCGGGGTATCGCTCGCAGCGGCAGTTTGCGCATGAAGCCGCAAGCCATGACTGGATCCTGATGTTAGACGCGGACGAGCAGCTGTCGCCGGAACTCGCTGCGGAAATTCTGCGGCAAAAGCAACAGGACAACGCCACTGCGGCAGCTTACAAAGTACCGTTCGCATCGCGTTATTTTGGCCGCTATCTGCGCTTTGGCGATGCGGGTCGTGAGCATCACATACGATTATTTGATCGCCGGCGCTCAGCCATGGGCGGATTCGAGATTCACGAAAAACTCGTGGTTGATGGCCCAGTCGGAAGTTTGCGCGGCAAGATCCTGCACGACTCGTATCGTAACTATGACGATCAGCTCACCAAGTTGAACCGGTATGCGTCACTGATGGCCGATGCAATGCATGCCGCGGGTCGGCGTGGCAGCGTGCTCCACATTCTTTTTAATCCGGGTTGGCGTTTCCTGCGTGCATTCGTGCTGCGCGCGGGCTTTTTGGACGGCTGGCGCGGGTTGCTGGTTGCGCTCGCCGATGCCAACTACGTGCGGCAGAAATATCTGCGCCTGTTCCTGTTGACGCGCGCGCCGCGTTAGAGAAATTTTTCCAGCTTGCGGAACAGGTCGACGCGGTCGACCAGATCCGTCAGCCAGTCGAGTTGGTCGGTATCCAGCACCAGCACCGGCGAGAGTCGGTAGTTCTCAAACCATTCTGTATATAGCCGATTGAGTCGGCGCAGATAGTTGACGGGGATGTCCTGCTCCATGGAACGTCCGCGCGCGCGAATGCGTTGCCGCAGGGTGCGCACTGGACAGCGCAACTGGATCATCAAGTCTGGCGGACGGACGCTGCTGGCGATCGACTGGTAGAGTTCCCAGTACACTTCGAAATCGCGCTTCGTTATCAGTCGCTGGCGGTAGAGATTGCGGGCGAAAATTTCCGCATCCTCGTACAACGTGCGATCCTGGATGGCAGCACCCGCTGCATCCTGCAATTCGAGATGCAAGCGGAATTTGCGCGACAGGAAAAAAAGCTGCGAACGAAACGCCCAAGTTCGCATGTCGCGATAAAAGTCCTCAAGATAGGGATTCTCATCGTTAGGTTCGAAAAATGGTCGCAAATCATAGCGACGGCACAGAAACTCGGTGAGTTCGGTCTTGCCCGCGCCGATATTGCCGGCAATTGCAATGAATTTGTGGGCAGGCATGGGGATTCCCGTTATCTTACTTCTTTCGAGTATTGCACAAGCTTGGAGGCTAACATGATCAAGGCGCTGGTCGGGTATACCCTGGTCCCAGGAATCACCCCGCAGGAGTATGATCGTTGGCTTTGGGATGTCCATGTGCCGGATTTGTTAGCCAATCCGCATATCGACAAGATTGTTTTCAATACGGTTATCAAGCCGGTGGGTTCGGCGAGCGGCGGAACCATGAATCTTCCCGCCAGCATTCCTCTTTATAGGATTGCCGAGATGCATTTCCGGGACATGGCCGCCTACGAAGACTATCGAGCCTGGTTCGCGCAGCATCCCTTGCCGCCAGAGCGCGGTCCCGCCGGGCGTACCGATTTCAAGTTTTACCTGCTGGCCGATGTGGCTGAAGCAACGCGCTCGTCATGATGCCGGAAGTTCGCGCAGCAGCCGACGCAAGATCTTGCCGGAGGCGGATTTCGGGATGGAATCTACAAACTGTACTTCGTGTAGGTGTTTATAAGTTGCGACGTGCAGGGCGACAAAGCCGCGCAATTCTTCAGCGCTGGCCTTTGAACCATTTTTGAGAACCACGAATGCTTTCGGCAGTTCGCCGGCTTCCTGATTCGGAACGCCGATGACCGCGGCATCGGCAACGGCCGCGTGAGTCAACAGCAGCGCCTCAAGTTCCGCGGGCGCCACTTGGAAACCTTTGTACTTGATCAACTCCTTGAGTCGATCAACGATGTAGAAGTTGCCGGCCTGGTCGACACTCGCAATATCGCCGGTGTGCAGCCAACCGTCGCGATCCAGAGTGGCGGCAGTAGCGGCCGGGTTGTTGAGATAGCCCCGCATGACCTGCACGCCGCGCACCCACAATTCGCCCGTGGCACCTGGGGCGGCATCCTTGCGCGACTCGGGATCCACAATGCGCGCTTCGGTGTTAGGTGTCAGCGGACCTATCGAACCAGCGGGGGTTGCACCGACCACCGACAGATGCGACACCGGGCTCAACTCGGTCATGCCGTAGCCCTGGATGATGGGAACTCTGGTACGGGCCTGGGCCTCGGCGGCTACGTCAGCACCCAATGGCGCAGCACCAGACATCATGAAACGCAGCGATGACAGATCATAGTTCGCCACCAGCGGGTGTTTCGCCAGGGCTAACACAATGGGTGGCACGACAAATGCCACCGTGACGCGGTAGCGCTGGATCGCATCGAGAAACGCAGCGAGGTCAAAACGCGGTAGCGTCACCAGCGTGGCGCCGATGCGCAGGCCCAGGTTCATGATGACCTGCATGCCATAGATGTGGAAAAAAGGCAGCGCCGCAATGAAGATTTCGTTGTCGCCCAGCGGCAGCGAATGCAGTGTCTGCTCGACATTGGCCGCACAATTGAAGTTTGTGAGTATTACGCCTTTGGAGAAACCGGTGGTGCCGCTGGAATACGGCAGGGCCAGCGTGTCATCGGCGCCAGCCGAACTGTGGCCCAGCGGTGTGCCCGCCAGCGACTCAAAGGATCCGACACCTTTGCTACCAAAACAATACACGGGGCAATTGCCAACTTCCCGGGCGGCTTTCAGCGCGATGTCGAGCGCCGTCTGATCGCAAATCAGCCAGTGCGCGCCGGAGTCGCGCAATTGGAGGATGACTTCTTCCAGTCGGTACGCCGGATTAATAGTGGTCGCTGCGCCGCCGGCCAGAGCGGCGGCATGGAAGGCGACCCCATAATCGGCACAGTTGGCTGCCATGATAGCGAGCACCGAACCCCGCCCAAAACCCATTGCCGCCAGGCCGCCGGCCGCGCGCTGTACCCCCATCCACAGATCGTTATAACTGACAATTTTTCCTGACAGCGGCTCTATGAACGCAGGGCGCGCAGGCCACTGTGGCAGCTTTTCGAAGACATAAGCTGTTAGCGGGCCACTGGGGAGCGCAATTTGCGGTCGCGGCGAGGAATAAATCATACGAGAGGCAAGTCCCGGTGTTGGCAATTGGCCAGTCATTTACTAGTATCCGAATTCGCGCGCGCGGGCAACCGTTGCACGCCTGCAACAACACATTAATTGGTCTTGGGGGAATGAGCATGCGTATCCGCCGTTCGGGTCTAACCCGCGCCAGCATCCTGTTACTCGTCAGTGCCAGCCTGACTAACATCGCCGCGGCTGCGGAAATCGAAGAGGTTGTAGTGACCGCCCGCAAGCGCGTCGAGAACCTGCAGGACATTCCGATGGTCATTACGGCCATTACCTCGGAGTCGATCGAGCGCAAGGGCATCAACGATCTGGGCGATATCGCCAAGTACTCCTCGGGCGTCATGCTCGATGAAGGCTTCAATAAGCAAGACACCCGAGTCGTGATCCGCGGTCTGTCGCCGACACGCGGCCGTCAGAACGTCGCGATTCTGCTGGACGACGTCGATATCAGCTCACTCTCGCAGGCCACAGCCGGCGGTTCGTTCGTCATCAATCCGCGCCTGATGGATGTCGAGCGCATCGAAGTCGTTAAGGGCCCACATTCCGCCTTGTTCGGTCGTTCGGCGTTCAACGGTGCGATCCACTACATCAGCAAGAAACCCACGGAAGAGTTTGCGGCCAATGCGCAAATGGATATCGGCACGTATAGCAAATTTGAAGGTCGCGGCAGCATCAGCGGCTCGCTGGTCGAAGGCAAACTGGCCGGAGGCCTGAATGTCGCTGCCTGGGGCACCGACGGCTTCTACCGAAGTAGTGTCACTGGCAACAGCATCGGTGGCGGCACGGGTTGGGGCGCTGCAGTGGCTCTGCGGTTCACGCCGACTGACACCCTGACGTTCAATTTCCGCACGGAGGTGGCTGAGGACCGTTTCGAGCCGGAAGCGGGCACGATGAAGAAGCCCTCCAATGCTTCACTGCCCGATTTCCTAT
The DNA here is from genome assembly GCA_043769085.1 of Gammaproteobacteria bacterium. Classification (GTDB taxonomy): domain Bacteria; phylum Pseudomonadota; class Gammaproteobacteria; order Steroidobacterales; family Steroidobacteraceae; genus UBA964. The sequence goes on from JAYVJR010000073.1 coordinate 5,378, forward strand.
TCCAAACAGCTAACGGCCTGCCGCCGGTGCTGGTAACCGGTTTGACTCCGGCGGCCGCCGCATTGTTTCTGGCGACGCCAGCGAACAGAACCTATCCGCAGACGTTCGGCAGTATGGGCAGCGCCCGGAACTGGCCGAACCCGGCACCGAGCCGCAATCCGTTGACGGGTGCGGACTATCCTGGGTCCAGCCGCGACATCAAGCGTTCCAGTCTTCGTGGCCAGTGGGATCTGGGAGCTGTGAGCCTGGTATCGATCACGGGCTACGGCGACAACGCCACGTTCCAATATAACGACGCGCTCTCGGTCGGCGATTTTGCCGACCCTAACATCAATGGCGCGCAGGTCACTTATTTCGATACGGACATCAAGACGATCAGTGAGGAATTGCGCCTGCAGTCGACCAACACGGATAGCCGATTCTCGTGGACCGTCGGCGGCTTGTATTGGACCGAAAAACTGCAGCAGATCAACCGCGCGTTGCGTTGCACATCGGCAAGCGGCGATTGTGCCCGCGTGTTCCAGGTGGTCGGCACGGCCGCTCGCAGACCAGAGGACTTCACACAGCGCACAACCTATCACTCCTCGGCCTACGGTCTTGCCGATTTCAAGTTCACCGACAATCTTTCGTTGTCTGCCGAGCTGCGGTACACGCGCGAAAAAGAAAACACCTATGCGCCTAACGTAGTAGGCCCTGCCGCTCCGATCGGTTGCGGCACCGTCACCACGTTCGGTCGCGTGGTCTCAGCAACCACCGGCCTCGTGTCCTGCGGAACCGCTGTACTCGGCGTCGCAGGCGCCACGCAGTCAGCCGCGGCTTTGCTCGGGCAGTTGACCACGACGTCGAACATCAGCCTGCCGATCAGTGTGCGGTCGAGCTTCACGACACCACGCCTGTCGCTCGACTACAAGTTTGCGCCAGGCAAGATGGCCTACGTGTCCTATGCTGAAGGCAAGAAGCCAGGCGGCCTCAGCCCGCTGACCGGCATTGCCAACGTGGCTGCTAACGTCTACGAACCTGAAGAATTGTCGACCGTCGAGCTGGGCGCAAAAACCAGTTGGCTGGATAATCGCCTGCAGCTGAATTCGGCGATCTACTACCAGGATTACTCCAAGAAACAGGTCTCGATCACCTTTGTTGACCAGACGACGGGTCAGCTGGCGCAGCGCGTGGTCAACGCTGCGGCCGCCTCGGTCAAGGGCTTCGAGCTGGATCTCAAAGCTCAGCCCACGGATAATTGGACTATCACGACCGGTTATACGTACAACGATGGCAAGTACGACAGCTTCACCGACATCGCGACCAGCGCTACGGCCATTTCGCGTGCGCTGATCGCCAATCCCAATGCCTGCACGATTGTTGTGGTGGCCAACACCAATCGCTGCTCCATCAGTTACAAAGGCAACCAGCTCGAAGGCGCCGCCAAGCACAGCCTTTTGTTAGGTACTGAAGTGCGCGGTAATTGGCGCGATGACATGGACTGGTTCTTCAATGTCGATACGCGCTATCAGTCCAGCCGCTTCACCAGCTTCGAAAACAGCCTGACGATGGAACCATATTGGCTGGCAGACCTCCGGGTAGGCTTGAAGTCCGGTCGTAAGTGGACTCTGACGGCCTATGTCAACAACCTGTTTGATGACGACACGATGAAGGCCAGCGCCGTTTACATTCAGGACTGGAATCTCGCCTACCTGCAAAGCGGCCTGTATGGCGGACGCAATCCAATCGCGGCGCAGGCTCCCAGCGGCGCGCGTGCGGTGTTGCCGGATCGCCGTCAGCTTGGATTGCGCGCCAGCTTTAACTTTGGTGGCGACGAGCCGGCACAGCCCGTTACTAAGCCTGCGGACTCCGACGGTGATGGTGTGACGGACGACATTGATCGTTGCCCCGGGACGCCTGCGGGGACGGCGGTGGACGCTTCGGGTTGCCCGTTGCCGGTGGAC
>JAYVJR010000074.1:0-12584 GCA_043769085.1 Gammaproteobacteria bacterium
AGATACATGAGCGAGGATGGACGCAGCCAGCGGAAAAATCCGTCCGGCCCCAAAGGGTTAGGCGGCAGATGCCCGGCTACGGCGTTGCTCCCTCCTTACATGGAATGACCATGCTGCGTCGGTCGCGCCTGGTAGCCGGGCATTTGTCGCCTAACGCGCCTCGCGTTACCTGTGCTGAGCTTCCCTAGGCGCTTTCGATCGCGCTGCGCGTCACAGACAGACGGCAAGGGACTGCCGTGTAGGGAGCTTTGTCGGGCACACAGGCTGTGAGTTGTGTTCGACCACCTCATAGGCGTGCGATTTACACTCGGCTTGCCTAAACTCATCATCTTAGTAACGCTCACCGGGAGCACCGCTCGTGACACAAAGCGTACCCAAGGCCCGATTGCGCCTGATTGAAAAAATAGCCGCGCCGGCGTCGCGGCGCCGCAATAGCGCGGGTGACCCCGCGTTTCTTCGAATGTACTTTCGCGGCGTCGCCGAAAGCGATCTGGAAGAACGTCATCCGACCTCGCTGCGATCGATTGCTTTATCTCACCGGCTTTTCGCGCAGCAGCGGCGCCGTGGCAAGGCGCTGATTCAAGTGCTCAATCCCTCCGCCGCACAAGACGGATTGGCCAGTACACGCACCTATGTTTTCGTCGTCACGGACGACATGCCTTTTCTGATGGACTCGATCAATATCGTACTGTCAACCGCCGGCGCGGGTGTTCATTTCATCGCGCATCCAGTTTTTACGGTGATACGCGACCGATCTGGCGAGTTGCGGTCGTTGCAACTAGCCGATCCCAAGGACGGCAAGCCGCACGAATCCTGGCAGCTGTTCGAAATCGACCGGCAAGAATCGGATGCGCAATGCCAAGCACTGCGGGATGCAATCGCCAGGTCACTGCACGACGTACGAGCAGCAGTCTCTGATTGGAGTGCCATGCGCGCCAAAGTGCGCGCCATTGCAACGGACCTCACTGCCTCGCCGCCACGGCGCACGCCTGCTGTGGAAACACGGGAAGCCTGTGCTCTTCTGAGTTGGATGGAAGGGCAGCATTTTATTTTCCTCGGCTACCGGCATTACAAGCTCAAGCGAGGCATGAATTTCGACCGTCTGGAGGCAACTGCAGCCAGTGGTCTCGGTATCCTGCGTCAACCCGTCGGTCGCAAGAAAACCGAAAAACCTAACAAATTAGCGGGAGCGATGCGCACCTTGGCGCGCGATCATTCAGTCATGGTGCTTACCAAGGCCAACTCGACCTCCACCGTACATCGCGGCACCTACCTCGACTACGTCGCGGTGAAGGAGTTCGATGTGCTCGGCGAGCCTTGTGGCGAGCACCGCTTTGTCGGTCTTTGGACATCAACCGCTTATTTTGCGAGTCCAGACGAAATTCCCGTCCTACGCCGTAAAGTGCAACAGGTAGTCGCTCATTTTGGACTGGACCCGTCCAGCCACGACGGCAAAGCCGTGTTAGCAGTTCTCGAAACCTACCCACGCGACGAACTCTTCCAGGCAACTACGCTGGAACTCGTGGACATTGCCCGCGGCGTTGTCAATTTGTATGAACGGCGCCGCACCCGCCTGATGGTACGTCGCGATCCGTTCGGCCGTTTCTGGTCCTGCATGGTCTATGTGCCGCGTGACCGCTATACAACCGACGTACGCCAGCGGGTAGAAAAACTTATTCGCAGTCGCTTTGGCGGTACACACGTCGAATCGCAGGTGCAGATCTCAGGAGCGAGCCATGCCAGACTGCACATCGTCGTGCGTCTGGCCGACCAGCAAAGACCCGCACCGGATTTCGTGCTGCTGGAACAAGACATCGCGCGCGCCGCGATGACCTGGGACGATCAACTTCGCGATGCGCTGTTGGCGGCGCACAAACCTGCACCGGCACTGCAACTCGCTGCGCGTTACCGCGGCTGCTTTCCAGTGGCCTACCAGGATGAGGTTGCGCCTGCCGATTCGCTGCAAGACATCGCCGATCTGGAAGTGCTGCGCGGCAGTCCCGATTCGCTGCGGTTCAATCTCCATCGGCCGCCGGGCACGCCACTCAACCGCGCGCATCTGAAACTCATCAAGACTGCCGATCCGATTCCGATCTCCGACTTGCTGCCAATGATGGAGAACTTTGGCCTGCGCGTGCTGGCGGAACGGCCATACACGCTGCGCATTGCCGATGGCACGACGGCTTGCGTGCAGGATTTCGAATTCGATACGCGTGCTGGCGGTAACCTGGATATTGCCGCTGTGGAAGCGCGCTTCAGCGAGGGCTTTCTGGCAGCCTGGCGCGGCGATCTGGAAAATGACGGCTTTAATCGCCTGCTGTTAGGCGCGAGTCTGAACGCGCGTGAGATCGTCATTCTGCGCGCCTATTGCCGTTACTTGTTACAGACTGGTTTGCCATTCAGTCAGACCAACATGGAACGCGTCCTGGCGACGCATCATGGCATCGCGCGTCAGTTCCTGGAACTTTTCACCGCGATGTTTGCACCGCAGTTTCCGGGTGTGCGAAGCCAGGCTGCGAAGGATCTCGTCAAACGTATCCAGACGGCGCTCGACAAAGTAACCAACGCCGACGACGACCGCATCCTGCGCGCCTACCTGACTGTCATCACGGCAACACTGCGCACCAATTTCTACCAGACCGAACCCGGCGGTGCGCCCAAGTCATACGTTGCATTCAAGTTCGATCCGCGGCAGATTCCTGATCTGCCTGCACCCCGCCCGAAGTTCGAAATCTTCGTTTACTCACCGCGGGTCGAGGGCGTGCACCTGCGCATGGGTCAAGTCGCGCGCGGCGGCATTCGCTGGTCTGATCGTCGGGACGATTTCCGGACCGAAGTGTTAGGCCTGATGAAGGCGCAGAATGTCAAGAACACGCTAATCGTTCCGGTAGGCGCCAAGGGCGGTTTCTTCCCGAAAAGGTTGCCGCTGGGAGGTAGCCGGGACGACGTGCAGAAGGAAGGCATCGCAAGCTATCAGGTATTTATTCGCGGCCTGCTGGATCTCACCGACAACATCGTCAACGGCAAGATAACGCCACCTGTTGCAGTCATACGCCGCGATGCGGATGACCCCTATCTGGTCGTGGCCGCCGACAAGGGCACAGCCACATTTTCCGATATCGCCAACGCATTGTCGGTCGACTATGGATTCTGGCTTGGTGACGCTTTTGCTTCGGGTGGCTCTGCGGGCTATGACCACAAGAAAATGGGCATCACGGCGCGCGGCGCCTGGGAATGCGTCAAGCGTCATTTCCGCGAATTGGGGCTCGATACCCAGACGCAGGACTTTTCTGTCGCCGGCATCGGCGACATGGCCGGCGACGTCTTTGGCAACGGTATGCTGTTGTCGAAACACATCCGCCTGCAGGCCGCCTTCAACCATCAGCACATTTTCATCGATCCTGCACCTGACGCCGCGCGGACGTTCGCAGAACGCGAACGACTGTTCAATTTGCCGCGCTCAACCTGGGAGGACTATGATCGTAAGCTGATTTCGCGCGGCGGCGGCATTTATTCACGCAGCGCCAAGATTGTCAGTCTCTCGTCCGAGGCGCAGTCTCTGTTAGGCCTAGGGTCTAGTGCCACGCCTAACGCCATCATTCACGCGATTCTTGGCATGCAAGTCGATCTGCTGTGGAATGGCGGTATCGGCACCTATGTCAAAGCAAGTGACGAGAGTCATCAGGATGCGCGCGACCGCACCAACGATGCTGTGCGCATCAATGGCGCCAAGCTGCGGGCACGTGTGGTCGGCGAAGGCGGCAATCTCGGCTTTACACAGCGCGGCCGAGTCGAGTACGCACTGGCTGAAGGTCGCATCAACACCGATTTCATCGATAATTCAGCCGGCGTCAACACCTCCGATGTCGAGGTAAATCTCAAGATTCTGCTGAATCCCGAGGAGCGGGCCGGTCGCCTGAAAAGACGCGACCGCGACACTTTGTTAGCACGCATGACTGACGATGTGGCCGCACAGGTGTTGCGCAACAATTACCTGCAAAGCCAGGCCATCAGTACCCTGCAGGCGCAATCGGTGCGCCGCAGTGCGGAGTTGCAGTACTTTATCCGCAGCCTGGAGCGATCCGGCGAGCTGGATCGCGCGCTCGAGTATCTGCCCGACGACGAAAGCATTGTCGAGCGCCGCAAACAGGGTGTTGGGTTTACGCGCCCAGAACTGGCTGTGCTTTTGGCTTACAGCAAGATATCACTGAACAATCAGTTGCTCGATTCCGACGTGCCCGAAGACAGCTATCTGGGCAACGAAATGCAAAGGTATTTTGCCTCCCCCATTCGCAAGCGATTCGTCCGCGCCATTCCCAAACATCGGCTGCGCCGCGAGATCATCGCAACCGCAACGACCAACAGCCTGGTCAATCGCATGGGACCGAGCTTCGTACTGCGCGCGCAGGATGACACTGGCGCATCGACAGCGCAGATCACACGCGCGTATTCGATTGCACGTGAAGCTTTCGACATGCGCGCGCGCTGGGCGATGATTGAGGCGTTGGACAACCGCCTGCCCGCAGCACTGCAATACGAAATGATGTATGAAACCAGCCGACTACTGCGTCACAGCACTTACTGGCTGCTGCGCGAACGGTCGCAGGATCTGGCCATCGAAGCGCGGGTGCGGGAATTTGCCGCGCCTCTGGCAGCCCTTGCCGGTTGTCTCGGCGGTTGTCTGGCGGGAATTGACCGCGAGCGCTACCAACAAGTTCAAAACAAAATGCTAACAGCCGGTGCGCCGCCAATGCTGGCCGAGTTCATGGCTAACATGGAGGCGCTGGGGTCGGCTTGGGATATCGCGGAGTTAGCCTCAAAACATCGGAGCAGCATCCAGGCAACGGCGGCGATCTGGTTCGGCTGTGCCGACGAGCTCGGTCTCGATTGGTTGCGCAGTGAAATCGAGAGACTGTCGGTGGATGGCCAGTGGCAAGCGGTCGCCAGGCTCGGTCTGCGCGATGCTGCTGCCCGACTGCATCGCCGGTTGGTGGACGGCGCGCTGCGCACAAAGACAGGCCGCCGCGGCGGCCACACAGACCGAATCACAGCCTGGCTCAAGACTCTGGGCGATCCACTGACGATCTGGCAACGCACTTTGAAGGATATGCGTAGCGCGGGCTCGGCGGATTTTGCAACCCTGTCGGTCGGTGTCGAAGCATTGCGCAAGCTCGCGAGTTGAATCCAACGCCCGTAATCAGCCTGGTGGTGAGCACTTTCCAGCGCCCTGACGCGTTGGCCGCTGTGCTCAACTCTGCGCTGTCGCAACGAGTTAGGCCTGCGGAGATTCTGGTAGCGGATGATGGCTCGACGGACGCAACGCAAGCGGTGGTTCGCGACGCCGCCGAACGCTGCCCTGTGCCGCTGCGCCACCTTTGGCATCCTCATCAGGGCTTCCGCCTAACACGCGTGCGAAACATGGCGATTGCCAGTGCGCAAGGCAACTACATCGTTTTCGTCGACGGCGACATGGTGCTGCATCCAGATTTTATCGGCGACCATCATCGTATCGCGCGCGCCGGATTCTTTACTCAGGGCGTGCGCGTGCTGCTGAATGACAACCGTACTCGGCAGTTGCTGGCTGCGCCACAGGTGTTGCCGCGATTTTCAGAGCCTGGTCTTGGCGGCTTACGCCGACTGTACGCGCTACACGCGCCCGCCGTCGCCGACCATCTGGCCGTTTTTGCTAACAAATTGATCTCCATCAAAGGCTGCAATCAGGGGTTCTGGCGCAGTGACCTGTTTGCTGTCAACGGTTTCAACGAGCAAATCCAGGGCTGGGGTCCAGAAGACAAGGAACTGTGCGCACGCCTTGAATTTCACGGCCTGAAGCGTCAGAGCCTGCTGTTTGGCGGTATCGCTTTCCACCTGCACCATGCACCAGCCAATCGCGAACGCCGCGCAGTTAACGACGAGATTTTCGCTGCTACCCTGCGCGGGCGGCTGGCGCGCTGCAGCACTGGATTGGATGATCATGCACCTGTCGATTAGGGGCTGATGTCGTCGGTGTTAGAATTGCGCGACAAGGTCCTCAGGAGTGTCCTGCATCATGCCCGGCAAACTCGTTCTCATTCGACATGGCCAGAGCATCTGGAATGTCGATAATCTTTTCACTGGCTGGCATGACGTGGATCTGTCACCCAAGGGCAAAGAGGAGGCTGCCCAGGGCGGCCGGGAAATTCAAAAGGCCGGCATTCAACCTGACATTGCTTTCACGTCAGTGCTCAAGCGGGCAATTCGCACACTCTGGATCGTTCTCGATCAGATGGATCGCATGTGGATTCCGGTTGCAGGCCACTGGCGGCTCAACGAGCGCCACTACGGCGCCTTGCAGGGGCTCAACAAAGCCGAAACGGTCGCCAAACATGGAGAGGCCCAGGTGAAGATCTGGCGCCGCAGTTACGACATTCCACCTCCACCGCTGGCCTTGGACGATCCGCGGCATCCGCGCTTCGACTTGCGTTATGCCGCGGTCGATCCCGCATTGTTGCCCGCTGCCGAATCGCTGGCTGACACGCTGAAACGAGTGCAACCATTCTGGAACAACCAAATCGCGCCAGCACTGTTAGATGGTCGCAACGTACTGGTCGCCGCCCATGGCAACAGCCTGCGTGCTCTGGTGAAGATGCTGGATCAGATTTCCGAGCAGGATATCGTCGAGCTCAATATTCCGACCGGCGTGCCCTTGCTATACGAGCTTGACGCCAAACTGAAACCCATCAGCAGTGGCTACCTCGGTGATCAGGAAGCCATCAAGGCCGCCGCCGAGGCCGTGAAAGCCCAGGCGTCAAAACGCAGCTAACGCTCGCCCAGTGCGCGCGCCGCCAATTCAGCCAGCATCGTTTCAATGCGACGCCAGTCGCTGTCCCGATCAAGCTTGAGGCCGTAATATTCCGGCACCGAATCCGCGCGCATTGCCAGATAGGTCAGCGCGGCGGTCATAAAAAACGACAGCGCAAATGCTTTGTCATTGTCGGTCGCACCACTGGCCATGACAAATTCGCGCATATCGCGACCGAACTTGGCGCGCATCGCATCCAGCGTGACCGTCATTGGCGAGCTACGCAGCAACTCGACCGCTAACAACTCGCGCGTTCGCGGCCGGCTTCGCAGGGCGTGGGCATAGGCCATCGCCGCGCGCACATGACGGTCGGACTGCGAGGCACTGGTGTCCGCGTGACCATCATCAACAGCACCTGGCTTCGGCAGAAAACTTTCACGCTGCGCCCAGGCGCGCGCAAGTCCCGCGAAATTGCCGAAATACCGGTAAAGCAGACTCTTACCGACGCCGGCTTCCTTCAGGACCGCGTTCACACCCAGCCCCTGCACGCCGTCTCGATTCCATACCGTCTCGAAGGCCGCCAGCAGCCGGCCCTCGGTTTCTTCGCGATCCGGCTTACGCCGTACCACGGCCCGCCGCCCAGCCGTCATAACGGCCTCCTTGCTGTTTCGCGAGTTCGGCGAGCTCGGCGCCTTGAGCCTTAATGACATCGACGATCAAATGAAGGTCGCGACTGACGTGAACGCTGATCGGAAAATCAGCGGCATCGGTGGTCGAATGTTTATCGGCGGCCATTCCGCGTGCCTTTAGGACTGCCAACAGCCGGTCGGCAGCCGCGTCGTCCGGCAAGGCGAGAAAAAAATCAATGGGATGGGCGCGGAACGGATCCATGCCATCGGCGCGCAGTCGTGATATCAGCTGCGTATCAAAATCGACGCCCTTATGCGCATTCCTCGCCTTCTGCAAGCTGTAGTAGATCCGCACCACTGCCAGTACGCCAGCGCCGATCAGCAGTCCGAAAAACCAATTCATGGTTAGAACTAGCCGAAGCTGGGTTTGCGCTTGTCCAGGAAGGCGCGGATGCCTTCCTGACCTTCGACGGAAACCGCTTGCCGCGAAATCATCTGACTCTCAAGCGCCAGATGCGATTCCAATGCGCCAGTCGAACCTGCTAACAATTGTTTGGATTTTCCATACGCACTGCGCGGACCCGCGGCGAGTTTGTCAGCCAGCTTGAGCGCTTCGGCGAGCACCTCGGCATCGGGGACCACCTGGTTCACAAGCCCCCACGACAACGCCTCTTCTGCACCTAACATCCGGTTGGTCAGAATCAACTCCATGGCACGCCGATGGCCGATCAGTCGCGGCAGAAAAAACGAACTACTGCAGTCCGGAGTCAGTGCGACACCGGTATACGCGAGTGAGAACTTACTGCTACTGCCACAAATACACAGATCCGCCGAAGTCACGAAGCCGATGCCACCACCTGCTGCCGTACCGTTGACGGCCGCAATCACCGGCGCGTCCATCCTTACGAGGTGCGAGATGGCGCTATGCAGTAAGGAAGTCAGTGCGCGTAGATATGCATCCACAGCGCCGCCCTCCGCCATCATGCCGCGCAAATCGCCCCCAAAGCAGAAATGCTTGCCGGCGCCGGTAATGACGACGGCCCGGACCGCAGGATTCGCCTCAATGGCGATGACACTGTCCAGCAACTGTCTCCCCATGGCCAGGTTGAGCACGTTGGCACTGTCGGGACGATTGAGAGTCAGGAGCGCCACCGCGCCGCGCTGCTCGACAAGAATTGACTGTTGCGACATGTTGTTAGCCTTTTATTATTCGTCGGGAGCGATCGTGACGCGCATGCCCGCGAGCGCGTCGGTCATTTCGATCTGGCAGGAAAGGCGCGAAGCCGGCTTGAAGTGTGTCAGCTCGCCGAGCAACTCGCGCTCATCTGACATCGCGGCTGGCAACTTCGACTGCCACTCAGCTTCTACATAGATATGACAGGTCGCGCATGAGCACATGCCGCCACAAATGGCCGCAATTCCGTAATCGAGCTCGCGCAGAGCCTCCATAACCTTGAGACCTGACTTGGACGGCACACTGTGCTCCTTGCCATCGCGATCAATCACTTTCAACTCGGGCATTGATATTCCTGTAGTTTCAATGGGTTATAAGAAAATTGGGATACCGCCAGGGCGGATCGGGAGCGTAGTTTGCCTAGATTGCCGGGAGGCTGCCAGCGCAAACAACATCCGGTCCATGGCTCAGTTGCCATAGCTCGTTCAGCCACTGGAAGAGCTCGCGCGCTGCCAGCAATTGAGCGACCGAGGTATCGTGCGAACGGCCGGCGGCCGCCAGCAGCGCGCCGCAGTACGAATCGTCTAGGGTCAGTGTTGCCGTCAGCGAGGCAAGATCCCAGATTGGATCGCCCAGCGCCGCGTATTCCCAGTCAAGCAATATCAAGTCAGTGCCAACCCGCAGATTGGCAGCATGGATATCGAGGTGCAGAACGGCATTCGCCCGTGTGCCCGCACCGCTGGCGGCTAACAGATGCGGCAGGTCGCGAAGTCGACTGGACAACGCGGAATTATTCACCGCCCGGCAGCGAGCACTAAGGTGTGCAGAGACATCAAAATACCAGTTTGCCTGTACCGACCAGGCTGCCGGCAACGGCAACCCATGTAAGACCGACATTCGACCTGCGACCCGCAGCAGAAATTCCGGTCGCGCAAACTCATTGGGGGTCACGCTTCGACCGGTTGCAAACTCGCCTAACTCGGTGCCGCTGCTGGGGTCGACGGATACCAATCGCGGCGCGACGCTTGAGTCAGCTGCGAGGTTCTGCAGCGCCAGCATGCGTTTGAGATCGACGGCAAAATCGCGGTGCTTGCGCCGTTTGAAAACCCAGTGACCCCGGGTGGTCGACACCCGCCAGACTTCACCACCGCTGCCCTCGCTCAGCAACCTGCAAGCTAACAACGGCGCACCAGCCCGCTCGCCGGGCAGCACTAAATGAAAATCACTGCGCATGGCTCTGCACGCGCCAGCGTCGCCACCAGCTGCTGAGCCCGAGCACCGCGATCACTGCGTAGATCGCAAATAAAACCGCTGCCAACAGCAAGCTCTGCGAGCCATACAAAAAGACTGAGCTTATGTCGATCACGATCCAATAGCCCCAGTTCTCGAGTCGCGACGTTGCAGTCAGCCAGGTCGCGAAATAGCTGGCCAGCATTACAGCAGTATCGAGACGAGGCCAGTCCGCCTGCGTGTATTTCGCGAGCCATGTGGCTGCCAGCATGGTGACGGCCACAATCAGTGCCAGCACCGCGCCATGCCAGATCCACGGTAGCGTCCTAATGGGTGGCTGAAGTACCGCGGCCGAAGCTTTAGTCCAGGACCAGAATCCATAAACGGCGAACAACACATAACTGGCTTGCATAAACGCTTGCATCGGTAGGCGCTGGCGCGCGGCAAGAATCGCCAACAACCCGGAACTAAGCGCGCCGGAAACCCAGCACCAACGACTGTGCCGCACGGCCAGTAAGGCGTAGCCTACCCCTGAGAGCAACGCCAGCCACTCGAGCCAGCTGACTGCGCGCAGCTGGGCTAACAAAGTCGCCAGCAGGCTCACGGGCGATTGTCGCCAAAGCGATAGGTCACGGTCATGCCGATCTGGCGTGGATCCGACTGCTGCACATAGAGTTTCTCGGGATAGTCCGGCGGTTCGTTGCCAAAGAAGAAACCGCGCTGCGAGTAGCGCGCGTTCAGTGCATTCTTGGTCCACAATGCCACAGACCAGACATCGCGCTCGAATCCCAGTTTGAGATTCACCAGTATGTACGGCCTGGACAATTGATCATGGCTGTCCGAGAAATAAAATTGCGCCACGTGCTGCGCGTTCAGATGCACAAACCAACCGTTGGGCTGCCGCCAGTCGGCGCTGATCGAGGCCTGGTGACGCGGTGCATGCGCCTGGTCGCGACCATCAGCCCGTCGTGCCCGCAACAGCCCTAGCGCACCGCTGGCACTGAGCTGTGGAGTCACCTGCCAGCGGCCCTCTGCCTCCAGGCCTTCATTTCGACCGCGGCCATTGTTGCTGGTCAGATACAGGAACGACAGTGGGTCGGCCGGGTCGATCTGCAGTGAGGTCGCAACCTGCTGTTGTTTGCGTCGCATTGCGAATACGGCAAATCGCAGGGTCGCACGCTCATCAAGACTGGCCAGGGTGACGCCGGTTTCGGCGCTCCAGAGAAATTCCGGGCCGAAGCCGCGCAATTCGGGCGGTACGGCCGCGCCAATATTGAATCCACCTGCTTTGTAACCGCGCGCGACACTCGCGTAGCCGCGTATCGGTCCTAACAAAATACCGCCCTGCCATACATGGCTCAGACTCAGTTGCCCGCCAACCATCTGGTCGGTTGGCACAAAGCGCGTGCCGTCCGAGTCTTGGTAGCGCACGGCGCGGCGCTCGCGTCGCAAGCCCAACGCAACACGTGTGCTGTTGGCCCAATCCAGATCAAGCTGGCCGTAAACGGCGAGATTGTCGGCTCGGTAGTCGCTGGCGAGTTGCCGGTAAATATCAGAGTTGTAAAGGTCGAGCTGCTCGTTAGCCTCGGTAAGCCGTTGACCATAAACACCCGCAACCCAACACGGCCAGCAGTCTTCCCGTGCTTCAGACAAGAGACGCAGATCCTGGGTAATGACCCGGTGTTGTCGGCGGATGGCAGACGTGAAGTCATTGTCGGCCGCCGCGGTCCAATCGCCATCGAAACTATAGAGCGACTTGGAATCGGCCAAAGATGTCACACTGCGAAACTGCGAACCGGCATCGGTCGTGTGATCGAGGACAGCTGACAGCCCTACGGACCGCTGCGCGTCGCTGCCAGGTTTATCGGAACGGGTCAGGCGAGAATTGTCGAGCGAAAATCCGTCGTAACCATTGTTGAGATTCGCCCAGAGCGCAGCCAGTCGTAAAGTTGTTTGTTCGCCTAACGTATATGCAATTTTGCCGCGCGCCGTGATTTCATCGAAGCCGTTGGTATCGTTGCGCTGCAGAGTCAGATTACGCCGAAAGCCGTCGCCGCGGTGCACTTGCACGCTGACTCGACCTAACAAATCGGGTGATCCGAGCGGCCCACCCACCACGGCTGCTATGGACCGGGTTGCGAAGTCACCGGCGGTCAGCTCAACGGCCAGCTCGGGCACGGCGCGCGGCTCGCGGCCGCGAACCGCGATCAGTCCGGCCAGCGCATTGGCGCCGAAGCTGGTGCCCTGAGGCCCGCGAAGCACTTCTACTTGGCCGAGATCGAAACTGCCGACTGGCATGCCGATACCCGAGAAATCGATGTCATCGATGATGAAACCCACCGAGGAATTCGGCGCACCCTGCCATTGTTCCGTCTCGCCGACTCCCCGCAATTGAAAATTGCGCGGTCGCGAGGTGCCGGTCGCCCAGTTGAGATTGGGGATAAGTGGCAGAACATCCTGCAAATGCGTGGTGCTGGCGCGCGCCAGTTGCTCGGCGCCGAGCACGGTCAGGCTGACTGGCAATTGACTGATGTCCTGGCGGCGCAACGACGCGGTGACGATCACCTCTTCCAGGAGTGAATCATCGACGGCGAACGCGTCCCCGAACACGGTCGAAACCAGCAACAAACCGAGTAAATAGTGGCGTTTTCTGTGCATGACCTACTCCCTACGCCGGTATTAACCGGATCAGGTTCAACGGGTTCGCGACCATTGCGCATCTCAGGCCTCCTTTTTGAGGCCACCCCAAGGTTTATAGTGGAGATGTTAG
>JAYVJR010000075.1:0-36286 GCA_043769085.1 Gammaproteobacteria bacterium
GCTCACCGCTTCGACCGTGTTCAGCGGCTTGACCGGCACCGACCGTACGGAACTGTTTGCCGTCGCAGTTCATCCCAATGGCGATGTTTACGCTTGCGGCAACAGCTTCAACGGATCGTTGCCCGCAACGACCGGAGCTGCCGTTTCGGCCTTTAACGGCAATGCATTCAACAGTTCCGCAATCATCGTACGCATGACGCCTACGCTCTCGTCTTTTGTACGCACCACCTACCAATCTGGCGGCACCTTTTGCACGAGCATGGCCTTTCTGCCAGGGACTGGCGAGGTGGTGATCGCCGGACGAATCACCAGTGGCGGCTCTCTACCTAACACAACAGGCTCGGCGTTTCCGTCCACGGGAGGAACTGCGCGTGGCTGGGTCAGCAAGTTCTCTGCGGATCTCAGCAGTTTTCCGATCGCCAGTTACGCGGTTGGGGGCGGCAATACGACATCCGTGCGTGTGCATCCTGTCAACGGCGACATCTATGTCATGTCCACCGGCAGCGATCCGACTGGTTCTCTGTTTCCGCCTAACAGTTTCTCGGCCGCGGCGCAGACAACCTGTGGCGGTGCATTCAGCTGTGCTGCGGTTGTGCGTTACAACGCCGGCCTGACAGCCGTTGTCGGCGGCACGTACTATGGCAATGGCAGCCAGACCACCGGCACCAGCAATATCATGCGCGGCTGGAACCATCTGCTGATCGATCCGGTCAGTGGCGATGTGTTCATTGGCCTGGATGCAGGGCGTGGCATGCCGAATCTCGGTGGCGGCTTTCAAACATCGCTACCGGTTGGGAATCTGACGCCCGGCGTGGTGGTGAGAATCAGTGGTGATCTAACAACGATCCGCCGAGCCTCCTATCTTTCCGGGCAAACTAACGGTGTGTCAACCAACATTGTCGCGTTGGCTATACATCCACTCAATGGCGACCTTTACCTCGCCGGACGCAGCCAGGCGGCCGATTTGCCCGCCATATCTGGTGGCGCACAGGCGACACACTCGGGCGGCGACGATGGCTTTATCACGCGCGTAACTGCGGATTTGCTGGCTGGTGCAGCAACGCCAGGCGTATTGCAGTTCAGCGCCGCGACCTATACCAGCGCGGAGAGCATTAGCGCGGCTAACATCAGCGTGACTCGCACCAGCGGTAGCTCAGGCGCTGTCTCAGTGCAATACGCTGCCAGCGCTGGAACCGCCACCGCGGGCCAGGACTTCACGGCAGTCAACGGCACCCTGAACTGGGCCAACGGTGATGCGACTCCCAAGTCTTTCTCCGTGCCGGTCGCCGACGATTCCGTGGTGGAAAGTACCGAAACGGTGAACCTGACATTGTCAGGCGCTGGCGGCGGCGCGACTCTGGGATCACAAACCACCTCTCAGCTGCAGATAACAGACAACGATGTCGCACCGCCAACCACGCCAGGTATTGCCCTGTCGGCAACCACTGTCAGCGCGCCTGCAACAGTGATCGGTTCGACATCCGCTGCCCAGTCGGTGACCGTCACCAGCAGCGGTACCGCGAGCCTGGTGTTAGGCGCAACGTCACTCGGCGGCGCCAACAGCGCTGACTTTGCCATTAGCGCTAACAATTGTAACAATCAGACGTTGGCGCCCAACGCCACCTGCACACTGCAAGTGACGTTTTCGCCAGGCGCTGCGGGCGCCCGTAACGCGACGCTGTCGATCCCGTCGAACGCCGCGGGGAGCCCAGCGACAGTCAATCTCAGCGGTACCGGAAATTCACCGCCACCGCCGCCGCCACCGGTCGCGAGCGGCGATCGTGTCCCAAGCGGCGGCGGCGGTGCCATGGACGGCGCGCTCCTCGGATTGCTGTTGTTAGCTCTGCTCGCCAGATCGTGCTCGGGACGCAAGGGTCTGCAGGGGCTTTTGCTGTTGCCACTGGCGGCAATCGGCACTGCGGCGCACGCGGAGTGGCGGGTTGGCGTCGATTTGCTGCAGAGCGACTTCAGTAACGCCGCTGGCATTGGCCGGCTGTCGGCGCCGGCCTCGGTGCGAAGCGTCACCGACGACTCCAACACCGGAATTGGACTCAGTATTGGCTACCGGTTTAGCCAGCATTTCCTGCTCGAAGGCGGTTACCGCGATTTGGGCAGCACCTCAATTCGCGATGTATTGGCTAACGGCAATCCGGTCACCTTGGATCTCAAACTCCGCACCAAGAACAGTTATGTAGTCGCGATCGGCGAGTGGCAGTGGGCGGACCGATGGTTCGCACAGTTGCGGGCTGGACTTGCGCAATCCCGCACGCAACTCAGCGCCAGCAACGGCCGGCGCGAAGTGCGCGACTCCAACGATCCGCTATTGGGTGCGGCGGTCGGCCTGAGTTTCGCAGACAGCTGGCAAGTTCGTCTGCAATACGAACGCATCGAGACCGGGCGCTTTAACTCGGCAGCCGGATTTGTCCAGGAACTCGAATCCGGACGAGCCAACGTCCTGAGTCTAGGGCTGCAAAAGCGGTTCTAGTTGCGCGCGGCAGCTCCTTGGCAGGCAGTGGGCTACGCTTAGGCAACAGGCATCGGTGTCTGCTGGCTTGAATACAGCTCGAGACTGGAATGACTCGGGCCGTAATCTTCCGTCGGTGCTGTTAGCATCTGCGGGCAATTTTTCTCAGCGTACTCGCGTACGTTCTTTGGCAGGATTGCGATGCTGCTCGCGGCACTCATCGTCGAGGTGTAAACGCAGTGGCCAGGCGTCTGACCCATCAATAACCATGGCAACCACGGCGAGATGCGATGCCAGGTGCCGACATACGGCACCGCTGTTAGCGCCGGATTCTCGAGATCCTTGCGTTTGACGAAGTAACGCATCATTTCCGAGACCTGGGCCTTCGGACCCGCGGACTCGCGTGGCCACTTGTCCGGCTGCAAGGGATTGGGATAGTTCAGATGCATGTCGGTCCCAAGCATCAGTGTCTCGCTGTCCAACTCGCGCCATGGAAAAATCAATGGGATCTTCGGCAAGTTGCTGCGATCGCCGCGAAAGTCTTCGGGCACAAGAATCAGTGTCTCGCTGATGGTGTAGTTAAATGGATCATTGATCGCATGCACGACCCGCACATCTTCATTGGTCAGCGGGTTGCGAAAGGAATCGATGATGTCGCCGGCCTGGCCGAGCCGCGTCAGATTCGCGTAGAAGATCACTTCTTTGTTTACGCGACGGATGTTGCCATCCGGCAGCGGCAGGAGTCGCGTCGCCAGAAACGTGTGGAAGCCGAGGATGGGCTTCAGGGCCTCGCCGGGTCGCGCGGCGATGATGTTGCCGGTGCAATAGCAAATACGTTCTTTACTGCTGTCCATATCCGCCTGGATGCGCGCCCAGGCGTCGCGGTTCCAACGTGGGCTCATGAAATCGATCTTGGTTTCAAAGGGTATGACGGCCATGCTGTGATCCTGCGTGCGGGGTGAGTTGCTGAATAACCGATTACAGGTGACGAAGTCACGCGTGACCTGTATTTCGGTTCATTTCGGAGACAGGCGGCTCGGAGACGGGCAGCCACTGTCAGTGCCAGGCCGCTTGCCTGTCACATTCGCGATTCCCGCAGTTTCGTTAGCCGTCAGATCGACTATCAGGCGCCTTTGGGCCACACAAAGTCTGGCCGCAGGCCTGCGTACACGGGACGCCCATCGTTAGGCTTGGGTACGCCGGTGGCGGGATCGTAGAACGCGTGGTAGGTGGCGGGCAGTTTGGTCGCGTTGTAACCCATCAGATTGGGCACGATCGCGCGGACACGCTTTTCCTTGTCGTCAAGCATGATGGGCGTTCCGCACGACTCGCACACACACAGCTCCAAAGGACCGTTAGGGTTTTGGTTGTTGAAAGGCATGCGCTTCAGCGTAGCGGCGCCCGCGACATTAAGGTCGTCGTGCTTGAAGAAGACCACGTGGGTCGTCGGCTGATTGGTGACCCGTTTGCACACCGAACAATGGCAGGTATGGTTGTCGATTGGATCCTGGTTGGAATGGGTGGCGTGGTGGGCGCAACCACCGGTGTACGTGTCAGCCATGGCGTTATCCTCCGCAAGAGATGTTGCTCGCTCTAAGCATAGCAGGGAGAGAAGCAACAGCTTGGCCTATGGTCCAGGAAGTTGCAACTTTTGCCGTAGGCGATTCGGCAGCAACATCTAGTTTACGTTAGGTTTTTCATGACTCTCGAGCGCTCCATTTGTCTTTGCCCTGGACCGCGGAACGTGCAAACATCAACCTCAAAGATCGGTCGAATCGAACATCACGAGGAATTCAAAATGCGGATATCGCCAGTTGCTTTGTGTGTGTCGCTGACACTCGTGTTCAGTCTTGCTGGCTGCAAACCCGCAACAGCACCGGTCGCAGCGCTGCCCGAGGCTCCCGCCGAATCGGCGGCCTGGACGAACTTCACGATGTCTTTTCTGGAAGGCTATTTTAAGCTCAACCCGGGCAGCGCCGTCTATCAGGGTCGGCACGAATTTGACGGCAAACTGCCGGACTGGTCGGCGGCGGGACTCAAGACTCAGGCAGAGTTCCTGGCGTCCAAAATCATGGAAGCCGAGAAAATGGATGCAGCGTCGCTTTCTGCGGCGCAACAACTGGAACGCGACTATCTAATTGGAGTCGCGGAGGGCTATCTCTTCTGGCTGGCTGACGCAGACTCACCGCATACCAATGTCGCCTGGTACTTCAGCAATGGCCTAGACCCGAACGTCTACATCGCGCGCCCCTATGCTGATGCGACCACGCGGATGAAGGCGTTCATTCAATATGCGCGCAACATTCCAGCGGCGGTCGCGCACATCAGGGCTAATGTCAAGACGCCGATGCCGCTCTCGCATGTGAATTACGCGGTGCCGGGCTTCAAAGGCTTTGCCGCCTATTATCTAAGTGACGCCAAACTCGCATTCGCGAGTGTTCAGGACGCGAGTCTGCAGGCCGAATTCGACGCGGCGACGAAAGTGGCGGCGGTGGCGATGCGCGACACGGCAACATGGGCGGAACGTCAGCGCGCATCGGCCACGCAAGACTTCGCCCTGGGCGAAGAGCGCTTTCGACGCATGTTGTTAGCCACCGAAGGTGTGGACACACCGCTCGATGAATTGGAGGCGATCGGCCGCGCAGATCTCAAGCGCAATCAGAATGCACTGCAATCTGCCTGCAAGAACTACGCACCTAAAGCCAGTTTGCAGGCCTGTATGGATGAGATGAACACGTCCAAGGGCGAAGGTGGCCCAGTGACGGAAGCGCGTCGTCAGTTGCCGACACTGCGACAGTTTCTGGTCGACAACAACATCGTGACAATTCCCGGCGCCGAACAGGCGCTGGTCGAAGAGTCACCACCTTACAACCGGCAGAACGCGGCATACATTGATCTACCTGGACCGTATGACATTGGTCTGCCCTCGGTCTACTACATTTCGCCACCCGACCCGAAGTGGTCTGCGAAAGAGCAAAATAGCTACGTGCCGGGCAAGATGAATCTGCTCTTCACTTCGGTGCACGAAGTGTGGCCCGGTCATTTTCTGAACTTTCTACATGCGAATCGAGCCAAATCTATTTTTGGTCGGGTGTTCGTCGGATATGCCTTTGCGGAAGGCTGGGCGCATTACTCCGAGGAAATGATGTGGGACGCAGGCCTTAAC
The DNA here is from genome assembly GCA_043769085.1 of Gammaproteobacteria bacterium. Taxonomy (GTDB): domain Bacteria; phylum Pseudomonadota; class Gammaproteobacteria; order Steroidobacterales; family Steroidobacteraceae; genus UBA964. The sequence continues at coordinate 5,631 of JAYVJR010000075.1, forward strand.
AAGGGCAACCACGAAACGCACATTGGCCAACTTTCTAACGCACTACTGCGCAATTGCCGGTTTCTCTCGGCTATCGGCATGCACGCACGCGGCATGACTCAAGAGCAGTCCCGATTGATGTTCGTCAACGAGTGTTATCAAGACCCGGGCAGCGCGAAACAGCAATCCGCACGCGCCACGTATGACCCTGCGTATCTCAACTACACCATGGGCAAGTTGTTGATCCGCAAATTGCGCGACGACTGGACCAAAGGTGATCGCAGCCAATGGAAGGCCTTCCACGACGCTTTTCTGAGCTACGGCGGCCCGCCGATACCTCTTGTAAGGAAGGCGATGATGGGCGGTGAAGCTAAAGCAGTGTTTTGAATGGCCGTGAATCACTGGCTTGTCCTCGCCGCCGCCATTGCGCTCGAGGTCGCAGGCACAACCTGCATGAAACTGTCCGAGGGTTTTACCAAACCCGTTCCTTCGGCGCTGATTTTTGTGTTTTATGCCGCTTCGTTTACCGCACTGACCTATGCGCTGAAGAAAATTGACGTCAGCGTGGCCTACGCGATTTGGTCCGGTGTCGGCACGGTGCTTATCGCCACAATCGGCATTTTATATTTTCGGGAGGCAGCGACCACTCTCAAGCTCATCAGCATTCTGTTGATCGTAGCGGGCGTCGTCGGCCTGAATCTCGGTGGCGTCAAAAACTAAGGACTGCATGCGCACAAGCGCCAACACCTTTAGGGCGGAATTTCGGACTGGGCCTGCAAGATTCCGCTCTAGCTCGATTCGATGTGGTCGGCAATAATTTCAGCCGCATTACCCTGCGCAGCTAACAACTGCTGATACCGCAGGCAGGAACTACGAATGTCCGCGGATGAGGTGAGCTCCGACAGTGCTCGACTCCAGTCATGGATCGACGCGCCAACTCGCAATTCGCGTCCAACGCCCAAGCGCTCGATACGCATGGCGTTGTCAAACTGGTCGTGTGCAAACGGCGTGATCAACTGCGGCACCGCATTCGCCATTGCAGTGGCAGACGTGCCGATACCACCGTGATGGACAAGTGCCGACACTCTCGGCATAAGATGGTCGAACGGCACATAGGTCTGGTGCAGCACACCCGCCGGAAAACGGGCCGGAATCTGATCCGCAAATGGTGTCACTAACAAAGCACGCTGACCGTTTTTTTGGCTGGCAGCAATTGCGCGCGCAAAAAACGCTTTTCCATGGGCCATAGACGACCCCGGCGTGAATGCGATGGGTGGCGAACCGGTATTGAGAAACGCCGTTAACTCAGGGCTCAGCGCCTTTTCAGTCGGCTGATTCCATTGCGGAAATCCCGTGGTATGGGTGTTCGGCGGCCAGTCTTCCTGTGCGGGTGCAAACCAATCCGGCCAGGCGCAGAGCACAAGATCCGGAGAGTTCAGCCAGTGGCTCATGATTCGCTGCACCGGCGGCAGTCCCAACTGAGTCCGTGTGCAGTTGAATTCTTCGGCAATCACGCCGTCGAGAAAGTGCCGTTCAACCCAGCGTTGAAACGGGCGCGTCAGACCGGCGGGCACACGCGTGGACCACCGTGGCAGGGTCGGCCAACGCGGCGGAGCGGCGGCTGAGAAAATACAGCTCGGCGACAGATGGATCGTGACGCCACGCAGCCCAAGTTTCTCCTGCGCCAACCGTGACCCGACCGCGAGCGTGCTGCCCACCAGGATTGTTCTTGCTCGCTCCACTCGTTCGGCGATCAGTTCATACGATGGCAACACCTGACGCTGGATCTCACTCCAGATCGCCGCGAACCCTCGGCGCGGATGCCACATCTCGGCGTTAGCAACGCCGCGTTGATAGTCCTCAAGAGTACCGACGGCCACAAACCCAAGACCGGCTCGGCTCACGCGCTCGGCGAAGTAGGCGCTGGCCAGCAAATCGACCTCATGACCGCGGCGACGCAGCGCCTGCCCGATAGCAATAAAGGGGTGAACGTCGCCGGCACTGCCGACGGCAGAGATTAGAACGTGCATGGCAGAAACGAAACCTGGGTCATTTTGTCGGCCTAGCTTGGCACAATCGGATTGTGACCGTTGGCAGCCACGTAGCTTCCACGCTGGTCGTCCTGGCGCCGCCCGATCAAGTCTGCGCGGCGCAAACCTTCCAGCTCAACGCCGTATTGAAAAGTCGAAAAGCGCTAGCCTCTAGAAGTGTCAACAACGCATTGCGCTGAGCCCTTTGGACGACTAGTCGTCATACTATCGTTGGAGGCAACGACATGAAACTTGATCCCAGAAGCGGCCGCATTTCACGGCGCTCAGTCATCGCTGCGAGTCTTGCTGGCGTGCTGGCGAGCAGCATACGGCCATTGCGAGCAACCCCGGCTTTAACCGTTCCTGAAGTGGACAGTTTGAGCTTGCAGGTCATCGTCGATAGCGGCACATTCGGCCCGTTTTTGCCGGAGCTGAATCTCCCAGGACTGCAAGTGATACGTGCTGGCAATGGCGGCCCGCTGAATGCACCGCGAATGCTGCCTAACGCTTTGTTAGGCGAATTTGGCTTGTCAATTCTTGGCGAGTCGACGCTCGGTACGACCAAACGCCGTGTACTGGTTGATTTCGGCTATTCGGCGCAAGCATTGGCCAATAATCTCGCACTGCTCGGTGTCGACACCGCAACTATCGACGCCGCGGTTTTGAGTCATGGTCACTTGGATCATTACGGCGGCTTCGCCGCATTGTTTGGCTCGGTCGCTGGTAAACGTTACGCCCTGCCATTAACAGTGGGAGGCGAGGAGGTCTTTTGCGACCGTGTGGCTTTCGTCGGCAATCCACCACCTAACATGGGCGCCCTCGACAGATCGGCGCTGAAACGAGCTGGCTATGAAGTGCGCGTTCGTCCGGAGCCCGCGATGATCTCGGACCATGGGTTTACAACAGGCGTCATACCGCTAACAGGATTTGAACGAGCAGCGATTCCGACGCAGATGCGGCCGGGTGTGGGCTGCGACCGCGCCCTGCTCGCCCCAGCCAAACGTGCCGCCGTGAACATTGATGACGATGCAGAACATGAGCTCGCGACCTGCTATGCAGTCAAAGGACTGGGTCTAGTGGTGATTGCTTCCTGCAGCCACCGCGGCGTGTTGAATTCAGTGCGGCAGGCTCAGGCAGTATCCGGTATCGACAAGGTGCATGCGGTCATGGGCGGATTCCATTTGGTGAGACCCCGCACTGACGAAGAAGCGCGGCTCACAGCCGCCGAATTCGTGAAGATGAACCCCACCTATCTGATTCCCATGCACTGCACGGGCGAGGTGTTCATCGCCGAGGCGCAGCGACTCATGCCACAAAAAGTCATTCGCTCGTACGTGGGCAGTAAATTTTTATTTGCAAAAACCTGAGAGCTGATAGTTAATGTACCGAACTATTTTTGCGACCCTCATACTGATCGCGGCCACATCCGCTATGGCAACAGAAGAACCTGCGTATAAGGTCATTGGAACGATCGACGCAGTCGAGCTCCGTGAGTATTCGCCCTACGTTGTTGCCGAAGTTCTGATCAGTGGCGATGCTAACGACGCTTCAAACGCAGCGTTCCCGATTCTTGCAGGCTATATTTTTGGCAAGAACAAAGGCCAGAAACGCTTTGCAATGACTGCGCCAGTCACGCAAAGCGCAAAACCGATCAAACTCAAAATGACGGCGCCAGTGACCCAAACCGCGACATCGGGCGGCTATGCGGTGCAATTCGTATTGCCACGAACTGTGACTCTGGAATCTGCACCTGAGCCGCTCGATCCGCGGGTGATGCTTCGCCAGGTGCCTATGCAACGTGTGGCGGTGATCCGCTTCTCGGGCTTCTGGTCCGACGCCAACTACCAAGAAAACCTGACGAAACTACAACAGTCCCTGCGGAAATCTAACGAGCCATGGCAAGGGGACCCGATGTACGCGCGCTACGACGCGCCTTTCACGCCGTGGTTCATGCGGCGCAATGAAATCTGGCTGCAGATCCGGCCGTAGTTACCATAAAACTCTGAACTGCGACGAACCGCACACATTCTGCCGGTCCGTTGATTCATTCTCAGTGTCGACCGCCGTTAACGTGGCAATGCAAGCGCCACCGCTGCCGATTGACGAAACCAAACGACTGCAGGCTCTTGCAGCGCTGCGCATTCTCGATACTTTGCCAGAAGAGCGCTTTGATCGGGTCACACGACTAGCCGCCAAAGTCTTCAACGTTCCGATCGCACTCGTCAGTCTGGTCGATCGGAACCGTCAATGGTTCAAGTCCCGGCAAGGACTCGACGTCAGCGAAACCAGCCGCGAGATATCATTTTGTGGTCATGCGATTCTGCAGGAAGGATCACTTGTCATCGAAGACGCGCTGTTAGATTCGCGCTTTGCCAACAACCCATTGGTCGTCGGAAAACCGCACATACGGTTCTATGCTGGTCACCCTATCCACAGCCCCGACGGATCGCGCATCGGTACCTTGTGCGTTATCGACCGTCAGCCGCGCGGGTTTTCCAGTGACGATCGCGTGGCGCTGGAGGATCTTGCCGCCATGATTGATAGGGAGCTCGTGCTCCTCGAGCGTTCCACAACTGATGAACTCACCAGCCTGTCGAACCTTCGGGGCTTCAAGATGGTGGCCGAACACGTGCTTGCCATGTGCCGGCGCAACCACCAGACCGTCACCGCAGTCGCCATCGATCTGGATCACTTCAAAGCAGTGAATGATCTCTATGGGCATGAGGCGGGCGACGAAGTTCTGCGCAATTTCGGCAAGATGCTGTTCAAGCATTTTCGTCACTCGGATGTCATCGCCCGTGTAGGCGGCGATGAGTTCGCCATGTTGTGCGGTGGCACTAATGCCGGTGAAATAATCGGTTCTCTTGATCGATTCAAGGGTGGGTTTGTCGAATCAGAGCTCAAAGGCCGCTACCCGGACCTCTCGTGGAGCGTAGGCGTGGCCGACTTTGATCATTCGTCCAACCATACGATCGAAGATCTTATGCATGTGGCGGACAACCGCATGTACAGGGCGAAATCAGAGCGCGCGCTGCTGCGGCGCACTATCGGCTAACAAGTAGCCGGTTTCGCCGCTCCTCAGAGCCTGGCGCGGATCGGCGCCGCTCTGCTCCTGTCCTCGAGACACATGTTATTGATCTGGCGAATTCGACCGCTCGCAACGCCATCAGGATCGCGGCGTATTCTTTCGCGCTCTATCGCAAACTCGCTGCGCGTGAATCCAAGCCGTTCACTTGCTGCGGTTACACATCGACAAAAAGACTCATGCTCGCTACGCGGGCGATCGCGTTGCGATTTCGACAGCGATTTGACGCATTCTTTCTCGAATTTTTTCGGCGCCGCCGCTTCGCTGGGTGTGCCTAACGACGACACCAACAAAATCGCACCACAGACCAAGGCTCTTTTCATCACGGCAACTCTCCATCGAATCCAGGCTCGCAGTCTCAAGCGTACCGGTAGCCGAGGATTCGATATCGTGAGTGCCGTCACTCATGTCGCAACATGACAGTCGAGTTATGGTAACGCGCCGAACCGGTAGGTGAAATCGACACCCCACTGACGTCCTGGTGCGACATAACCTAACACGCTGCCGATGTTGAAGGGGTCGTTGCGGGCATCGCTGGTCGAAGTGAACTGCACACGATTCTGGAAATAGTCTCTGTCGCCGAGGTTTTTGCCGTAGGCGCCGACTTCAAATGCACCACTGGCGTTCTTGTAGCTAACGCGCGCATCCAGCAGTGAATACGCTCCCTCCGACATAGCTGTGGTGTTCGCTGGCAGAAAAAATACTCGTCCGCGGTGCGACGCCTGCCCTAACAGCGATACTTTACCGCCGGCGGACAGCTCGATGTCATAACCGACGGTCAGCGAACCCGCCAGTTTCGGCGCATTGTTGAGGCGATTGCCACTGGCGTCGATTAGTCGTGGCAGGCCGGCGCGGCCGACGCAGCGCGAATCCAGCGCGGCATTGGCGGCGTTGCAAGTGCCGTACGGCGTCGTGAAGCGGTCGTACGTTGCATCCAGCCAGCTGATCGCTGCTGAAATTTCCAGGTTGCGCACCGGCTTTGCCTGCAACTCGAGTTCCAGGCCGTTGATCGCTGCCTCTGCGGCATTGGTCGTGAACGTCGTGGTCACGTTGCCCAGCGCAGCGAATACCGACACTTGCAGATTGGTGTAGTCATACTTGAACGCCGTCGCATTCAGACGCAACCGATTGTCCAACCACTCAGTCTTGGCACCGATTTCGTAGCTCTTGACGAACTCGGGATCGAACGGCGGATTGATCACCGAGAGATCGTTGAAGCCACCGGACTTGAAGCCCTTGCTGTAACTAAGATAGAAAAGACGGTCCTGCGCAGGCCGCCACTCGACAGCCAGACGCGGCGTAACTGCCGTCCAGGAGCGTGACACATCGCGAGTTGCCGCTGCCATCCGCGAAGAAATCGAACGAACGCGGCGACAGGACCGTGGGCGGCGTAAAACCCGCGCGCACCAGACCCAAGGCTCCAAACTTCTCTTCCTTGAACCAGTAGGCACCTAACAACCAGTTGCCCCAATCGTGATCGCCCGCCAGGCGCAACTCGGACGAGTACTGAACACTGTCATAGACGAAGGTGGACCGGGTGATCTCAATTTCGGTGCCGTAGGTGTTGAACAGGAAATCACTGTCCCATTCGCGGTACCCGGATACCGAACTCAGCGTCAGGGACTCGTTGATCTTCCAATCGGCCGTCAGCGTAACCCCGCCCGTGCGCCAATTGTGAAAGCTCGGCGTGCTTGTTGCGAGTGACGTGCGGATCGCCTGTGGCGACAGCGCCAAAGGATTGCGCGAGGCCCACATTATCGAGCGGAAAAACACTCGTGTTACCGTTCTTGAACTTGCTGTAATCAGCCGCGACGCTCGCAGTCACGGAATCATTGGCGTAGCGCAGAATCGCGCGACCGGCTTTGAGGTCGTTGTCATCGATGTTCTTACTGCCGCGCGGGTCGATATTCCGGGTGTAACCGTCATCATCAAGACTGCGCAGCGCAATGCGGCCAGAGAAGCCGTTGCCACCTAACGGACCGGATAGCGCGCCCTTGAATTCGCGGCGACTGAAACTGCCAGTGCCCAGAGTCGCATATCCCTCCAGCATGTGGGTAGGTTGGGCTGACACAATATTGATTGCTCCGCCCGTGGCGTTACGCCCGTACAGCGTGCCTTGCGGGCCACGCACTATTTCCATGCGCTCCACATCGAGAAACTGCGTCAATCCCATGTTAGCGCGGCCGGTGTAGATGCCGTCGATGTGCGTTGCCACACTCTGCTCGACACCGACACTGAAAATGTTGCTGCCGATGCCACGAATATAGAGTTGCGCTTCGCCGCCGGCGGCGCTGTATACCAACGACGGGTTGCGCGTTGCGATAGCGCTGGCGTCGTCGATGGCAAACTTGCTGATCATGTCGCCGGTAATGGCCGACACAGCCAGTGGCGTGTCCTGCAAATTCTGGGCACGCTTCTGCGCAGTGACGACAATTTCCTCCAACCCGCCGGAGTCCCGATTGTCCTGCGCGTTGGCCGCTGGCGCTATCAGAGCGGCGATCGCAATCCACAAGCCGACACGATTTCTGTGGCGTAATTGAAACACTTTAGTCATCTCCCAACACTGGCTAGGCAAACGGTACAGCTTATGAGATCGGTCAATGGCTCAAGACATGATCAACATACTGCTCAACAAGCGGACAGATCGCCACTCAATGGATTGGCCGGCGGAGTGTGCCCGAGTGTTTGCTACCCTTGCTAGGATCGGGGTCAAATCGGGGTACAGCATTGCCATGCAAAGACGTGATTTTCTCGCCAATGCGGTGGCCGCATCCACCGGTCTGGCGGTTTCGCACGAGGTCCGCGGGAAATCCATGAGCGGCCGTCGCTGGGATCTGGTGATCATCGGCGCCGGCACGGCGGGACTGCCGGCGGCCATTTTTGCGTCGCGACGCGGCGCCAGTGTGCTGTTGATCGATAGTGCTAACAAACTAGGCGGTACCTTGCACCTCGCCAATGGTCAGGTCGCGGCGGGTGGTTCGCGTCTGCAGGTCGCCAAGGGCATTGTTGACAGCCCCGATCGCCATTTCGATGACGTCATGCGCATCACCCATGGCCTCGCCGATCACGATGTCGCGCGCCTCACTGTGGACCGTGCACCCACCACCATTAATTGGCTGCTCGACAACGGTCTGGCGCCGCTGCCCGATCACCCCACGACCGGCCATTCCCCGGGTCGTCCCGCTTATTCAATCGCGCGCTATCTTTGGGCGAAAAACGAGGGCCGCGACATACTAGCGGTGGTTGAGCGCGAGCTCGCACCGGAACTCGCCAGTGGTCGGGTAGTGACGCAGTTGAATTCGCGGGCCGAGGGCCTGGTGCTGGATCGCAATGGCGCGGCGAGCGGTGTTCGAGTACGTACGCCTGAGGGCGAGAAGATTTTCAATGGTCGCCACATTTTGCTAACAACCGGCGGTTACGCCATGAACCCCGAGGCGTTCATGCGGCATTGTGGCTACCCGTCCTATGCAACGGGTTCGTATCCGACCTGTCTGGGCGATGGCCTCGATCTCGCCACTGACGTGGGCGGCCAGCTGCGTGGTCGCGAGCTGCACCGCGCCGGCACGGGTTCGATCATGACTGCGCCCGCATTCCCGGCGAAAGTCTACAAGCGCTTCATCACGGTGCCGCAGGAACGCTTGCCCTGGGAAATCTGGGTGGATGGCAGTGGCAGGCGCTTTTTCCGCGAGGACGACCCCGGCACCTATCGCCGCGAGCAGGCGCTGCTGAAGCTCAAGGATCTGCGTTACGCGATCGTGTTCGACCAAGTGATATTGGATGAGTCGCCGGTAGGCGTGCCGGGTTTCACACATGCAAAGCTGCGTGAGCATTTCGACTCGCACCCGATGTTTGTTAAAGCCGAGAGTCTCGCGGCACTCGCAACTAAACTGAAAGTGGATGCGGAAGGTCTCGCTGCTACGGTGCGCGATTACAACGCCAGCGTCGACTCCTGGAAGGACCCGCTGTTCAGCCGAGAATACATGCCGCGGCGCATTGAGAAAGCGCCCTTCTATGGCGTTGTCCACATGGGACACTCCGCCACTTCGTCAGTGGGGGTGGTAGTGGACAAACAGCTGCGTGTCGTGCGCGCCGACGGTAAACCGGTTGCCAATTTGTACGCTGCCGGCGAAGTGTTAGGCAGCGGCGCAACACTGGGCAACGCCTTTTGCCCTGGCATGATGCTAACGCCGGCACTGGCACTAGGCCACTGGCTCGGCGAGACACTACCACTGGGGAAATCACGCGCATGAGAGCACTACGATGGTTGATCCTTGCTGTCATCGGCGCAGGCGTCGCATACGCCGTTACACTGACCAGCGGCGTGCTCAATCTCTCGCTACCCGAACTGGAAGCGCGATACAAGCTACCTGAATCGCAGTTCACCGAGTTAGATGGCGTGCGCGTGCACTACGTCGACCAAGGCCAGGGGCCGGTGGTCGTGCTGCTGCACGCTTCCTTCAATAATTTGCATAGCTGGAACGACCTTGCGGCGCGGCTCAAGGATCGCTATCGTGTGATCCGATTTGATCAGCTGACCAATGGGCTGACCGGACCGGATCCGAAAAAAGACTACTCGTTGCAACACAACGAGCGTCTGCTCGAAGCGCTGCTGGTGAAGCTGGGTGTCACGGAAATTTTTTTGCTAGGCACTTCGTCAGGCGGCACGACCGCGTTTCGTTACGCCGCGACCCACCCTGGCCAGGTTAAACGCTTGATACTGGTCAACAGTGCCGGCATGCCGCGCACCGCCACTACCGATCCCAATCGCCCGCGCGGCACTTTGGTGCAGCAATGGGTCCGCAGTTACTACAAATCCAAAGGTTACTGGCAGGAAAACCTTAAACGGCAATTCGGCGGTGGTTCTACGCCGCCAGATGATCTGGTGCAAAGGGTGTATGACATGAATCGCCGCGACTCGCTGCGGGCGGAAGGCGCGGCGATGATGCAGCAATTCAAGACCGGAGATCCGCAAGCCGTGTTAGGGCAGATCAAGGTCCCGACGCTGGTTATGTGGGGTAAAGGCAATATCACTGTCGCACATCTCGAAGGCGACGTGTTTCAGCATTGGCTGGTGCAAGCACCGACGATTCTGAAAAAATATGACAAGGTCGGACACTATTTTTACCTGGAAATGCCCGAACAGTTTGCCAGTGACGTGGCAGCATTTCTGGGCGGTCAATGGGATGGCGAATTGATCCGCGTTAGCCAAAGTAGAGGACTTCAGAGTGAATGAAGTCTCGCGTCGCGCCGCGCTGGGCGCTGGCTTATTGGCAGGTATTGGCGGACTGCCGATCGCTGCAGTGGCGTCGGTGCGGAATGGCAAAGGCAAGTCTCTGCCAAGCGACCCTGCGGCGCAGAATCGAGCGCTGGTGAAACTGCTCGGCGATACGGCAGGTGGCCGCGTGACCTGGAAAACGCGGGGTGTGATCTACGCGATCCAACCAGATAAGGTCACCCCGCTCAACGGCAAGACGGTCAAGCTACCCGCGAGTTTCATTCGCCACAAAGAAGGCGAAGTCCTGACGCCTAACGGACGCTGGTTTCCGGCGATGAAGTTGGCATTTCCGCAACAATACGCCGAAGCGCCGCTGAGTCTGCACTGGGATCTCGCGGGCGACACGGTACGCATACACGAACCCTCCAATTTTCCGCCGATTCTGCCGCAACCATCGCTGGAAGTGGCAACCCTGTTTTCGAGCGCGTCCGAGCTGTTTGCGCGGCGCACGACGCGCGCGCGCGGCGAAGTCGCCGGCTGGAATGTGTTCTCGTGGCACCCGTACCTCGACATGGGCGCAACGCCCGGGCATATCCTTTGGCATTTCGATGCTGTAAAAGTGGCAAGCGCTGCAGCATTGGACCCGGACTACCTGCATCGTGCCCGCCAGTTCACACCGCTGTTCGATCAATCGCCGGAACTTGACGAAGGTCCGACATTCTTCGAGCGTATTCTGCAGCGCCGTCGCGGCAGCGCGTCCTGATTTTTGTTCACAAGGAGATAGATCATGTTTAAACGCCCTCTTGCACTCATGGCGAGCGCAGCTCTCGCGATGATGTCGCTGACTCTGCCCGTCGCTGCGCAGGCGCCGCCAGCTGCGCCCAAGGACGAAGTGACCCTCGCCATCGAAAAAGCGATGGCGAGTGACATTCGCACGCCCGAAGAGCGCGCCCGCGACAACGCCGAGCGCAAACCGGTTCAGACGCTGAATTTTTTCGGCCTGAAACCTAACATGACCGTGATTGAACTGTTCCCAGGCGCTGGCTGGTACACCAAGATTCTGGGCCAGGTACTGGCTGACAAGGGCAAGCTGTATGTCACCGTTGGACAGGCACGAACTGCCACCAAGCTCTCCGAGTGGAAGCTCGACAAGGTCACGGCAGTGGAATCCAAACTGACGCTGGCGCCGAGCGGTCAGTTCGGCATTTTTCAGTCCGAAGTCGTGGAGATTCCGATTCGCGATGCCGACATGGTGCTGACCTTTCGCAACTACCACAATATGACGCCCGCCACCCGCGCTCTTCTGAACAAGCAGGTCTTTATGGCGCTGAAGCCAGGCGGCGTTTACGGCATCAAGGATCACACTCGCCGGCACATGGAACCGTACAACAGTGAAACCTGGCGCCGAGTGGACCCGGTCATGGTGATCAAAGAAGTACAGGCTGCCGGGTTTGTTTTCGAGGACTATTCGACACTGCATGCTCGTGCGGATGACGAGTTGCGGTACGACAGCCAGCGAGAATCACTTAAAGGTTTCAGCGACCGATTTACGCTCCGCTTCCGCAAACCCCTGAAGTAACACGCCGCACGACAACGGGCAGGTTCTGTGTATTCAAGACGCCTGCTCGTTGTCGCGCTGTTAGCCGGCTGCGCACTACTGTTGCCGCTGTTTCTTCCTGACTCCTTACTGGCGACTGCTCGTTACGACCGGGACGCGCTGGCGGACGGAGAGTGGTGGCGCTTGATCACCGCTCACGTCGTGCACCTCAACACACGGCATGCCCTGTTGAACGCGGCAGCGGCAGCGGTACTCGTGCTGCTGGTCGGTCAGGCACTGACACTGCGGGCGTGGTTGTGGATTTTGCTCACCGCTCTGCTCGCCGTGGATGTCGGACTGTGGTTTTTGGAGCCGAACGTCAGCTGGTACGTCGGCGCATCCGGTGTACTGCATGGCGTCATCGCGGGCGGTGCACTCACTTTGGCCATCGCGCGCGACTGGCGTGGCGCCTTTTTGTTAGTACTACTGATCGCCAAACTTGGCTACGAACACCTGACAAGCGGCGATATCGGTTTTTCGGGAGACCTGCCCGTGGTGCTGGTGGCACATCTTTACGGCGCGCTGGGCGGCGCTGCCGGTTTTTTGGGTGCACAAGTTTCGCAAAGAGAATCAAGTGTCACAAAAATTAGCTGAGTCCACCTCGGCGTCCAAAAGTATCGGTTTTCCCTACATGCCCGCGTCCGCGCCGCAGGCGCACAGCCGCTGGCGGCGATGGCTAGGCGTTTTTCTGATGCGCCTGACGGGATGGCGCATTCAGGGAAATTTCCCAGACCTGCCGAAGTTTGTGTTGATCGTTGCACCGCACACATCCAACTGGGACTTTTTCCACGGCGCCTGCGCCTACTTTGCCTTGCAGCTTGAAACCACCTGGCTCGTCAAACATTCGGCCTTGAAGGGTCCAACCGGCGCCATCGCACGATACTTCGGCGCAGCAGGCATCAATCGCGAACAGGCAGGCAACATCGTGCATGCCTACATCGCCGAATTCCTGCGTCGAGAGGCCATGATCCTCACCATTACACCCGAGGGCACGCGCAAGAAAGTGAAAGAATGGAAAAGCGGTTTCCATCGGGTCGCTGTGGCAGCCAAAGTACCGATTGTGCCGGTGGCATTCGACTTTCCGCAGAAACTTGTCATCATCAATCCGCCGTTTTTTCCTGGCGAAGATTTTGACAAGGACTTGCCAGCCATCAAGGCGCATTTCAACGCCAATATGGCGCGGCATCCTGAATTGTTCTGAACGCGCGACTAACGCGGTGAAAATCGACATTGTTGTGGAAGCGGGCTTGACTGCCTCGACTGTCGAGGCGCTCGCGATCCAGGCAGAAGCGATTGGCATCCACACCTTGTGGGTCGCGAGTTTCCCGTCGCGTCGCGACCCCATCCCCGCGCTCACGTTAGCCAGTCGCGCCACGCGGCGCATTCGGCTGGCGACCCTGCCCGTCAGTCCGTATGAAGTGCACCCGCTGCGGATCGCCGATCAACTGCTGACGCTCAACGAATTGTCCAACGGACGCGCAGGCGTTCTGATTGGCGGTCTTGGCCATTCTGTTAGCCGTGTCACCGGACTGCAGCCTGCGCGGCGCATCACTGCGGTGCGCGATACCGTTGCCATCTTGAAAAGTCTTAACGCGGGCAAGCCTACGCAGTATCGCGGCCAGCTGTTCTCGCTCACCGATTACCGCGCCGAATGGGCGATCCAAAGTCAGCCATTTGTGTATGCCGGCGCCACCTTTGAAAAAATGCTGACCATGGCCGCCGAAGTTGCCGATGGCACCATGCTCTCGGACGCGCCGCTCGGACGAATGCCCGATATCAATCGCTGGATCAAGGCTGGTCTAACAAATAGCGGGCGCACGCCGCTGGATTTTCGCGTCAATAATTTCATGGCTTGGCATGTAAAAGCCGACAAGCAAGCGGCAGTCGCTGAAGCGCGGCGCGAGCTGGTTTGGCGCGGCTTTCTGCTGCCGTGGTTTACCGAAATTTTTCTGGACGCGAAAACCGCCAACGAAGTCGAAGCCGCGAAGCCCGCTTTTCTGCACGCGTTTTTTTCACGCAGTGCAGAAATTGAAGGCGTTCCCGAGTCGGTCGTCGGCAAACTCGTCGATCATCTAACCCTGACAGGGGATATTGCTGACATCGACATCATCGCGGCCAAGATCGCGGCGATGGAGGCCGCGGGCCTGGATGAGGTCGCGTTGCGTTTACATGACGATCCGAGCGAGGGTTTGCGGATCATCGGCGAATATTTGATGCCGGCGCTTGGAATGCGTTAGCCCCGAAAGTCATGACATTGATGGTAGGTAGAGTGGCAAATCAACGACAAATTTGCAGGTCATTGCCATCGTGCATTTGGAGCTACTGCTCGCACCTCGAATCGACAGTTGCCTATGAACTTTGCATGCTTAGGCGTGCCGCTGGTGGTGACGCAGTAGCTAAAACCCGCATGTTGCACGACATGTGTGTTAGCATAAATTGAAATTATTTTGTTAGGGGCTGTTCGTGAAACGTAACTTTATCCCACTGCTCGCCACTCTTATCGTGATCACGGTGAATGCAGCGGCCAACATCGTGCCGATCAACGGCTTCAATACTGGCGAATTGTCGGCCATGTACCCAACTGGATTTACACCGTCTGGTTATGTTTTTGCAATCTGGAGTCTGATTTATCTCGGTTTGATCGTGTTTGGTGTCGCCGCGCTAAGTGGCCGCTCCAGCACCCTGGCTCGAGTTGCACGCATCCAGGTTCCTTTTGTTATCAATGCGGCGGCCAATGCCGGATGGATTTTCGCGTGGCACTTCCGCCAGGTCGCATTGAGTTTTGGAATCATGCTGGTGATCCTCGCCACGCTGATCCAGATTTTCTGGCGTCTGCGCGCCATGCCACGCCCTTCCTGGCGGGAATTCCTGTCGGTCGATGGCCCTTTCAGCCTGTACTTCGGCTGGATCACCACGGCGACGCTCGCCAACTTTGGCGCCCTTTGTTTCGACCTGCAGTGGTATCCACTCAACCTGACCATGGATCAGTGGGCACTGATCACCGTTTGCACAGCCACTGCTGCCTATGTCTGGATGGGCGCCGTGACACGTGATGCGGTGTATTGCGCGGTCTTCGTCTGGGCCGCGATCGGCATTTACAAAAGGATGAGCGGAGTCGTCGAATTGGTACAGATCGCGGCGCTCACGGGCGCGTTCCTGGTCAGCGTTTGTATTCTGTGGTCACTGTTCAATCGCCCGCGTCGGATGTCATCTGCGTCGATGTGACGACGGCCAAGAAAGGGTGATAATTCGACGATGACATCTGGGCCATCGGCGATCGGAGCGTCAGACGAGCGGGGCCTGCCAGCGCTGTGGCGAGCTTTAGTATCAATCATTGCGGCAGTTGCCCTGGTCTTTGCCTTCACTAGTCTCGCCATACACGGGCAAGCACCCAGTAACTGGCCGCCCCTGCTGGAATGGGGATTTGCTTTTCATCTGTTCGTCGCGATGTTGTTTGTGGGCCTCGCGCTTTGGATCGCATGGTTTGCGCGGCATTGGCTCGGTGTCGAAGCAGTCGCACTGCTGCTGGCGCTACTGGGTTTGCGATCCGTACCCAATCAGACAGACGCGTTTCGTGAAGCGTGGCGACAATTCCTGCGAACTACTGGCCCAGTCGCCGACGCTCTGTCTCACCTCCCTTATCTTTTGCAGGGCAGCGCCACGTTTGCAGCATCTCTCGCGCTGGTGTTGGTTGCCACGCGAATAGTTCGGCCGCTCGAGCCGGGTGAAATCCGTATGCCCTTGTTCGCCAAAGCGCAACCAACCGATGCCAGGGGACTCGCAACCTGGCGCTTTGTGCTGATCTGGAGTATCGGCACACTCGCGCTCATTGCCGTGTACTGGCGGCAATTACCGCTCATCAAATTGCCTCAGACGATTATCATGTTGTTAGGGCTGACGGCAGCCGGGATAGCGATCGCTCGCACATTAACGGCAACCATTCGATGGCTGCGCCGTAATCGCACAAAACAAAACAGCGCACCGCGCGCTCGCGCCATTCCACTTGTCTGGTGGTGGATCGTCAGTCCCGTGTTACTGATGATCGTTGGCTACCTCGGCGATGAGAAGATCACGAAATATAACGGGCCCCGCATTGGCAATGTGAGCGACGCTTTCTGGGACAGCCTGCCGTCCCGGCCATATCAGATTGCGACCGCTTCGTTCACATTGATTTTGGTCGGGCTCGTCTGGCGGTATTTTCGGGCCACATGGGCCGCGGCCCCTTGGTTACTGTGGTGCGTGGCGACCGCATTCACAGCACGCTGGGTTGCCTCCGATTGGAGCACAGGTTCGGCAATGGTTGAAAGTGTCGCGCAATCGGGACTGCAGTTCAGTTGGGAAGTGTTGTGCTACCCCGCGGCTCTGGCACTGCTCGCGATTGCGTACCGCGGCTCGACAGTGACGCAACGCGCGCGCGCCAATTGGGTGGCGCTGGGACTCGGACTGGCAACGCTTTTATGGTTGTTGCTGTTTCTTTGGGGCCAAGTACGACTTTTCAGTTGCAACGGTTTGCAGGCGATGCGGCTTCCCTGGCTCTGCATGAACGACGTCTACATCTACCTGCTCATGTTCGATGTTCGCTACGTTGTTCTGGGACTCTGCCTGGCGGTGGCGGTATTCGTGCGCGGCGACATCGATACGGGCGTGCGGGTTCGCACTGTGTGGACCACCGCCGTGGTCAGTGTCATCGTGCTGGTGGTGTTCAGCATCGTCGACGAAGTCATCCCTCACTGGATCGGCAACATCGTTCCCAGCGCACCGCATCTGGTGTCGGTGGGCATCGGTTTCGCCTGCATCCATCCTGGCAAACGCTTTGCGGAATGGCTGTTGCATCGAGCCGTGAACATCGTCGCGCGGATTGCGACACGAAACCACTGAGCCTGCGCTATACAGTTTTCTGCTGGCGATCAACGGTGGGTTGCACAAGCCACGCGTCGAAGCAATGCCAGGCCTTGCCATTTCTGATTCGCGCAACTATTCGCAGGACATCCCTGGAGCGGACCTGAGTCAGGTCTGCTGCGCCAGGCGGTCTCGCACATCACCCACGCATCCAGTCCGGAAATTGGTGGGCCCGGAAGGATTCGAACCTTCAACCAAGGGATTATGAGTTAGCGCGCAACTGCGTAAGTCTTTGATAATTCAGCGAACGCTAGCGAAATTGAGTGTAACGCTAAGTAGTTGATTTACGAAGCATAACGAAGTTTGACGAAGTGTCGCGGTGCTGAGGCGTGTACCGCAACTGTACCGCAGCACACAGAGATTTCTGGAATTCTGCACAACGCCAATACCGAGCTAATTCGAAAAATCTCCTAACAGATACGTCGGTAACTCTATGACTCGCCTCTCGACAATAATCGCAGATGATCTGCAAGTTTCTTGACCTCCCTGTCTCGACTTCTGAACCAGTCTGTCGACCAGATGCGATACAAGTTCCATCCCAACCGCTCAAGAATTTCGTGGCGCAGTCTGTCGCGGTCACGAGCGCTTTTCGCCGAGTGATAACTGGCGCCATCGCATTCGATGCCCAGAAAAAAGTGTTCTGAATTAATCGGGTGCCGCACTCCGAGATCAATGAAGAATCCCGCTACGCCAATCTGGGGAGAGGTTCTGTAGCCAAGTTGGTGTACGACTTCGGCTACTTCTTTTTCGAACGGGCTGTCATATGAGCCTCCCGTCGCAGTCCCATGTTCGAGCCGGCCCGAGCGTGCATAAGCGAGATAGTTCTTTAGCGCTATCACGCCTCGGCTCGACCCGCTGGTGGCGACAATATCTTCGGGCTTCATCGATGTCACTAGAACTACGCGCTGCTTTGCGCGAGTAAAAAGAACGTTTAGGCGACGGTGACCTGTCTTCGAATTGATTGGCCCGAATCTTTGCATAACGGCCGCGCCTGCTTCCGCAGGACCATAGACGGTGGAGATGACGATCGCGTCTCGCTCGTCGCCTTGAACATTCTCTAAATTCTTGACGAAAAACGAATGCAGCGTTCCTTCCCAATGCGCACGGAAGTCCTCCAGATCGCCGTTCTCCGCGAACACTTTGTCAAACTCCTGGCGAAGCAACTCTTTCTGTGGCTGATTGACGGCAACTACTCCGATGGATCTTTTTGGATTGGTGCGAATCATTTTTGACACGGTTTCGACAACCACGCCGACCTCTCGAACATTTACGCTGGACCCGTAGGTTGCGTCTTGAACGTAAATGTTTTCGACGCCCATTTGATCGCTGCGTTCGACTGGAGACGGAAATACGATTAAGTTGTCGTCATAAAATTCGCGATTCGAAAACGCAATAAGTGAGTGATGTTGAGATCGGTAATGCCATTGAAGCTCGCGTGAAGGACGAAACGACGACAGTGCAAGATCTAGTACAGATTCTGCATCCACGTCGAGCTCATCACGCTCGCTATCAGACGCCTCTTCGTGTGAAGCATCAAAGAACGTTGTAGGTGGCAATTGCATTGGGTCACCTACTATCACTGCTTGCCGTGCCCTAGCCAAAACGCCGAGTGCTTCCTCCGGTCGCATTTGGGAAGCTTCATCTATGATTGCAACATCAAACACATCTCGCTCAGCAGGCAAGAACTGCGCAACAGAAGCAGGACTCATCATAAAACACGGTTTAGCAGCATGCGCGGCAGCGGACGCTCTACGCATGAGTTCACGAATCGCGATGTGACGGCGTTGCTTGCCGATCTCATGTTCTATTAATGCACGATCCGTCTTATCAGCAACTGGTCCTTGCGCTACACCTTCTGGGATTTGCGCTGCAGACAATCTGGTAAAGACGTGTTGTCGTGACCTTTCAGCGTACTCTTTGTCGAGAGACCTTAGTCGGCTTCTCTGATTTTCGATTGCCTCACCAGTCCACCGCGTTATGTTTGGATTCAGCTTAGTCGCATGTTTAATCAAGCTGCGGAAATAGGTGGACCTATAGCAGCCAAGTAAATACTCGTGGGAGACTTGCTCTGTTTCAAGCAGCGTTACGAATTGCGAGAGCCCAGCCTGAACGCCTTGAAATACCAGATCGCGAAATACTGACCACTCGCCGATCGCTGAATCTGAAGCGGAGAGTGCACAATCGACGCGATCCAAACAAGCCTTAACAGTAACGCGCTCAGGTTGACTGGTGCCAAGCCATGCGCTCGCCTGTAATTCAAATGTGTCCGTCAACTCTTTGTTAGCATCATCAATCGCGCCGACACTGTCCTTGGTGAAGTTGCCCATTGATACCAATGCTTGCCGGATCGTGGGCGCCTTTTTTGTCAAGAGCTGCCGCTGCAACTGCGGTGGGAGGGGGAGCGCGAAGATGGCGGAGCAGTAGTCAAGAGCCTCAGTCGTCGACTTGATTGTGCTTTCGTCTGGTATGGAAGTTAGGCGTATAGATCGAGCAAACTTGTCATCTCGAATCTGCTTGTCAACGTACGCCAAGGCAGAACAGCGCCGAATTAGCTCACTCACCTGCGACAGGCCAAGAGGCTGGTGAAATCTCTCGGGCCGAACTTCAGCTAACAAGGATGTTGACTGAACGACTTTACGTTCGAGTTCGCTAAGAGCCTCTGACGCTGAACTACTTCCAGACTTCGCAAGCAGACCTTCAAGTTCTCGAATATTTGACAAGCGAGCGTCAGAAATGCTGTCAGCGACTTCCATTAGAAGAGTTGCGTCCGTACCGGTTAACATCGACTGAATTGGCTGCTTGACCGGATCCAAGCTCGGCCATTTCTTTCGAACCCGATCGTAAAAGTCGGCGACATCGGAAAGTCGTTCAAATGGGGTTTCGAGGCCTTTCCAAATCCTACCTGCAAGGTGTCGTAATCTTTGCTGAGACTCAAACTGCTTTTTTTGTTCAATCCATTCTGCAAGTTGAGACAGTTGAGCTGCCGCGTAAATTCTGCCCTTCCATGGCGTGATTCGAACACGCATGCTAGTTCGTTTTGCGAGGCGGTATCTGGACGAGAAAATAACTCCGAGCCATTTGGTTTCTCGAAGCATTGCGGCGGCCTCATCAAGCTCGCGAGAGTCAACGTCGGCGGGAAACTTAACTTCCGTCGAAAGTGCAACTTTCCGTTCGTTAAGAACCGTTGCGTCGGACCAATATCGCTCCAATTCCTCTTTCGCAGTTGGCTCAGCCAGATGTCGGTCGCGCGCTACTAACACATTCGCTGGCAATGTCTTCAGGTAACTTATCGCCTGCGCCATCTCGACGAGATGAACGCAAGACATCGCGGTAGAAATGCCAGCGGCGACTTGAAATCGCTCAAGGATATTGACTGCTCCCTTAGTGTTCTCAATTGTTAGGCGTTGCTTTAGCAGGGACTCGCCTATAGCGTTGATGGGCAGCGCGTCGAGGCCAAAATCAGAAAGCTCTCGTGCAAGTACCGGGAATCGCCTTGCTAGTGCGTCTGCGGCACTGGTGAATTCATCGATATTGTCAACGGCGTTTTGAAGCGTCAGACGCTCCTGCACGAAGTGCTTTATGGACTTCGTGAATTTACCAAGAGCGTCAAGCCCATCGCGATCGCCAATTACCTCAAGGAGGCGAAAATCGAGTGTAGAGGAAATTGCAGGTAGCTTGCTGGAAATTGACGAGAAGTCGCGGAGCTGATCCAGTGTGTTAGGCAATCCAGCCCCAAGCATCGCATCTCGTCGTGAACAGATGCGTTTTAGTTTGTCTATCGCATCACGGAGTTCTTGGAGATATGATCTAAGTCTATACGTGTCGTCAGCACTGACGCCAAGGTTCTGAATCCCAAATAGCGGATGAGATTTGATGTGGCCGCCGGCTTGGCATACGCGAAACGCCTTAGCTAGACGGTCAATGAGATCGGATTGTGATGCAAAAGACGATTCGGGTAGTTCCGCATAAGTTTCGTTTTCAAGCCCACGAATTAGCTCGGGAGTCGTAGTTGGGAGTGCACGCCGCGCGCCCTGCTCTTCCCAATAAGCGTTGTGAAGTGTTAAGCCGCTATTAGAAACTACGCTGTTCATCGAAGTTACATATGCCCAGAGTCGGCTCCGAGTCTGGCGCAGGTTTGAAAGTGTCTCTTCCAGTTCTTCGTTTTCCTTGCGACGCCTAATCTTCAGGCGGGCTTCAAACGAAGCTAACACCTGTCGCTTCTGAACCTTTGTTGAGTGAAGTTCTAACAGATACGGCGATAGGCCAGCGTCTCCGAGTCGCTCTGCAACAACGTCCAGCGCAGCTTGCTTCTCAGCAACGAATAGCACCTTCTTTCCAGCAGCCAAGAATGCGGATATGAGATTTGTTATCGTTTGGCTTTTCCCTGTCCCTGGCGGGCCTTTCAGAGCGAAGCTTCGTCCCTGCATGGCATCAACGATAGCGGCATGTTGTGAAGAATCTGCATCCGTAATCAGCGCAGGGACGAGGCGCTCGACCTCCTCGGACTCAACATCGAAATCGGAAAGCGAGTCGCCTCCGGACTCATCCCGATCTGCCCCCGCAAGCAAGTTGGCGATCAGGCTATTCTCTTCTAACGGCGCGGTTTGCCACGCGGCTTCGGAAAGGTCCTCGTACATGACAAGTCTAGAAAAAGAGAAGTGACCGATACAAACGAAACGGCGTACCTTCCAACGAGGAAACTGGCGCAAGGAAGAAGTTACACGGTGAAAATATTTTTCCGGGGTGTCGTTTTCAGTGATAGCCGGTAATTGGAATCCGAAGTCACGCTTTAGTCGTTCGGCTAGAGAAATGTTTGAAATAGCTTCAGAGGCGTCACCACCCGCCACGAAATATTTGTAGCGATGCTGTTTCAGTTCTCGATCTATTTGAAGTGGAAGTAGCATTAACGGGGCAAATCTAACTTCTTCAGAAATCTCCGATTCGTACCACTCCAGATAGCCAAAAGCGGCGTATAGCGTGCTTAAACCTAATTCTTGAGTCGCAAGATTGGCGTCGTCGCGAATTGCGGCAAGCTTTCGCTCCATTGGTTCGGGAAGTAGAAGAGTCTGAATCTGGTTGTCGCCATGTTTAGACAGCATTGTGCCGTTCGGGCTTGGCAAATCGTATGACGGATCGATGTTGTGCTTTCTCGCCCACTCAGCGAGGTTCACTCGTGGTTCCTTTGTGGTGCGTCGGCCTCCTGAATTCTCTTGATACTCAAGAGTAAGCTCGCCGTTCTTGTTCGTAGGGTCTTCGATGCTATTTTGCAACGGCAATTCTGGCAGCGACTGAAAATAGAGACGCTTGTTAGCTGCGTCATCAGTTAGACGCTCGAATAAGACGTCTGGCAGTTCATCGACAATCCGTACAAAACGGCGAGACGTGTCAGAGAATTTGAAATTCAGTAAGCGATTATTGTTTGTAAGATCAAGAAGTTTGCGGCGCAGCTTTGCTATGCCATCGCGTACGAGCTGAGAATGCATGTTCGCTTTTGGCACCAACGATGCCTCCTAGGTCGCTTCTAGGCTATTGTGATTCGTTATTGTCATTAGTTATCTTGTCGGACCTACACGTCTTGCATCGACCCGCCCGTCAGAATCCCATACAGCGGCCGATTGATGTAGTAATTCGAGCGCCCAATCTTTTGCTTGTGCACGAAATCGCCTTCAGCGAGTAGATCGAGGTATCGCGTTGCTGTTAGGCGTGACACTTTGAGATCCTGCTGAATGAATTCAATCTTCGTGTAAGGGTGCGAGAAAAGATTGTTGACGAGATCCTGGCTATAGAATTTGTATTGTGCGCGGATGCGATGCTTGTAATCCAAGAACACGGTCTTGATTGACCGAATCGTCTCAATGCTCGCCGCGGCGGTTTGCTCAACCGCCTGCAGCATGTAGAGCACCCATTCTTCCCAAGCGTCGCGCTCGCGCACTTCTTGAAGCAACCGATAGTAGTCCGACTTGGTTTGGACAATGTGCCGACTGAGATATAGCACCGGAATGTCGAGCAGCCGCTGCTTGACCAAGTAGATGACGTTGATGATACGCCCGGTACGCCCATTGCCGTCGTAGAACGGATGAATACTCTCGAACTGATGATGAATGAGCGCCATCTTGATGAGCGGGTCCACATCGAGCAGCGAATCATCATTGATGAATCGCTCCAGGTCAGTCATGAGGCTAACAATCGTCGCGGAGTCTTGCGGCGGCGTATACACCGTTCGGCCATCGCTCGCTTTGAGCGCTGTACCGGGTAGCTTGCGAAAGCCTGCGCTGTTGCGTTCAAGCTCCGCCTGAATTTGCAGGATGTGGTTGTTAGTCAGCAGCTTCGAATCGATTACCGACTGGAAGCCGACACGCAGCGCCTGCCGATAGTTTGCAACTTCTTTCGCAGCCGGGCTTGGTGCAGTGTCGGGAAACGCTGCGGCACGGAATAACTCATCATGCGTCGTGATGATGTTTTCGATGGCCGAGCTGTCCTTGGCTTCCTGCAGACCTAACGTGTCGATCAGAATGCCCTGGTTTGGAATGGAGGCGGCCATCCCCTTCAGTTCTGCAAGGTGCCGGCTCGCGCTCGCCAGGCGCTTAAGAATGTCGGGCCGGTCAAAACGTGCTGGCGCGAGCTGCCAGAGCGGGGCCATATTATTAAACATAGCGATACATATGCCGCGTAACATGTATAGGAAAAGGCCATTTTATATACATGTTTGAAGCCATATGCAAAGGTTTTCGGTGTTTCCTGGCTGATCGAGGATCCCTGGGGCTCATAGGAGTCCCCTTTCGGCGAACGAGACAACCTCGTCACCCGCAATAACCAGGTGGTCAAGAACCCGGATTTCGACCAGCCCCAGGGCGTCTTTCAAGCGCCGAGTAATGAGCTGATCGGCCTGGCTAGGCTCGGCGACGCCACTCGGGTGATTGTGGGCCAGGATCACTGCGGCCGTATTGTGGCGTAGCGCTTCCTTCACCACTTCGCTCGGATAAACACCGGCGCCATCAATGGTGCCGCGGAAGAGCTCCACGTATGCAATCAAGCGATGACGGTTGTCCAGGAATAGCGCTGCGAATATTTCGTGGTCGAGCGTCGACAGCCGCATGCGCAGGAAGTCGCTTGTTAGCCTCGGGCTCGACAATTCTGTGCCGCGGCAAATTCGGCACGCCCGCGCCTGCCGCGCAACGGCAATGATTTCTTCGGCTTCAGCCTCACGCACGCAACCATTAGCGCTGTCGCGGACAAAAAAATGTTGTTGATACTCATGGAAGTGTCTCCGTCATTATCTCGGGCGGAATTGCTCGAGGACGGAACGGCACGCCGCAACGCAGCCGTCATAGACTCGCCATCGGCGATTCGGCGAGTAGCGCCGCGCACAGCGCAAGCCACGCAGCGTCTTGACGGCGAGAACGACGTAGTAGCCTAGAAATCAGAAAGCAATTGCGCCCAGATGGCGCACGAACGCTACTTGCTACGGGTAACAAAATTGGTGGGCCCGGAAGGATTCGAACCTTCAACCAAGGGATTATGAGTCCCCTGCACTAACCGTTGTGCTACAGGCCCTCGCATGCGGTGCGCGAATATCGGCCACAATTATCGCATCTTGTGCGAGATCTCGGCGGCTACGCTACGATTAGCCTCATGAAACTCTATTACTCCCCGGGTGCCTGCTCACTGGCCTCGCATATTTCCCTGCGTGAGGCAGGCCTGCCTTTCGAACTGGTCAAAGTTGAAGGCCGAAGCGGCCCGAAAACTGCGGGTGCCGAGGCTTTTCTCGACGTCACTGCCAAAAACTATGTTCCTGCCCTGCGTATGGATGACGGCGCGGTGCTGACAGAAGGCACGGCGATCATGCCCTATGTCGCTGATCTGGCACCCGCTAAGCACCTGGCGCCTGCCGCCGGCACGCTGGAGCGTTATCGCTTGCACGAGTGGTTTGGTTACCTCAATTCCGAAGTTCACAAGGCATTCGGCCCGTTTTTCACGCCAGGGATCAGCGATGAGGCGAAACAGGCAGCACGCGACAATCTCGGCCGCAAGTTCGATTTCATCGTCTCGCAGCTGGGCAACCGCGAAAACCTGTTGTCGTCTGGTTACTCGGTCGTCGATGCCTATCTGTTCGTTCTGTTAGGTTGGACGCGGATTGTCAGCGTTGATCTCGCCAAATGGCCGGCGCTCGCGGCCTACCATGCGCGCATCGCAGCCCGGCCGGCAGTCGTTGAGGCCATGAAAGCCGAAGGTCTGATCAAGTAATCAACATGTCCGAACCTGTTGTCAGCAAACCCGCCTATCTTCTGGTGCAGGGCACCGTCACGGACCTGGAAGGCTTCAAAGCCTACAATGCTGCGTTGCCGCCCATTTACCAGAAATTCGGCGGTCACTATCTGACCGTGACGCCAGCGTCTAAAGTGGAGATTGCCGAGGGCGAGCCGCGCAACGAAAGCATTTTGATCGCGAAATTTCCGTCGCGAGAAGCGGCCTGGGGTTTTTGGAAATCGGCCGAGTACCAAGCTGCCAAGCAACTTCGCGCAGGCAAAGGCCGTTTCTTTGTGACGGTGCTCGACGGCTTGCCAGGCTGAGAGCTCGCCGCTATTTGACCGCTGGCAAGCCCTTGCGAAACATCGCGCCGACCATGCGCCGCACCCACGCTTGACGCTCACTGTCGAGCCGCGATTTGAAACTGCCGCTCGGTTCGAACGCGTCGATTTCGTCAGTCGCCGAAATGTTGTGGTGTTGCAAAACTTCTTCGAGCACCGCCTGTCGATCGCGCAGAATCCACAGCTCGCCTAACACACTGACATAGGCTGCGGCCAGATCGTCGATGCGCCGGTGCAGCAAAAATTCTGCCTCAGTTCTTTTGGCTGCTGCCGATCCTGCAAGCGGCAAACGTGGCTTAGCCACTTTGCTCGGCCGAGCGGCTTTGCGACGTGCGGCCGGTTTGCTGCGCGAACTTTTTTTCTTACGGCTTGCGGCCATACACAATCCAGGGGTATTGAGCAGCACCTAGGCCGTAGCTGCGGGCGTTTACGAATCCAGCCTCGCGCGCTGCGGCGGCAAGATCCAGGGTCGCCGACTCGCGCCAGAACGGCTCTTTTTCACGGTGTGCAGCGCGATCCTGTTGCCAGACTGCGATTGGATCCATTTTTTCGAAGCGCGTGACATCAGCCATCAGCATGTCGCCACCAGGACGCAGCACGCGGAACGCTTCGGCAAATGTCTCGCGGATGGCGTGCCGCGGCAGCTCGTGCAACAGAATGTACGATGTCACCAGGTCGAAATGTGCCGCCGGCAATCCAGTCTGCTCATTAGGTACGCGATGCAGCTTCCAGGCCCAGCCATTTTCGTTGGCAACCCGAACAGTGTATTGCAGCAAGCGCTCAGAACAGTCAGTGCCGTAAATCTCTGCCTTGGGAAAACGCTGAGTTAAAGCTGCGGTGTAATGACCGGTACCACAACCCATGTCGAGAATGCGCAGATAATCGCTGCGCGGACACTCGGCGGCCGCAGCCTCGCGCTGCGCAAAAATATTGCCAGGGAAAGTGGCGCCGACAACCCAGCGATGAATCAACTCACCGTGGATGAAGCCCATGTGCTGATGACCATCCCAGCCACCCGTGGTGTTATGAAACCAGTTGTGCCAATAGTCCGGAATCTTCACATTCGGCGGCAGCGTCAAAGAAGCAGGACCCGCAAGTTCTTTTGTTAGCTGCGGCTCGAGCGCGCTGCGATTGGCCTCGAAGGCGTCGAACGCCGCGCGAGTGAGGTTGTTGAGAGACCAACGATGCAGAGTCAGGTAATTCTCATAGGCGCGCGAATCGTGCAGCGCGTGCTCCAGCTGCTCGTTGCGGGCATCGAGATCCTTGGCCATCGCCTTTTCCGGCACACGGGCTTCAACATCCAGGCGCACGGCGCGCCTGAGATGCCCACCGGCCAGTCCGAGATCGGCCACAAACGACAATTCGGCGCGACCACGTTGCTTGAGGTTGGTTTTCATGATGGCTCCGAGTGTAAGCAAGGTAAGATCATGGCACCAGCACTCATGCTTGTTCCGTCAAAAAATTGCGCCAATCTCACCCGCCGTGACTTCACAGCGGGCATGCTCACCAGCGGCGTCGCTGTGGGCAGCGTTAGCCATGCGAGGACTAAAACCATGTCGATCCCGGCCCTGCAAAAGCAATACCAGCTGATTCGCGGCGAAAGCGGCTTCAAACTGACCGTCAAGGAAGCTCCAGTCGCGCCTCCCAAGGATCATCAAATCCTGATTCGCATGCGCGCGGCGTCCCTAAACCGTCGCGACATCATGGTCAAGAAAGGTCTCTACCCCACGGGCCGACCGGACTGGCTGGTGCCATTGTCGGACGGTGCCGGCGAAATCCTGGCCATCGGCAACGGTGTCCAACGATTCAAGGTCGGTGACCGGGTCGCGCCCACGTTCTTCCAGGAATGGGAGTCTGGTCGTTCGTCGCCGAAGTCGATGCCGAGTGCGTTGGGCGGCGGCCTCGACGGTGTGCTGACGGAATACCTGACGCTGCACGAGAACGGTGCGGTCGCAATCCCGGCCTATCTCAGTTTCGATGAGGCGGCGACCCTGCCCTGCGCTGCGGTCACCGCCTGGAGCGGTCTTGTGACACATGGCGGCCTGCAGCCTGGGGACAACGTGCTGCTGCAGGGCACGGGTGGCGTATCTATTTTCGGTTTGCAATTCGCGGTCGCAGCACGCGCCAACGGCATCATCACCTCGTCCAGCGATGCCAAGCTAACAAAAGCGAAATCGATGGGTGCCGTGGCCGGGATCAACTACAAGAGCAACATCGACTGGGAAAAGCCGGTGCGCGCAGCGACGCAGGACGTCGGCGTCCACCATGTGCTCGAAGTGGGTGGCGCCGGGACACTGCCAAAGTCGCTGGCCGCACTTGGGTTCGGCGGTCATGTGGCACTGATCGGCGGCCTGAGCAATTTCGGCGGCGACATTCCAGTATTTTCATTGATTGGCAGGAATGCCAGCGTCACTGGGATCACGGTGGGATCGCGCGCCGAGTTCGAAGCGATGCTGGTTTTCATGACGAAGCACCAAATCAAGCCGGTGATCGACAAGACTTTCGAGTACTTCAATGCCGAAGCGGCCTACGAATACATGGACACCGGCAATCATTTTGGCAAGATAGTCATCCGCATCTAACAAAACGCAAAGCGACTCACCAGGGAATTTTTTCACCGGTGTTGAGTCGCATGTCGGCGGAATCATCAAGCTGATCGATATTGCGGATGGTGGTGCGTACACTCTCTTCCGGCGTCATACCCCGGCCACCGAAGCCGCTCTGTCGCAGCAGTCGTGTCTCGACAACGCCAGGCGCGAGGATGCCAACCTTGACGCCTTTAGGCCGCAAATCGGCCGCCAGCGCGCGCATGCCCATGTTCAGACCGACCTTGCTGATGCGGTAGTAGTAAAGGCCACCGAAGCGCTTGGTATTTTCGATCGATGAAAGCCCGCTGGTGATGGCGACAATTTTCTTCTCCTTGCTGGCCATCACGTTATCGAGAAACGCGCGCGAAACCGCCAGCGGAGCGTAGGTATTGATGTGCAGCACCTCTTCAAAGGTCGCATAGTCGAGCTGCTGAAAAGACTGCTTGCCGGTGTCGCCCAACCAGCCGGCGTTGTTCAGCAGCACGTCGATGGGCTGACCTTTGTATTTGGCGGCCAGCGTCGCCAGTCCGCCGGCATCGGTGACGTCGAGTTTTTCGACCGTCACCAGCTTGGCGTTAGCGCTCGCCAGAGCAGCCAGTTCGGTGGCGCTCGCCGGATCGCGAGTCGTCGCAATGACGCGCCAGCCGCGTGCGGCGTACTGCCGTACGAACTCCAGACCAATACCGCGGTTGGAACCGGTAATCAGAACGGTTCCTGGTGGGCTGTCGGCGGCTTGCGTCCGCGGTGCAGAAACCACACCAAGTCCTAACAGAATGGCCGCTGCGAAAAAACCTGATACTTGCTTCATGTCGTCCTCACCCTTATGTGTGTCTGCGCCGCGGGCCGCGAATCGGTTCCGCCTGCAGTGGATTTTCCGGCCAATAGTGCCGAGGATATTGACCGCGCATGTCCTTGCGAACTTCACTATACGCATTGCGCCAGAAGCTCGCCAAGTCCCGCGTGATCTGCAGTGGCCGACGTGCCGGCGACAGCAGCTTGAAGGTCACCGGCGCGCGCCCTCCGCCGATGGCCGGGGTGGTTGCAAGACCGAAGACCTCCTGCATGCGCATCGACGCGCACGGCGCGTTGGGATCCAGATAGTCGATGGCAACACGTGTGCCTGTTGGCAACAGCAGATCCACAGGGGCGAGTTCATCAAACCGTCGCTGCTGTGTGTTGGTCAGTCGCGCACGCAGGATGGTCTTGAGATCCAGCCGCGCAAGGTGCGAACGACGGCTGCAGTCCGTAATCCAGGGAGCCAGCCAGTCTCTCTGTGTGGCAGCTAACTCGGACTCCGAAAAATCAGGCCACTCTTCCATGCCCTTAATCTGCAATGCACCCACGAAGCGGGCGCGCGCCAGCCATTGCCGCAAGTCGTCGGTCCACGGCAGTGCGCCAAGACCCATTGCGTCAATGCCCTCGAGCATTGCGGTCGCCACCGCATCGGACCCAGGGTCGCTGATCGGCTTGTCCTCCAGTACCAGCGCGTCCAGCCGTCGCTGACGCCGCGCGAGCACGGCCTCCGTCGCGGCATCCCAGCGCACTTCCTCGACAACGCGAATCGCAGGCGCCAGAAAATTCTCCAGCTTCTGTCCGGACACTGCGACGGCTAACAAAATACGCGCTTCACGATCCTTGTCGTCAAGATCGAGAGCCACGAGGTATTCGCTGTTGCCAAGCGCATCGCTGCGCGCCAACGTGGCACCACGGCCATTGCTCAACAGATAGCGCCCGGCACCGCCTTCGCGGCGCTGGCCAATCCGGTCAGGCCAGGCCAGCGCACATAAAACGCCGGCATCCGTTAGCGGCTCAACGGTGCTGGTTGGCACGGTGCTGGTTGGCGCGCCAGCCGGTGCGCCACTACGCTGCTGCGCGAGCCGTCGATACTGCTCGGCGTTGCGACGCACTTGCCCCAGGGCATCGTCCCGCCCACCGCGGCGCAGCACGCTCAGGCGCGACGCAAGATCCAGGTCTGCGCCCGGCATGCCGCGCAACACATCGCGCTCACCTAACAACGCGGCCAGATCAGCGCCCAGCGCCTGTGCGTGATTCGCAATCGCATGGGTCATCAGACAGGCCAGACGTGGATGCATCGGCCAGGCGAGATACTCGCGCCCCTGGGCGGTGATACGTCCTTCGCTATCCAGAGCGCCCAACTTGGCTAACAGATCCCGCGCTGCAGCCAGCATGGCGGACGGCGGCGGATCCAGCCATTGGAGTTGCGCGGCATCAGTGGTGCCCCAGCCCGCAAGCTCAAGCGCCAGCGGGCTTAAATCGGATTCCAGGATTTCCGGCGAGGTAAACGCGGCCAACCCGCGCTCGGCTTCTTCGCTCCAGTAGCGATAGCACACACCGGCGGCAACGCGCCCGGCGCGACCACAGCGCTGATCCGCAGAGGCCCGCGATACCCGCAGGGTTTCGAGGCGACTCATGCCGGTGACCGGGTCGAAACGCGCGCGCCGCACCAAACCAGAATCGACGACCACACGAATACCGGGAATGGTCAGGCTGGTCTCGGCAATGTTGGTTGCCAGCACCACACGTCGCGAGCCGTCCGTCACCGCTTCCAGCGCTGCATCCTGTGCCGCGCCGCTCAAATCGCCGTATAGCGGCAGCACGCGAACCCGACCGCCGACTTGGTCTTCCAGGTGGCGCGCGGTATTGCGAATCTCGCG
>JAYVJR010000076.1:0-15055 GCA_043769085.1 Gammaproteobacteria bacterium
AGAGCCTCGGGCTACGCCCTTCGTCTCCGGCACGGCACCAGCAGAAAAGCGGACAGTTAATGTGCTACAGAACCGGACAGATCAATTAGCTACCAACACCCCGCCCTCTAGGACCCGCCCTCTAGGACGGGAGGCAAGGTGATGCCTAACCCCTCGCTCAAGCTGACCCGCTACGGCAGGCAGCTTAGCTCGAACGTTAGACCGCTGGCTCGCCTGCTATAGCTTGACCCATCGTATCCGAACGGATACACTTCGCTTCAATGTTCCAGATTCGCCAGACCGACACTTTCGCGGCATGGCTCAGCAAGCTACGCGATGCGCGCGCTGTCGCTCGGATATTGGCTCGCATCGAATCTGCACGCCTCGGGAATCTTGGCGACGTCAAAAGCCTCGGCGGCAAGGTTAAGGAACTGCGCGTTCACGAAGGTCCCGGGTATCGCGTGTATTTCTGCCAAATGGGCTCCGTGGTCATTCTGCTGCTATGTGGCGGCGACAAGTCCACGCAAGCCAGGGACATCAATCGTGCCAAGCGCATGGCTAAGGAATTGGAGATCTAAGCGTCATGACCAAAATTACCGAATTCGATCCCAGCATCTTCCTCACTAATGACGAGGTTGTAGCCGAATATTTAACCGCAGCGCTGGAGGACCCGAACCCAGATGTGTTTCTCGCCGCCGTGGGCAACGTTGCTAAAGCACGTGGCATGTCCGCGATTGCGCAAAATTCAGGGCTCGGTCGCGAGAGTCTCTATAAGGCGCTCACGCCTGGTGCCAAACCGCGGTACGACACTGTATTGAAAGTGCTTCAAAGCCTAGGCGTCAAAATATCGGTGTCAGCGGCCTAACAAATCGCTGGGGCGCACGCGTGAACGATAAAGTGCACGGCTTAAACGTCAGCGCGCGCGGCGCTCGGCTCAATCGTTAGGACCCACCCACAAACACCGAGGCTTTTGTGCACGAGTCCGTCCTTCAGTTCTGGTTCAATGAGATCACACCGGCTCAGTGGTGGAAAGTCGATGCTGAGTTCGATCGGCTCGTACTGAACCGGTTCTCGATACTACATGCTCAAGCCAGCCAATCAGAGCTGTTCCTGTGGCGCCGGAGTCCCACCGGCAGACTGGCTGAAATCATTGTCCTGGACCAGTTCTCCCGGAACATTTTCCGAGGCAATAAGTTGGCTTTTGCAGCGGATCCCTTGGCACTGGCACTGGCTCAAGAAGCTGTCGCCGCCGGAGACGACCTCAAGCTATCTATACAGGAGCGTGTCTTCATGTACATGCCATACATGCACAGTGAGTCAAGATTGATTCACGGAGTCGCAGAGCGACTATTCAAGGAAAATGGACCGGAGTACAACTACGAGTTCGAGCTTCGGCACAAAGCCATCATCGACCGCTTTGGTCGGTATCCGCATCGAAACGAGGCTTTGGGTCGCGAGTCCACTCAAGAAGAACTTGCGTTCCTTACTCAACCGGGCTCCCGCTTCTAGATGCCGCAACGCAAGCGGAGCGCCAACGTTAGGCATCACACAACAACCTTCGGCACCCGCCTACAATGACAATCTTCGATACCGCACGCACTTGGGCGAAACGCATCAAGCGGGACGGCTTGACGCTCTGGTTCGCCTGCAAGGACTCTCGCACGCCTTGGTATGCAAAAGCCCTTGGAGCCTTTGTCGTCGCTTATGCGCTTAGCCCAATTGATCTCATCCCAGACTTCATCCCGGTCCTTGGCTACCTGGATGATGTCATCCTGCTACCGATTCTGATCTGGCTGACGGTACGAATACTTCCAAACGACGTGCTAGCAGAGTCTCGAACGAAAGCGGACGAGTGGATGACAACGTCTTCGGCTAAGCCTCGAAGCACTGTTGGCGCCGTCGTCATAGTCGCACTGTGGCTAGTTCTCGCCTACGTTCTCTCACTTTGGGCAGTCAAAGCACTTGCCCAGCAAACAAGCCTCCACGCTCTGAGCCTCAGTGATGCCTTACCCCTCGCTCAAGTGGAGCGCGAACGTTAGCCCCGCGAGGAAATGTGTGCGATGAATCCAGTGATTCGCCAGGAATCACCATCAGATGCTGCGGCCATTCATGCCGTGACGGCTGCTGCATTCCTGAATGCACCGCACACGGCGCACACTGAGCAGTTCATCGTTGAGGCCCTACGTAAGGCCGGTGCACTACCGCGCTTTGGGTTCAAGCCCGAGCCCAGCTTGGTGCTGCCCTGTGTGCGTTCGGAGTATTTCCAGGCACTACTATTTGGCTCATCGTTGCAGCAGACGCCTGGACGGGCGCCGCCGAACGAAAACGTTGAGACTGCAGAAAGACCCCAAATTCTGGGAATTTGAGCAATAGCTTAGAATGACGCGAATTGCGCAGTGGCCTGACCCAGCCTCCGCGCGCAGGTGATAGGCGGCTTTAGCTATTACCAGAAAAATTGGAGGCCGCATGCTTGAACTCAGACCGACTTGCGAGAACTGCAACAGGGCGTTGCTTCCCGACTCGCTTGAAGCCCGCATCTGCACCTACGAGTGCACGTTCTGCGCCACGTGTGTCGATCACATCCTGGACAATGTATGCCCGAACTGCGGCGGCGGGTTTGTACCAAGACCAATCAGGCCGTCGAAAAACTGGAAAGGTGACAACTTCCTCGGCAAAGACCCTGCGAGTACCAAGGTCAAGCACAGTCCAGTTGATCCAGCGGTTCACGCGCGTTTCTCGGTCATCATAAAAACTCTGCCGCCTCACAAGCGCTAGGGGCTCTGGGTTGACAGCTAACAGGCGCATTCCAGAGGTCGTCACTTCTGTTGTGGCGGTAGTGTCGGGAGCAACCTGGTATGCGGCAGCAGTCGCGGAGGTCGATCCCGAAGGTCTAAAAGTGACTTCCCTTCTATGCTTCGCAACTATTTTTCCGCTCGCTCTGCTGCTAGCTTCGCGCTCGATGGCAATTTCAAGGGCGCATAGGCCTGATATACCAAAACACGAAGAGGCCGACGGCTTGGGACTCAAAGAACTCAGACAAGTCTTGAGAGTTGCACCCGCAAGCTACCGCATAGTCGGCGCAATCGGTGTGGCCCTGATCGCTTACACCGCAATCTCAGAGAGGTCAGTGAGTTGGACCACTTCAGAGCCTTTCACCCAGTCTCACGCAAGAGGTATCGCCAAATACACGCTGGCCATTGCCTGCATGCTGCTGCCGTTCTTGGGTGCGTTCGCAAGGCTACCGGCTGGGGCTGAGAAAGTTGCCTCTTGGTTGCGCAGAACCACCTTCCCATGACCGAGAACGACCTACCGATGCTCCACGACTGGCTAAACCGGCCCCACGTTGTTGAGTGGTGGGGCGGCGAGGACAAACGCCCGGCTCCGAACAATGGACGTCCGCGCAGTGCTTCCAAAGCTAACGCCATGGCACCGAGTTTCATCAGGCGGTCTCGATGAGCGTTCGCATAGCAACAACCCTCGATATTCCGCAGATGCACGAGTTGCGGCTTGCCGTCCGGGAAAATCGCCTTTCGGATCCGCTGAAGGTTCAACCCGCTGACTACCAGCGCTTTCTGGCCGGCTCGGGGCTGGGTTGGGTGTTTGAACATGAGGGTCAAATTGTCGCGTTCGCCATTGCCGATACTAACGAACGAAGTATCTGGGCGCTGTTCGTCCGGCCCGGTTTCGAAGGCAGAGGATGTGGTCGCGCGCTTCACGACACAATGACGAATGCGCTTTTTGCAATCGATCACAGGCCGCTGTGGCTTTGCACGGAGCCGCACACTCGCGCTGAGAAATTCTACCGAGCTGCGGGCTGGTGCGAAGTGGGCAGAGAGTCGTCGGGAGAAATAAGATTTGAAAAGACCGCCACCATGCTAACGCATCAACTCGCTCAGCTGAATATTGCGCACATGAAGGAGCCGCTTGAGTCTCCGACCATGTCTGGTTTCGTTGCGAACCTGGATCGGATCAACGCGCTTGCCGAGTCAGCGCCCGGATTTGTGTGGCGACTACAGGATGAGACTGGCAGCGCCTTGAATTTACGACCCTTCGGCGAGAACCATATCGTCAATATGTCCGTCTGGGACAGCCTCGCGTCATTGAGTGCCTACGCATTTCAGTCTGACCACGCTGAAATCATGCGTCGGCGTCGCGAGTGGTTTGAGCCCATGAGTGAGGCTCATGCCGTGCTGTGGTGGGTCGAAACGGGTCATCATCCGTCACTATCGGAAGCGAAGGAGCGGCTCGATCACCTGCGTCAGCACGGAGCTTCGCCACTTGCATTCACCTTCAAAAGCGCTTTTCCCGCGCCAATCGCACGCTTAAAAAATACGAAAGAAGTACGCTAGATAGAACAAAAACGCGAGGCCCGCGCCGTTGATCAACCAGGCCAGGATTCCAAGGCGCAGCCGGCCGCGAACTGCGAACACCGCGCAAGCGAGCGCGATCAGTGACAGAACTGCCATCACTGCAGTCAGGCGCAACTCCGTGACAGCCGCAGCGCCGTATCGCAGAACATAGCCTGCGGGGTCGAGACTCCAACGAAGCAGTGACACCAGGCAAGGAATGACGAAAAACATGGCTAACGTGGCCTGCAGCATGGCCGCGCCGCGATGACGACGGGTTAGCGACAAAATAAAGGCCGCCAGCCACAGCGCAGCACCCAGCCACGCGAGCGCCATCACCAAGGCTTCGCCTCTGATCACGAATGATGCTGCGTTATTCATGCTGCCTCTGTTGTGTCAGGTTACGCTATATCAGCCGCGTTCCATGAGCTATTGTCCAATCTGAAACCCCGGGAGATCTTATGTCCACCGCTGCTAACATCGTCGTTGGTCTTGTTGGTCTTCTACACATCTACATCCTGGTGCTCGAGATGTTCCTGTGGGACAAGCCGCGTGGCATGAAGGCCTTTGGACTGACCCCGGAGCTTGCTGCGACGACGAAAGTTCTGGCGGCCAACCAGGGTCTGTACAACGGTTTTTTGGCAGCTGGTTTGTTGTGGAGTCTC
Source organism: Gammaproteobacteria bacterium (assembly GCA_043769085.1). Lineage (GTDB taxonomy): Bacteria > Pseudomonadota > Gammaproteobacteria > Steroidobacterales > Steroidobacteraceae > UBA964. The sequence goes on from JAYVJR010000076.1 coordinate 4,991, forward strand.
ACGCTGGGCGCAGCGGGCTATCAAATCAAAGTATTCTTTTTGCTGTGCGTACTCATCGCTGGAATCTATGGAGCGGCAACATCCAACAAGCGCATCCTTTTCATTCAGGCCATGCCCGCAGCGGTTGGCCTGTTGCTGCTGGTGTTTGGCGGTACCCGTTAGCTCGCGAAATACACTGCCATGAATGCGCGACGGAGATTTATCCGGTCTTTCGGTCTGGTCGCCGGCGCGGTGATGTTGGGTCATTCTGAGGACAGCTTCTCGATGAGCAGCAAAACTGTCTGGCGCATGCCTGATGAAGGCGAACCGCATCAACGCACGTGGATGGCTTTTGGAGCGCAACAGGACGTCTGGGGAGCGAAGCTTCTTCCGGAGGTGCAACGAAACCTGGCGCTGATCGCCCGAACCATCGCAAGATTTGAGCCCGTGTCGATGCTGGTCACGACAGAAGACTACGCTGTCGCTCGCAAGCTGGTCGGCAAGGACATTGAATTGATCGTTTGCCCGCTGGACGATCTGTGGATCCGGGATTCCGGCCCGGTGTTTGTGGTCGGCGAAAAAGCCCGCAAGGGCGGCGTCGATTTCAATTTCAATGGCTGGGGAAAAAAACAGGGTTTCGAGCGAGACACGGAAGTGGCCAAGTTTGTCGCCCATCAAACCGCGGTTCAGCACATCGAAACGCAGCTGGTGTTGGAAGGTGGTGGCATCGAGGTGGATGGACGCGGAACAGCTCTCGTGACTGAGAGCTGCGTTCTCAATGAAAACCGTAATCCCGGTGTTAGCAAAGCCGATTGTGAGAAGGAATTAAAACGACTACTCGGTTTGACCAAGATCATATGGTTGCCCGGAATCAAAGGCAAAGACATCACCGACGGTCATACCGATTTTTACGCGCGGTTCGCCAGACCCGGAGTTGTGGTCGCGAGTTACGATCCTGACCCCAGGTCATTTGATCATGCCGTTACCCGACGGCATCTGGACATTCTGCGCGTTGCCACCGATGCCAATGGGCGGAAATTGCAGGTCGTTGTCATTGAGGCCCCAGACAGGGTTCGAGAAACTTTTGCCGGCGACGATTTTGCGGCAGGTTATATCAACTTCTATGTGTGCAATGGTGCAGTGATCGCGCCCGAATTTGGCTCGCCGAAATCCGACTTGAACGCGAAGAAAGCGCTCCAGCGCCTGTTTCCAGACCGAAAAGTGCTGCAACTCAACATCGATGGCATTGCTGCGGGTGGCGGTGGTATTCACTGCACCACGCAACAGGAACCGAACATTTGACAATGATGTTCAAACATAAATTTGCTGATATCAACGGTCAGAAACTGCACTACGTCAAAGTAGGCTCGGGTAAACAGACCATGCTTTTTTTGCATGGCTTCCCGGAATTCTGGTACGAGTGGAAAAACCAACTCAAAGAATTCGGCCAAGACTACACGGCCCTTGCCTACGATCAGCGCGGCTACAACCTATCATCGAAACCCGACAAACTGGACGACTACGCCGTGCCTTGCATCGTCGCCGATATCAAAGCGATGTTTGACAAGTTCGCCACCACGCCCAGTCACAAGGGCATTCTGGTTGCGCACGATTGGGGCGGCGTGGTGGCCTGGGCATTTGCCATTCGCTATCCGGAATATCTCGACAAGCTCGTGATCATCAACGCGCCGCACCCTGGCGTGTTTGCGCGTGAATTACAATCGAACCCGGCGCAGCAGAAAGCCAGCGCCTACATGAATTTCTTTCGCACACCGCAGGCGGAAGCGGGCCTGAGCGCCGACAACTACGCAGCGTTGCAGAAAGCCTTGTTTCAGGCCACAACTCGGCCTGATCTCTTTACCGACGAAGACAAACAAATGTACCTCGACGCGTGGTCACAGCCGGGTGCGCTTACCGGCGGCCTCAATTGGTATCGAGCTGCCAGAGTCGGCCCGCCCGCTGAGGGGGCCGCGCAAACTGAAGCCAGCCTGGCGGCCACCGTCCGACTGGATTCGATGAATGTACATGTTCCGACAATGGTGATCTGGGGCGAAAAAGATACCGCGCTGCTAACAGGCAACCTGGATGGCTTGGATAGATTCGTGCCGCACCTCACCATCAAACGCATTACAAACGGCACGCACTGGGTCATTCACGAAGAATCGAGCCTGATCAATCAACTGATACGCGAGTTCATCAATAAAATTGTCTAAAGCAACGGCTTGATGGGTGCGAATTGCCAGATTCGAACTTTGCTGCGTTTTGCGAAGCTGGCGTACTGATCCGGATCGTCGCGATCCGCGTTCCAGCTGTTCTGCGGTTGCATGTCGATCAGAATCGCATCGGCGACGCTGGCTGCGATCACTGCGTCGTCGATGACGGCGCCGGCCTCAGTGTTGAGATTTTCGGATCGCGGATCCAGGTTGTAGGTGCCGATATATGCAGTCGATCGATCTAACACCAGGGTCTTCGCATGCAGTGCAAACACAGGAGCCCCGCGACCGAGTTGCTGGTATCTTTGCATGACCTGCCGCTGAATCGCCGGATCCGGCCGGAACTCATGAAGTTCAATTCCCATGGCCAGCAGAATGTTGCGTTGGTTACGATAGCCGCTGAATGCCTGCAAGTTGTCGGTTGATGCCAGTGAATTGGTACTGATTCGAATTCGAACGCCACGCTTGCGCAATTGCCCAAACACTTTCAGCGCAGGTATCGAGAGCACCACATAGGGGGATTGAATAAGCACATCGCTGCTCGCCGTGCCGAGTAGTTTTGCCAACTCAGCGGTCGATTGTCCGCCGCCATCGAGCGCAAACCGGGAATTGTTTTTCCCGGGCATATCGCTCAAGAATCGCACCTGGGTCCAGCGAATCTGTTGCGCGACACGCGGAAATTCCGCCGGTATGGCGTCGATGGCGGCACGCACGTCGATCGCAAAATTGCTGCGATCTGCGGCGTAGGCTGCGAGTTCCCGATAGACCTGCTGAACTTCATCGGTCTGCACAACGACATTTTTTTGCAGGAGGCCAAGCCCATCGAAGAGTTGTTCGACCGGTACGGTCAGCGCGCTCGCCCAAAATCGCTCAAAACTTGCGCTCAATTGCGGCACGACAGCACCCAGCAGCAGCGCATCGCGATCGCGAAAATTGTAGTGGTGATCGAAGTCGAAATACTCATCGGCCATGTTACGGCCACCCGTGATGGCAACTTTTCCGTCCACAACAAATGTCTTGTCATGCATGCGTTGATTTATGCCACGAAAATCCGTCGCCACATTGACTAGTCGCTTGCGCAGCGGCGTGCCTACCGAATGTTTTGGGTTGTATATCCGGATCGCAATGTTTGGATGTTTTGCGAGTGCAAACAGCGATTTATCGGGTGCGTCTATCAGCAGATCATCGACTATGACGCGCACTTTCACGCCACGATCAGCAGCTCGCAGCAGCGCCGCGCTGGCGAGAATTCCAATATTGTCGGTGCTCCAGATAAAATACTGGATATCAATGCTTGTCCGAGCGTGATCAGCGAACCAGGCACGCGTCAGCAGCGCGTCCTGGCCGCGCTCCAGCACATAAACTCCTGTCAAGGTGCGATGCGTACTGATTTGCTGGTCGATTGGCGCCCAGGGATTTGCGTCGGCTGCAAAAACTCGAGGACCCTGCAGCGACAGCAGCATTGCAATTGCTACATACGCCCATCGATGGCGACTCAGCCGGAGGAAAGTTTGCTCGCGTTGCTCGCCGGCTTTCTCCACTGTTTATCGCTCCTGCCCGACAGACACATGCCGAGTTTGATTCGATGTTATCACTGCCAATACCCAGCATAGTCGGACGCATGTGACAAGTTGAACGTCCGGTAGCACAATCAGCCTATGAATGTCTTGGTCGGCGGTAGATTTTTTTCCATAGCAGTTATGGTGCTTTTTATCGGCTCGGAAGCGCCATGGAGCGCGGCCGCCGACACTGCGGGACTGCGCAGTACCGCAGAGAAGACAGGGTTCCAGCAGACGGGCCGCTATTCAGAAGCAGTGGATCTCTGCTACCGCTATGCACGCGCCTGGCCGCGTCAGGTTCGCTGCTTCGAATTCGGTAGAACTCCCGAAGGTCGACCGATGGTTGCGCTGGCTGTGTCGGCCGACGGCACACTTCAACCGCAGACCGCACGTGCACGCAATCGCCCAGTGGTTTTGTTTCAGGGCGGCATTCATGCAGGCGAGATCGATGGCAAGGATGCCGGCTTTATGGCTCTGCGCGACCTGCTGGCAAACAAGAATGACCAGGACTGGCTACGTGCGGTCACGGTTGTTTTCATCCCGGTTTTCAATGTCGACGGGCACGAACGTTTCGGCGCCTGGAATCGACCCAACCAGCGTGGCCCGCAAGAGATGGGTTGGCGCACCACAGCGCAGAACCTCAATCTCAATCGCGATTACGTGAAGGCTGAAGCGCCGGAAATGCGCTCCTTGTTAGCACTGGTGAATGCCTGGGACCCGATCGTTTACGCGGATCTGCATGTGACCGATGGAGCCGATTTCGAACACGATATTTCCATCACTGGCGCGATTTCCTTTAGCGACGATGCGCCTCTTCGTGCGGCTGGCCAGGAACTGATTGCGGACATCATTGCGGATCTCGCCAGAAAAGGCTCGCTGCCACTCGATTTCTATCCAAGCCTGGTTCAGGACGACAATCCGTTGTCAGGGTTTGCTGTGAGCGCGACGCCGCCACGTTTTTCAGATGGCTACTGGGCGACACGCAACCGCATCGGCATCCTGGTCGAAACACATTCCTGGAAGCCGTATCCGCAGCGCGTCGCGGCTACGCGCCATACGTTAGACGCAATTCTCGAGCATGCTGCGCAACACGGCGCTGAATGGCTGAAACTCGCGCGCGAGGCCGATCAGCGGGCCGCGCAATTGGCTGGTTCCACGATCACCCTTGCCCAAGAAAACGGTGACCATGTGCGGATGATTGATTTCCGCGGCTATGCATACACCCGCGAAGCGTCGGCGATCTCTGGGATTCTGGCCACTACCTATGATCCCAGCAAACCCATGATCTGGAAGGTGCCGCTGCGCGATGAATTGCGCGCTTCAGTGACGGTAACAGCGCCAAGCGGCGGCTATTTGGTGCCTGCCCCGTATGCAGATTTGGTCCGCTCGCACCTTGCACCGCATGGCATTCAATTTGAGAGTATTGCCTGTCCGTTACCAGCGCTAACAGCGGAGGCGTTCCGCGCAATCGCTGTCAAACGTGCCGCAAAAACCCTGGAAGGCCGTCAACAAATCACTGTGACGGGTAAATGGCAATCCGAGCCGGCTGCGATGGTCGCCGGCGCACTTTACATCCCGATCGCGCAGTCGAAAGCGCGCTTGGTGATGGCGATTCTGGAGCCGCAGGCACCGGATTCACTGGTGTCCTGGGGGTATTTCGATGTTGCCTTCGAGCAGCGGGAATACATGGAGAACTACGTCGCCGAAGCGGTCGCGAATGACATGCTGGGGAAAGATCCGGCTTTGCACGCGCTTTTCAATGAGCGCCTGGCGAGCGATCCTGCGTTTGCCGCGAGCGCCGCGCAGCGACTCAACTTCTTCTATGCGCGCCACCCGTCCTGGGATACACGCCTCAACCTGTATCCGGTGTTGCGTCTGGCGACTTCCCCGGAATCAAACCAGACATGCACCAGTCGATAGTGCCCGTCATGACAACACAGAATCGAACTGCCTGTGGCCTACTGCCAATGGTGTTAGCTGTGCTGCTCTCTGTGGCGGCAGCCAACGACATGGCAGGCGTCGCCAAGCCACCGCTGACCTATGCAGATATTTTTGGATTGGAATGGGTGACGGATCCGCAAATCTCACCGGATGGCCGCTGGATCGTCTACGTGCGTCGCGGCATGGACATACGTAGCGATCGGGTTACCGGCGCGCTTTGGTTGATGTCAACTGGCGGCACCTTGCATCGTCCGTTGTCTAACATCGCCAACCGCGGCAAACTGCCGCGCTGGTCCCCGGATGGCAAACAAATCGCCTGGATCGCAACCGACGGCGACAGTGGTGCGCAGATTTTCATGCATTGGCTTGAGGACGGCACCAGCGGCGCAATTACAAAACTGCCTGATGCACCGCGCAGTCTGGCTTGGTCGCCCGATGGTCGCCTGCTTGCGTTCACGATGGCCTTGCCGGCAAGCCGCAAGACCTTTTCCGTCGAGTTGCCCAAGCCCCCGCAAGGCGCAGCCTGGGCGGAACCACCCAAGGTGATCGATCGCATGGTGTACCGCGCTGATGGTGTGGGATATCTGCCCGACACTTTCAGCCACCTGTTTGTGGTTGCCGCCACCGGAGGCACTCCTCGACAGTTGACCGATGGCGATTTCCATCATGACGGACCGCCGGAGTTCACGGCGGATTCGCGCAGTCTGCTGATCGCAGCCAATCGCCGCAAAGATGCCGATCTTGAACCTAACGACACTGAGCTCTACCAGATCAATGTCGGTGGCGGCGAATTGCGAGCAGTCACCGATCGGCGCGGACCCGACGACACGCCTATCCTGTCACCTGACGGTAAGTATCTCGCCTGGCTGGGATTCGACGATCGATACCAGGGCTACCAAGTCAAGCAACTGTATATTCGCGAGCTGACGTCCGGCGCCACGCGTTCGCTGACCTCGAAGCTGGATCGCGACGTCGAGAATCCGCTGTTCGCCGCCGACTCCCGCAGTGTTTACTTTCAATTTGATGATCGTGGCCACACGCGTATTGCGCGTCTTGGGCTTGACGGCCGCATGCTGGAATTGGCGGATGACCTGGGCGGTACCGACGTCACGCGGCCCTACTCGGGCGGCTCATTCAGCGTTGCGCGCAACGGTCGCTTTGCCTATACGCGCCGTAGCTCCCAGGCGCCCGCGGAGCTCGCGACTGGCACGGCCACTAACAATATCGTGCAATTGACCCATTTGAATGCCAACGGTACCGGTGCGCGCGACCTGGCCAATATCGAACTGCTTGAGTTTGCATCCCAAGCGGACGGATTGCCGCTACAGGGTTGGATCCTGAAGCCGGCCGGCTTCGATTCCACCAAGAAATACCCGCTGATCCTCGAAATTCATGGCGGTCCGTTCACCAACTACCAAGGCCAGTTCGCTGCCGAAACCAATCTGTATGCAGCTAACGGCTACGTCGTGCTTTTCATGAATCCGCGCGGTAGTACTTCCTATGGTGAGGCTTTCGGCCAGAAGATTCATCACAACTATCCGAGCCAGGATTTTGACGATCTCATGAGCGGTGTCGATGCAGCCCTCAAACGCGGCTTTGTCGATGAGAAGAAACTCTATGTGACAGGCGGCAGCGGCGGCGGCGTGCTAACCGCCTGGATCGTCGGTCACACAGATCGCTTCCGCGCGGCGGTGGTCGTAAAGCCAGTCATCAACTGGACCAGCTTCGTGCTCACAGCCGACGCAACCAATTTCTTTTATCGCTACTGGTTTGAGGCGCCGCCCTGGGAAGCGCAGGCGTCCTATTGGAAGCGCTCGCCATTGGCCTATGTTGGCAATGTGAAGACACCCACGATGGTTATCAGCGGTGAACTCGACTACCGCACACCCATCAGTGAGGCAGAGCAGTTCTATCAGGCGCTAAAGCTCCGGCGGGTCGACACGGCGTTGGTGCGGGTCCCCGGCGCGTCGCACGATATTTCGGAGCGCCCAAGTCTGCTGAATGCCAAGGTGTCTTACGTGCTCGGCTGGTTCGCAGCGCATTCTACGCCGTAAAAAAACGCCCCGCGCATGGCGGGGCGTCAAAAATCCGCGTTGCCGCGGAATCAGCTTCGAAAGATCTGTTAGCCTGCGGTCATACCCAAGGCTGCCATCGCTTCGCCACCCTTGGCTTTCGCTTCGTTCGCTTTTGCGACAGCATCCACGACGTTGCCGGAAGTGAACGCGGCGGACGCGGCATCCCAAGCCGACTTTGCGGCGGCCAATGCCGCTTTCGCGCCATCGAGCTTAGCGGCATCCATACCCTTCGGCAGTTTCTTGGCCGCGCTCAGTGCACTGACACGGCTTTCGACGGCACCGACCATACCTGGCAGATCAGCGGCCAGCGTGGTCCATTCGCCAGTTGCCTTCTCGACGGCGGCAGCCATCTCGGCTTTCTTCGCGGCAGCAGCGTCCTTGAGGGCGCCGAGCTTGCCGGTCAGTTCCGGCGCAGCGGCCAGAATGCCTTTGTAGTCACCGGCTTGAAACTTGGCCTTCAGGTCCGCGATGCTGGCGTCAACACCCTGCAAGTCGGATGGCACAAATTTGGCAGCGTCTTCGCGAATGGCGGCCACGGCAGCTTCGGCGTCGGCGATCGCCTTGTTGGCGGGTTCTTTCTGGCCTGCGCAACCCACGAACAACAGTGTCGAGGCAAAAGCTGCTAACAACAACGATTTTCTTACTATCTTCATTTAAATAAACTCCTTACGGGATTCTTAACTTCTGTCCGGGTTTGATCTTGTTAGGATCTTTGAGAATGTCACGGTTCGCTTCGAAGATGCGCGGATAGAGCATCGGATCACCGTAGTACTGCTCCGCAATCTTTGACAGCGAATCGCCCTTCTTAACCTCGTAGTACTGCGTGTACTTGTTATCGACTGGCTTGTCATCTGGCACTGTTATTCTCCTTGCCTGGCCCTATTGAGCGGCAAATGCTAGCAGATGGCCGCTACGCCGTGATCGGCTTTAGCTGTCTCATCGAAGCGACGGCCTACCCGACGGTCGTTGCCGCCAGACGATAGAACACGTGTGGCCGGAGTGGATCATCCACCGCCAGTCTGGGATGCTGGAAATCGCAGATCGGTTCATGTTCCATTCCCAACCGTTCCATGACGGCCCGGGAACGACGATTGATCGCGGCGGTGATTGCCACTATTTCGGGTAGCCGCAGGTCCTGAAAACCGAAGCTGAAGCAGGCTCGCGCAGCCTCGGTTGCCAGGCCCTGGCCCCAGAACCCTCGTGCGAGGCGCCAGCCAATTTCAACGGAGGGTTTCGCGGCGGGCGGTTCATCAGGTCGGGTCAACAGTGAGTACTCGGCCAGGCCCACGAAACCGGCAAACTCGCCTGATGCTGTGTGTTCTGCCACCCAGTAGCCCCAGCCATGCAGTTCAATTGCGCCTTGCAGCCGCGCGGCCAACGCGTCGCTTTCCGCGCGACTCAGGACATTGCCTAACGTAGCCGCCACGATCGGGTCGGCATTGAGCACCGCAAAGGGCGCGAGGTCGGAGTTGCGCCAGGGGCGCAGCAGCAGTCGATCAGTCTTGAGCGTGACGCCGGGCGTCACTCCACCGTTACGCTCTTGGCGAGATTGCGTGGCTGGTCGACGTCAGTCCCCTTCAGAATGGCGACGTGATACGCGAGCAACTGCAGCGGGATCGAATACACCACCGGCGCCTGGAAATAACTGACGTGCCGCGGCATCTGAATCACGGTAACGCCATCCGACGCCTCGAATCCGGATTCCGGGTCGGCGAACACGATCAGTTCGCCACCGCGCGCGCGCACTTCCATCAAATTGGATTTGAGTTTCTCAAGCAGATCGTTGTTAGGAGCGACCGTGATCACCGGCATATCTTCGTCGACCAGCGCCAATGGCCCGTGCTTGAGCTCGCCCGCGGCATAGGCTTCGGCGTGGATATAGGAAATTTCTTTGAGTTTGAGTGCGCCCTCTAGTGCGATCGGATAATGGATGCCGCGGCCTAGAAATAACGTGTGATGTTTGGGCGAGAACATTTTTGCCCACTCGGCAATTTGTGGCTCCAGGTTGAGCGCGTGTTGCACGCTGCCGGGGAGGTGGCGCAAGTTGTCGAGGTATTCGGCCTCCTTCTCTGCGTTGAGTACGCCGCGAACTTTCGCTAGCGTGACTGCCAGAGTGAATAACGACACTAATTGCGTGGTGAACGCTTTGGTTGATGCAACGCCGATTTCCGCACCCGCCCGCGTGAAGTAAACGAGCTGGGAGGCGCGTGGAATGGCGCTCTCCGGCACGTTGCAGATGGAAAGCGTGGCGGTTTGGCCCAGGCGTTTCGCGTGTTTCAGCGCTTCCATGGTGTCCAG
>JAYVJR010000077.1:0-11012 GCA_043769085.1 Gammaproteobacteria bacterium
GCTAACGTACGCGTAAGTGTTCAGTCCGCCATCCAACCCAATCGGATCTGACTCGACATATCTGCCGATGGCGGAGTCGTAATCACGGAAGTAGTTGTAGACTCGCATCTACTCGCTGATCGATCCACTTCGCACGCTCGACAGCGCGAATGCACTGACCGGCGAGGTCAACGGCGCAAGAAAAAGGTCGGCCGCAGATGGCCTAGACTGTTCCAGAAGTTTGATACGATTCGATCGAAGCCCATCCAACGAATCAACCACAACCATTGCGCAAGTCTGGCTGCACTGCGACCTGATGGCGCGGCTAATCTCGGCATCCGCGGTGGCCTGCGACAACTCGGAATCGCTTGCCGTCCGCATGCCGAATGCGTGCCCCCACCAAAAGACGCACCACACGCTAGCGACACGAACCAGTAATCTTGCTGCTAGCACCATACGTTCAGACCTGTCGAACGAAGTCATTTGTCGTTGCAACAGTTGCCCGAACTGACAAGGCAGCTGTCCAAGCATTGTCGCCCCCATTCGTTCCCAGCTTCGCTGCACACAGCGAGCAGCAACGCCGGAAACGGAAGTCGCCATTTACAGTCTTTCAAACATCCCTCAGTCATCTTTGCTCGCTGCTGCGCGCAGGCGAGCCCGCACTCCTTGTCGCAGCTTTTTGGAAAGCTTGGCCACTTGATGCATTTCGGGTAGGACCCAGGCTTACCCCGGCCACTGTTTGGCTGTGTCTCTAAACCGAGCGGATCGAAATTCGATACTGGATTGTTTGCAACATACCGATACAGGGCGATGTCCGCATCTACGCCTAACGGGTCCGGCTGAATATACCTTCCGATGGCGGAGTCGTAATCCCGGAAGTAGTTGTATACACGAGAAGCGACAAAACGACCCGCTCGTCGTACGTCATTTTCGCTGACCACAAGCACAATCGTTCACTTATCGTTTGGGCGAGAATTGCGATCTTTAATCGCAGCAATGACTCCATTCGTGAGCACGGCCGCGATCGTGATTATCAACAGGATCCAAAAGTCGAGTCCGGTTGCCAAAGATGCCAACCAAGCGATTACCGCGCATGTTCCAAGCATCAGGATGAACATCTTTGGTTTGAAAAAGCGTGACCAGCTCATTGTCGACACTCGCATCGCGACAAGTCAGCCGCGGCACCGGCTGCAATGCCACCACCATAGATGTTCACACCGGGATTGGTCCTGCCTGCCGCGCGGCGAAGTGCCGCATCTGTTAGTCCATCGAGATTCGGTGGACGCCAATTTCGACCGACTCCCCCGCGGAAGAAGTCTTTGAGCCCCGCCCTGAATGCGCTCGCCTGAGCGCCGGACGAAGCCAAAATGGAACCTGTTTTCGCCAATCCAGCGTACGCCAAACGACTCGTGCCAGCCGCAAGCGCAGAGTACGACCCGTACTTGTAGTTCTTGCTACATGGATCGACGCCGCCATCAATTCCCAACGAGTCACGCAAATCGTCACCGAAACCCCACAAGAGCGCATCACCCAGTCCGGCGGAGTAATCGACAAAGCCCTGTGGCAACGGATCGCCAAACCTCCACAGACCATACGGATCTACGTACCACACTGGATTGCCAGAAACGTAACCATAAGTATTGACGCCTGCCGCCTGCCCAATCGGATCGCTCTCGACATATCTGCCGATCGCCGAGTCGTAATCCCGGAAGTAGTTGTACGCCAAGTTCGATTCAATATCAAAATATTGCCCTGGGAATCTTAAGTGAAATTTGAACACCCCGGCTGCGGCAGGGTTTTCGTTAGGTGTGCCGTCACCAAACGGATTGGGCTCGAACGTCCAGCGCACCACCGGCAACGCGGCGGTGTTGGTGACCTTGCGTGGCTGGTTCAGGTGGTCGGTATGGACATAGAAGATGTCAAACGACGCCCCATTCGGCCGGATCGTCGCGACCGGCGTATCGCCGAGCCAGATCGTTTCCTGCACAAGTGTTCCGGTACTGCCGTATTCGCCTAACAAATGCCCGGCTTCGTCGTACACATAGACCACAGTCCCCGGCGTGCCGCCGGTCTTGCGGATTCGCTGGCCGAGCGCGTTATGCAGGTAGGTGGTGTTGGTGCCGGTACTTGTCAGGCGACTGGTCTTGAGCCTGCCGCTGTTGTAATAAGTGTGGATCGTCGCGCCGGTCGTGAGCGCACTGCCTGCGGTGTTGTAGGTCTCTTATGCATAGCACTTACCCTATCGATACAACCTTGCGCAGAAACATGACTTCGTACAACCAGCACCGTCCCGTTCAGTTTCACAAACTCAAATGGTGTCGCCCAAAACCAAATTCTGGCACCCCTGTACGCCAATCCCTTTTCTGTCTCCAGTGGTTCGACAATCTCAGGCGATCACACTCTTTCCGGCCAAAATATCTGCGTTCTCCCTAGCAGGACGCGCGGCTCACTACCCTCAGTAAAGAAATGACTTGTGGAGTGCAAAAAAACATTGCCCCACACATTAGGCTTTGACCCAACGCGTGCAGCGCTGACGGTCGACGTGCCTAATTGACCAACGCGAATGGTCGAGATTTTTCACGGCGTGGTCCTCATAGTGTTCCACAAAACCCCCAGACACCATGTTCGTGGAGCCGACCCTACGCCTGTTTCTGATTGAACTGCAATAGCATTTCTGTTGCCGATCGGCGACGCTCTTGCGATTTCTTGTTAGGTGGTCTGCTCATTCGATTGACACGCTGTGCTGCGTGGACCTTACGCGTGTGGGTCGAGGGCAACAGCCGGTAATGGCGGCAATTCGGGTGAAAAACAAACGCCGCGACGCGCACTTTGGCGGGCGGGCAACGGCAGGCCTTACACGCCGAGGCGCACGCCCCACCGAATAATACAGGCGGCGGGTTCGCCGCCCCGGCGTCCCGCAATCCAATGCAGCATTCGCACGTAATCCATTGCCGCCGCGTCCATGGCGGGCGTTCCACCCGAGCGCTCAACGACCACCTCGCCCACCTGACCCGTCGCGAGTATCTCGATGCGCAGTAACACGGTCACCTGCTCTTGCGCATGCAATCCCGCGCGCTGAGCGAGCGCCAGACGCATTTCCTCGGGAACCACACTGGCTAACACGGGAGCCGAGTTTTGCGCATCCGTCTCGCTTGCGGCGGCGTCGATTTGCGGCATCGCCAGCGACAGCCTGACCGCTATGGGTATGGTCAAGAGTTTGTTGGTCAGGCTTGGCGCAGATAACTCGACGACTGCCTCGGACTTCACAACAGCCGATGCGACAAATACCGGCGGTGTTGCGTCGTGCGAAAGTGTACCGAGAAATATCGCCAGCAAGCCGGCGTGACCGGTCACCACCAATGACAATATAGCCCATCGGGAGGTCGACGTTGAATGCGCGTATGCCCAGCCGCTCATCGTCTGACGACCCCAGGATTGAGCATGGAGTTCACCGGCAACGCGCGGCATTGCGACCGGCTTCTATTTGACCAGCTTGAGTTGTGGCCGCCGCGCGGTTTCCTCGCCGGCGCCAGGGCTGGTCTTGTCCGGCGGTGGCGGCGGCGCCGGATCGTCGCCGCTGAAAGCCATGCCTTCGCCGGTTTCGCGCGCATAAATACCTAACACCGCGCGCACTGGGAAGCGCACGTGATGGATGATTCCAGAGAACCTGGCGTCGAAGGTCACCCAGTCGTTGCTGACGTTGAGACGTTGGGTCGCGCTGTAGCTGGTATTGAGAACGATCTTGCCGTCCTTGACGTGCGCCTGCGGCACTTCCGTGCCGGCGACCGCGACATCGACGATGATGTGCGGCGTGAGATTTGCATCACTCATCCACTGATGCATGGCGCGCAACAGATAGGGCCGCCGTGGCGGCATGTCCGATGTCATAGGCGAAACCTACCGGTTTGGCAGTCCATCCTGCAAGCTGCGTTGAATCGCGGGTCGCGAAAAAAGCTGGCTGGCATAGCGCATGATGACCTGACCCGCCGCCCCCGGCAGGTCGACTTCAAGCGTTGGCAGCCACCAGAGTATGGGCGCAATGGTTGCATCCAGCAGCGAAAACTCCTCGCTGAGAAAAAACTTCTTCACTTTGAACAGCTCCGAGCTGCCCAACAACAACTGGCGCAGGCGGTCACGCAGCACGGGCAGATCCTTGCGCTCGGTGCAGGTTGCTATCGCCTGCGCAGCCGCATACCAGTCCCGCTGGATGCGATGCAAGGCAACGCGAAATTGCGCCCGGGTGACCGGATCGATGGGCATCAGGGGCGGATGAGGGAAACGCTCGTCCAGGTAATCGACGATGACCTGGGAATCGAACAAAAGCACATCACGATCGATGAGCGTCGGCAGGCTCGCCTCGGGACACAACTCGTCGAGCTCGGCATTGCGGCCGTTGGCTGGAATGGCGACCAACTCCAGCGCCAAGCCTTTCTCGAGCGCAACGATCCGGACACGCTGCGTCCACAGATCGTCGAGAACACAAAATAGCGTTAGACCGCTACGCCGCATCGCGCGCTACCGTCAGTGAATGTCTTTCCAATATTCCTGCTTGAGGAAATAGGCGATGCCGCTGAAAGCTAACAGGAACAGCACCACCCAGACCCCGAGACTGCGCCGCTCGTTTTGCGACGGATCACCGACGTAGTCAAGGAAGTTCACGATGTCGCGCACCGTGCGGTCGTAGTCTGCCGCGCTCTGCAGGCCGGCAGTGCCCTTGTCGAACTTATCGAATACCGACTCCGTAACAGCCTTGCCATCATCGCCGCCTTTGCGCTCGCAATTACGGAATACCGCCGATTGCACACCCTGCAACTCGGACAGCACATGTGGCATGGCTGTGCCTGGCAATGCCAGGTTGTTCACGCCGGTGATCAGCGATTTTTCGTCGCGATAGAAGGTGTTCAGGAATTGATAAACATAGTCCGCGCCCTTAGCGCGCACGATCAGCGACAGATCAGGCGGCGCTTTGCCAAACCAGGTTTCACCGTCCGCCGCTGCGAGCGCGGGTTTGATGTAGTCGTTCTTGTTAGTGCCGGGCGGGAACAACACGCCGTCCGTCTTGCTGTCCGGAATCTTGAGATCTTCAGCCAGACGTGAATAGCGCATGTATTTCAGAGCATGACAACCGGCGCAGTAGCCCATGAAATCGCGCGCGCCGCGCTGCAATGACGGTAGTGCGGTGGTGTCGCTGTTAGCAGCCCAGTGCTTCCAGGCAGGCGTTGCGCCTGCCTCGCAAACGTCGACTGGCCCTGCGGCTTCTTCGGCCCTGACCGCGCCGCTGCTTAGCAGGCCACCGACAAAGACCACGGCGATCAGCGCATGACTCATGGTGACGCGCGATGGCACCGGCTTGGTGGATTCCGCCCACGTATAGACAGGCATGAGGATGAAATAAGCGAAATACAGCACCGTGAAAATGCGCGCCAGAGTCACGTACACACCGTCCGCCGGCAGCAGCCCCAGCACCATCAGTACCAGGAAGCTCACCGCAAAGACTCCCAGCATGAGCTTGGACATCCAACCCTTGTAACGGATGGACTTGACCGGCGAGCGATCGAGCCACGGCAAGAACAGCCAGATCGCCACCGACGCCGCCATCAACACGGCGCCCCAGCCCTGGCTCGGCACGGCGCGCAGGATTGCGTAGTACGGCGTGAAGTACCAGACCGGCGCGATATGGTCTGGTGTCGACAGCGGATTGGCCGGCTCGAAGTTCGGTCCTTCGAGGAAGTAGCCGCCAAAGGTCGGCGCGAAGAACACCACGACGCAGAATAAAGCCAGGAATACCCCGACGCCCACCACATCTTTGATTGTGTAATAGGGATGAAAGGGAATGCCATCGATCGGCTTACCGTCAGCACCCAGATTGGCCTTGATTTCGATGCCATCCGGATTGTTAGACCCAACCTGGCGCAACGCCACCAGATGCAACAGGATCAGCAGCGCAAGGACAAACGGCACCGCCACGACATGCAACGAGAAGAACCGGTTCAAAGTGGCGTCGGCAATGCCGTAGTCGCCGCGTATCCATTCGACCAGCCCTGAACCAATGATCGGGATGGTGCCAAAGAGATTCACGATGACCTGAGCGCCCCAGAACGACATGTTGCCCCAGGGCAGCACGTACCCAAAAAACCCTTCCGCCATCAACGCAAGATACAGCGCCATGCCTAACAGCCACAGCAACTCACGCGGCGCACGGTAGGAGCCGTACATCAATGCACGGAACATGTGCAGGTAAACGACGATGAAAAAGAACGACGCGCCGGTAGAATGCAAATAGCGCAGCAGCCAGCCATTGGGCACTTCGCGCATAATGTATTCGACCGAATCGAATGCGGTCTCTTCGCCGACCTTGTAATGCATGGTCAGGAAGATGCCGGTGACTATCTGCAGCACGAACACCAGCAACGCCAGGGAACCGAAGAAATACCAAATGTTGAAGTTCTTCGGTGCGTAGTAGCCATGCAACTGCGCTTCGATGAATTCATCGACCGGCAGACGCTTGTTGAGCCAGGCGCGGAAGCCCTTGCCGTCAGGAGCTGTCGTTGAGGAGGACATCAGGTGGCTCCTTTCTCGGCAGCCGCGAGCGGATCAACACCTACGATTAAGGTGTCGCCTTTGAAACTATGCGGTGGAATACGCAGGTTCACCGATGCCGGGGAACCATTGAACACACGGCCCGCCAGATCGAACTTGGAGCCGTGACATGGGCAGAAAAAGCCGCCGGGCCAATCAGTGCCGAGGTCAGCCTGCCCGGGAGCAAAGCGCTGCTTCGGCAGGCACCCTAGGTGCGTGCAAGTGCCGATGAGCACCAGAATGTCGGCGCGCGCCGAACGCTGCGCGTTCTTCGCGTACTCGGGTTGGTCAGAATCGGTTGAAGTCGGATCCTTGAGCTTGTCATCGTGGCTGGGCAGCGCAGCCAGGATCTCTGCGGTGCGGCGTACGACATAAATCTGCTGCTTGCGCCAGGTGACCATGGCCATCTGGCCCGGCGCCAGCTTGCTCAGATCGAGTTCGGCCGGGGCGCCGAGCGCGCGAGCGCGTTCCGACGGCGACCAGGATTGCACAAACGGCACCAGTGCAAACACGGCGCCAACGGCTCCGGTCGCTGTCGTCGCGCCGGTCAAAAACTTGCGGCGGCTGACATCGACTTCATCCGTACCCATTGCCTCATCCATCGCTACGCTCTCCCCAAGTACCGTGTTCCCAAGTACCGTGTCGT
The DNA here is from genome assembly GCA_043769085.1 of Gammaproteobacteria bacterium. Lineage (GTDB taxonomy): Bacteria > Pseudomonadota > Gammaproteobacteria > Steroidobacterales > Steroidobacteraceae > UBA964. The sequence continues at coordinate 7,205 of JAYVJR010000077.1, forward strand.
CCACAAAAAGGCTGACGGCCTCTGAACTGGCGTCGTCATTTTTTGGTCGTTGGCTGGAAAGCCACACATTATACACGCAGACTAGGCCCGACTTGCTATGCAGCAAACCACCAAAACTCTGACTTTTCTCGCCGGCGCCATCGTCGGCGGCCTGGCATTGGCCTTCCTCATCGTTGCCCTGAGGCCAGATCTGCTGCAGAAGAAGATCGCCGCGGATACAACCCCGAGAAATGCGGCCCGCCCAGCGCAAGTCACGCCCGCTGCAAGCCCCGTCGTTCCCGTGAAAACCCCCACCGCACCCGCCCCTGTCGGCAATGCGCCGGATTCCGAAGCTCGCCCCGCAGAGACCGGCAGCTATGCCGCCGCCGTGCGTCGGGCTTCCCCAGCGGTCGTCAACATTTATACCGCGCGTGTGGTCACCGAGCGGCGCGCCATCAATCCGCTCGAAGAATTTTTTGGCGACATGGGACCGCGCTACCGCCAGCGCGTCGAACGCGCGTTAGGTTCCGGCGTGATCATCGATGCGCGCGGACGCATCGTCACCAATCATCATGTGGTCGCGGACGCCGATGAAGTGCGCGTACAGCTCGCCGATGGCCGGGTCGCCGAAGCGAAAATCGTCGGCCGCGACCCCGACACCGACCTGGCGGTGCTCAAGATCGACCTGCCGCGCTTGCCGGTGATGCCACTCGGCCGTTCGGATTTGCTGCAGGTCGGCGACACCGTGTTAGCCATCGGCAATCCCATCGGTCTGCAGCAAACCGTCACCCACGGCATCGTCAGCGCCACCGGTCGTGGCCAGCTCGGCATCACGACTTTCGAGAATTTCATCCAAACTGACGCCGCCATCAATGCCGGCAACTCCGGCGGCGCCCTGGTCAATGCGCGCGGCGAGCTGGTTGGTATCAACACCGCCGTGGTCGCCAAGAACATGGGCGTCGAAGGCATTGGCTTTGCGATTCCGGTCAACCTGGTGCGCGGTGTTATCGATGAAATCATCGCCAAGGGCAAAGTCGTGCGCGGCTGGGCCGGCTTTGTGTTAGATGATGTGACCGACCAGCAGGCTGCCGGCGTTGGCCTTGCCAAAGGCGGCGTCGTGATTACCAATTTGTACAACGGCAGCCCGGCGCTGCAACTCGGGCTGCGGCCCGGCGACATCCTTGAAGCGATCGACGGCAATCCCGTACGCAGTGCGCAGGACGCAAACGCGCGCGTTGCGGCTATGCAGCCCGGCGTAACGCTCAAACTGACGGTGCTGCGCGGCGCGCAGCGAGCGGAACTGGACATAAAGATTGGCGAGCGGCCGGTGCGGTGACCTAGCGGGATATCCGCCAACACTACGACCGCGACAATAACGCACGTCGACGCTCTGCAAGCACTTGCAGCACGGGTCGAATTCGATCCGGTTCTGGCCGCTCGCCACTTTGAAGCATGCCTCCTGGAATTTGTTGAACATGGCATCGATAACTGACTGATCGTCGGACAGAACCTGCGCGGTGGCGTCCGGCAAACTTGCCCGGTCCAGCCGGGGCACTTCATCGAGGTGCATACCGGTTTAGTGTACACAAGCACGGGCTGTTGGCGCGCCCGGCGCCGGCCTAGTGTAATTGTCGCATTGTTTTTGGCAGTTCACGTTCACAAATAGCGACATTCGCCGGGCGCATAGACAGATTGCAACTGGTCACTTGTTAGGCGGCGGTATTGCACTGTCCTTGTCGTTACGGGAAGCGTCTGAGACCGCCGAACCTCCAACGTCGGACTGAGGGTCTGCGGGTTCTGACCCTCTCTCGAAACACGCTGCGAATGGGCAGCACAACTCCAAGGGTTCGTTGCCGCCGCCGACTTTAGTTCGGCACCCGCTTGATCTGCGCACCTAACTGCAACAGTTTTTCTTCGATGGTCTCGTAACCCCGATCGATGTGATAGATGCGCTCGATGTCGGTGCGCCCATCGGCGACCAATGCGGCTAACACCAGGCTCGCCGAGGCGCGCAGATCGGTCGCCATCACGGGTGCAGCCTGCAACTTCGGCACACCTTTGATGATGGCGGTGTTGCCCTCCAATCTGATCTCTGCGCCCATGCGGCGCATTTCGAGCATATGCATGAAGCGGTTTTCAAAAATCGTTTCAATGATGGTGCCGACGCCATCGGCGACAGTATTCAAGGCCGCAAACTGCGCCTGCATGTCGGTCGGGAATGCGGGATACGGCGCAGTGCGAACATCCACGGACTTCAGTCGCTTACCGCGCGCATCGACTTCGATCCAGTCATCACCACTGGTTACTTTGACGCCGGCTTCCTGAAATTTATTGAGCACGGCATCGAGATGATCGGGCCGCGTGTTTTTTGCGCGCACTTTGCCGCTGGTGATCGCACCGGCACACAGATAGGTTCCGGTCTCAATGCGATCGGGCATCACCGAGTAATCGCAGCCATGCAGCTTATCGACGCCCTGCACGATAATCTTGTCAGTGCCGGCACCCATGATTTTCGCGCCCATCGCGTTCAAGAACTGCGCCAGATCCACGACCTCGGGTTCGCGCGCGGCGTTCTCGATGATAGTTTCGCCGTCGGCCAGAGTCGCAGCCATCATCAGGTTTTCAGTTCCAGTGACCGTCACGGTATCCAGCACCAGCCGCGCACCGTGCAGCCGCTTGGCGCGGGCCCGGATATAACCGCCTTCAATATTGATTTCAGCGCCCATGGCCTGCAGCCCGGCGACGTGAATGTTCACTGGCCGAGCACCGATGGCGCAGCCACCAGGCAGCGACACATCCGCTGTGCCATAACGCGCGACCAGCGGACCTAACACCAGGATGCTGGCGCGCATGGTCTTGACGAGTTCGTAGGGCGCAAACGGTTTGTCAAAAGTCGAATTGTCGACTTCGACGCGCATTTTCTCATCGACGGTCACCGAGACGCCCATGCGACCCAATAATTCGATGGTCGTGGTGACATCCTGCAAATGCGGAACATTGGCGATCGTCACGGGCCCGTCGGCGAGCAGCGTGCCCGCGAGGATGGGCAGCGCGGCGTTCTTAGCGCCGGAGATGCGAACTTCGCCGGCCAATGACACGCCACCTGTGATCTGTAGCTTATCCACGGGTCGCCTCTTCCGGGGTCAGCACTTCGAGTGACAGGGCGTGGATCTCGCGACCGACGAGTTCGCCCAGAGTCTGGTAGACCAGTTGATGGCGGGCAATCGAGCGCTTGCCGCCAAAGCTTGGGCTGACAATGCGGGCGGTGAAATGGGTTTGGTCCTCGGAGAGGACTTGGACGTCTGCGTCCGGTAAACCTGCCCGGATCAGCCGGGCGACTTCGGTTGGGTGCATGCAGGGCGTAGTGTACCGTGGCGCGGTATCATTGAATGGCAATGTCTGCCCTGCTCACACCTGTCGCGAATAGCCTGCTGGCCTCGGCCCGCCGGGCACTTAACATCGAGGCCCAGGCGGTCGCCGCTCTCGGAGGACGGCTGGGAGCGCCCTTTGTTGCTGCCTGCGAGATTTTGCTGGCCTGTCCGGGGCGCGCGGTGGTCACCGGCATGGGCAAGAGCGGCCATGTCGCGAGCAAACTGGCGGCCACGCTCGCGAGCACCGGGACGCCTGCCTTCTTTCTGCACGCGGCGGAGGCGAGTCATGGCGACATTGGCATGATCACGCGCCACGACGTCGTGATCGCGGTGTCCAATTCGGGCGAGACCCCCGAGCTGCTCCTGCTGTTGCCACCTCTGGTGCGCCTGGGCGTGCCGCTGATCGCGCTGACCGGCGCACCGGAGTCGACGCTCGCCATGGCAGCCAGCGCGCACCT
>JAYVJR010000078.1:0-34701 GCA_043769085.1 Gammaproteobacteria bacterium
GTTGTCATGCTTCCAGCACATTGAAATCATCTCATCGGTCCAGGGCACGCCGATGTGAATACCGATCAGTGTTAGCTCCGGAAAATCGATCGCCACCTGATCGAGCAGTATTGGCCTTGCGACCGACGGCAGCCGCCGCTCCTTGCTGTACACGAGATTGTGGCCGACCTGCATCATGATCGGAATGCCGAGCTCGCAGCACTTCGCGTAATACGGGTACATCTGCGCCGCGTCCGGCCGCATGGAAAACCAGTGCGGATAGAAATGCGCACCCACAAATCCCATTTTTTTGACGGCGTGCTCGAGGTCGTAGAGCCCTTGCATGCCGCGCGTCGGATCGACGCCCGCCAGGCCTGAGAAACGATCGGGATACTTGGCGCAGATCTTGGCCACCATCGCATATGGGATCTCAAAGGAACCGGCGACGCGCAAATCCCCGCAGCGCACGGCAATCAGCAACGAGCGCTCGATGCCTGCCCGGTCCATCCGCTTCAGGTACTGTGCGACCGACACGCCACGACGCATTCCTAAGGGCATGCGCACTTGTTCTTTGAAAGCCTCATCCATCCCCGTGCGCTTTTGCCGCACCGCGTCCGGCGTATAAAGATTACAGACGATGTCGATGTAGCCGTTCTTCATGGGTTGATCATGAGGAGAGTTTGTAAAGAATGTCCATGGGCAATCATGCCTATGGAATGGACTTGCGCAAAGCGTCCCGCGCCCAGCGGGCCGCCCGCTCCGCAATCATGATTACCGGCGCATTGGTGTTGGCACTGGTTAGTTGCGGCATAACCGACGCATCGGCCACCCGCAGCCCTCGGAGGCCACGCACCCGCAATTGCGGATCAACCACGGCGGTGTCGTCCACCCCCATACGGCAGGTGCCCACCGGATGGTACTGCGACCCCGCGTGCGCGCGCAGATAGTCGAGCAGCTCGGCATCGCTCTGGACGTCAACCCCCGGCAATCGTTCCGCACCGGCCCATGTCCGCAGCGCAGGCGCGCCATGAATCCGCCGCAGCAGGCGCACACCTGCCAGCAGTCGCTGGCGGTCGTCGCCAACGCCGAGCAGCTCAAGGTGCCCGCGCAGCGCTTGCCGGGGATCGGGCGACACCAGTTCCAGGCGCCCACGGGCCTTCGGTTGCGAGACGCTACAGACACTTGTTAGCGCCCAATCGTCGCAGATCTGCAAGCTACCCTCAGCAGCGTGCTCCATGCCAAATCCCGCGAGCTGCAGATAAAGATCCGGTGGCCCTGCGGATGCGTCGCTGCGCGCGTAGCCACAGGCCAGCATGGCCGCACCTGCGGCGACACCGTCGCCGCGCAACCACCAGCGCAGCGCGTGCGCGGCCATGCGCCAGGGACTCTGGTCCCGGCGCGTAATGCTTGGTTGATTCACCGTGAGACTAACAGCCACACCGACATGATCCTGGAGATTGGCACCGACGCCGGGAAGGCGCAATTGCGTCACGATGCCGCAATGCCGCAGCATCGCCGGGTCGCCAATACCCGATAGCATCAGCAACTGCGGCGACCCGAAAGTGCCCGCGCACACAATGACCTCGCGACTGGCCTTGGCCTCGTAAATGTCCCCACCACGGAGGTAGCGCACACCGTGGCACCGCCCCTGGTCAACCAGCAGGCTGACCGCACGGGATTCGCATCGCAGTTCGAGATTGCCGGGCTGCGCGGCCAGGTACGCCTCACCGGTACTGCACCGCCGGCCGCGGCGCGTGGACGCCTGGGTGGCCCCGATGCCGCGCTCGGGGAATGCATTGATGTCGTCAACGACGGGAACGCCCATTTCGGCGCAGGCTGCAAGATACGGCGGCAGCAACGGCGAGCGAAATCGGTTGAATTCAACGGATTGCGGGCCGTCGCGGCCACGCAATGGGTGATCACTTTCAGAAAAGTTTTCCATCCCGGCGAATACGGGGGCTACGTCATCGGCGCTCCAGCCAGCGCAGCCACGAGCTGCCCACTCGTCGTAGTCCCGCGCCAAGCCGCGATTAAACACCATGCCATTGATCGCACTGCCACCACCAACCACGCGGCCCGCGCTCCAGTTGATTCGTTGACCCGCGCGTGACGCGTCCGGTTCAGACCTGTAGCGCCAATCAAATTTCGGATTGCCGATCAGAAAACGGACGCCGGCCGGCACGCGCAGCAAAGGAGATCGCAGGTCCCTGCCAGCATCGAGCAGCAAAACGCGCCGTTCCCGATCCTCGGCCAGTCGCGCGGACACCACGCATCCCGCGCTGCCGGCGCCTACGACAATGTAGTCCCAAAGTTCCGTGCGCACCGTCGCTGCGCCTTTGGATTGAGCCTTGTCCGTCACATTGGCGCTAACGACAGCAGACGCAAGTCAGCCGCAATCAACTAACAAGGGGTCGCGCCCGACAACGGATCGCACATTCGGTATCGCGTGGGCGCACAAGGCGCCGCTATTTTCCCTTAAAGCTGCCGACGTAGCTAACAAACTTTAGCTGCTCTTTGAGGTAGGCCGGCGGGCACACGCCTTCAAAGAATTTGTCCGCCGCAAAACCGGCCTCGCCAAAAGCCTTGCGGTAATCCATTTCAGTCATGCCGACGCTGAAAGGCTCATTGATATTGTGACCAAAGTAGCTCGTCATGAGTTCGGTGCCCGGATCTTTCACCCGGGGTGTGGCGCCGTCGTGGATCATCATGCCGCCTGGCTTCAGCAGGCGGTGGCACTCGCGGAAAATACCCTTAATGACCGGCACCGGGCATTCGTGCGTCACCAGGCAGCTGTACACGAGATCGAAATGGCCGTCGGGGTAGTCCGTGTTTGTGCCGTCCTGCTGCGAGAAATGTATGGACTTGCCGAGAGACTCCGCCCGCAAGTGACCATAGCGCACCTGCGGCGCGCCGATATCGAGCGCATGGACTTCCGCGTCCGGGAATGCGTCCACAAACGCCGTGGTCGTGAATCCAGGACCGCAGCCAATATCGAGGATGCGCCTGGGCCTGAAGGTCGGAAACGTGGACATGATGTAGCCCGACATGGTCGTGCCCAAGCCTGCGTTATAGGGCCCCAGACCGCCGAAGGAGAACACGTATACGCCGCGGTCGTACAGCGCGCCAGCGAACACATCCCCTTCACAGAGTTCCGTATGGAAATTCCCGGGCATGACATGGATGTCAACGGCATCGAGGTACTTTGGAATCTTCAGCTTGGGGTTTAGACGCAGTGAACCCAGCGGTTTGCGTGGCGGCTTTGCGGCTTTCGCATTCAAAACATCAAGCTGCCGTTCAACACTTTCGCCGACGGTGTCCCACAACATCTCCTGCACTGCGCGGCCGACAAGTTGCGTACCGCGCCAGTAAAATGTCTCGTTCATCAATTCACGTGCTTCGCGAAACGATCCGGGCTCACGACCATGCTGTGCCACAAATTTTGGCAACTGATGGTCGTAGACTTCGCGATTGGCGGGCCAGAGTTCGGATGTAAACACCTGGCGCAGCGTGCTGCAGAATTCCTCGCGCGCAAACTCATCGTGAGTGGCGTCGGGCAACATGGCGTGTTTGGCTTGAAACATGACAAGTCTCCTTAGGATTTCTTCGCGTCGCGGAGGACATCGACCTCTTCGGTCAGCACCCGCAGCACGCGTCCGATCATCGCATGACGCCGCGCTTCCCGGGCACTGCGCCGGCGCGCGTCCAGCTTGTACGCTTCGACGCGTGCCGAGGTCGGCGCTGCCCGCTTCTCGGCCAGCGCCTCATGAGTGTCTATTCGGTCCCGAAGCGCCGACACATCGGCGGCCAGCGCAAGCAGCATCATCACCACCTTGTCGGCATCCTTGCTGTCGAGGTATTGCGGTCGCGGTGGCCCGATCGCCACTCGCTTGCGCCGCAGGCGCGGCAGAACGGACTTCTTGTTGGACGACATGACGCGGATCCTTGAGTGACCGGAGGCAGTATGCTGACATGCACGGGCCCACTGTCACGCCTCTGGCATATTCATGTAGGCCCAAACAGCGCATGGACCCAATTGCCTGCCGCTGCGGCCGCGACCGGTAGTTCCAGCGACTGGACAAGCGCGGACTGCCGGTCTGCCCAGGTCGAAAACGGGTGAAGTGGATCGTCCCACAGCTGGAGCGCCACGCCGCCGCGGTGCGCATCACGACAGCGCAATTCCGCGTCCTGTCCCAGTGCGGCACCAATAAATTGAGAATACCCCTGATATTGCTTCAGCACTTCAAATGTTCGTTCATGCAGCTGACGGGCGTCAAAATCGCCGGGCGCCCGTCGCAGTGCGGATGCCCGACCCTCATACCACGGGAAATAAATGAGGGAATCGCGCAGCATCAGCCATGTCCGATACCAGTGACTGCCGTCCGCGGCAAGTTCGATAGGCGGCGCGTAGCGTTCGAGCAAGTCCTGGCGCTGACTGCGCTCCGGCAAGCAAAGCCCGTGCAGCGTCACTTTGGGAAATCGCCGTGGGTTCAATGCACTGAGCTCGATTGCTAACGAACTTCCAAATCCCTGACCGTAGACATCGCAACTTTCAACGTGCAGACCATCAAGTATTCGCTCTACGAGCGCGGCAAAATCGGCCAGCGAGGCCCGTGCCAGTGCCAACGGTGGCGATTCGCCACCGCCAGGCAGGTCGAGTGTCACCACGCGTCGGCGACTTGCCAGCTGCTGCATCAGTGGCTCGAGCGCGAGACTGGAACCTGGCGCGTCATGCAACAGCAGCAACGGCCGAGTCTCGGCGGCCGCGCCTGCCAGGCGAATGAGCACCTGACCGTGCGGCAAATCCAGGAAGCCACGACTAACACCGGAGGCGCCGAACTGAGGCACCGGATCCGGCGGCGGCGGACCGTTGGCCGCAAATTGCAGCGCCGCCCGATGAATCGCGGCAGGTTTTTGCACCTGGCTGAAGCGCTTGATACGCTGCCCCGCCAGCAGCGGCGGCAGTCGGTCGAGATGTGCGAACAGCATATCGCTGTGTTGTGCCATGAACACGGCCGGCACCCGCAGCTGCCGGATGGCGTCGGCCGCTTCACCGCCGTAGGCGATTGCGGCGCGATACGTGGCTGCATAGTTCTCGGCCGCGCGGAAAAACATGCTGACCCAGAGGTGCAGGCGCTGCGCGGTGGGCGCACTGGCATCGTTCAGATTCTCGGGACGCTTGCGAGTCCACGGGAACCAGATGAAAAGATCGCGAAATCGTGTCCAGGTGTGGGCAAAGTGACCGCCCAACTCATCCAGCTCCAGCGGCGCAAAATAACCGTCGAAGATCTCGACTTGTTCCTGAGGCGTGAACATCGCCACGCCATCCAGTATCAGCCCGGTTGTCAGCTCAGGGTGTCGCCGTGCCAACTCCAGCGCAATGGCAGCGCCGGTATGACTACCAAAAACGGGGCATGGCGGAAAGTTCAGCGTACGCAAAGTGTCCGCCAACGCATCCGCCACCGCTGCAATGCTGCCCGCGCCGGTCTGGAGGGGTGCCGAATCACCATACCCCGGGGTATCAAACGCAAAACAGGTGAAGTCGCCGGCGAGTGCCGCCATTTCATCCGCTAGAATCTCGGAGCTGGTGGGCGAGCCATGGATCAAAACGACTGGCGGCCCTGCGCCGCAACGCCGGTAATGCACGCGCCGCGTACCGATCAGCGCAAAGCGTCGCTTGATTGCGTGGTGCAATTGGCGTCCGTGACCGATTTGCCGGAAAAGCTAACGAGCCGCGGGCGACGGGACCGGTTTGAACTGTAAGTCGAGAGCCACGTAGCCGCAAGGGCCTGCTTTGCCGCCATGGCCAGGGCCTGTGACGTCCTCAAACAATATTATTGAGCCTGGCGTCAGTTCAATGCGGGTACCGTCTGACAGGATCGAGGTCGAACTGCCGCTCAGGAGAATGAAAATCTCGCGATACGGCGCGGCGTGAAACGGAATGTCAAAATTGGGCGGGCCGCGAACGATCACCACGTTAGATGGATCGCCCAATTCGAAGTGTGCGAGCTGCAGGCCGAGGTAGGTGGTGTGTACGGCGCCCCAGGTCGTTTTGTCCAAATGCGATTTTCCGTCCGTGCCGGTGTACACGCGATTGACGACAATGTCATTGCCGAGGCGCGCGAGATTGACCACGGCCGCACGACAACGTGGCGCCTTCGCCAGCGCGTCCGCGCTGCTGGCTACCAGCGACAGGGCGGCGACCAACAGACATGCATTTTTCATGGCGGAATTCTCGGTTGCCGCCAGGAGCCCTGACGATGGATCAGCATGTTCGGATCGCCGAATCGTGTCAAAGGCACTGTCCTAATCATGACGATGCAACACAGCGCTGTATTTTCTTGCGCGACGCGCTCGCCCTGAGTAGAACATAAGGCCGATGAACTCAACGACGCTGCCTGCAACGGCCGCCGCCCCAGCGACCGCCGCCCAACCCTCGCAATTGTCGTGGGCCACTATCTTTGCCTGGTCAGTCGGCACTGTGGGACCGGTCACCGTGCTGTATCTGGTCAGCAGCGGGTTCCTGATCTATATGACCGACGTGCTCGGCGTGTCGGCCGCGCTTGCAGGGTCGCTGCTATTCGGCGTGCGCATATACGACATGTTTGTCGACCCGCTGGTGGGCTTCCTGTCCGATCGCACGCGGACGCGCATGGGGCGACGGCGCCCCTGGATGCTGGCGGGGGCGCTCGCAACGACACTCGGCAGTATCGCCATGTTCAGCGTGCCCGTACCCGGCGAAGCTGCGAGCCAGGCGCCACTGATTATCTGGACGCTGGTCGCCCTGGTCGTCTATTTCACCGGCTACAGCATGTTCAACGTGCCTTACATGGCGATGCCGGCGGAAATGACCGACAGCTTTCACGACCGCACGCGGCTGATGAGCGCGCGCGTGCTGTTCGTGTCTTTGTCGAGCGCGCTCGGCGCGGCGCTGGCGCCGCGACTGATCAAGGCCTGGGGCGGCGGCGCCTACAGCTATCATCTCACCGCGGTGGTCATTGGGGTCATTGGTCTCGCCTCGATGCTCCTGTGCGTGGTGGCGACGCGCCGCGCGCGCGCCACGACAGCGACGCAGGAGCACACGCAGCTGCTCGCGCAGTTCGCGATTGTCGCCTCTAACAGACCGTTCGTCATTCTGGTGTTAGCCAAGCTGATGCTGCTGCTGTCAATGTCCAGCCTCACGAGTTCGCTGTGGTACATGGTCCAGCACGTCCTGCACCGGGACCTGGACGTCGCGTCCAACATCAGCCTTGCCCAGACGTTTGGCATGCTGGCAGCTCTGCCACTCTGGCTGTGGTTGGCGAAACGCTATCAAAAACAACAGCTGTTCGTAATCGCGAGCCTAGGCTGTGCCGCAGTACTTTTCAGCTGGATGCTGGTCGCGCCGGGCGAACCCACAGCGCTGCTGATTCTGCGCGGCTTCGCGCTTGGCGCGTTTGCGGGCGGTTCGCTGCTGATGGGGCAGTCGATGCTGCCGGATACCATGGAGTACGACTACCGTCGATCCGGTGCCCGCCGTGAAGGCGCATTCTCCGGCGTGTATTCGCTGGTGGAAAAAGCAGGTTTCGCTTTTGGGCCTCTGGTGGTCGGCCTGTTACTGAGCGCCGGCGGTTATCACGCCGCAGCGCCAGGAGCAGCCGTCATGCTGACGCCCGAGTCAATACGCGCGGTTTACTGGGGTGTGTCGATCGTGCCGGCCGTTACCACGCTGGTTTGTGTGGTGTTGCTGCAATTTTACACCCTAACAGAAGACTCCTTGAACTCGACCACAAAATCCTGACAACGTACGCCCGTCAGATCGACACGGCGAGCGGATCAAAGTCAAAAATTGCCGGATCGTGAGCCGGCGACACGGTATTCGCGTAGTTCTCGGGATCCTGACCTTGCACGATTTCACCCTGCCGAACCGATTCCTGGTAAATCATCGTGGCTCGCGGTCGACGAACACGCTCGTAATTCGCCAGCGCCTGCACGACGTCGCCCTGCGACTGCATCGCACGCACCAGCATGGCTCCGTCTTCGATCGCCATCGCGGCACCCAGTCCGAGGAAAGGCAGCATCGGGTGCGCCGCGTCCCCTAACAAACTGACACGCCCCACGCTCCAGCGCGGCAGCGGCTCGCGCACGAACAGGCCCCATTTGATAATGCCCTGCGGCGGCGCCACTTCGATCAAGGCTCGAACTTCCGGGTGCCAGTCGTGGTACTGCGCGAGCATTTCAGCGTTCGTCGCGGGCGTGTTCCAGCCCTCGTTCTGCCAGCCACCGGTGCGCGCCAGACCCACACAGTTCATGACGCTGCCGTGCCGGAGCGGGTACCGATTGAAGGTTGCACCGGGCCCGATATACACGGCCCCCGTACTCAACGTCAGGTGCTGCCGGGCGATGTCCATCGGTACCAGACACCGAAATGCGACCTGTCCCGTGAACGTCAGCGCCGGCTCGCCCGTCAGCGCCGTGCGCACGACCGAGCGCACGCCGTCGCAACCGATCAGGACATCGCCGCGAACGTCTTTGCCATTGGCAAACCGCAGTGAAACGCCGGTCGTATTGCTTTCATAGCTCGCCACCGTGTGTTCGAGATGAATTGCGTCCTGATCGATGTGTCGCAGCGCATTTACCAACATCCCATGAAGATCCGCACGATGAATTTGCTGCGCGGGCCGCGCAGCACCACTGCGCACCGACGCCGCAAGACCGCGCCGCAGAACTTCACCGGTGCGGTAATGCAGGAATGGCAAGTTACTTGATTCGTCTGAAAGTTCACGGACCGGTTCATCGACGCCGATCATTTCCAGACAGCGCATGGTCCCGGAACTCAGCGTGAGACCCGCCCCTACCTCACCGAGTCGCGATGCCTGTTCGAACACACGCACGCGATGCCCCGCCCGCGCAAGACCGATGGCGGCGGTGAGCCCACCGAGACCGGCGCCTGCGATCAGGATATCCTTGCCTCGTTTCATTCTGAATTTTCGCGAACGGGCTGCCGAAGCATTGCGACCAGATCCGCTGGCACCGCTAACAATTTCCTGACCATAATCACCTCATCGAACGCTGACGCGTTGTCGAATGGCGTACATGCTCGACCGCGTCGCTACCGCTCGCAAGCATCTGTCATCTACATGGAAAGCGCCATGGAGCGCGGCGGATGAGGGTTTAGACTGACTGCGCACTTCTCCTGTTGGATCGTCGCGTATGACTCGAGATCTCGCGGAACGCGTCGGCTGTTGGGCGACGGATTTCTCGCCGTCAGCGCCGCAACTCGCACGTATTCGTGCCTCGATCCGCGACTTCATGGGTTGCGTCGTGGCCGGCACACGGCGCAGTGAACTGCGCCCGGCATTGTGGCTGGCTCACGGCGGCACCGTGCCCGTGTGGGGCCTGCCGGATTCGTTCGATCCGGCAGGCGCAGCGTTGGTTTGCGGCACCGCCGGATCGTTGCTGCAATTGCACGACATCTACGTGCCAGCTGGCATGCACCCCAGTTCTACGGTCATCCCGGCGGCGTGGTCGGCATTGCACGGTGCCGGCGCACGGCGTCGCGACATTTTCGTGCGCGCCGTCGCGGCGGGTTATGAATCTGCCAATCGATTCGCACTGGCGTGTTCGCCTGGGCAGGGATTGGCCGGCAGCTCGGCGACGGCCACCGGCGGCGCCCTCGGCGCGGCGGTGGCAGCCGCGCTGATTGTCGGACTCGACGCGCGCGGCATAGGCAATGCAGTTGCTAACGCGGCGCTCCTCATGCAGGCGGCGCCCACCGCAGGCATGCGCGCGCACGGCGCGCTGGCTCCGTTGCACAGCGGGTTAGCGGCACGCGCCGGGTATGAAGCGGCGAGCCTGGCGCGCGCCGGCAGCGCCGGCCGGCAAATCCTCGAGGGCGACCCGTCAGGCCCCGGACTGATGCAGTTCTTGCGTGGCCAACCTCAGAGTCTGCAGCCCGACGCGTGGCATGGCGCGACCATTGACGATGTGTGCTGGAAATACTTTCCCGCCTGTTTTTTTTCGCTGGCGGCCATTGAAGCGGCGCTGCAGATTCCGCTCATGAACCGCGATCACATCACGCGTGTCAGCCTGCGGCTGCCCAATCGGATGCTGGCGCTGGTCGGCCACGGGCCGCGAGGCTCAGAGCTCTACGATCGGCTCATGAGTGTGCGGTGGGGTGTCGCGAGCGCGTTATTGCACGGCTGCTATGACATCGACCACGGGGTGAAAACCAACAAAGATGCCCTGGCGCTCGCGCAGCGCATCGAAATTGTGCATGCACCCGAACTGGATCGGTTGCTGCCGGACACGCTGTCGGCAGATCTCAGCGTTTACTCAGGTCACGAACATGTGCAATTGGCGTACCGTCGCAGCGCAATACTCGACCCAACCAAGAGCCGCCATCTGTCGGGCTCGAGCTTCGTACTTGACGACACCCGCCTGCGCGAAAAATTCAGTGTGCTGACACGCGCTGCGCCCGCGGTTGCGGACGATCTGGCGAAGCTGCTCGCGGCGTAGCCAGGAAGACGGGCTCAATGTTGGGAGGCGCTGCGACCTCCTTGACTAGACATGCGTCGGCATTTTGGAATGCCTGCAAGGCGCGCAATAGCGTATTGATAATCGATCGACCGCGGCTCTCGATTCGTTCGCTGGTTCCCGCAATAGTGATCGCGAGCTGTTCGCCATCGTGCAATAGCGGCAGCGGGCAGGACACCGCGCCGACACCTGGCAGAAGCTGATTGAAACCGCAGAGGTACCCGTGCTCGCGCACGAATTCCACCGAGCGCAACAATTGCTCTGCATCATGTGGCAGGCCAACGCGCGCGCGCTTGGCCCAATAGACCGCGCGTTCCGTATAACGCGTGAGTTCTACCTCGCTAAGGGTACTCAGTAGCGCGCGGCCCACGACCGACTGCATCGCCAAGCCGCCGGTTAGTCCGGGAATCACGCGTACTGCCTCCACATGCGTGGCGGAACGCACATAGATGGGCATGGTGAACAAACCGTCGAGGCGACTGATGGAGGTCGTTTCATCTACGCGGCTTTGAATTGAATCAACCAAATCGGCCAGCGGATTGCCACCAATGATGGCGTCCGGCACGGCACCACACAGTCGATGCAGGCGCAGGCTGGGGAAAAAACGCTTGGTATCGCCATTCTGATCCAGATACCCCAGGGTCACCAAACGTGACAACACTGACACGGCGCTGGAGTGCGGCATACGCAGCGCCCGCCGAATCTCGGTGGCAGATAACGGCCTGCGCCGGGTAGAGAAAATCTCCATGATCTGAAAGACGCGGTCGACCGATCGGCTAACAGTCAGCATACGTGGCCCCCCTCTAACACGGCAGTGGCAGCCAGAACGACTCGCTTTGGTTGCCTGCCCGGCCATCTTAGACCCAAGATGTACAATACGCTAGACATCTTGGCAACGGCTCAAAACGTAGCATCAGAGCAACATTTGCTGCGACGCAGCAGCCCTGAGGTCACCGCGCGATCAGCAGCACCCGGGCACGGAATCCAACAATTGTGTGGCGGGTGGCGCCGCGAAACAGGCCATCAGGCGGTGGTGGTCGCGGCTGATGGCGAGATGATGTTCGTGGCCTTGCCGCGACGTAAATCGTTCGATCACCACAAATTCCAGCGGCCGCGCGAGATCGTGATACAGATCGTATTGAAGCACCGCGGGCTCGGTCGCCAACACCCGTTGGCGCCGCGCCTCGAACGCCTCGACAAATTCCTCGGCCATGCCGGCTTTGACAAAGATTGTCGCGACCACTGCAAACATCGAATGCTCCAGTTGCTCAGCGACGGGTCGCTGGGGGCTGTGCAATTTCGTTAGGGAACAGAGTCGCCAGGCGTTGCCAGGCAACCCTGTCCAGTTGTTCATTCGGGACGCCGCGCGTAATTCGGCCGCGGGTGACGGTCCGTCCGGTCAACTCGCCAAAGCCCATCCAGGGCGGCAGTCCTATGAGGACGAAACTGTAAATCCCCTGGACCGCCAAGCTCTCGTGAGCCGGCTTGGCCAGATCCTCGAGACTTGCGAAAAATGAGAGCTCGGTGATGCCTTCAAAACCTGCGGGCGACCCGGGCGGCGGCAGACGCCCGTCCGGAGTCGGGAACCCTCGCAATTTTAGTTCCCGCTGCGTAAAGCCCAGGCGGCCATGCGCTTCGTCAAACCGCACACTGGCCTCGCGCAGCGTTGCATGTGGCTGCACGATGTCAATGCGCAAGCCGTTAGGCGTTGACGTAATGGTGGTTTGACCCGGCCCTTCCTGAAACGTACGCGGGGGCTGCACGTGCGCGCCGGTCAGCGGATTGATCCAAACATCGGGAATTTCCCCGGTCGCAGGATCCTTGAACACACCGATTTCACTCCAGTGAATGCGAAAGCTGTCGCTGGACAGCGTCTCGGTACGGTAGGTCATGATCGCCATGATCTGCATCAAAGGGATATGCGGCTGGCCCTCGATTTGCACGAAGGTCCAGCCTGAGTACCACCAGTTCACGACCGAATCATCATGGGTCGCGATCATCCGTCGATACGCGCTGAAGGTGTCGCTGCGTTTCATGGCTGTGTCTCACGCCCGGTATTTTCCGGGATCTCGCCGCAGCAGCTTAACCACTGCGCTGCCGTCTGAGCAGCGCGAATCGGCGCGATTGCATATTCATGCCAATACCGGGGTATCGCAGGGCTTCATGCATTGCCGTGCCGGGCGCGCCGCCGCAACAATGCGGCGCGGCGTTGGAACTTTCCCGCGCCCAACCAAGGATCCTCATGCGTCATTCGGCTGTTGACTTCACCCTTCCAGGCCGAGCGGGCCGGTTGTCGGCGCGCAGCAAGGGACTGGAGTCCCATCCCGAGCATGTGGTCGTGCTTGTGCAGGGTGCTAACATTTCCGGCCAGGGAGGCTACGATTTTTCGTTCGCCGGGGGCGAAGACTATTCGATGATGGACATGTTCAACGCGCGCGGCATCGGCGCGATCACCTTTTCGGTGCGCGGCTATGCGAAGTCCGACTGCTCCCCAGACCCGCTCACCATCGACACAGATGCGGCCATCGAGGATCTCGCCAGCGTGATGGATTGGGCGCGCGATCAAGGGATCACGCGGCCGCATCTGGCAGGTTGGTCCTGGGGTGGACGCATTACTGCGCGCTACACGGAAGGCAATCCGGAGCGCGTCAGTCGCCTTGCCCTGCTGGATCCCGCGCTGGGCGGCGGCAATCTCATTCCACATGACCCGCCCGACGCATGGTTCGCCGGGGGCTGGGATTATTTTCACGACCGCCTCGAACCGGAATTCACCGACGAAGCCGCACGCTGCGCGCTCGCGGACTTTGTCACGCAGCATGAGCCGCGTTCGCCGAATGGCATACGTCGCGAAAATGCGCGCGGCAGCACGCCGAGCAATGCCACCGCCATCCATCGACCCACGCTCATGATCTATGGCAGCGCCGCGGGGCAGCAGAATTACATGCATGGCGGCGTGCAGCGGGCGCAGTTTTTTGAGGCGCTGGCGACGGACGACAAAACCCTGATAATCATTCCTGGCTGCGGTGATTACGCGCATTACCAAAAGCCGCGACGACTCTACGCGCGATGTATCGCCGACTTTTTCCTGGCGGGCTGATTTCCCAAAGGCGCAGCTATTTACCGGCCGCGATCCTTGCTTGGCGGAATTCGCGCCCAGATTGAATTGCGGTCGAACGCGAAACGGTAGCCGAACTGATCGGCCACACTGTGGAAACGACTGTACTCAATCACCCGCCCCTGGGCATCGAGGGACACGCGAATGGCGTGGACAAGCGGCGCGCCAATCGCCACATGCAGATGGCCCGCCTCGAATGAATCCGCTGCGACCGCACTGATCCACATTTCTGAACTGTCAGCTTCAACGCCCTTGCGTTTCAAAAGCTCCAGCACAGTACGGTTACCTAACGTGGTGGGGGTCAATTCACTTGCGAGCACAGTTGCCAGTGCCGCGGGTACATAGCTGTCGACAATATGCTCGGGCTTGCCTTGATTGCAGCGCAGCCGCGACACCTTCAACGCGAGCGGTCCAAAACTCGCAACCTCACGCAGCACTTCCGCCGGCGTACTGACTTGCGCAAACTCGAGCAAGGTGTCGTCATATCGCTGGCTGGAGAGCGCAATGAAGTCGTAATACGAAATGCGGCTTTGTTTGCTCACCGCCGCATCGCCCACCACCACCGGAAACGTACCCACGCCATGGCGGCGGGTGATCAGCTGCTCCTGCGCCAGTCGATCCAGCACCCGTCTCACTGTCTCACGGGACACCGCAAACTCCGCTGCGAGGAGGTGCTCGC
Source organism: Gammaproteobacteria bacterium (assembly GCA_043769085.1). Taxonomy (GTDB): domain Bacteria; phylum Pseudomonadota; class Gammaproteobacteria; order Steroidobacterales; family Steroidobacteraceae; genus UBA964. The sequence continues at coordinate 14,286 of JAYVJR010000078.1, forward strand.
CCGGCAGCGGGGCATCCGCCTTGAACGCGCCCTTCAGCAGTCTGCGCCGTAACACGATGTAGATTCTGTGGTGTAGTGGTAAGAGCTCGTGCATCGGCGCACGCGTCCTGGAGTTCGCACGCGATTTGTTAGCCTGTCGGCGCTTAGATGCCGCGGACTGCGCTTTAGCTACGGGTCTGCGCGTCGAATCCGTCTTGACTGCCATACTCATCCTGTTCTGACGCGCGCCGCATGCCGCACGATTACGGTGCCCGAACCCAATTTTTGGGGTCCGCGGGATCGCCCTTACCCGCGTAACGCGTCGACGCCGGATAGGGGAACACGGGACGCACGCGATCATAACTGCCGGGCGGCAGTGGATGCCGTCCGAGTTTCATGTAGGGCGCTCCGTAGTCCTCGAGCGCGCGCGGCGCCAACACATAGGGCTGTGTCAGGTGGTGTGCAAGCACCCTATCTGGAGCCTGACCTTTTTCTACCCAGTTCTCGAGTGCTGTAATCCAGTCGATCTCGCCACCGCCATCGCCTCCACGGCAGTGATTGACCGCCGGCGGCATGAAAAAACGGAAAAACTGTTGGGTTGCCTGCTCGCCACCGTTCGCAAGCATGGCAGCCTCGTAGTAGGCCATCGAGGCTTCGGGAGGAATGTTGTTGTCGTGCCAACCGGTGAAGAGGATCAGTTTGCCACCCGCCTTGCGGAATCGCGACAGATCAGGATTGACGGGATTGTAAAGTTGCCCGGTCAAATCGAGACGCGCCGGATGCTGGTCCAAATCAAAATCGCCTGCCTTGAAAGTCGGGCCGGCTGGCAGTCCACTCGCAAATCCGAGATAGCCTGTGATGGACAGGCCCGCCGGCTGGCGCTGCAGGCCACTCGGATTGATCCAGCCGAAGCCTAACCATTGATCCTCCGACCCCCATGGCATGCCGTAGTAAAGCTTGTCGCCTTTGGAATTGCGCGCGCCGTCGCGAAACTTCTGCACGACGACCGCTTGTTCCGCCGTCAGACATTGCCGGGGATCCTCGCCCGCCTTGCAGACGATCGACCTGGGATCGAAATTGCAGCGCGCCGGATTCATCAACAACCCGTCGCGCAAGCCGTCGAGCGCATCGCATTTGGCGAGCACCGCCTGGTGCAACACGGCAATCTTGTCGGCCGTAAATATTGTACGGCCATCCTTGCCGGTGTTGGCGAGCGTGTTCCAGTCCAGAAAATAGGGTGTGTCCCCCACCTCGTCATAGACCGGCGCTCCGGCGATGATGCCTTCAAAGTCATTGGGGAACCGCTGCGCCTCGATCATGGCCTGACGGCCGCCCGTGGAGCAGCCATTAAAATAATTGCGTCGCGCCGCGCTGCCATAAAAGGCACGAATAACTTCCTTGGCGACTACGGCGGTCAGGTGCGTGGCGCGATAGGCAAAATCAATCTGCCCCTGCAAATTGTTATAGCCGAACAGCCAGGTCGTGCCCTTGTGGCCCATATCGGTGTTGACGACTGCGTAATTGCGCACCAGTGCAGGGTCGATACGGTCTTCGAGGTAATTGCCGCAGGGCCCGCCGCATCCCCCCATCATGAATTTGCCGTTCCAGTTCTTGGTCGGCATGCGAACCAGAAACCCGACGGTGGGCGAGATGACCCCCTCGACGCGGCAGATTTCCGGCAGGTCATCGTCAGCCAGGCCGTGAGTACCACCCGCTGCCACAATCTGTGCCGAGTGAATGCCTACAGGTGCGTCAGGAATGAGTGCGAACTTCGCGGCGTTGTCGGCACTGCGCAGCGCCGCACAGGCGGCCGCGGCATCGGCCGGCGTTGCCGCAAGTGGTTCGGCCAGCGCAGGCGCCGCTGCGGACGCCACAAATATCAGAATGCCTAACATCCAGCGTGCCAGCGTCATAGAGGTCTCCCGCCTGTGGATTGACGATCGCGCCCAAGCGCTACGATGTACCTGCTGCCACCGCAATGCACGGCGCTGCGGGCAGACATTGCATGGATATGGCACCGCGACATCGCGACGCTAAAGCTTGTAAGCGAACCTGACGATGAGTTCGGCCGCTTTTTCCGGCTGCTCTATCACAAGGTAGTGCCCACACTGGGGCAGCACGACAATGTCGGCCCCCGGTCGCAACAAACGAATCTGCTCGAATCCAACCCCGCTGGCGGCTGGATTGAACGGCGTCATGTTGTCTTCCTGACCTGCAATCATCAGTGTTGGAGCAACCACCCTCGGTACGAATTCACTGAGATCCGTGCGCTCGATCATTTCGGTGCCTGCCACAAAGGCATCGGCCGTGGTGCGGCTGAACGCCTCGCGCATCGATGCGAGTTGCGCCGGCGCACCCGGACGATCGTAGAAGCCACGGGCGAACCCGGCGACTGAGGTCAGATCGGCAACGGCCGCCATACCGCTTTCGCGCGCCGCGCGTTTCCAGGTGCCGCGCATCATGCGGGCTGCCTGGTCATAACGGGCCAGAAAACAGCTGAGCACGAGCCGATCAACTACCTCGGGGTGCAGAGCTGCCAATGTCAGTGCGATCATCGCGCCAAAGGACGTACCGTGCACGTGCACGCGCGCATGCCCCAGCGCACCTATCACCTGAAACACCGTCTCCGCCAGTCCCGGGAAATCGCGGATCGGCGGTCCACCGCGACTGTCGCCGTAACCCGGCAGGTCGAAGTCGATCACCGTGAAATGCCGCGCCATCAACGGCGTCATCTTCTCGAAGTTGCGATGACCAAACGCTGAACCGTGGATTTGCAGCAGCGGCGCCCCGCTGCCCTGCTGCTGATACCAGATCGTCGCGCCGTTAGGCAGAATGACCGTGCTCATTGCAACCTCGCCAGTTGTGTCAGGCGGCGAACATCCGGTGCGCCATCCAGGCTCCATACCGCATCCAGAATCAGGTCGGCGGCGCCTGGGGCCAGCAGGTCAGCGGCGGCGACGCGGAACACGTCTGACAGCTGCGCATCCGACATGCGATTTCCCGGTGTACCCAGAAAGTAGTCAACATTGTGCTTCTCCGTGCTGCCATCCGTGAACAGCACTTCGAGCCAACAGCCTTCAAAGGTTCTGCGCGATTCATCGGCCAGCAATTCCACGCGCTGGCGCAGGTCGAGAATCTGCGGGTCGGTATACGCGCCCTCGCGCATCTCATCGAGTGTAAATCGGCCACGCACCCAGGCTGCGGCGGCGCAAAAGCGTGTGTCGAATCGCGCCGTCAGTTCGCTGTCGGGGACGCCGAACCGGTCGCGGCGTTCGTCGGCAATTTTTACCACGATCGGCGCGACGCCAAAGCGCATGCGATCAATGCGACGACCGCGCGCCCGCTTGAGCAATTCGAGTACGCATTCCACCGGTCCGTGGGTAATAGTCTCAGTCGGCACAGTCTTGTAGGTTTGGCCGAAGATTCGCCATTCCCGACCTAACGAACCTAAAACATCCTCGATTTTGGCGGCCTTCTCGTCAGAATGGCAGGCGAGCATGCCGCGTTCGCCTTCAAATGCGGTCCGCGGCGCGTCGAGTCCGGCGCGCGCCAGTTGATACGCCGTCAGGCCCGAACGCGCCGTGGCGCCCGTGATGTAGGACAACGACATGCTGCCCACCGATTCGTAAGTGCCAAAAGCAGTACACATCGCGATGCCAATGGCGTTGCGCATTTGATCGTCGTCGAGCCCCGCCAGAATCGCGCAGGCCGCCGCGGCGCCCACGCCCCCGACCAGACCGGCCGGTACGAACCCGCGATAGTAGCCCGTGGGCATCACCAGGGTCGCCACCGCCAATTCGATTTCCAGCCCCAGAGCGAGCGCGCTAACAAATCGCGCGCCGCTCTGGCCGCCGACCTCGGCCTCGGCGAGCACGGCCGGTAATACCGCCGACACCGCATGCATGAAACATGGGATGTATGTGTCGTGAAAGTCGAGCACCTCAAACAGCGCGCCGTTGACCATCGCCGCCTGTGAGGTGCCCGTGTTCGTGCCAAGCCAAAGCACGTGTGCGCCGCTGGCGCCGGCGGCGTTCTGTGTCGCCCAGCCGTGCAGGATGCCGATCGCCGGGTGCGAGGTTGCGCCAACCGACGCCTTTAACTGATTCAGGAGCAGTCGCTTGGTTTCGTGCAGCACGTCGGCCGGCACGCCCTGAGCCTGCCAATGACGCGCAAAGGCAACCAGCCTTTCGGACACATTGACGGTCATGTGTGAGACCTGGATACGGGTCCGCCCTGTGCCACCGTTCCGTACATCCATTCGAGCAGCGGTGCCTGCTCGTGATTGGCCGCGCCTAACGCCGTGATCGCTTCGTACGCCGCGTACCCCCGCAGCCCGACGAGGGTCGGTCGGCCGCCATACACAGAGGTGTAAACGACTCGCACCGGATACGCATGCACCGCTTTGAGGTGTTGCGCTTCATTGTCGCCTTGCGTACCACCAAGTAATCGTTTCGCCACCGTTTCGGTCTGCACCACCAAATCAATCCAGGCCTGGTACTGCTGTTCGACTGGATGGGTTTTGACGGGATAGCCCGCCTTGCGCTCGGCTTCCATGTCCGGTACATCGAACAATGTCAGGCGCACGCGCTGCACGCCGGGCGTGGCCGCCCAGCGACCCGCCATGGCGCGCAGGCAAGCGCGAAACTCCGCTTCGTTCGCGCGCTGCCGAAAAAAAACCGCGAAGCTCGGCGACGCGACCGGACCCTGCGGGGCGGCAATGCCGGTGCTGTCGAGCAGCGTGCGGGTATTGGCGCCCACCGATTTGTAGGTGGTGCTGCGATCGACGATAAGGTCGATATCCGCGAGCAACAAGGCCTTCGCCTCACCAGCGGGCGAACGCCCAAAGGCGGTCAGTGCATCTTCGTCACGATATCGAACGTCCGATACCCACATCAGCTGCTCATTGGCTTGGCACGTGTAGTCCACGCCACTCAATGCACTGAAAATATCGCTACGCACGGGATCGAACTGGCTGTGTCGATAATCGTAGACGCCCGCACGGCGCGCGATCGCCGGGCTGTGCACATCACGCCAAAAACGACGCACCCAGTCGAGCGACAAAAGCGGCTTCTTCCAACCGCAGGTTACGCGGGTCAGTCCCGCTCTGTTTTCCACCTCCAGCAACGAAGTCACTTCAGCCTCCTATTCCCCGGCCGCAGCATAGCGGAGGGTCCGCGACGGATGGCGCGCACTCCATGGATATGTCACCGCTATCGACAGCGTCGACTAACGGGGCGCCGCGTCCAGCGCCTTGTGGAGTGCCGAGAGGCTTTCGACGGCCAGACCCACGGCCAGATCATCCACGACCAGCCGCTTGAGGCGCTGTGTGAGTCCGAAGCGCGTATACCGCAACGTGGCTGTCGGCTGGGTCGCCAGCTTTGCGGCGATTTCTCGCGCGCGCGCCGTGAGGCGCTCGTGTGGTAGCACTTCCTGGCAAACGCCAAGCGCCAGCGCCTGCGCGGCATCCAGTTTTTGCTGCGTTAGCAGGAAATAGCGTCCGCGACCGGGACCCAGTACGTGCGGCCAGAGCACGTGCACGCCGTCGGTCGGCGCCACATTGTTATTCAGATGCGGTAGGTCCTGGAACGCCGCATGTTCGGATGCGAGCAGGATGTCGCAGGTCAGCAGATATTCGCTGTGAATGAGTGCCGGTCCGTTCACGGCGGCGATCATCGGCACCTCGATGTCAAGAAGGTTTTGCAGCAACTTGCGCCCTTCCCAGAATTGTTTGTCCCAGCGCTGCGCCAGGGTCAACGCCGGGTCGGGCATCGAGGCGGGGTCGGAATCGAATTCGCCACACCAGGTATCACCGGTGCCGGTCAGGATGACAACGCGGTTGTCCCGATCGCGGCCGACCGCGTGACAGGCCTCGATGAGCTGGCTGCGCACGCCGGCGGAGAACTTCAGCGAACCACCGCGTGTGTGCAGCCGCATTTCCAGAATGCCGAGCGCGTCGCGCTGCAACGCGATGTTAGGGAAGCTGTCGAAATAGGCGGGCGTCATACGCACTTGCTCCTTACGGTTAACATGCGATTGCGGATAGTTATTTGATCCAGCGTTGCCTGACTGGATCCCATGGCCTGAAACTCTCGGCGGCGTCGGGATCGCCGGGTCCCCGATAATGCGCCTGAACGGGATAGGGATAGTGCGGGCGCGAATAAAGCCAATTGTCCGGCTGCAGGTCGCTCGCCAGTACAATCGGGCCTAACATTCGCTGGATCGTCTTGAGCTTGTGGCCGATGAGTACGTCGGGCGCGTGACCCGCTTCCACCCAGGCTTCCAGGGCCAGCAGGTAATCGATACTCTCGGCCCCCACGTTGCCGGGAATATGCGACTGCCCGGGAATCATGAAGAGGCGATAAAATTTCTGGGTCTCGGCGCGGCTGCCGACCAGACGCTCGACAGATTCATAGTAAATCGCGGCACCTAACGGATTGATGACCTCGTCCGACCATCCTTGATATTGAATCAGTTTGCCGCCGGCGGCCTGAAACCCCCGAATGTCTGGATTGCTTGCATCGTTGAACACCCAGGCATAGGGATACGAGTATGGATTTGCGCTTCTTGGCAGGTAGCGGCCGGCACCGCCATCCTGTGCCACGTAGGCGCCAATCCACGCCAGCTCGGAACCTTTCTGAAAACCAACGTGATAGATATCGTCGAGCGTTGCTACCTGCCGAGGCGTTAGGCATGGACCCAAGGCGGCCGGGGCGCATTGCAGTGATCGCGGCTCGAAGTCACAGCGACGCGGATCCGTGACGATGTTGTCGACCAGCCCATCGGCGTGGTCGCAGCGTGCCAGGGCGGCCGCATTGACTCTGCGCAACTCATCGGCAGTCAACACCGCCTTGCCCTCCTGAAAGAGGACCTGGCCACCGACGGCTGCGGCACCTGTCAAAACAGCTCCCCGGATAGTCCCTGGCACGGTCATCACCGCGATACCTGCGATGACGCCGTCAAAATCCAACGGGAATCGTTGCACTTCGATCAAGGCCTGCCGGCCACCCGTCGACGCACCGATGAAGTAGGATCGCTTCGGGGCCTGACCGTAGTATTTTTCCACCAATACTTTGCCGGCGATGCTTGCCACGTGGGTTGCACGAAAACCGAAATCGATTTCCGCCAGCACGTTATCGATCGCCCAGAGATTGTCGTACGTGGTGCCCTTGTGACCGAGATCGTGTGACAGGCATGCGTAACCCCGTTGCACCTGGACTTCACACTGATCCGCAAGCAGATCGCCGCAGCGCCCGCCGCAGCCGGTCTGCAAATACTTGGCGTTCCATGATACGAGCGGCAGCCAGATCCGAAAACCGACCTGCGGCGCAACAAATCCATTGATGACACAGATTGCGGGCGCGCCCTGGGCATCGGCAACGATCGACGCCGACACCAATTGAGTGGGCGCGTCTTTAATGGTCGAAAAATCGCGCCAGGCCAGTGCCAGGCAGCGCGAACTGGGATCGGTGCCGGTCGGCGCCGCGCGCGGCTGACCGACAATGGTTTCCAGCATCGGCTGTTCCTTGGTCGCCGGACGGATCGTGACACTGGCAGGGCCCGAGGTGCCGCCTTCACCGCCACTACGTCCGGGCGTTGCCGACACCGGCGGCGACTGTGCGGACACGCACGTCGTAGCGCCGGCTAACAACAAGGCGCCGACGCAGACCAGCCTGTTTCCTGCCTTTGAACTCATAATCGCTCCTTCAGACCGAACGGCGCTTCAGCGGTGGTCGCAGGCAACTGATCAGCCCTGCGGCGAACACGAAAACGCCCACTCCGCCAAGCAATGCCGGATCGTAACTGCCAGTCGCATCGTAGATGGCCCCTGCCAGCAACGGCCCAAATCCCCCACCGAGTCCGTAGAGCGCGTAAAGCAGTCCATAAATTGCCGCAAAATGCGCGCGTCCGAAATATTTGGCAACAAAGAAACCGGCAATGTCGTGCTCGGCACCGCCGGCAATGCCGACCAGCATGATGGCGCCGCCGCACAGCCACAGATTGCTTCCCGACGCCCATAGCAGCACACAGGCCACCGCCGGTGCTGCAAACATGGCGGCAGCCACGATCGGTGCGCGCAGCATATCCAGCATATAGCCGCTCACCAGACGTCCACAGCTAACGGCGATGCCAAACAGACCTAACATAGCCGCAGCCGCAGCACGCGTCACACCACGATCCACAAGGAGTGACTGGGTATGCGACAGGACCGCACTGACCGCGATCGCGACCACCATAAAGGACACTGCCATCTGCCAAAACGCGACACTGTGGATCGCTTCCCTGAACAGGAAGGAACCCGGATCGGCGACCGACGCAGTCCTTTGGTCAGTGGGCGTCGACGACTTCATGTCCTGCGGCGGATCGCGGAAGCACAACCACGACAACGGCAGCCCCAGGAGCAATGGCAATGCGGCAAGTCCGAGATAGGCGCCGCGCCAGCCATAGGCTTGCACCAGTCCATTCACATACGTCGGCAACAGCGCACCGACAACGCCGGTGCCGATCAGCGAGAGCCCCAATGCGAAGCCACGACTGCCGACAAACCAGCCTGTGATCGCGCGACTGAACACGATGGGTAACGTGCCGGAACCTAACAAAGCCAATGTGGCATAGCCAGCATAGAGCCAGCCGATCGGAGCCCGCAGCTGCGTCAACAGGACCAATGCCACTGCCAGCAATGACTGCGACCAAAGCACAATCCGCCTGGACCCCCATCGATCGGCAAGTGCGCCGACCAACGGCCCGACCAGCATTGTAGCGAGCGCATAAAACAGCGGCGCTGCGGCAACCTCAGCGCGCGTCCAGCCGAATTCCGCGGTCAGTGGAGCGATGAAAGATCCGATGCTGTAGGCCATCAGCACCGCTACCCCCGATCCGGTTCCGAGCGCAGATGCTAACAGGACAGGCCAGCCGCGCTGATACTCCTGCCATTTACTCAACACGCGTATATCGCAATGCTTACTGACGGAACGCGGGCGGCGGCGGCGTGTCGCGCGGTACCACGGCCGTGAGCAGCGTCGCGTCTTCGGTTGCACGCACGCTAAAGGCCGCCCCCGGCTTGGCGTAGGCCGTGTCTTCAACCCCAAGATCGAAGGACTGGCCCGCAGTCTTGATCGAAATCGTGCCGGACAGCACGATCATCAGCTGTTGATTGCGAACATCGAGCGGCAGAACCGTTCCTTTGGTCAGGCGGAGCTCGCGGGCCACATAGGGCCGAAACTCAAAGGTACGCGCCTGAAAACGCGCCGCACTGGCCGGCGCTTTCGCCGCGGCCGCGTCGAATTGTTCATGATATGCGCCATCGGCAACCCATGCGGCCACCAGCTGCAGCGGCGTTGCGGTAGCAAAGCGCCACGTCGCCTCGGGATTCGGTCGCACACTGTCCACGAACATCGCGAACTCAATGCCTCTGCCAGTCTCGACTGCTTCGCCGTGATGGAACACGCCGCGCGGGTGGAATGCTGTGTCGCCCGGTCGATTGTGCTCGGCCTGGTCGTTGACAAATTGCACGCGACGTCCAGTCCAGGTGTAAAGAATTGTGTCCGTCATGTTGACGTGTTCATGCGTGCGTACTTTGGCGTTGAAATCAATCACGCGTATTTCACCGGCGGGAAAGGCAAAGACGCGCGCTTTCAATTTGGCGGCATCATAAGGAATTTCCTTGCCATCCCCCGGTATGGCGTTGATGAAATTGCCCCACCGCTCCCAGGCATACACCGTATTGGCCGGTGTGACGTTTCGATACCGAACCACGGGCGTTACCGTCTCGGCGGAGAAAGTGGCGGTTGTCAGACAACCCAACAACAATCCAAGACCCAGTCTGGTAACGCACATAGGTGACCCCCGACCCGTTGACAAGATGCGACTCATTGCTGCTCGCCCGATGATAGATGCAGTCTACATATAATTGCAGCGCCACAACACACCCCCCTTCTTTCCAGCCGGATGGACTCCTGGACGCGGATAGGTGCGTTACAGACGAACCTCGACGGCGCTATTGGCACTGTAGACTACGACCCGATGGCACTTCTTTTGAGGAATAGGCTGCCCGCACCTGCGGCAGCGCGAGCTCGCTCACGTTGGGCGCCTGGGGCGCTTGCCGGCTGCGTAGTCGCCGGTCTCTCGGTTGCGGCCCCGGCAGCGGATTTCACGCCGCGCGACACCCTGCCGCGCAGCAGCCTGCCCCACCTCAATTTCGTGACGCTGGTCGTTAGCGACTTCGATCGTGCCTTGGCGTTTTACACCCAGGTTCTACCGTTGCATGAACGCGGGCGAGCGATGCCGGACCCGTTCAATTTCGAAGTTGTACTTGGGTTTGACAATCAGCCACTGACACCCGGTATCAGCCTGACCGTGCGCCGAGAGAAACCCGCCGTTCGCGGCTCCGGCGCGAGTTCCATCAATCTGGTGGTTCGCGATCTGGCCGGTATTCTGGCGCGAGTCCCCGGCGGTGGTGGCCGCATCCTGATGCCACTGCAGCGTGGCCACAGCGCCAAGGCTGACTACAGCCTGGCGCGCATTTCTGACCCGGATGGCAACACGCTGGAACTGGTTGAGTATCACCGTCTCTGGCGTTAGCTCAACGGCCAATCGGGCCAGTGACGTAACAGGTGACCGCCCACGTTGCTTCGCGCGCGAACACCGAGCTGGTTCAGGACCGCCCAGAATCCGGCCTGCACCGAACTTAACACCGGCTTGCCCACGCTCAGCTCGAGCGCGTCGATAATCGCGATGGACGGCACACCCGTGCAAGGCAGATAGATGCCTTGTGCCGCAGGCACATCCACTCGGCGGCTAAACGCCAGAAAATCGGCCGACGTCAGGCGCAGTGCCTGCTCTTTCCATAGTTGCGGGGTGGCGTCCAACCCCAAGCCCTGAATGCTGACCACGCCAATTAATGCGCTTCGCAGAAAGTCCGCGACTATCCGATTATTCGGTTGACCGTATGGTGTCGCAACCGCGAGCGACCGCAGACCTAACGCCGCGCAGGCACTGCGCGACGCCTGCGCGGCAGTGACTATAGGCACATCGACCTCGCTCTGCAGCGCCCGAACAAAACTCGGATGCGCGCAGGACATCGAAGCCGTGGTGCAGCCGACCAGGACGGCCTCGGCTCCCCAGTCCTTCAGGCGCGTGAGCGGTTCGGCCATTTGCAGCGACAGGCCTTTGCAGAAATCGACTGTGCCGGCGGCCGGGTATGCAAATGCTTCGAACCGAAACGCAACGCCAGCCGGACGAAGCGTTGCAAACTCCAGCTCGTGCATGACATTGCCCTGCGGCACCAACACGCCTACGCGTCGACCGTTACGTTCGATCATGGCGTTACCCCTGCAAGGCACCGGCGAATTTTGGCCGGACACGAAAAAAGAGCCAGACGGCGGGGACTGATGTGGCGATACATACCGCGGCGAGCGCCACGCCAATCTAGGCCCATTGCCCGGCACCGTGATCGGCAATGGCGCCAACCAGCGGCGGCCCCACGCCCAATCCGATCAGGTTGCCACACAGCAGATAAATCGCCACGACCTGGCCACGCATCAATGCGGGGTAATCGCCGCCAGCGCGGTGGGCGCAATGCCGAACGTCAACGCAATCGCCAGGTAACCAAAAAGCACCCCGATAAGCGCCCACTGAGGGGAGGCGGCCAGCGGGCCCGCCGCAGCGGCGGGTACCAGCAGGCACGCCCCTAACAACATCGTGCGCAGTGGCGCGTCCGGCGCACCTCTACGGCTCAATGTCCAGCCGAGGGCGCCACTCAACCAGTTGCCGGAAACAGCCACCAGCATGATCGGAAATCCCAGAGTGCGCGCCGTCGCTACGGCAGACCAGCCGAAATGCCGGACAAAATGCGCGGGTATCCAGGCCGAAAACGCGGTCGATAATATGTACAACAACGAGGTTGCGAGCAGCAGCGGCCCGAACTCTGCGCGCCGCATCCACATGAACCTGAGTGCATCACCCCATGCAGGCAACTGCGCATTGACTACCATGGCGTTGCGCCGAGGCTCACTCAGGAGCATTACCACGGCAGCCACGGGCAGCCCCATTGCACCGCACAATTGAAAGGCGACTTGCCAGGGCTGGTATCGGGACAGCCACACCGCAAGCCACGGCAGTGAACCAACCCCGGACTCGGCGAACTCAATCAGCTGCCCACCTAACACAAGTGACAGTCCCAGGCCCAGTGATATCCCCGAGGTGAACATACTAAGCGGCATCGCACGGCGCTCGGGCGGAAAATACTCGCTCAACAGCGACACGGCCGCCGGCACCAGTGCCGCCTCACCCACGCCTGCCTACCTCGATTCGAGAGACTAACAAGCCACCAAAGGATGTCGACAAGCCACTGGCAATGGTCATGGCGCTCCAGAGCAGAATGGCAACGGCGATCAGCCGCACCCGATGCAGACGATCAGCCAGCCACCCTAACGGACGTCCCATGATGGCAAAGAACACGCCAAAGGCGGGCCCCTGCAGAATACCGATCTGCGTGTCACTGATCGCGAGATCATGCTTGATGGGCTCCACCAGCAGGCTGATGACCTGACGATCAAGAAAGGAAACGGCATACGACACGAGCAGCACGGCGACCGCGAACCAGGCCCGGTGGCGTGCGCCTTTGACGATGCGCGATTCAGGCGGATCCTGCATACTTGTAGCCTACATGTATTTCAACATAGGACTGTCCGCCATGCCGCTCGACCTTGCTACCTGCCTCAAGATTGCCCAAAGCGCCCTCGACGCCGGTTCCGCCGAGAATATCCTGGCATTGTCCGCGGTCGTCACCGATGCCAGCGGCGCGATTCGCGTGGCACTGCGCGCCGATGGCGTCGGCACTTTTGGCATCGACATCGCCCATGGGAAGGCCCAGACAGCGCTTGGTTTCAATCGCAGTTCGATGCAACTGTCAAAAATCTTCGGTTCCAATCCCAGCACGGTCGCCGCCCTGAGCGGCGTTACTGGCGGAAAATTCCTGCCGTTAGGCGGAGGGGTGCTCATCCAGGATGCCGCAGGAAATCAGCTGGGCGCCGCTGCCGTCGCCGGCTCTTCACCTGAAAACGACGAGCGCTTCATCGTGTCCGCGGTTCGCGCTCATGGCCTCATCGTCCCGGACTGACGCAGGACCCGGAACCCGATACTGCTGCTGCGCAGTGTGTTCGGCAGCGCAAAGCGCGCAGCGGAACGCAGGGCGTCGGGATAATTGTGCCAGGATCCGCCGCGGATCACGCGCTGGGTACAATCGCCACCGGCAATTGCCAGCGAAGCCACGGACGGTGCCGCTGTATAGTCCGGTGTAAAACAATCAGCGGTCCACTGCCAGAGGTTGCCCAGCATGTCGTGCAGACTCCAGGGGTTTGCCGGCAAGGCATCGACAGGATTCGTGAACACGTAGCCGTCGTCGCAGGCCTTGTTGGTATTCGGTTCGCCGGGACGCGCACGCTCGTAGCTCAGGTCAGCGCCATTGGCGAACTGGCACAGCGTCGCGGGGTCATCACCGCGCCAGCGCGACTCCTGCGTGCCGGCGCGCGCTACATACTCCCATTCCGCTTCATGCGGCAACCGGTACTGATGGCCAGTGATTTTTGTTAGCCAGCCAACGTAGGCCTCGGCGTCCGCGACCGTGACACAGGTTACCGGGTGATCAGCCGTCTGCGCATACCCCGTATCGCGATAGTCGCGCTGCGATTGCGCCTGCCATATTCCTTCGGCAAACACTGTACAGTTACGCCCAATGGCATAGCGGCTCGCACGGACAAAATAATCATACTCGGCGACGGTCACCAAAAAGCGGCTTACTGCCAACGGCATGGCGACACGAACCTCATGTCGCGGACGCTCCCAGGCTGCCGTTTCGGCGCGCCGTCCCACGCGGGTCGTTTCGGCCTCGGTCGCGCCCATGACAAACCGACCTGCTGGTATGACAACCATTTCAGGCGCAAACGGCCGGTCGCGAAATCGATGGCCCGTGCCGGTCGGATAAGGGGACGCGGCGCAAGCTGCCAGCGCTAACAAAATCGCCGCCAACGCTCCTGTCCGCACGTCGCAGCTCGCGGGCGCTAACGCGCAGCCTGATGCAGATAGGCAATGACGTTTTGGCGTTTGTCTTTCTTGGTCAGGCCGACGAACTCCATCTTGGCACCGGGGACAAAGGCTGCCGGATTCTTGATCCAATTGTCGATGGTGGCATCATCCCAGACCAGTCCCGATTTTTTCAACGCAACGGAATAGGCGAAATCCTTGCGATTGGTGGCTGCCTTCTTGCCTAACACACCAAACAGATTGGGTCCGACCAGATTGGCCGCGCCTCTGGCAATGGTGTGACACGCGGCGCACTGCGCAAAAATCGCCTTGCCGACCACCGGGTCACCGCCGGTAGGTGCCGCGCAAACATTTGCTGCGCCGGTTGATACCCAAAGTGCCAACCCGATCCCGGACAATATCGGCCTCTTGAGCATCAGCCTACGTCTCGGGCAACACGAATGCCCGAGGCCACGGGCCGCACCTCTGGCTTAAGGCCGGCCCCGCGAGTCGCGGACCTGACCAGCCAGAACTCGCTGTGAAAAGCACCGCCGCGCACCAGGCGCTTGTCGCAATCCGGTTTGTCCCAGGACGAGCCGTCGGTCGGCGCGCCGTCGTAATTGTCATGGGCACAATCGGTTACCCATTCCCACACGCCACCATACATATCGTTTAATCCAAAAGGATTCGCTTCAAAGCTGCCGACTGCCGTGGTCCACGCGTCACGGCCCGAGCACATGAGCTTGTCCTGCCAACTTTCGGGAGAACCGATGTCGATAAAGGTTGCGGTGGACATCACATTGGCGTTCTCGCACACGGTGCGCGGCGTGTCGCCCCAATAGCGTGCCGTCCTGGTGCCGCCGCGTGCCGCGTATTCCCACTCCGCTTCGGTTGCCAGCCGGTACGGCTTGCCTGTTTTCTTCGCCAACCAGGCGGCGTAGTCACGCGCATCATTCCAACCAAGACATACCGCCGGCTCGTCGTCGCCCTGTTTGAAACCCGGATCTTGCCAAGACCCTTTGCTCAACGCCCAGTTGTCGTGTTCGCGATCGTATCCGATGCAATCGTTGCCGGCCGAACGCTGGGTCGCTTTGGAAAACTCTGCGTACTGTGCTTTGGTGACTTCGGTACGTCCGAGCGCAAAGGCCTTGCCGATCTTCACGTGATGCACCGGTCGTTCGCGATTGCCGAAAATCTCGGGCACGCCTTCGCGCGTCCGCTCCTCATCGCTGGACCCCATGTCGAATTCCCCGGCGGCGATCACCACCATCTCAGGGCAATTCGGACAGTCGACGATCTTGTCGCCGCCTTTGTAGACCTTGCCGGCAGTTTCCCCGGCGGTACACCCCGCGGTCAGCAGAACGGCCAGCGACAGTCGAAATGCCCAATTATTCACATGCTTCTCCCCGCAGAAAGGCTGACGGCCTATTACGTGTAGACTGCATTCAATTACCGACAGCGTCAAGAACGGGCCTCAGGCGTTACAATGTGCCCATATGCAAAGGCCGAAAAAATCTGCCACCACGAAGCGCCGCAATCGCGTCCCGGCACTGCAAGACGCCAGGTCTCCCGCCAGCAACAGCCGAGCAGCCATTGCCTCAAAAAGCACCTCGCGCGGTGTCGCCGAACCCATCGTGCAGCAATTGGGCGTTGTGATTCGCTGGGCCCGTGTGAGGTCATTCAATCTTATCGCGGATACTGCCGGTGTTCAGTTAGATCGTTCCGGCATCGTCATATTGACGACATTACATCGCCTGGGACCTCTGAGACTTTCCGACCTGGCTGATGATATCGGCCTCGACCGGTCAACCATCAGTCGACAGGTGGCAGCTGTGGTGCGTGACGGCTATGTCGAGCGCGCGGTCGACGAAAACGATGCGCGAGCCTTGCTGCTGACCCTGACCGCGCGGGGCCAGGCGATCCGGCAGAAGCTGGCGAGCGCCTGGCACGATATTGTGATCGGGTTAATGGCTGAATGGCCGGAGCAGGATATTGCAGAACTCGCGCGCCTCCTCAGTCGCCTGACGGCGCAATTCCAATTACGTGAAGACGCCGATACGTAATGTTGCATAATACATGTAACTAGGATCCCATCGAGGACGCTGCGCGTGCAATTTCGCCGGCTGGGTGATTCAGATTTGCGGGTTTCCAGCGTCGCTCTTGGCTGTAACAATTTCGGCGGCTCCGAAGTTGTCGCACCGAACGGCACGCGCTACGGCTACATGGATCTTGAGGCCACGCGCGCCGTGGTCGAAGCGGCACTGGACGCAGGCATCAATTTTTTTGATACCGCCGATGTTTACGGTAACGGTGGATCGGAACAATATCTGGGAGCGATCCTGCGTGTGCGCCGCCATGAAGCCATCATTGCGACCAAGTGGGGCTCAGGACTTGCGGCGCAATCCGACATCCGCTGGGGGGCGCGGTGCTATGTGCGCGCCGCGTTGACGGCGAGCCTTCGTCGGCTACAGACGGATTACGTTGATCTTTATCAGATGCACTGGCCGGATCCGCGCACACCGATCGAAGAAACCTTGGCCGCGTTGGATGAACTCGTGCGTGAAGGCAAGATCCGCCATGCCGGATCATCACACCTGACCGGGGCGCAGATCGCTGATGCCGATCGCAGTGCGCGCCGCCAGCAATTGCGCCACTTTGTCAGCGAGCAGCATCATTACAGTTTGCTCGCGCGGCACGCCGATGCGGACCTGCTGCCCGTATGCGCACAATTGGGGATCGGGCTGCTGGCGTACTTTCCGCTGGAAAATGGTTTACTGACCGGCAAGTACCGGCGCGGTAGCACCGCCGGTCCCGGTGCCCGATTGTCAGGCCGATCGATCGAGGCTGGCACGTACGATTTCTTGGAAGCACTTGAAAAATTTGCACAAGACCGTTCGCATAGCCTCCTGGAACTGGCAATTTCCAGCCTCCTCATTCACCCAGCCGTCAGTTCGGTCATCACCGGCGCAACCCGCCCGGACCAGATTCTCGCGAATTCGATCGCAGCCCAGTGGACTCTGTCGTCACAAGAAGCCATGGAGCTGCAACTTTTGTTAGATAATTTTGCCCGCATCGATAACCGACACGCAACCACGTAGAGGATCTCGCGATGATTACAACCACTATGGTCCGGCGCTCCTGCGCCATCGTAATTGCGTTAATGGCCGGCGGCAGCGCCGCGGCACAGACAACCGTGGCGGATGCCAATCCGCGACCGCCCTGCACGGCAAACACCGCCGCCTGTCTGCAAAAGATCGCAACACTCTACCTGGAGGCCTTGCGCAAGCACGATGGTTCGCAGTTACCGCTGGCGCCGGACATTCGACGGACCGAAAATGCGCTCACCAACGCGCGCGGTCCACACCAGGTGCGCGAAAGTTTTGCCCGCACACTGATGGTGGAAGCAGTCAAGGAGCCGCGCTTCATCATCGACACGCGAACCTCCGATGTCGTGGTGCTGTTTCGGCTGGACATCGACCTCAAACCGAACCAAGGCGCCGATGACACCACGACTAAGGCAGGTGACGCCGAATACCGCGTTGCGGTGACAGTGCCTGCGGGCACTTACACGGTGCACGAGGCCGAACGATTTCGGGTTCGCAACGGATACATCACCGAGATCGAAATCATCGCGCACGTGGAAAACGGCAAAGGTGCCGGCAGCGGCTGGCCCAACGAGCGCACGGATTCCGTAAAGCCTGCGCAGCCGTAGCGGCCATCCACGATGCGGTTCCGCCAAAATCACTTTTTAGCCTGCAGTCTGCTGGCCGTCGTTTTAGCCCTGGGGTCGGGTTGCGCGACGACACCGGCTCACGCACGCTCTGGAAAGGTTTTCCAGGACTGTCGTGACTGCCCGGCCATGGTCGTAGTGCCTGCGGGAACCGGTCTGCTCGGCGCAAGCGCGGAGGAACAAATGCGGGAAGGTGTGACGCCCGCCATGGCGGCAATCGAGTTACCGCCCCATGAATTTGTACTCGCAAAGGCGATCGCGGTCGGTCGTTATGAGATCACCCGCGGCGAATACGCAGCGTTTCGCGCTGTTGAGCCAGGAGACGGCCAAAGCGGGTGCGAGACTTTCGATGTCGCGACTCAACGTTGGGCCCGTCGGACCGAGCGCTCATGGCGCAATCCCGGTTTGGAGCAGACAAATCGCCACCCGGTCGTTTGCGTCAGTTGGAACGATGCCCAAAGTTACCTCGCGTGGCTGACGAAGATGTCGGGCCATCGGTATCGGTTGCTCGCGGAGGCCGAATGGGAATATGCCGCGCGTGCGGGCAGCAAAACGATCCGTTACTGGGGCAACGGGCGTGATGATGCGTGCCACTACGCCAATGTTTCGGACCTAACACGCGCCGACGCGCAAAATTTGAATGGCAAGGACCCGGAATTGATTTTTCAGTGTCATGACGGGACCGTTCAGACGAGCATAGTCGGCCGGCAACAACCTAACGCATTTGGACTGTACGACATACAAGGCAACGTCTGGGAGTGGACGCAGGAGTGCCTAGAAAGCGACTGCGCCAAGCATGTCGACCGCGGCGGCTCCTGGGTCAACTCGCCCAAATACCTGCGCTCCGCCGCCCGGCACGCCGACGTCACGGACATGCGTAACGACGTGTTAGGCCTGCGGGTCGCGCGTGACCTCGACTGACTTACTCGATCAAGTACCCCGGCGGAGTGCTCTTGACCATGTTGCGTCGGTCAAATATTTCCTTGGGAAAATCGGTCGAGTAGTACTTCACGAAAAGCTTGCAGGGTGCGTAATGAGCGCTGCCATGTCGGCTGCCCGAATGCCGATACAGGTAGCACGGCTCGTCATAGCGCATGTAGCCACCCACTTCCTCCAGCCAGTCCAACGTCGGCTCCGGACCGTGTTCGAGGAAATACGCTTCCTCTAGATGCGGGTGCACCCAGGTCCAACCCTCATCCACAATGCCGGTTTTAAAGCAGATCTGGAACAACAGTACACAATCAGATTCCTTGTCGACGCGCAGCTTCTTGATTGCCCAAGCATCGCCCATGTAAGACGCTTCAGTCGCCGCCTTCTCGCAGTCCCGGATGTAGACCGGCTTCTTCGAACATTTCTCACCCTTGCCGCCGGTAATCACAAACTTCACCGTATCTTCCTTGGCGACTGTCACGCCGATGCGGCTCCCGGGCGGACGATACTGGTAGCTGTACTTACCGAATTTTCGGGCGCCCTCCGTCAGGCTGCCGCTCAGATACAGCGTGTCGCTGTAGACCTGGGACTTGCTCGCCCGAGTGCGGAAACCTTTTGCATATTTCACAATGCAGGCGGTCGCACCCGTGGCTGGATCGCGACCGAAAACCTTGATCCACGCCTTGCCGGTAGCGCCCGGCACTTTAAGCGCGTGCCAGTGAATGCTTGATTCGACGACGAGGTACGATGGGGTCAGTTTCATGTAATTGCGACTCACGCTGCCAGGAGCGGTTCCTGATACGTGCAATATACATGCATTTTCGCTTGACGACAAACCCGCGGCGATGAAGCGCCGCCCGCGCCTTGCTACTGCTTGAAGCCCAGCGACCCCGGATTCATCCGCCGGTCTGGATCCACAAGATTCTTCAGAGCCTTGAGCAATTGGGCCGTGTCGGGCTCGCGGCTCACGAGCCATGGATAGGACTTACCGATCTGCACATGGGCACAACCGTGCCGCGACATGATCGCAACAACCTGGCCGCGCAAACGAGTCACAAGCTGCTGGGCCGACGATGGCGCCTGCGATGCGAGATCCTCACGACTTCGCTCCGCCACACGATCGTGCAACTGATTGAAATTGTCGCGCCACATCAGCACCGGTTCGACGCAAACCACGCTCGCGCCCACCGCGAATCCTATGATGCCCACCGTAACGCCGAGTTCATTCATTGCTGTGCGCTGCCCGTCGAACAGTGCCACGAGATCGGCCGCCAGCGCACAGGCGCGAGAATGCGGTGCCATACCATTGACCGGCAGATTACGAAGCCCAGTGGCGAGCATCTCCTCGCGGTTGAATTCATTGAATGGCGTGGCGCGCATAATTCGCGGCATCACCGGTTCCACTTCCAGCGCGCCATGCTGTTCGGCAATCTGTCGGATGCATCTTAGTTTTTCATCAGCCGCAATGTCGCTGATATCGTCCATGGTGACATGCACCAGATAGGTTGCTCCATCCAGCACGTTGCGTGAGCCCCACACCGTACGAGCCGCGTCCCGCAATCCTTTGAATGTACTGCTCGCCGCGCCGACGACGCCTTTCAGATAGCGGAGATTCTGCGCGACATCAGATTGAGCTCCCATCCGCTGCACGAATACCGGATCCCAGCAATAACACTCCGCGGCCAGACCACGCCGTGCAATGTCCGATAGCAATCGGATCGACGTCTCGAGGCTGCGTAATGCAAAACTGGCGACTCG
>JAYVJR010000079.1:0-26553 GCA_043769085.1 Gammaproteobacteria bacterium
CTGTAGGCGACGAAGGTTTCGTCCTTGAATTTCACCATCGTGTATTCGCCGCCCGCGGTGACCGGGAACTGGCCGATCGTGCGGCTGATCTTCTCGCCGCGGAAACGCAGCACGTGGTTCCAGAACACCTGCACACCCTCGGTCGGCATCGGAAACGGAATGCCTTCGCCCGCGTTTTGCACGCCATTGCCACCGGGCGCGAGCTGCGCGGTCGTGGCAATGCGCTTGGTCGCATCGTAAATGCGCTGCGGTGCGGCAGCGCTACGGCGCGTTGGATAGACGTTGATTTTGTAGGTTGGATACTGCTGCAGCAGCTTCTTGTGACCTTCAGTCAGGATCGCCGCGTACTGGCCCATGTTAGCCCGGGTGACCGTATACAAAGGCTTGTCGCCCGCAAACGGATCTGGATGGTGTCCACCTGCCTTGAAGCCCGAGACGCCGGCCTTTGCCGCCGACGTCAGGCCACCGTCCCAGGCGGGAATGGTGCCGGCCTTGTTGCCTGCTTTTTCGCCACCCAAAGGAGTCAGGTCGCCGCCGAGGCGCGCAGCTTCGTTGGCCGATACTGCCGTAAAGCCAGGCGCCGACGCTACTAACAGCAGGGCACCGAACACCACAGACACCGTTTTCTTTAACATGCTCGCGACTCCCCTGAACTCAGAATGAGTACTTGATGCTGGCCGAGACGAAGTCACGGTCGTTGATATCGTTGAATCGTCCCGCACCGGCGAATCGGGTCCAGGCCGTGTCGACCTCCCACTTAGCGCGCAGGTTCGCAGACACGCCTAACGTCAGGCCAGTGCGCCCCTCGACGAAGTTGCCTCCAGGACCAGGGCTCGTCCCACCCACATCGTGCGCCCAGGACCAGCGCGGCACGACATTCCAGGGGCCAATCAGACCTGGATACTCGATGCGCCCCGCAAAACGATAGCCCCAGGAAAACTGATCCGGGAAACGGCTGAGCGGCTCGACTTCGCCGAAATGACGGGCCGCAAATTCCGCGTTGCCGGAAACGGATGTTCCCGGACCATTGAATCGCAGGCCACGGTTGTTAGGCCCGCCACTGGTTTTACCGGGCATGTCGGGAATGTAGTAGCCAGCCGCTTCCAGCACCATCACCAGCTGCGCGGCCTTCAACACATTGGCGAAGGACTTGGTGGCTGTAAACTGACCCTGCCAAGTGTCGAACCGGCCCCAACCCGTGACTTCCTGGCTGGTCCCAAAACGGCCTAACTGGTTGCAGGCGTTCAAGGTATTGGCCGGCGGCGTTGCCGAACAGGCCGGCGGGTTGAAAGCGGTAAGCGGCGTGCCAACCGGCAGCATTGGCACACCTAACAAACCGAGACCCGCTTCAAAGGGCGTCAAGGCGGCAAACAGCAGTTCGACATCGTCGTACTGCAACGGCACATCCTTGCGAAAGGTCAGGTCGCCCTGCAGCGCAATGCCGCCGCGTTGGATCTGCGTGTTGAAGGACACGCCGATCATCTGGATGTCCTCCGGATATTCGACAAAATAGCTGGCGGTTCTTGAATACTCATGGGTCGCCAGATTGGTCGCCTGTGCCGCGACATTGCCCATGCCGAGGGCTGTATTGGCGGCGATGGTCGCGTACTGCTGCAGGGTCGCCTGGGAAATGTCGCCTACAAACCCCAGTGCGTTGGTGCGCGAAGCAGCCAAGCCGGCGCCCGCACCGGTAGCGATGGCCGCTGTGATCGGCTGGCCTGCCAGCAATGCCAGTGCCGTAGCCTGCACCGCATTTGCGGTGCCCCAGGCGTTAGCAACTCCTGCGTTGCTACCGGTACGACCCGACAGCAACGGCAGCCGGCTGTGGTAGTTCAGCGCGTAGAAACCCAGTTCCGTGCCGTTGTTGAAATCCGGCAGATACCATTTCAGCGCGACACCACCTTGACCGGAGTCCTTTGGCAGGCGGTCAGCGCCACGTTTGACATTCTGGAAGTCGCTGATCAGCGTGCCACCTAACGGACGGAAATCGACACCTTGGTCAGAAAAGGCGCCGAAACCAAGGATCACGCGATCACCACCGGGCGTACCAAAATCATTGGCGGCGAAATAGCTGCCGGCGGGCTCAGGAATAGTCGCGTCCCAGTCGTACAGATAGATCGCCTGTGCGCTGAAGTTATCGGTGAACTGGATGGAGAAATTCACCATCTCCTGCGGCAGGAACCCTTCTTTCACTTCTGAGCCGGGCACGCGCAGCGCCGCCACGTCGAAGTGATTGATAGTGCTGATACCGTTTTGGATAAACGTGCTCTCGCCCCAGCTGACGGCCTGCTTGCCGACACGCAACTCAGCGGCTTTGCCACCGAGATCGAACTTGTAATAGACGAAGGCGTCGAGCAGTCGCGTGTACTGGCCAACAAGATCCGCGCTCGCCTTGGGCAGAACAGTACGGTCGGTGCCGGTGCTGCCCTCCATCTGCGGGTCCCAAAACGCCGAACCGCGCAAAAATGCGCCGACATTGTGGTAGCTGACCGACACTTCGCTGACCGCCTTGAACGCGCGGCTGTAAAGATCCGTACCGAAGTTAAGATCGCCGTCGTCAATGTTAGGTGAGCGGCCACAGCCGCCGTTGGCGTTGGCAATCAGGCGGCAATCAGGCGACTGGATTCGCCAGGCTTGCGAGTAAGAGACTGTTGTGTCCCAGCTGCCCGTCAGTTCGCCGGTTTTACTCTGGAACTCAAAGGCCTGAACAGGCGCTATCGACAGCACAGTAAAAAGCGCAGCCGAAGTCATTGTCAGACCGTGGCCGAGAGGATGTTTAATCATGTGGATCCCCAAACTCGAAAAGCTACGTTGTTGTTCGAATGCGCCTGGATTCACGCCATACGCGCAATCACAGGCACTAATTCGACGGAGTATATCAGCGGCTTTGGCGGATAGCTGCTTGGCTGCCAGGCGTTGCTGCGGCGCAACAGTTCAAGGCCCACTAGCCGTGCGTTACCTGCAGGATGCTGTGGCGCATTTGTTCAGACAGCACGAGCTCCGCATCGAGCACGACACGCTCCAGAACATCGTTGTAGCAAAGCATGCCATCGGCATCGACGCTAATCACCAGGCGCTTCTGCAACAATTCGATGAACTTCTCGAACAAGCTTCGATCCGAAAACTCGGGCGAATTGACGCCATAGAGCATGGTCATTCGCTGCGCCATCAACTGGCATTGATTGACCAAACTGCGACTGTCAATGTGGCCACTGCCCGCACGCCGTAGCAGAGCAATGGCCAAATAGTAGCGCTCAACCGTCTGAATGGTGGCCTGCGACAGATTGGACAGTTGCATGGCGCGGACGCTGTTGGGCTTCGGTCGCTGCCAGGCAGCAGCACCTGGCACAGCTTCGATCAACCCCTGCTGGGCGAGCGCAGCGATCACTTGTTCCACCACAGCTGGCAATTCCTCTTCGGTGTAGCGCAGAAAAAGCTCTGCAGATATGTATGGATAGATTCGCCAGGCCAGACGCTGCAGGTCCTCGATCCGTAGCACCGCGTTGGATCCGAAAGCACAGGCGATCAATGACGGCAATGCGAAAAGATGCAGCACGTTGTTGCGGTAGTACGCGGCCAGAATCGCGGCATCATCCTTCATGCGCACCAGATCGCCGGCTGCATGGGACTCCCGGACAATGGTCTTCATGCTGATACCGTATTCGACGATCTGCGCGGCAGCGAGCGGCGTCACAGTCACGCGGGGTCCATAGGGCGTGGCACGAAGCAGATCGAGATAACAATCAACTTGGCGAATCAGGTCGTCCGCCAACATGGCCTGACGCGGCATTGCCAGCAGAATCGTGGCGAGCAGATTGACGGGCGTGACCGCTGCCGCCGCGTTGACATTGCGCATAATGCAGAGTGCCAGGTCATCAACCGCTAAGCCCACCCAACCGGCACGGGTATCGTCGTCAAAAACCTGCTGCCGCCAATCGCTCTGATGTTGGTCCAGCACTTGCTCGAGAAAAACCGGCTCGCCAACATTGACATGCACTCGGCCAAATTTTTCGCGCAATACTCTTGCGGCCTGTAGCAGATCCAGCCAGCTTTCCTTCTTCTTCGGCGCGCCGGATAACTCGCTGATATAGGTGTTAGCTTCAACCAGGCGTTCGTAGCCAAAATAGACTGGCAAGAAAACCACGGGCCGAACCGGATCACGCAGAAAACTACGCACAGTCATCGAGAGCATGCCGGTTTTCGGTTGCAGCAGACGTCCAGTCCGGGAACGCCCGCCTTCGATAAAGTACTCGACCGAATGGCCGCGGGCCATGATCGCAGCCAGGTACTTCATGAAGACAACCGTGTAAAGCGCATTGCCGCGAAACGATCGGCGGATAAAAAACGCACCACCCTTGCGCAGAAATCGTCCAACGACTGGCAAATTGAGATTGATCCCCGCTGCGATGTGCGGCACCGCGTAGCCCTGGTCAAAAATCGCATAGGACAACAGCAGGTAGTCCATATGGCTGCGGTGACAGGGCACGAATACAACCTCGCGCCCCTCCGCCACTTCACGCAAAGTCGACGCATGGGCGAATTCCACACCGTCATAGAGCCGGTTCCACAGACGCGACAATAACCCGGCGGCAAAACTGACGAAGGCGTGGGAATAGTTGGCAGCTATTTCCTCTGCGTACTTGCGGGCTGTCAGCAATGCTGCGCGGCGGCTGCCGCGTTTCTCCCGCGCCTCCACCGCAGCCGCGCGCCGCACAGCCGCAGTGCGCAGCAAGCGGGCGAGAATCGTGCGCCGATGCGACAAATCCGGCCCGATGCGCGCCGCACGCTGACGCCGAAATGTTGAGCGTAACTGTCGGCTGATACGTTGGGAACGCTTCTGTGGTTCAAGCTCATCACCTAACAAATCACGCAAACTTACAGGCTCGCCGATCTCCACCATCGTCTGCCTGCCATTGACCAACACCTGGAAAATCTTGCGCAGCGTGCCACTGAGAGCCCAATTTTCCGCAAACAGCAAGCGTAGAAGCGAGCGCTCCTTTTGCGGCGCACGACCCCAATAAACGGCCACCGGCACCAAGCGTACGTCGAACTCAGGATCCCTGCGGACGCCTTCGATCAGCCGCGCCAGGGCGGGCGGCGGGCGCCGATCGATCCGCGCCGACCAGATACTCTCGCTACGGTAAACCGGAAAAAACGCGCGCACCGCATTGCGGCCTTCACCTAACAGGCGGCGTGCGGGTCGCGGCAGGCCAGCGCTTTTGCAGATCATTTGCAGGGCCGCCAGATCCGCGGTACTGCGCCGTTCGATGACGTAACAAACAGGCACGGCGCCCTGTGTCAGCCATTGCGCGGCTTCCTGCGGCTGCACTTCTATTCGCACCCAAAACCCGAGTATTCGTCGCAACAGTGAATTCACGGCGGCGATGTTAACCGATTGCGGCGCCCGCTGATTACGCCGTTAGCCTGGAGTTGCCTAGCAATGCATGCCAGATGGCCATCGCAAAATTTTGGTTTGCTTGCGGCGGCGCAAGTCGCAGATAGAGATCCGGCTCCAGGAGTTCGACCTCCATGATTTGATGTCCGCGTTGGCTGTTCACCATATCAACGCGCGCGTAGCAGGCGTCGGCCGCAAGCAGTACGGCCAGTGCGATTGCGCCGCTAGCAATGCAGTCAGCGGACGCCTGACCTGCTGAGGCGGTCCCACCGAAAGCCTCCTGCACGCGAAAATCCCCGGACCTTGGGCGTTTGACGACTGCGTGACTGAATTGTCCGCCGAAATACAGCAAGGACAGCTCGCCTGTGTTTTCGATGTCGGACACGTAGGGCTGCAACAACATCGTACCCGGCTCAGCGCAGTCCGAGAATTGCGCGAGGTCCGCCGCAATCTGTGCGCGATCCAGCAGCCAGGTGCGATGTGCGCCTGCAGACATCACCGGTTTCAGCACCCAACGATCCCCGCCGAGTTCGCTCATGGCCGATCCGAGTGACGACTCAGTGATCTCGTCCAGCGCGCGCGTCGGTACCACGGGCAATCCCAGCGCCTGCAGTTGCAAAAGATAGCGTTTGTCGAGATTGCTGCGCAAGATTGGCGCTGGGTTCAACACCAGGACACCTAACGCCTCCAGTCGCGCCAGCCAGGCCAGAAACTCCCCGCCGCGAACGTGGTAGTCCCAGCAGGAACGGATGACGATGGCGTCAAACTCTGCCCAATCGACGCTGCGGTCCGACCAGACACAGGCCGTCACCTGGCAGCCACGCTGCGCTAACAGCTGCGCGACAGTGCAATCATCGTCCTGAATGGCGGGATGCGCTGCGTGGGTCGCAAATGCCACCGCAAATTCGCGCGGCCTGGAAGACATGTGTCAGCGCGAATAGAGTTTGTCGATTACTGGATAGCCTGGTTGGTCCCAACTGTCCGGCTGGGAGGCAGTTTCCCATTGCTGAAATGCCGCGTCGGCGAACACAGTCTCGCACCACTCCTGAGAGGACTTTGCCAGTGCCACGCCATAGGTGCGCATGCGGGTCGCCACTGGCGCGTAGAACGCATCCGCTATGCCACGCTCGCCGAACAGCCAGGGGCCCGCTGTCTTGTTAGCTTCGCGCAGTCCGGACCAGATTTGATCGAGACGCGCGAGCTGGGCGCGTGTTGCCGGCTGCCAGTCCTGCGGCGCGCAACGGCGGCGGATGTTCATGGTCAACTCACGACGCACATCTGCAAATCCGGAGTGCATCTCCGCAACCACCGCACGCGCCAGCGCTCGTTGCGCTCGATCACGCGGCCACAGCCCCGCATCGGGCCGCTCCTCGGCGGCCCACTCGGCGATGGCCAGAGAATCCCAAATCACCAGTTCGCCGGCGTGCAAGCACGGCACCCGTCCGTTAGGCGAGACAGCCAATACTTCGGCAATGGCACCGACCCCATAACCGGGTTGATCCAGTCGGATTTCCCGTTCGACAAACGGGATACCGCCCCATTTCAGCACCAGCCATGGCCTGAGCGACCAGGATGAGTAGTTGCGGTTGCCGATATAGAGTGTGTTAGCCATTGCTAGCGTGTCCCTTTTGACAGTTCCGGTTTGGCGGCGAACGGCCGGATACCCATTGCGCGGTGTATTTCTTCCGGGTAATAGACAATACCGCTCTTGATGGTCATGCGCACCCTGCGCAGCGCACGGATATCTTGCGTCGGATCGCCATCAATCAGAATCAGGTCGGCGCGTTTGCCGACCGCGACACTACCGGACTCACTGCTGTTGAGTTGCTGGGCGGAAATCAGCGTTGCCGACTGCAACGCCTCGCTGGGCGTCAGCCCAGCTGCGACATAGGACTCCAGTTCACTGTGCAAGGACAGGCCAGGCATGTCATCCGTGCCGGGAATAATTCGCACGCCAGCGCGATGCAGCCGCAGCAACAAAGCCTGAGTCTTTTTCCACGACGCCTCGTAGGCTGGATATTGGGCCGGCTTGATATCCAGCGCCATGACCCGCCGTGCTCGCTGAAATGGGGCTGGCATGTGCGCGAGCCACGGTAAATCGCCCGGCGTGGCTGTGCCGGGGCGCCCCATCAGCATATTGCCCGTCAACTGCATGGTTGGATCGAGTGCAATGCCGCGCGCACGCATCAGCTCGATCATATCCCGCACCGCGGTGCCGTCCAGATCGATGGCGCCGACGCGCTCGCCAAAGGCCGTGAAACGCAGTGTCGTGCGGGTATCTTCGTTAGCCGCCAGCACGAAGCCGAGCATCAGCTGATTGATATGATTTATCTCGTCGTAGCCATCAAGAACTGCCTGACGGGGCGCCATGAAGGCCGGCACATGACCGCTGACCTTGAGACCCAGACGATGCGCTTCGTCGGCGATAGGCTTGACCCAGGACGGCGTCATGGAGTTGTAAACCTTGATTCCGGCATAGCTACGGTCCGCGTACCAACGAACCTTTTGCAGCGCCGCATCCAGTTGGTCGACTACAAACCCGCCGCGTGCTGAAAACGGCGAACGCCCTTCCAAGAAACCGCGCCGTGAAATATGCGGCCCGATACTGGTGCCGTTTTCGATTCGGCCAACCAGCGCATGCAAGGCCGCATTGTCGTTGCCCATATCGCGCACGCTGGTCACTCCAGCAGCAATGTGCAGCGGACCGCTCCAGGCAATGTTATGGCTGTGCATGTCATGCAGTCCTGGCAACAAGGCGCCGCCTGCCCCGTCGATAGACACTGCATCCGCGGGCGGCGGATCGGTGCGCATACCGACAATTTTGTCGCCATGCACGACTACGTTGGTAGCGCTCCCTAGCGTGCCGGCGGCGCTGTCGAACACTCTGACGTTGCGGATCCAGTAAGGCTCGCTGAACTTGTTAGTCAGCCGGGCAGTCAACTGCGCGAGGTAGTCGCGATCCAGTGTGTCAGCGAGTTCACTCAGCTGCGCATACTCGCCTTCGAGCGCAGACTCGATAAAGACATAGCCGGGCGCTATGAAGCCCAGATAGTCGCCGGCTGCACCTGCCACCAGATAGGTCGGCGTGAAATCGAGCCCCCACAACGCATACAGCACAATCGGCCGTTCTCCCGATGCGGTCTTCAGGCGGTGCTCACGAATGCGATCCAATCGCAGCTCTCCGGCTGGTGCGGTGCGAATGCGCCCGGAGGAACTCTGCAATAACTGCCTCAGATAGAGTCCAAGTGCCCAGGGACTGGACTCGTTAGGCAGGTAAATGGCATCAGGCTCATTGCTGCTGCCGCGATCATTCAAGCTGCGCCATTGCGAACCGCGGGCCCGGCGTTCGAAACGCTCATCGACTGGCGCGCCAAACCAGGCGTTGCCTTTGATCGTCCAACGATCCGGCAGACCATCTGCACCTTCGACAATGATTTCGTGAAATTTGGACCCGCGGCCGTTGTCGTCGGCGCGCCAGCGGATATCCACTGTCTTCTCCTTGCGGATTGCCGCCAAGGTCGCAATGCGCTCGCCATTCTGGACCAGCACGAACTGCTCAGCCGCCCAGCCGCGATCACCCGTCGCGATCAACAAGAAACAGACGGCAGTAGCAAAGCTGATGCGGCGACTGATAGGCATAAGTACCTCGGGTTATCGAAGAAACGGCCAAGATCCTAGATGGGAATATGGTTCTTAAAAAGCGCCATTTATAAAATTATTATTGGTACCACTTATTTGACTGCGATCAGTACTTGGGCAAGGCGCGTCGCCGCGGCATTGATTTCACGAGCGCGAAATGGCGCAAAACCCAACGTCAGACCAGGCGGCAGGCGTCTGCTGAGCCGGAACGCACTGATCGGCAGTACGTCAATATCCACGGCCGCTGCGGCAATCGCGACTTGCCGGTCGTTAGCTGCCGCGGACAACCAACCGATGGTATGCATGCCGCCGGAACCCGGAACCACCTGCAGCAGTCCCTGCCAGTGTTTCGCGGCGGCAGCTAACAAGGCCGCGTGCCGTTCGCGGTACAGCACCAGCATACGGCGCAAGTGGCGTTCGAAATGACCTTCTTCCAGGAACCTCGCCAGCACTTCCTGATTGGCGGCAGGCGCATGGCCATCGCTCCAATGCCGGACCGCAAGCACTGTATCGACCAGTTCCTGTGGCAGCACCAGGTAGGCAAGGCGCACTCCTGGAAACAGCGACTTGCTGAAAGTCCCGAGGTAAATCACCTGCTGATCATCCAGGCTGCGCAGCGCCGCGATCGGTCGCTCATGAAAACGAAACTCACAGTCATAGTCGTCTTCGAGCACATAGGCGTTACGTCGCCGCGCCCAATCAAGCAATTGGATGCGCCGCGCGAGACTCAATGTGACGGCCAGCGGGTATTGATGCGACGGCGTCACGTATGCGAGACGGGCCTCCGACGCACGCCTGATTCCCGCGCCGACATCGATGCCGTCGCTGTCCACAGGCACAGGCACAATTTTCGCCTGCGCCGCGGAGAAAGCCACTAACGCGCCTCGATAGCATGGATCTTCGAGCCATACCGGATCGCCTGGCCGCACCAGGCTTCGCGCAACCGCATCGATACTCTGCTGCGCACTGTTGAAAACCACAACCTGCCCGGGGTCACAATGCACGCCGCGCGACAGCCGCACATGCGCTGCTATGGCCCGGCGCAGTGCTAACAACCCTGCCGGCGACGAGTAGTCCAACCCTTTGACGGTCAGACCACCGTTGACGCGGCGCCAAAGCTTTTGCCAGATCGCCACCGGAAAATCATCTAAAGATGGAGTCGCCACCTTGAACGGCAACACGCGATCATTTCGCAACGATACATAGGGCGCGAATTCCGCGACGGCACCGGCATAAAAACTCAACTGCGCCTTGCGTACCGGCCGCTGCCGCGCCGCTGGCAGTGATGCGGCAATCAAGGCGCTTGAGCGACCGCGTGACGGCGTCACCCGCAACATGCCCTCGGGCCTCGCGATCGCGACACGCGTACCACTGCCTACGCGTGATTCCAGATAGCCCTCGGCAACGAGTTGTGCGCAGGCAGCGATAACGACATTGCGGGCTACCGCCAATTCCTTGGCCAGTGCCCGGGTCGATGGCAGGCGCGCACCCGATCCAAGGGTCCCGCGCATGATCATATGACGCAATTGGCCCGCGATCTGCACGTCGAGGGCCTCAGGCGCCTGACGATCAACCTGCAGTTCGATCGGAGTCGTACCCGCAGCGCGTTTCGGCATTAAATGGCTCCCACAATCGGGCGAATATACGTTAGATTTCAGCCATGCTGAACCAAAACCCTGTTGTGAATGCTGCGCTACCGATCTGCCAGCGGAATCAGCCGCTGCCATGATTTGTAGTTTCGAATGCACATTTTGCCAACCCTGTGCAACACACACGCTACGTGGCATCTGCCCAAACTGCGGCGGCGAACTGCAGGCGAGGCCGCGGCGGCCCATTGAACTGCTGAGCAAATATCCGCCGTCGCTCGAGCGAATCGTCAAGCCTCAGGGCTGCCGACCGACTTCCTAGACCAGTGGCTCGGGCAAATCGATTGAAATCAGAAAATATTCAAATGCATGGCGGATCTGGCGGATAGAACGATGCAGGCGGTGGTCGTCGTTGGTGAGTAACAGCGACGCGTTATGTTCGCGTGCAAAGCGGATGCTGTGATCGACCGGCACGACATCGTCGAGCCAGCCATGCACCACCGCCATGGGACAACTGAACGCGTTAGCCCGCAAGGGCGCGAGGCCCGGCATGTAGATCGCTGGGGCAATCAGGAATATCGCCCGCGCATGCAACAGCGCCGCCGAAGCTAACGACACGTACCCGCCCAGGCTGGAGCCTACGAGAACCAGCTCGCCCTGCATTGTCTTGCAGGCGTCGGCCAGTTTGGCGACACGATCCCGCGGCGAATCGATGCCCTGGTAATCGACTGACTCGACGTTATAGCCCTCGCTGCGTGCGGTCTCAGCCAGCGCGGTAATTTTTGCACCCCAGGGACCAGAATCTTTGCCATGCGAAAAAACGACATGGCGCTGCACGGCTGTGGCGGGTGTATTCATACGCGTCTATGTTACCGCGAGCGCGGCCGGCGGACATTCAGTAGCGGGCCGGGTGCCAGGCAGCGCGCGCGTCGGCTGACAAGTCTGGCGGAATGGCGGGCGCATGCGCGGGTGTCAAAGAAAACAGCCGTCGCTCCGCCCCCCATTCATTGGCGTGGCGGCCCTCAGAAAACCGGATAATCATCAGACCGCCACGTCGTGATCCAAACGGACCATGCCACACCTGCGGCGGCCGCCAGAAGTAAGCGCCTTCGTACATCGTGCCGCGCTCGCCGATGATGTCGCCACCTAGCAGGTACATTTCCTCGACACAATCGTGCCGCAATTGCGCCTCATGCCAGTCCTTTGGATGAGTCTGGGCACCGGTGGCCAGCAGAATCGTCCGCTCGCCAGTCTCCGGAACACTGCGCAACACCTTGTGGGTAAGCCGCAGGAACTGTACCGATGGGTCGATGTCATGCGATGTCCAGGGAGTTCGATGGGTGTCTATGCGCGGCACCCACATCGCAGCGTCATGTTGCCCGGTCCCAGCGTCCACTGCCGTTGCCTGCGGTTCGCGGTCGAAAAATGCTAACAAGGTCGCGCCCTGCTGACTGGAAAAATCCAACCAGGATTTGCCGGCGGGCCATGCGGTGTAACAGTCCAGACCGTAACATTCACCCTGCAGCGAACACTCACCCTCGAGCACAAAGAGCTCCGCTAACCCGGCCAGACAGAAAGCAGGTGGTCGGTAGCCGGCGGGCAGCCGCCAGATCGTCGAACACGCACCCGAGAGCGGATCGCGGCTGAGCAACTTAATCTCAGTGTCACGCCAGGCCGCTCCCGCGAACGGGGCACGCTGCCACGGCAATTGTTGGGCATGCAGAAATTCAAGATGCGGTCGCGGCATGAGGCTCTCCGTTTGGTCATGAGCCTAGCGGTCCGGAGCGATGCTGCCAATGCCCAACTCGCTCGTGTAGCATGCAGCGGCGCATGACGACTGGCTGGCAATTCTGGATCGACCGCGGCGGCACTTTTACCGACCTGATTGCGCTGCGGCCAGACGGGCGCCTGCGCGTAGCCAAGTTACTGTCGCGCACAACCGCACGCGGTGGCGATCCTGCAGTGGCATTGGTGCGGCGGTGGCTGTCCGAGGATGCGGGCGCCGTCGCCAGTGAATTCAAAGTCGGCACGACAGTAGCGACCAACGCCTTGCTGGAGCGGCGCGGTGCGCGAGTCGCGCTGCTAACAACACGCGGGTTCGGCGACGGGCTCATTATTGGCGGCCAGCATCGTCCTGATATTTTCGCGCTTAACATTCGCCGTCCGACACCGCTTTATGAGCGCGTGCTGGAGATTGACGAACGCCTTGCCGTGGATGGCGAAGTGCTGATCCCGTTGAACGCCGATGCCGCCCACCACCAACTGGCCGCATTGCGCGCCGCTGGTATAGACAGTATCGCAATCGCACTGTTACACGGCTGGCAGCACACCGCGCACGAATCTCTGTTAGCCGATATTGCCCGTAAGCTGGATTTCATCGAAGTCAGCGTTTCGCACGAAATCTGGCCGCAACCGCGCTGGCTGCCACGCGCAAACAGTTGTGTGGCCAATGCCTATCTTGCGCCGACGCTGGATCAATATAAACGCCAGCTGGCACGTGAAGTTGCCGATCTGCCAGGAAGGCCGCGTCTGTATTTCATGCAAAGTTCCGGGGGGCTGGTGGCGGCCGACGGATTTCGCGCACTCGCGAGTTTATTGTCCGGCCCTGCCGGCGGCCTGGTCGGGATGGCCAGACTGGGCGAAGCCGCGGGCATGCAACGGCTGATTGGATTCGACATGGGTGGCACATCGACGGATGTATCGCTGTATGACGGCGAATTACCACGCGCCTGGCAGCGCGAGGTGGCTGGATCTACCATCGCATTTCCGCAACTCGATATTCACACCATCGCTGCCGGCGGCGGATCCATCGTGTGCTGGCGCGACGGGCGACTTTGCGTCGGGCCGCAATCCGCGGGTGCCGACCCTGGACCTGCAGCCTACGGCAAACGCGGCCCCGCAACTTTGACCGACGTGCAGCTGGTGTTAGGACGATTACAGGCCGACTTTCTGCCCGCCGCGTTCGGCCGTGATGGTGCACAGCCTGCAGACGCCGCCGCTGCGCACGCCGTGCTTGGGGCTCTATGCCGACCCGGTCAGTCACCGCAGGATTTGGCCGCGGCAGCCCTGGGACTGGCTGTGGAATCGATGGCTAACGCAATCCGTCATGTCTGTTCGGCGAGTGCTCAAGATGCCACCGATTTCACCTTATTTGCTTTCGGCGGTGCTGCTGGACAGCACGCTTGCGCGGTGGCGGCGAGTTGCGGCATCCGTCGTGTGCTCATGCACCCGCTGGGCAGCGTGCTTTCGGCCTGTGGAATTGGTATTGCCGACTGGCTGATCGTCGAGCGTTGCGGTTTTCCCAGGCCTTTCGATGAATCGGGTGTGGCAGCTGCTGGTGTCCGACTCAAGCAACTCGATCAACAGGCGCGCGCACAACTCGCGCAGCAAATAACTGCCACCGACGCAGTGCAGAGCACGGCATTTGCGGAGCTGCGTCTTGGCTACAGCGAGACTACTGTGGCCGTGACATTCGCCGCGATGCCGGACATGCGGACCGAGTTCAAGGCGCGTTGGCTGGCGCTGTTCGGTTACGAAGTGGATGAGGCATTAGGTCTACAGTTGCAGTTTGACAGTCTGCGGGTCGAGGCGCGCTGGCGACCCGCGGGCGTGACGCTGCAGAGGGCCGACGAACCTAACGACACGCTCAAGCTACCTCTCGAAGCTGCGGTCTGGATGGATGGCTGGACCAAGGTGCCGGTGATTCCAGCGCAGGCGATACGCGGCGTCATTACCGGTCCGGCTTTGATTGTCGACCGGCACACGACACTGGTGCTGGAAAATGGCTGGCAGGTCGAACGGCAGGACAGCGGTGTCTTGTTAGCTCACGACATATCGGTAGCTGCCATTGCTGCCAGCGTCGGTGCTGCGGCGATCGACATCGGCCCCGAGCGGCTGGAGCTCTTCAACAGTCTCTTTATGCACGCCGCCACCGAGATGGGCACCGTCCTGCAACGAACCGCGCAATCGGTCAATATCAAGGAGCGACTCGATTACTCATGTGCGGTTTTCGACCACGCCGGTTGTCTGATCGCCAACGCGCCGCATATGCCGGTGCATCTCGGCTCCATGGGCGTGAGTGTCCGCGCCGTGCTGCAACGCCACGGCCATGAACTGCGTGACGGCGACGCCTGGCTGATCAACAGTCCCTATGCTGGCGGCACGCATCTTCCAGACCTGACGGTAGTTACCCCAGTATTTCTCGCCGCATCAACCGCCATCGGCAGACCGGATTTTTTCGTGGCGTCGCGTGCACATCATGCCGACATCGGCGGCATCACTCCCGGATCGATGCCGCCGTTCAGCCGCCATATTGCCGAGGAAGGCGCGCTGTTCGAGGATTTTCGTCTGTTAGCTCGCGGCGCACGCGACACCGGCGGCTTGGTGCGGCGATTGACGGAAATTGCCTGGCCGGCGCGCAATGTGCCGCAGAACCTGGCAGACATTGACGCACAACTGGCGGCCAATGCCTGCGGTGTAAGCGAACTGCGACGCGCCGCTGCGCGCTATGGCATCCAATCGATCGCCACCGCCATGCGGGCCGTGCAGGACAACGCAGCCGACTGCGTGCGCAGTGCCATCGATCGGTTGCAGTCCGGCGGTTACCAGCTGCAATTGGACAACGGCGCCGTGATCCGCGTACAGATTTCCATAGATCACCTCAAACGCTGCGCGCGCATTGATTTCAGCGGCAGCTCCTTGCAATCGACGCATAATTTCCATGCGCCGCGTGCTGTGGTCATTGCAGCGGTCCTGTATGTGTTTCGTACCCTGATCGATCGTGACATACCGCTGAACGAAGGCTGCCTGAGACCGCTGGAGCTGATCATTCCCGCTGCCAGTTTGTTAGATCCGGTAGCGCCTGCGGCGGTGGTGGCCGGCAATGTCGAGACCTCGCAGTGCATTGTCGATGCGCTGTATGCGGCCCTCGGCTGCCTCGCCGCATCGCAAGGCACGATGAACAATCTTAGTTTTGGCGATGAGTCGTTGCAGTACTACGAAACCATCGCCGGCGGCGCCGGCGCCAGTCGCGACGCCGCGGGCTGTTCGGCGGTTCAAACTCACATGACTAATTCGCGACTGACCGATCCCGAAATTTTCGAATCACGTTTGCCGGTACGCATACTGGAATTTTCGATTCGTCGTGGCTCTGGCGGCGAGGGGCAGCATCGCGGCGGCGACGGCGCCTGCCGCCGCCTGCAATTCCTGCAACCCTTGCAAGGCGCCATGCTTGCCAACCGGCGTGCAACCAGACCATTTGGACTTGCGGGCGGCCATGCGGGCGCCGCTGGCATCACACGACTGCGGCGCGCCGACGGCACCGAGCAGGTGTTTTCGGCTTGTGCCGCTTTTGACCTACGAGCGGGTGACATTCTCGAAATTTTGACGCCTGGCGGCGGCGGTTTTGGCAAACCGCGTAGCTAACAATTGCTCCGGCAGCGATCGTCCGGTACATTGCGCGCCTGATAATATGAGTTACAACCAAGCTAGTTTGAATCGCCGCGTGGAAGACCAGCCACAACCAAAAACGCCCACCACGGATCAACAACTCGACTGGACCGCGCAAAGTGATACCGCGCCGCCCAGTGCGGTGCTGGTCAATTGGCGGCGCCTGTCCGGCACGGCTTTGGGCCGTTGGTTTTTCGCCAGACTGGTGTGCCGCAAGGCGCCCTATTTCGCGACCATCAAGCCGCGTGTTCTCGAACTGGCTCCTGGCATCGCGCGTTTCAGCATGAAGAAACGTCGCGGCGTGGAGAACCACATAGGCTCGGTGCATGCGATCGCCATGGCCAATCTCTGCGAGTTGGCGGCGGGCCTGGCGACTGAAGTCACAATACCAGCGACCCGGCGCTGGATTCCCCGCGGCATGACCATCGAATATCTGAAACGCGCCGACACCGGTGTCGTAGCCATGGCGCGACTGGCCAAGTCGGATTGGTCTGGAGCGATGAATGTCGCGGTGCCAGTGACGGTCACGGACGCCAAAGGCCAGGAAGTTATCCGCGCCGTCATCACGATGTACGTGTCGCCGCGGCCGACGAAAGACTGATTGTCAGTGGCCGCCGGCGATACTTCGCAGTAGCGAAGTTTCAATTTCTTGGGTCACACGCAGGCCGGCGGTTGCGGAGCGGTTCACTGAAACCTGTCGGACGCGGCTTGACCCTGACTGGTGGGTCAATAGCCAGGCGTGGTAGTCGCCGGGCCTCGAGGCGGCAATTCCGAACAGAACGTGCAGCTTGCCGGATGCGCGCACGTCCTTGCTATTCAGCCGGCCATCACACATGACGAAATAGGCTTCATCGGGCGCCGCATGTGGAAATGCGCCTTCCTGCACCAGCGATTCCAGAAATGCCTCGACCTGGCCTCGGACCCGGGTCCAGGTGCGTTCGTCATTACTCTCAAAGACTGTCCAACGCGTGCCCTGCTCGACGCTGGCGGTTACAAATAAAGCCAATCGTCGCGCCCGCAGATAGCGCCAGTCGCTGCTGCCGGCGTTGCCATCAGCCAGTGTGCGCGGACTGTTTGCCTCGTCCCCATCGACTGCGGGCCGAACCGACAAAAAAGAATTGACTGAGAACTGGGCCAGACGCAATCGGTCAGCTTCGCCGACTACGCACGTCGGTCGCATGTTAGGACGGAGAATCAACTGATCGTCACGCTCCGCCGACCACAGCGGTTGTACCTCGTCGCCGCGAGCCAGCATACCGGCGACAGCGCCCGCATTGGCGAACGTCTCAAATCGCCCACGCAAGCGGTCGAATGCTAACAGTCGCGGAAAATACATGATCGCATTGTCGGCGCGCAGCGGCCATTGCCGCGCGCCGGCAATCGCCTGCTGTGCATTGCTCCATGCGGATGGCGGATCCACCAACAGCAGCGCGTGCCGCAGTCGGCAAACGCGTGCCGCTACCAGCCAGGTGCTCAGGCCCACGTCCTGCTCGCGGCTCAGCGGCGGAATGCAAAGCATGCCGAAGGGCGGCGCGCCTTCCAGCGCGAACAGCCCGGAATGACCGGCCGCCGACCCGATCACATCGTAGTCGGACAACGGCTGACCATCGTCGCCATCGGTGTTAGCCGGCACGTAACCCACCACCGCGCCGCTGGCAGCAGCGGGCGTGCGGTCGGGCCGATGTGCAGGCACATCACCTAGAACGCGCGCCAGCCGTGATTCGGTCAGAGCCTCAATGACATGACGCGGCGCGCCTGGTTTGACGCTCAGTCGACGGAAGATCTCCTGATCCTCAACTCGCTCAGAGGTC
The DNA here is from genome assembly GCA_043769085.1 of Gammaproteobacteria bacterium. Lineage (GTDB taxonomy): Bacteria > Pseudomonadota > Gammaproteobacteria > Steroidobacterales > Steroidobacteraceae > UBA964. Next base: position 17,880 of record JAYVJR010000079.1, read on the forward strand.
GCACTCCGCGTGCGCTGCAGGACGAGATTGAACCGATCCGGTTCGTTAGCGGGGATTCCGTCGTAGTCGACCGAGGCCCGCAGAAATTCGCGGGTACCGGGCCACAGACCGAGCAACGCCAGGCGCGCGCCGTCGGCTGGCAAATTGATCGTCGGTGGCCGCCCGCCGTTCGCGACGCGCACGATGATCGCCTGCCGCCCACCGTTGTCGAAATACTGTTCCACCGCATACGACAAGGTGGATGGCTGCCAGACTCCGCCGAACACATGCTGGTATTCAGCGAAACCTGCAACGCTAACGGGTGTATTGACGGGGCCTTTGAGAGTGCGCCCGACGAAGGCGGTCGCGGAAACAGCCGCACGCGCAATAGCGTGTTCCGGCCCATTTTGTTCAGCAATTTCGATGCCCGAGAGAGCCTGCTCTGCCACTGTTCACCTGCCGTCGATGGCGAGAGATTATCACAGGCCGCGTGCAATGCGTTTCGATAACTGCAATGCCTCATCGGCGCCAGAGCGGCACGCTGCGGTACTTGAACAACGGAATCAACAACAGGCCGGCCAAGAAACCACCGATATGGGCGCCGAATGCCACGCCTCCCTGCGCGCCCGGGGCGACCAACGTACCTAACAAAAGCTGCATGCCGAACCACGCTGCCAGCACCCAGAAGGCGGGAAATCGGCCCAACTGGATGATTACGAAACCGAGTGGCAGGCCGAGCAGCACTCGGGCACGAGGGAACAGCAGCATATAGGCGCCTAACACGCCCGATATCGCGCCGCTGGCGCCGATCATCGGCACGGTCGAGCCCGGGTCGGGCAGCGCCTGCGCGAAAACCGCCGCAATGCCACACAGCAAATAGAAAAAAATGAATCGCACCGGACCCATCGAATCTTCGATATTGTTGCCGAAAATCCACAAATACCAGACGTTTCCCAACAAGTGCATGATGCCGCCGTGCAGGAACATCGACGTAAATACGGTCGCGCCAGGCGGCACCATGACCATTTCTGCAGGCATTTCGCTGCGCCCGAACAGCACGGCGGGAATGACGCCTAACGAATAGGTGATGCGTTCAAAGTTGGCGGCGCCACCGAACCATTGCCACAGGAATATCAGCACGCAGGCACCGATCAAGCCCAGCGTCACGTACGCCGTGGATCGAGTCGGGTTGTCATCGTAAAGTGGAACAACCATGCCGAAGGCTAGCGTGCGCCTCGCACCAGAGGATCGAGCGACGCTTGCAGCATCGGGTGATAGCCCGTACGGGCCGTTTCGTAAACACGCGCGGCAAAATCGCGGCCGCTGGGAGACTTCAGCAGCGCTTCGTACAACGGCTTGACCAGCTTGCGACGACCAATGCCTGTCAGGTACGTCTCCAATCGCGCAAAACCTGGCTGGAAGTTGTTGTGGATGACGAGCTTCAACCAACTGTGGGCGATTTCAGAATTTCCCTGCTCTGTCAGTTTGAAAGTGCTGTCGAGCTCGGTCATCCTGGCAAGTGACAGCCGCGGCGGCATGTTGTCGAGGAAATGCAGCCATTCAAACGTGCTCCAGTCAGCCGCCGGCAGTTTCTGCGTTGGCAACCGCCCGGCGAGCCACTGCGTTCTGCTCCCATCAATCTTGCCAAACGCGTCGGATGAGGGCAGCACTGCGGATTTCGGTAAGCCGGTCCCGTACATCCACTGATCCAATTCGGCTGTCGTTATCAGGCCCGGCCGCGACGCCAGTAGATTGGCGCTGAGATAGTCGCGAAACTGCTCGGTCGAGATACTTTGAAATGCGAAATGATCGAAGTACTCTTTCAGGAAGCGGTCCAATTCTGTGATTCCCACTTTGGACTGCAGCCAGCCAAGAAACAGCCGGCCTTTCTCGTAGGGGATTTCCGTCACACCCTCATCCGGATCGACCCCGCGCAAGTCGACTGCCAAGATAGTCATTGGCTTTGGCAACGTGCGCAGGTCGCGCTGCAATGACTGCAAACCGAGCGTGTCCTCCATGTCGCGACGCTTGTCGCCGTACAGCACATCGAGAATGCGCCGCTCCAGGAAAACTGTGAATCCTTCGTTGAGCCAGAAATCACGCCACGTGGCGTTGGTGACAAGATTTCCAGACCAAGAATGAGCCAGCTCGTGCGCGATCAGGGACACCAGGCTGCGATCACCCGCGATGACGGTTGGTGTAATGAAAGACAGTCGCGGATTTTCCATGCCGCCAAACGGAAAGGCAGGCGGCAGAATCAGCATGTCGTACCGACCCCAACGATAAGGTCCGAACAGCTCTTCGCAGGCCTTGACCATGTTTTCGGTCTCGGAAAATTCCCGCGCGGCGGCTTCTACGACAGACGGCTCGGCGTAAACGCCCGTGCGTTCACCAATCGCACGAAACTCGAGCTTGCCCACCGCCAGAGCGAACAAGTACGGCGGAATTCGCTGCGGCATTTTGAAGCGGTACACATTGTCAGGCGAAGGCTCAGAGGCATTGTCCGCACTCATGACGGCCCGCAAACCCGCGGGTGTGTGTATCTGCGCCGAATAGGTCACACGCACCTGCGGAGAATCCTGCAATGGAATCCAGCTGCGCGCGTTAATGGCCTGCGACTGCGTGAAAAGAAATGGGTCGGTCTTGCCAGCCGTCTGCGCGGGCGTCAGCCACTGCAGGCCGGAGGCCTCGGGTCGCGTCTGGTACGAAACTCGCACTGCGAAATCACGTTCGCGAAAATCAGCCGGCAACTGAATCGTCAGCGCCTGGCCGAGCGCGCCGACTCGCTCGCCGATTGAAAAAATCAGTGTCTGGGCAGGTCGGCCATCCGCCAGAAGCCAGACCTTGCGAATCGAAAGATCGCGTGTATCGAGCACCAAAGTGCTGGCGCTAGCGTCGAGGCGATGCACTGTAAGGTCGGCAACTCCTGATAACTGTCGCTCGGCGAACATCACATCGAGAAACAGATCGACATGCTGCACGCGCATTTGCGACAAATTGGCGAGCGAGTGATAGTCGCGGCCACTCTCAGGACCCTGCGCCGGTGGAGCCGCGCGCGCAGGTACTGCGAGCAGCAGGTTCGCCGCCAGAACTAACAGCAGTCGCGAGACTAGGCTCAATTGCCTGACTTAGCAGGTGCCGCAGGAACCGTTGCCGGGTCGTCCTTGGCTTCCGACATCATGGTATTGAACGAGGCTTCATCCACTTGATTGTTGGATACGCCATCCCAGGTCGCGCCTTTGGGTACTGCATTTCGCACCCTTGGCGCGGAGGCAATCAGAGCATCGAGACTGGTGTCGGCACGTGACACAGAAATTGGGACTCCCGAAGGATCATGCGCATGGCTGGCAATCAATGCGTAATCGATAGCGAGGTTTTTGGCCTTGAGCTGCGCGAGCACCTTTTTCGGCAGCGTCCGGTCGATGAGCGCCCGTTGCTTTTTCTTGAAATCGCGGGCGTCGTCCTCGAGCACATCGTAGGGCTGTAAAAACAGCTCGCCATTGTCCATGCCGAAAACGAAAGGCTGATTCACGACCGTTACCTTGTCTCCGATCTGCACCTTCTCGAAGATCGGCTCGACGTCTTCAGGGTAGAGGCGAATGCAGCCGTGACTTGAACGCAGTCCGACGCCATAAGGTTTGTTAGTACCGTGGATCAGGTACTGCGACCAGCCGAGATACATGGCCCGATTGCCGAGCGGATTGTCGGGGCCGGGGCCAACGATTTTCGGCAATATTTCGCCGTTTTCCTTGTGCTCGGCGCGCACCCCCGGCCCGGGTATCCACACCGGATCTTTTTTCTTGCGCACGACTTTGGTCGTGCCTTCTGGCGTTGACCAGCCTACTTTGCCGATGCCGATCGGGTGGGTGTACACCACCTGCGGTTCAGTAGCTTTGCGCTTCGGGAAATAAAACATCCGCATCGCTGCCACATTGATGACGATGCCTTCGCGCGGCGCGTTAGGCAGGATAAACCGTGTGGGCACCACAATGTCGCGGCCATCGCCCGGCAGCCAGGGATCCACCTTCGGGTTCGCACGCACCAGTTCTTCGTAGCCGACATTGAACCGTCGCGCGATATCCGACAGCGTGTCTTCTTTGCGGGCCTTGGTCACTGACAGCTGACCGACCACATCCTGCTGCTCATTCGCCAGCACAAAGCGATGTGTTGGCATGGCCAGTGGGATTTCCGGCGGCGGCGGCGGCGCTGGCGGAGGCGCCTTGGGTTTCTGCCAGGAGGTGTTAAGGAGCGAGCAGCTTGTTAGCAACAAGGTCGCAGCGACGGCAAGCGCGCCGCGGACCCAGGTTGCAGTAGTACTTGGTAAATGACTATTGCGCATCACGTGGCGATTATCGCACCGAAAACACGGCGTGGCTAAAGCAGAACAGGCTGGTCTGGCAGCTCATTGCGATCGGCGCCCGACCCCGGAAAATGCTTGTTTAGCAATTGACCGACAGTCGTGACGCCATACACGGCGCCCTCGCAGTAACGCCCGGCACGAAAGTGGTCTTCCATCTTGCGGCAGACAGCAGCCCATTCGGCCGCTACCACCCGCGATGCGATGCCGCGGTCCGCTACGATTTCAACCGCATGGTCGGCGTTCAGCACATAAATCAGCACACCATTGTTCGCCGCAGTGTCCCAGACCCCCAGGAATCCGAAAACCTGCAGCGCGCGTTGTCGTGGACTCAGGTCATGCCAGAGTTCCGGAAGATCGAAAGCCGTTTCGATGGCGAAGCGGATTTCACCGGCGTGACGAGATTCCACCTCCCGAGTGGCAGCTTCGATCGCCGTCAGCACTTCAGCATCGAAGCGGCGTCGGGTGGTCCAGTCGGTTGCGAACAAATGCCGCAGGCTACGCGTGAATTTCATGACTACCAGCTCCCTGACGCGCCGCCGCCGCCGAAGCTACCGCCGCCACCGCCGCCAAAACCACCACCGCCGCCACCGAATCCTCCGCCCCCGCCGAATCCACCGCCACCGCCCCAGCCCCCACCCCAGCCGCCATGCTGCGGCCGACTGGACCAGCGGCCGCCGCCAAACGAACTGAGCAGCAGCGACAACAGAAACGCCGCCACCGCCGCGCCCACCGACAATCCTAACAACTGTGCCACCGAAAACGTAAGATAGCCAGTGAGCCCGCCAGTCAACGTCGAGCCTAACAGGCGGCCAAAAATCGCGCGCAGCACCATCGAGCCGATGAAGATCGCGATGAAAAGAAATGGCAGGAATTGCAGCAGGCCCGCCGCCCCGCCACGCCAGCCTTCATCCGGCGGCGGCAATGCTTCGCCATCGACGACGCGGATCATCTGATCGATGCCGGCGCCGATGCCGCCGGCAAAATCACCCTGGCGGAACAGCGGTGTGATCGTATCTTCAATGATCCGTTTGCTGACAAGATCTGTCAGCGCACCCTCGAGCCCGCGGCCCACTTCGATGCGCAACCGCCGGTCATTCTTGGCCACCAGCAAGATCGCGCCATCGTCAGGTTTGGCGCGACCGATTTTCCAGGCGTCGGCGACCCGGATACCGTATTGCTCGATTTCCTCGGGCTGAGTGGTCGCAACCAGCAACAGCACAATCTGCGAACCCTTGCGGGATTCGAATGCTGCCAGCTTCTGCTCCAGCTCCGATTGTTCGGAAGCCGTCAGCGTACCGGTAGTGTCTGTGACGCGGGCGGTCAGCTCGGGAATGGGCTGCAGATTCTGGGCGGCCAACGGCCCGCCCTGAACTGCGAGCGCCAGAACCAGAGCCCAGCGCGCGAGGAATTGCATGCCCGTGCTGTCTAGTCAGACCGCGTCAGTTCGCCGGTGCAGGCTGAGCCGGGGGTGTCGCCGCCGGCGTGCGCGAGGTCGCCGTATCGAAGCTCACCTCAGGTGGCTTGGCGATCACAGCTTCATTCTCAACCGTGAAACTGGGTTTTACCTTCATGCCAAACAACATCGCGGTCAAATTGCTCGGAAAGCTGCGCACCGTCGTATTGAAGGTTTGCACCGATTCGATGTAGCGGTTGCGCGCAACCGTAATGCGGTTTTCGGTGCCTTCAAGCTGCGCCTGTAAATCGCGGAAATTCTGGTTTGATTTGAGGTCCGGATAGTTTTCCGTCACTGCCAGCAGGCTCTTGAGTGCGGATGAAAGCTCGCCCTGCGCCGCCTGAAATTTCTTCAGCGCCTCGGGATCGTTGAGCGCTTCCGGCGTCAGCATGATTGAGGTTGCGCGGGCGCGCGCTTCCGTCACACCGACGAGTACGCGCTCTTCCTGTGCCGCGTAACCTTTCACTGTATTGACCAGGCTCGGAATCAGGTCTGCCCGGCGCTGATATTGATTGACTACTTCGGCCCAAGACGCCTTGATGCCTTCGTCTTGAGATTGAAGCGTGTTGTAACCACAACCGCTGAGAACCAATGTGCCGAGAACGGCCAGGACGATGCCACGCATGAAATGCTCCTTCGAAGTTAGCTCTGAACGCGCGGCACCTGCCGCCGCTACCAGATTTTCACACGCTCGGCCGGCGGGCGATAGAGCTTGTCGCCTTCCTTGACGTCGAATGCCTCGTAAAACTCGTTCATGTTGCTCAGCGGCCCGTTGCAGCGGAATACCGTTGGGCTATGCGGATCGATCGTCAGCCGGCGTAACGCCTCGTTGTCGCGCATGTTGCGCAGCCAAACCTGGGCCCATCCCATGAAAAACCGTTGCATACCGGTGTAACCATCGATGAGAGGCGGCTGAGCGCCCGCCAAGGACAGTTTGTAGGCTTTCAGCGCCACCGCCAGACCGGATAGATCGCCGATGTTCTCGCCGAGCGTCAACTCGCCATTGACAGGTTTGCCGTCCAGCACCTTGTAGTCGGCAAATTGCGCGATTAACTTGTTGGCGCGCTGGCGAAAGCGCGCGTTGTCATCAAAAGTCCACCAGTCACGCAGATTGCCTGTGCCGTCGAACTGGCGGCCCGAATCGTCAAAACCGTGACTGATTTCATGACCAATGACCGCGCCAATCGCGCCGTAATTGACCGCATCATCGATGCCCGGATCGAAAAAAGGCGGGTGCAATATGGCCGCGGGAAAGACAATTTCGTTCATCGGCGGATAGTAGTAAGCATTGACCGTTTGTGGCGTCATCAGCCATTCGCTGCGATCCAGCGGTTTGCCAAGCTTTGCAGCCTGACGGTCAAACTCGAATTCGTTAGCGCGGCGAAGATTGCCGATCAAGTCGCCTGCCACAATCTGCAGCCCCGAATAGTCGCGCCAGCGATCGGGATAGCCGATTTTGACGGTGAAATTCTGCAACTTGCGGTGCGCTTCGATTTTCGTAGCGTCACTCATCCAATCGAGCTGATCGATTGACTGGTCGAAGGCACGCGTTAGATTGTTGATCAGCGCCTTGATGCGAACCTTGGCCTCGGGCGTGAATGTGCGTTCGACGTAAAGCTGCCCAACCAGTTCGCCAACACCACCGTCCATGGTCTGCAAGGCGCGTTTCCACCGGGGTAGCGGCTGCTGGACGCCTTGCAATGTCTTGCGATAGAAGTTGAAGTTTAGTTGCTCCATGTCGGCGGCCATGAAAGGCGCGAATCTATCGAGCGTCTTGAAACGCAGGTACTCCCGCCACTCGGCGAGCGGCGTGCTGCGCACGAGTTTCGCCAGCGCCTGCACATAAGTTGGCTGATTGATATCGATCGCCGTCGCCGGAATGCGGGCGGCTGCGAGCAGCGTTGGCCAGTCGAAATACGGCGTAAATGCCCTGAGTTCGGCCAGCGTCTTGCGGTTGTAAGTCTTGACGGGATCGCGATTCTGCACCTGCGTCCAGTGATTGTTAGCCAGGCGAGTCTCAAGAGCCTCGATGCGTTTGGCCGCCGAAGCGGTGTCTTTCTCGCCCGCGGACACTAACAAGGTTGCGATATACTGGCGATAGGCGGTGCGAAAATCGACGTACTTCTGGTCTGGGTTCAGATAGTAGTCGCGATCTGGCAAAGTCAGACCGCCCTGAAACACGGCTGTTAGGTATTGGGACGAGTCCGCCGAATCCTGGCCCACATACAGAATCACGGGTGTGTTGACGCCCATACGTATGGCGCGACCCATGTATTCGAAAAGATCACGCGTGCCTCGGATCGCGTCAATGCGTCGCAGTTCGTCAGTGATTGGCGTGGTACCCAAGGCGGCAAGCCGCATGGTGTCCATATAGCTGGTGTAAAAGTCAGCTATTTTCTGTGCCGGCGAGCCCGGCGCCGCCTTACCGAGCGCTGCGGATTCGACCACCGCGCGCACTTCGGATTCGGCCTGGTCCGCCAGTTTCTCAAAACTGCCGAAGGCGGACCGATCCTCCGGCAATGGATTATTGGCCAGCCACTTATTCCCCACGTAACCATAAAGATCGTCTTGTGGCCTGACGGTCAAGTCGAAAGTAGCCGGGTCCAGACCGGAGCGCAGCGTGGCTGGCGCCGGCGCTGCTGCGGGCAGCTGCGCTACCGCTGGCACGGCTGCAATGTTAGCGGTAGGCGATTCTGCAGTCGCGGCACAAGCTGTTAGACAGCAGGCCAGCGTCAGTGTGATGAGTTTTTTCATGGGCGCGACTATACGTGAGCAGACGCCCGAATCGGGTAGGGAGTGAGCTTACGCTCACTGCCCTCCCACACCACCGGACGTGCGGTTCCGCATCCGGCGGTTCAACCGAGACTCTGGAGCCGCCGCTG
>JAYVJR010000080.1:0-18958 GCA_043769085.1 Gammaproteobacteria bacterium
TGTGTCCAGTGACGCATCGCCTTTGTGTCGATGGTTAGCGCCGCCCTGCTCGAGCGCTGCCTCGGCTCCTCCGGCGCTGCGCGGCGCGTGCCTCTGGATCGCATCGCGATTCACGCGGGGATGGTCCAGCAATTGATGAATTGCGTTGCCAAAACTGTCGCCATCCACCGGATCGGCATTCAAGTCGCCTAACAAGATGAACTGCGACTCAGAGTGTTCCAGGCCGCCGCGTCGTCCGCGATCGTCGTAGAGGTAGGCGGCCGCCGCGCCGCCGGTCAGATAATCCGCCCAGAATCGGATTTCGTCATGGTTGCGACGCCCATTGCGGTCCTCGGGACCATCGAAGGACGGTGGCGTCGGATGGGATAGCAGTAAATGCAAGGTCGAGCCTCTAACGCGAACCGGCACATCCCAGTGGTTTTTGGACGACAGCCGGAAAATCGCTTTTTCTTCGACGCTATACCAGCTGCCCATGCCTGCTGCTCCGGGTGCATCGGGCCAGACTGCGCCAGGCATGTCTTGCCACAGGAATTTCTGGAAGGTGCGACTGTTAGCCGTATCAATCTTGATTCGGCTCAAAAGCAGCATGCCGTACTGGCCTGGGAACAAGCCGAAGCCTAGCGCATCCTCCGGGCCAGTGGTCTTGCCGTTATTGTCGAAATCCAAGCCAGAAGGCAAACCGGTGTTCGAAGCGCCGACGAAGAACTGCGGAAACTGTCGCAGGTAACGATCGCGCAGCAAGCGTGCCGCCTCACCGCGGGTGTCGTAGTCAAATTCATTGACTAACAGAATGTCGGGATCGATGTGCCTGACGACGGCGGCGAACGCCAATACTTGGGCGTTGTCGCCACTTTTGAGGTCGCGCACCAAATCGCCAGCCTTGGCGCGATTCAAAGACGCATTCCAGGTTGCGACGCGAATCACCCCAAGCGCAGGCGCCAGTTCGGCGGCACAGGTCGACGTGGCGCCGAGCAAAAGTGCCAGGCAAAAAAAGAGGCGGCCGAAGCCGCCTCTCTTTTCGTCGGCCTGAGCTAACATTTTTTCTTCTAGAACTTCACTTCGGCGGAAAGTACGATAGATCGTGGCGCACCAATCGAGAAAAACCCGACGCTGGTGCCACCGGTGCCGGACGAAATATTGCCGTAGTATTCTTCGTCAAGCAGGTTGTTGATATTGAGTTTCAGGCGCAGCCCTTCCAGTTTCGAGTCATCGATTTTGTACGAAGCATCGAAGTCGAGAACGGTATAGGACGGCGACACCTGGTCGTTCAGATCGGTTGCAAATCGGTCGCCGACAAATTTCGCCTGCACCGCAAGTCGCAGCTTGTCGTCCAGCGCTTTGTACTCGCCACGCGAGCCGAAAGTCCATTCCGGCGTCTCAACCAATGTCTTGCCTGCTGTTGCTACGAACGTGGTTGCGCCCGTTTGGATATTGTCCTGCAGCTCACTCTGGTTGTACGACGCCGAGAAACTGAAGGTCAGTTTTTCCAGCGGCCGCCAGCCAATCTGCGCGTCGACACCCCAGAGCTTGACGACGCCCACGTTGCGATCGGTGTTGAATCCAAGGTCGGGATCAAATGAGGAGACAATTCGATTCTTGTAGTCCGATTTCCACACCGCCACCGAGGCGAGCGCGGTATCTGTATTGAAGCGCCAACCGAGATCATAGGACTTGGTAGATTCGGATTCAGGTACACGGCGACCTATCGTGTTGTCAGGCAGACGACGGATGGCATACAGGTTATCCGTGCGGGGAGCGGACAAACCCTCTGCATAGGAAACATAGAACGAGTGGTTCTCCAAGGGTTTGTAGGTCAAGCCAAGGTTCGGCAGCACGTCGTCAAATTTCAAAGTCTCACTGTAGGGCGCGATGTACTCGACAGCCGTTGGGGAATTGACGAACACGACGTTGCCATTGGTTCGTGTTAGTACTGGCGTTTGCGTCGTGCAAAGCAACTGGCCCGTGTTGCCGTTGCCGCCGTTCTGTGAGTAGCAGTAATTGTTGAGTTCGCGCTTGAAGTTCGGCGCGCGCAACCCCACCGTGGCAGTGAATCGATCGTCGAAGAATTTACCGCGATATTCCGCCGCAACCTGGCTCAGCTCGGCAATCGAATAGCGGTCGCGGCCGCGGATTACACTGCCGTCGGCTGTTGGAATAGTGGCGCCGGTCCAGCCCGCAAAAACGTCTTGCGGATCGCCTGCGAAATCGACTGGGCCATTCTGTGCGGTCTGGCGATGTCGCGCACGGTCCAGCGTGTAGGCTACACGTACGCGATGCGACTCCGACATATTCCAGATTAACGAGGATGTGACGCCGAACCGATAGGTGTTCGTCGTGTTAGGCGAATAGACGCGTATGGCGTCCAGAACGTCGCCATCGCCGTTGAGGTCAAAACCCGTGATGCTGCCGGCACGCACACCCAGGACTCGCTTGTCGGCGCTGGTCGCGGCAGGCGTTTCATCCAGCAACGATGTGCCGCCGCCATTGGCAAGTACATATTGAATGGACGGGTCAATGGTTAAAGTGACTTTGTCAGACAACTTCCACAGCGATTGGATGCGCAAATTGGCTGTGTCGGTTGGATTAACGCGCAGCCCAAAGTAATTCGAACATGCCGACGGATTCAACGGATTGTCGGCGGCTAACAGCGTAGCGGTGCTGGCGACTGGTGTTGCGCCATTGTTATCGCGAACGCCGGCAGTCGGCGGGTCGATAAGACACGATCCGTTGTTGTCGTACTCGCGCCCAAAAGTCTGGTAGTTGAGGTCGCTTGCGGTGCGATAGAAATTGTTGCGGTTGCGGTTGAAATGAAACCCGACTTTGAGCCAGCTGCCGCTGTCGAAGTCCTGGCGCAACAAGGCGTTGACCTGCCGTTTGTATTGCTCACCCGGACCCTTGAACTTGTTGTACTTGGTGTACGACGCCGACACCCATGCCTTGGTGTTCAAGGGACCAAATTCGCCGACGTTGTACTGCAGCAGTCCGCGCTTGTAGCTTTCGGTACCGAACGACAGTACGCCGAGCAGGCCGGACTCGCTGGTAGGATTCTTGGAACTGAAAGCAACCGTGCCACCGGTCGCTGACGCGGTCGGACTGTCGACATCGGTGGTGCCCAAATTGATTTCGACCCGATCCACCAATTCCGGATCGAGCATCTGGTTGGTGAACAGGGCGTAGTTGCCGCTGTCATTCAAGGGCAGGCCATCAAAGGTGACTGACACTCGCGAGCCATCGAAACTGCGGATTCGGAGATTGCCGCCCGACGAGCCATAGGCATCGGAATTCGTAAAGTTGACACCGGGCACCAGATTGATGCTCTGGAAAACCGTCTGCCCGGCTGTTTGCGTGTCGAGATAGTCGGACGTCACAGCAATGCGCGACTTGGGAGCGTTCTGCTCAGTCACGCCAGCGAAGTTCAGCACCTGTCTTTTCGAGGTGACAGTCACCTCGGCGAGTTCCTCCTCCTGCGCCTGCGTGCCGGAGGACTGCGCCATTGCGTTGGGTGAAAAAGCGACCAGCGCCAGCGCGCTCGCTAACAAGGCAAGCTGTTTCACGTTATCGAGGTTTGTAGAAGGCAAAGACATTGCTGGCGCTCCAGATTGATATGCGGGCATTGAGGCGGGCACCCCGGCTCATTTCGGGAGTGAAACTTAAAGGGATGACAGCTGAGTTACAACCAGTATTTGCGCACTTGTTCGCTACTTTGTTGGTTCTTCGCAACAAACACCGACGGTAAGTTAAAGTGGAATCTCAGCTCTCGGCGCGACCTTGTTGCATAGCCTGCACAAAATGGCGACGGCACAGAGGAACATACCGTTCATTCCCGCCTATCTCCACTTGGGCGCCTTCGCGCTCCACCGCGCCGTCGGCGCTGACCCGGACGACCATCGTGGCCTTGCGGCCGCAATGGCAGATTGACTTGAGTTCCACCAGATTGTCGGCCCAGGCAAGCAGCTGGGCGCTGCCGGGAAACAGCTGGCCCCGGAAATCGGTGCGCAATCCATAGCACAGCACTGGCACATTGAGTTCATCCACGACCCGCGCCAGCTGCTGCACCTGTGCAGGTTCCAAAAATTGCGATTCGTCGGTCAGAACGCAACCCAGCGGAGCCTGCAGATGCGCCGCCCGAATTTCTTCAAACAAATTGCCACCTGGCATGAAATGGCGCGCCTCCCGCGCGAGGCCGATGCGCGAGTGAACTTTGCCGCCGCCGCGGTCATCCAACTTGGCGGTGAACACCAAGGTGCGCATGCCACGTTCGCCGTAGTTGTAACTCGCCTGCAGCAGCGCGGTCGATTTGCCGGCGTTCATGGTCGAGTAGTAGAAATACAGTTTGGCCATCGCAGCAACGCTTTGTTAGTACGCAACGATGCCGACCACGCAGCCGGTCATGCAGCTCGCCAGCGTGGCTGCCCAGAAGGCGCGGAACGCCAGTTGCGCGAGATCGTTGCGGCGTTCCGGCGCCATCGCGCCAATGCCGCTGATCTGGATGCCGATGCTCGCCACGTTGGCAAATCCGCAGATGCCGTAGACAGTGATCATCCGGCTGCGCTCGGACATCAGGCTCGGATCCATCTGCGACATATTGATAAAGGCGATGAACTCGTTAAGCACTGCCTTGATACCTAACAAACTGCCCGCGATCTGGGCCTCGGCCCAGGGGATGCCCATCAGCCAGGCGATCGGCGAGAACAACCAACCTGCCAAACGTTCGAGGGTCAGCGGCCCACCAGCGACGTCCGGCAGCATGCCGATGGCGCCGTTGGTCAGGTACACAAACGCGGTCAGTACAATCAGGATCGCGAGAATGCTCCAATAGATATTGAGTCCATCGGCTGTTCCGCGCGTAACCGCATCCATGCTGCTTTCGTAGATTCTTGGCGGTTGTTCCAGTGTCTGACGGCTGTCGACATCGTCTGGCAGCATTACATGGGCAAAGAGAATGGCCGCTGGCACGGACATGATCGACTTGGTGATCAATTGACCTAACAAACCGTCAAACTGCGGACCCAGCATCGCCGCATAAATCACCATGACTGAACCAGCGATGGTCGCCATGCCAGCAGTCATCACCAGCAAAAGCTCATAGCGGGACATGCGCGCCAGATACGGGCGAACCAGCAGCGGTGCTTCCACCTGGCCAAGGAAGATGTTAGCAGTCGCCACCAGTCCGGCGGGGCCGCGCGTACCCAGCGTGCGTTCGAACACATAAGCGATACCGCGGATCACAATTGGCAGGATGCGCCAGTACCACAGCAGTGCGGACAGTGCCGACATCACAATAACCAGCGGCAACACCTGAAATGCAAAGGTCACCAGCGTGTTCGGATTGCTGACACTGAATGGCGGCGTTGCGCCGCCGAGATAGCCGAATACAAAAGATGTCCCGGCCTTGGTCGCTTCGCTGAGCGCCCCGACGGCGCGGTTCAGATAGCCAATGCCCTCGCGAACTTTTGGCACCTCGAGCATCAGCGCGCAGATCGCGAACTGCAGCGCGATCGCGATTCCCACCAGCCGCCAGCGGATGCGGCGGATGTTGGAGCTGAAGGGCATCGCGAGCACAATAAAAACCGCGATGCCTAACACCGCCTGCAAATACAAATTCATGGTTATTTCAACTTTATTTCGCGCAGTCTTTGCTGCAGGTAATCGTCCGCTGTGATCGGCGCCGGATAGTGATCAATGCCTTCGCTGCGCACGCATTGCGGCAGGCTGTGAATTTCGAATTCGGGATTGAAGTGCAGGAAAAAAGGCATGGAAAACCGTGCATGCGCGGCGCGCTCGCGCGGCGGGTTCATCACGCGGTGCGACGTCGAACGCAATACATTGTTGGTCAGTCGCTGCAACATGTCGCCCACGTTGATCACCAGTGTTCCCGGTTCGGGATTCACGGCCAGCCACTGCCCCTGCTTGGTCAGAAGTTGCAGTCCAGGTTCTTCCGCCCCCATCAACAAAGTGATCACATTGATGTCTTCATGCGCACCGGCGCGCACGCTCTCCTCTGGATTCGGCGGCATCGGTGGATAGTGGATGACACGCAGTATGCTGTTGCCATCCTGCACTTTATCGTCAAACCAGTTGCGTTCCAGACCTAACGAGATGGCGATCGCGCCGAGGAGCTCAAGTCCCATGGCGTCAAACGCCCTGAACATGGCCACCGAGACGTCGCGAAAGCCCGCAATGTCATCGATCCATACGTTAGGCGCCATGAAACGCCCCAATCGATGTCCGGCCGGCAGCTCGCGGCCGACGTGCCAGAACTCCTTGAGATCGTAATGACTGGCGCCCTTCGCAGTTTCAATGCCAAAAGGGGTGTAACCGCGAGCGCCGCCGCCGCCAGACTGATGGTAGTTTTTCTTGCGCTCTGCCGGCCAGGCAAAAAACTCGCGATACAATTGCAGCAAGCGCTCGGATAGCTGGCGATCGATTGGGTGGTGAGAGATCGCGACAAAACCATAGTGCTTGAAAGCGTTGGAGATATCTTCGGCGAAGGCCGCTTCGCGTACACGTCTGAAATCGAGGACTGGAACCTGGTCAGGCATCGCGTGATTCTGCCTCTGGCTGACTGCAAAAGCACCAACCCTCAACTAAGTTGTTGTTTTGGAGGCATAATTGCGCCCCGTGTCCCGCATTCCGCCGCAATCCACTGACTCCGTATTCATGCTGCGGCCCAGCCGCTTCGGATTCAATGCGCAAACGGCTCAGTCCAATGCATTTCAGTCGGCGCCTACACAACAGGTGACAGACGATCAATCGCAGGCGCTGGTCGAATTCGATTCCTTTGTCAGACAGCTGCGTGCCGAGGGGGTCAATGTTCTGGTCGCAGCGGACGATCCTGTGCCACCTCGGCCGGACGCTATATTTCCTAACAACTGGATCAGTTTCCACAACGACGGAACAATGGTTCTGTATCCAATGCTGGCGGCAAATCGTCGCATTGAGAGACGATGCGAGCTGATTGACTGGCTGTTGCAGCAGTCTGGGTTCCCGCTGCGCCGTACGCTCGACCTTAGTGGTTCGGAAAAGGACAATACTTTTCTGGAGGGAACCGGCAGTCTGGTGCTGGATCACGTCGGCCGTATTGCCTACGCAGCGCCCTCGTCACGCACCGATCCTGTTCTGGTGCGCAGGTGGTGCGATGAAATGGCCTACGACTGCGAACTGTTTACGGCAACCGACGCCAGCGGCGCACCCTACTATCACACCAACGTGATATTGAGTATCGGAACACGGTTTGCTGTGATCGTTGCAGAAGCGTTGCCATCGCAGGATCGTGAGCGCGTGTTAGCACGACTCGCGACCAACGGCCGCGAGGTTATCGCTTTGAGTCGTGTACAGGCGACAGAATTTTGCGCGAATATTCTGCAGTTGTCGGCCTGGGACGAAGCACTCGGCGACTGCACGGTGCTTGCGATGTCACGTCGCGCACGCGCAGCGTTCGCGCATGAGCAGTTCGCGCGGCTGGAACGCAGCGTGGACGCCATGGTCATTGCGCCGCTGGAGAGAATTGAGAACGTTGGTGGTGGTGGCGCGCGCTGCATGCTGGCCGAGATTTTTCGTTAGCCATGGTTGCTCTGCCGGCAATCGTATCGGCGCTGCTCGCCTATCTGCTGGGTTCTGTCAACGGCAGTCTTCTGTTAGGCCGCTTGCGGGGTGTCGATATTCGCACCATGGGCAGCGGCAATGCGGGCGGCACCAATGCACTGCGCACACAGGGGCCGTGGTTCGCCGCCGGGGCGGTGATCATCGACGTGCTGAAAGGCTATGTCGCGGTAAAGTGGTTCGGAATGCCGACAACCACCGCTCAGTGGCTGCCCGAAGCCTGTGCCGCCGCCGCTGTTGTCGGTCACGTGTACCCCGTTTGGCACGGATTCCGCGGTGGCAAAGGCGCGGCGACACTGCTCGGTACGCTTGCGGCGTTGGCGCCCTGGCTACTGATGGTGGCCGTGGTTGCCTGGTTGCTATGTATGTTCGTCACTGGATTTGTCGGCCTCTCGACCATGATTGCGGCGGCGATTTTGCCACTCGTATCGCTGTTGCGTGGTGCACCGCTGCTGTCAAATCGGGTGCTGTTTCTGGCAGCGCTGGCCGTGTTCGTTGTCTTCACACATCGCAGTAACATCGCACGCATGCGATCAGGAGAGGAGCCGCGCTCACGCCGCCTGTGGTTGCTCGGCCGGTCGCAGGGTTGATCGCTGATGACACCCGCCACACCTGAGCCACTGGTTCGCGCGCTATTTGCCGATCTCGCCGATGGCGAGTTCCATTCCGGTGCGCAACTGGCAGCGCAGCATCAGGTTACCCGCAGCGGCGTATGGAAAGCGATTGGCAACCTGCGGTTGTTAGGCCTGCCGGTAAAAGCGGTACGCAATCGCGGTTACCGGCTAGCTGATGGCGTTACGCCGTTGTCGGCCGCGGCTATCCTGGCGCAGATTGCGCCGCTGAGGCGCGAACGCGTTTTCAAGTGCACGGTTCTGTGGTCCGCGGATTCAACCAACAGTACGTTGCTGGAATCTCCCGCAGCCCGCCCGGGTGAATTTCATGTCCTGTTCGCCGAAAATCAACAGGCCGGCCGTGGACGTCGTGGTCGCAGCTGGCTCGCGCCCCTCGGCAGCGGCTTGTGCCTGTCGCTCGGCTTTGGCGTGGAGTCGCTGCCGCGTGACTTTGGCGGGCTGACACTGGCGGTAGGTCTGGCAGTGCGCGCGGCCGCAACCGAGGGCGGTGCGAGCGGTCTGGCGATCAAATGGCCTAACGATCTGGTCTGCGGTCGCAGCAAGATCGGTGGCATTCTGACGGAATTGCGCGCCGAGGCCGGTGGGCCCGCTTGGGTGGTCGTGGGCATTGGCCTCAATTATCTTTTGCCAGGGGTGGTTGCGAAATCGCTGCAAGACAACGGGGCTGTCGCGGGAGATCTTCGATCGCTGGGTCTGACAGATGATCGCAACAAGCTCGCTGCGCGAATTGTTGACAGTTGTATCGCCGCCGTCGAACTTTTTCTGCGGCAGGGGCTGGCACCGTTTCAGTCGCGGTGGCGTGAGTTTGACGTACTGAGCGGGCAGTCGGTGCACGTTGCCGCTGCGGCAGGTAACAGCTTTGATGGCCAGGCCTGCGGCATCGATGACAGTGGCGCGCTGTTGGTCAGCACGTCTAATGGCCAGGTCGCCGTGCTGGCGGGCGACGTCAGTGTTCGCGCCGCACCGGTGCTTGTTTGATGCCGCGTTGTCTGCTGATTGATCTGGGCAATTCGCGCATCAAGTGGGCGCTCGCAAGTTCTGGCCGCATCGCAAAACAAAGCGCTATGGCCCATAGCGGTCGCTGGACCGCCGGTCTCGACAAGGCCCTGGCAGCAGCAATCACAGCGGCTGGGTCAGCGCATTGTGTCAGCGTTGCATCTATGGCTATGACCCGCAGCCTGGTCTTTTGTCTGCGTCGCCATCGTCTGCCTGTGAAAATGTTGCGCAGTCAGCGGTCGCAACGTGGATTGCGCAATGCCTATCGCGAGCCGTGGCGTCTGGGAGCCGACCGCTGGGCTGCGATGTTAGGTGTTAGAGCGTTCGGCGCGACGGACAAGTCCTGGTTGATCGTCAGCGCCGGCACAGCCGTAACAGTCGATCTTCTCGACAGTAGTGGACGCCATCGAGGCGGCGTCATCGTGCCGGGACGGCAACTGATGGTGCAAAGCCTGTTAGCTGACACCGCCGGCATTGCGCGCCGGGCGCGCGCCAGCGGCAAGAACAGACTGGGCGCCGCCCAAGGTCATGTCTTTGCGCGCAATACCGAGTTGGCTTTACGCTCAGGTGCCCATGTTGCAACAGTCGCGCTGGTCGAAAAACTGCGAGTGGAGGCGCGGCGCGAATTGGGTCATTATCCCGTGGTGGTTTTGACGGGTGGCGATGCGCCCGCGCTGGCGCTCAAACTAAAATGCAAATCCTTACTCGTGCCCAATCTTGTTTTGCGCGGCCTGCTGGCTGCGTTTTGACGAGGGTCCTCTTTTGAGCTCTTTCCATTGGTGGCGCAGCATTTGCCTGGCACTGCTACTGGCAAACGGCCTGTTTTTCGTTGGCGCGCGCTGGCTGGCCGCACCGGCCGGCGTCAGCCAAACCCTGCCGAAAGAGCTAGCGCGCATTGCCTTGGCTAGTGAAGTGCCGCCGCGCCCGCGTCGCTGCATTACCGTGGGTCCATTCCGGGAGTCCAGGGAGATCGCGGCAGCCAGCAATCTGTTGCGGGAAGTAGGTTACGTGCCGCGCAGTCGCGAGATAAGCGGTGAGTTCGCCGATGGGTATGTTGTTCTGGTGGCCGATATTCGCTCGACCAGCCAGCTCACGCGGACCATGAGCCGCTTGCGCCGCGGCGGCATCCGGGACGCCGCGGTGCTGCCAAACGACGCGCCTGGCATCGTATTGTCCGCTGGCTTGTTTCGCGAGCTGCAGGCCGCGCAACAGCGCGCTGACATGGTTCGCAAATTGGGTCTGCAGGCCGATGTCATGGAGCGTCTCGCGTCCGGCACAACCACCTGGCTGGATATCGATTTGCGCGCGTCGGGCGAGGATCTCGACCCGTCCACTTTCAGGTCTGACGGTAGTTTGCAGATCAAGCCCTGCCCAAGCGCGTCCTAACAGATTACAATTGCTGCCTCCGGCAAAGGCCGTGCTGGCATAGCTCAGTTGGTAGAGCAGCCGCCTTGTAAGCGGCAGGTCGCCCGTTCGATTCGGGCTGCCAGCACCAGTCGATCAGTCGGAGCGCCGGCCTAACAAATCGACGGTTAGCGGGATGAGTAGGCATCCATCATCAAGCCGGTGCCGCCGCGCGATACATGCGCGACAATGGCCTTGCGACGATGGATCTTGGTGACCGAACCCAGATTGATCGCGAATGACAGTTCGACCTGCTGTCCTTTGCGCAAACCGAGATTGGTGGTCTGGATATAGACGCCGGTGGCGCTGAGATTCACGGCGCGACACAGTTTTTTGCGGCCGCCTGGCACGGTGATGTATACGGTCGTGCGCGCTCGATGGCGGGTGTGCAGGCGCCGTTCTAAACCGAGTGCTTCGCTGGGGGTGTTCTTGTTCATGTACCGTCGGCCTTTCTTTTCAGTATGCCCGCGCTAGCTGGCTGCGGCGGCGCAACTCAACTTAATTCAGTAATAGCGGTACGGACCGGGACGCCCTACTCAAGTCGAAGTGCCAACGACACTGGGCAATGATCGGACAGGCGCCGTGCCGCCACGTCCGCGTTTTCGTAGGTCACGCGCACCATCGAGCCCTTTACGGCGCGTGCCGCAAGCGCCTTTCCCAACACAATTTGATCGATAAAACCGCGGAAATTCTGCGCCACACTGCAGTTTTGAAATAGCCCCTGATCCGCTGCCAAGGTCAATTCCGCCCCTGGTGGATCACCGTCGTTCAGCTCAAGCCAAAGGCTGCTCGCTGGGCTCGGCCGGCTGCCGGCATCGCCGCCATCCCATTTGAGATCTCTGTTGAAATCCCCCAACACCGCGAACAGGCGCCCCTCTGCAGCCTGTGCGTCGATCCATTGCTCCAGCACCGGCGCCTGACGGGCAAGCGTGGCGCATTCGGTTTTGTCACCGTCGAGCGCACGACGGCCGCATCCGGATTTGAGGTGCACCGCAAGCAGATGCATCTCGTTAGCCGTGCCAGGGAATATCGTTAGCTGCACGCCGCGACGAACAGTGTCGCCCAACGACAGAGCCACGAGATCGCCGTCGCATCGGTAGGGTACGGATTTGCGGATTGCGAAACCCAGATTCTGCACATGGGCGCGCGCACTGAAACAGAAGTTGTGGTCCGGAAAAAGCCGGCGTGCCGGCGCGCGTCCGTCGACTTCCTGCAACGCGACGACCTGGGCATCGATGCGCGCAGCGTAACGCGCCAGAGCGGCAAAATCCGCAGCGCTGCGTTCTTTGGACTGGGCGACATCGCAGGGGATGACCCGTACCAGACCGCGTGGCAATGCACCGCTCGGCACACAGCTGGTCCGCAGACTGCGCAGCACTTTTGGTTCCATCAGCCATTCTAGATTCCAAGTGGCTATTCTGAAATCCTGGGCCCTGAAATCCTGGGCCGCAGCCTGATTAACACCGGTCATGACCAGCAGGGTCAGAAAGATCGTATATCGCATGACTGCATTGTTGCCAAAGGATAGTGTTCGCGCAATCCGTTTGAGCTGTTGTCAATATGCAATAATCAGTTCATGAGCGCAGCAAGTAACGCGTCTGCGGACGTACTCGGATGGCGCCGAAAATTCGGCGTACTTGGCCCTTCGACCAATACCGTTGTTCAGCCGGACTTCGACGATATGCGGGTCCCCGGTGTCACCAATCACTACAGTCGGATTTACACTCCGAATTCCAGGGCTGTTAGCAACGAGACTTTCATGGCGGGTACGCTGACAATCTCCGCCGGCGTCATTGATGCTGTTCGCAGCGTGATGACTTGCGAGCCGGACTATCTGGTCATGGGCATGTCGGCAATTACCTTCTATGGCGGCATCGCTGGCGCCAATGAATTCCAGCAGAAAGTTGAAAAAGAATCTGGCCTGAAGATTTCCGTGGGTTCGCATTCCTGCGCGGCGGCATTGCGCGCGCTGGGGGGTGTCAAGCGTATTGCGTTCTTGTCGCCCTATTTTCCGGTTGCCAATGCAGAAGTGAAACGCTATTTCACCGAGTGCGGTTTTGAAGTCGTGCGCGACGATTGCCTGCGCTGCCCTTGCTGGACCGCGATCGCCCAGGTGCCCGAGTCGCGCCTGCGCGAGGTGCTTCGCTCACTGGATGGGCCAGATGTCGATGCGATCGTACAGGTCGGGACCAATTTATCTATGGTACGGTTGGCGGCGAGCGCGGAACGCTGGCTCGGCAAGCCAGTGGTGGCGATCAACACTGCGACCTATTGGCACGCATTGCGAGCCAATGGCATCACAGAGCGCTTCGAGGGATTTGGCCGTCTCATGGCCGAGTGCTGACAGCGGCAACCCTGACAATAAAGGAGATTTTGATGAGCGGACTCATTTTGTTAGTACTGATCGTGTTGCTCGTATTCTGGGTAGTTTCCATTTACAACGGACTCGTTGGCAGCCGCAACGGGTACAAAAACGCGTTTGCACAGATCGACGTACAGCTGACGCGGCGTTATGACCTGATCCCGAACCTGGTCGAAACCGCCAAGGGCTACATGAAGCACGAACGCGAGACTTTGGAAGCTGTCATCGCGGCGCGCAACACGGCCTATGCAGGCCTCAAGGCCGCAGCTGCCAATCCCGGTGATCCGACTGCGGTGCAGGCGCTATCGGGTGCCGAGGGCCAGCTAGCTGGCGCCCTGAGTCGCCTGATGGCGGTGGCCGAGGCATATCCGGATCTCAAAGCCAATCAGAACATGATGCAGCTTTCGGAAGAGCTGACCACCACCGAAAACAAAGTCTCGTTCGCGCGCCAGGCCTACAACGACGCTGTCATGTCCTATAACAATCGGCGTGAAATGTTTCCCGGTAGTCTGATCGCGGGTGTTTTCAATTTTGTCGCCGCGCAATTGCTGGATATTGCGACACCTGAGATGCGCGACGCGCCTAAAGTGAAGTTCTAACAAGACGCCGGGCCGGACTGCGTGGATTTCTACCAGCGTCAGGCCGTTGCCCGCCGGCAGACTCGCTGGTTGGTGGTCGCGTTGGCGGTCGCCATCGCAGCGGTCGTAGCGGCACTCGATCTGGTCGTCGTGCTGGCACTCGGCTCTGTCGATAGCGAGCTGGGCGGTGCGGTTTCCGCCTCGAACAGCGGACTGCTGGTCCTCAGCACCTTGACTTTCCTGACCATCATCCTCGGTGCGAGCGCGGTAAAAAGTCTGATGCTGCGCGGCGGTGGCGGGGTAGTCGCGAGATCGTTAGGCGGCATGCGCATTGAACGCTCGACCGGCGATCCCCTGCGGCGGCGTTTGCTCAACGTCGTCGAGGAGATGTCGATAGCGTCAGGCGTCGCGGTGCCCGAGGTTTATGTGCTCGAAAACGAAGCATCAATAAATGCCTTCGCCGCTGGTGATACGCCGGCTAACGCCGCGATCGCCGTGTCTGACGGGGCGTTGCAACGACTGAATCGCGAGCAGCTCCAGGGTGTGATCGCTCACGAGTACAGCCACATCCTCAATGGCGACATGCGCCTCAACCTGCGGCTGATGGGCTGGTTGTTCGGCCTGCTGGTCATTGGTCTCGCGGGACGCGGCATTCTGCGACTCACACCGCGCGGCCGCAACAGCAAAGGCCTCGGACCGATACTTGCCATTGCCTTGGCGATGCTCGTGTTAGGTTACCTCGGGCTTTTTCTGGGACGACTCATCCAGGCAGCGGTGTCGCGACATCGCGAGCGCCTGGCCGATGCTTCTGCAGTGCAGTTCACGCGCAATCCCGAAGGATTGAAGGGCGCCTTGCTCAAGATCGCAGGAGTGCCGGACCAGGGTAGACTGATTGCCAACGACGCCGAGCAGGTTGCGCACATGTTGTTTGCGTCAGGCATGACGCGATTCTTTGCGACGCATCCACCGCTCGCGGAACGCATCAAGGCCTTGGATCCTGGGTTCGACCCGGCATCTCTGCCGCGCGCAGCCGCGCAGGCCATTCTGCAGGGCCCCGGTCTGGAAGAGCCTGGCGCAGTGCCGGCCCTTCACGCGGGGACGGTCCTCACGGTGTCGCCGAACCAGGTGGCGGCTACCGCTGGCAATCCCCAGGATGCTCACGTGGTACACGCGCGCGCGTTGCGCCGCGAATTGCGCGACGTCTTGGCCGCCTCCCGCAACTCCTGGACCGATGCCAGGGCGGCTTTGTTAGCCATGTTGCTGGTCGATTCGCAAGTCGTGCGCGAACAGCAAATCGCATTGCTGACCAGATTGGTGGGCGCCGAACTGGCAGCCCAGGCCAGCGCAACGCGGGTCGCGCTGACGCAACTGCCGCCCATGTTAAGGCTGCCGGCCGTGCAGCTGCTGTTCGGTTCATTGCGCAGTGCGCCGCAGCGCGAACGTCAGCAATTGTTAGCGGTGGTGGAGGCGCTCGTTGAGCTCGACAGCGTGACCGACGTTTTCGAATTCTGTCTCGGCAATCTGTTAGCCACGAATCTGCGCGACCAACTCCTTGGCCGGGGCGCAATGGGCAACCGAACGCTGGCAGATTGCTCGGCAGAGCTGGGCATCGTTTTTTCGGTACTGGCACGTCACGGCATCGACAGCCCGGCCGCCGCGCGGCAAGCCTTTGAGGCCGGCCTGTCGCGATTATTGCCCAGAGAACGACCACCGATGGCGATCAGCGCGTCGTGGCCGGCAGAGATGTCCGCCTCACTTGACCAGCTCGTGCGTCTACGTCCAGCAGCCAAAGAAATGCTGGTTGCCGCGCTCGTGGTTACGATCGGTCATGACGGCCGGCTCACCGTCAGTGAGGCGGAGCTGTTGCGGACAGTCTGTAGTCGTCTGCAGTGCCCGCTGCCACCGGTGCTGCCAGGTCTGGCAGGCACCGAATCTGCCAATCAGGTCTAGCTGACTCGAAACAGCTTGTAGTCGTTGCGGAACTGGATGCCCACGGGTCGCGCCATCAGGGATCGCCGCGGCTTGCGGCGCCGTTCGACGGCCACGATCTGCGATGCATTGGCCGAATCGGCCGTATTCAGCTGAGGATCGTCGCTCTTCACGACAATGCCGTCCACGGCGGCGCCGGCAGCTGCCAGTTGGGTACTCATCAAAGCTCTCCTGCAAAAATGTGTTTTAAAGTGAGCGCGGAAGATACGGCCAATCCGCGCTTTCGCAACGACGACGCGTGACAGATGTGACGCGGTGCGCCGTGATCAGCGATGTTTTGTCAAAAAGGCGCTGACTGCGGATTCGAAGGGGGCGGTGTCGGCCAGGAACGCATCATGTCCGGCGCTGGATATCACGCGTACCAGGCGCGTTTCGCTGCCAACCATTTCGAAGGCCTGAGCGATTCGCGCCTGCTCTTCGATGCGAAACAACATGTCTGATTCGACGCCGATGACTAACGCGGACTTGATCGCAGCGCGCTGCGCTACCGCAGACAGCCCGCCATGTTGCGTGAGATCAAAGCGATCCATCGCGCGCGACAGGTAGAGATAACAATTTGCATCAAAAGCATCGGCAAATCGCTCCGCCTGGTTTTCAAGATAGGACTCGACCCGAAATTCGCCGATGAATTGCTGGGGTGAATGTGCTTCAGTACGACTGCGACCGTAGCGCTCTTGCCATTCCGCCGGGGAGCGATAGGTGATGGTGCCGATCTTGCGCGCCAGCCGCATGCCCTTGCGCGGATTGCGGCCAGGAGGATACCGGCCCATATGCCAGTCCGGATCCGTGATCACGGCTTCGCGCTGCACCGATCGCAATGCGATTGCAAATGGGGAAGCGCCATCGGTGCCCGATATGCAGATAAAACGCTGTGCATTGCCCGGGAAGCGCGCGACATACGCAAGGACTGCCATCCCGCCTAACGACGCGCCAGCGACAGCTGCGAGCTGCGAGATCTCGAGAGCGGCGACGACAGCGCGACCCGCAGCCGCAATGTCTTCGATAGTCACCACCGGAAACTCGACGCCGTAGGTCATGCCGGTCCGAGGGTTGATCGAGGACGGTCCGCTCGAGCCGAAGCAGCTGCCGAGTGAATTGATGCAAATCACAAACCACCGCTGCGTGTCGATGGCTTTACCCGCGCCTAACACCGGCTCCCACCAACCGGGCGACGGATCCGCTATCGAGCTCGCGGCATGCGCTGACGGCGACAAGCCTGTGAACAGCAGGATCGCATTGTCGCGAGCTGCATTCAGTTGACCCCAGGTTTCGTAGGCAACTTGCCCGTCATGCAACAGGCCGCTCGAGTAAAGCGCAAATGGCTGCGGCAACGCGACAATTTGCCTTGCCGGCCAGGGATCACTCGCAGTCATCGCCATTGTTCAAGGCTCCGGATCAGAGCCTTCCGCTATTCCCTCAAACAAAGGTGTCGACAGATAGCGTTCCGCAGTGTCCGGCAGCATGGCTAACAATACAGTCCCGGGTTGCGATTCACGTGCCACCTGCAAAGCGGCTGCAAACGTGCCGCCACTGGAGATTCCGCAGAAAATTCCCTCCTGCCGCGCGAGCTGCCGAGCGGCGTCGATTGATTCGGCGTCCGTGACCAGCACCAGGCGGTCAGGAACTGCCTTATTGAGTACGGCGGGTATGAAATCGGGCGTCCAGCCTTGAATCTTGTGGGGTGCAAACGGTTTGCCAGACAGCAGTGCGGCGCCTTGGGGTTCGGTGGCCACTATTTTGATATCGGGTCGCGCGAGTTTGAGCATCTCGCCGGCACCAGTGAGTGTGCCGCCGGTGCCCCAGCCGGTCACAAAAAAATCCAGCCGTCGGCCGGCAAAATCGCTGAGAATTTCGGGTCCAGTGGTCGAGCGGTGATAGGCGGGATTGGCTGGATTCTCAAACTGCCGCGCCAGGAACCAGCCATGTTTGGCGGCAAGCTCGGCGGCTTTGCGCACCATGCCCGTGCCTCGCTCTGCCGCTGGAGTCAGGATAACTTTCGCGCCTAACATGCGCATGATCTTGCGGCGCTCAATCGAAAATGTCTCGACCATGACGGCGACGAAAGGGTAGCCTTTTGCCGCACAGACCATCGCCAGTGCAATGCCGGTATTGCCGGAGGTCGCCTCGACCACCGTCTGACCTGGCTTTAGTGAGCCTGTGCGTTCGGCGTCTTCGATGATCGCGATGGCCAATCGGTCTTTGACCGAATGCAGTGGGTTGAAAAACTCGCACTTCACGTACATCTCGACCCCGGGTGGCGCCAGGCGGTTGATGCGAACGATGGGCGTGCGCCCAATAGTTTTCAGAATGCTTTCGTAGATCATAGACGCGACTCTATGCCCGCGATTCATGTAATAGCGATGCCAGCGAAGCCATCTTTTGATAACCTTTTGTTATGAATCTGCACCACTTGCGCTATATGGTCGCGGTCGCGCGCCATCAGCTGTCCGTGACGGCAGCGGCCGAGTCCCTGGGAACGTCGCAGCCGGCCATCAGCCGCGCACTCAAAGCCCTGGAGGATGAACTGGGGTTCGAGATTTTTGTCCGGTCCGGCCGTTCTTTTGCGCGACTGACACCCGAAGGCCAGATCGTGTTGGAACAGGCCCGAAAGGCCTTGGTCGAAATTGAAAGCCTGGAAGCGGTTGCTGCTGATCTGCGGCAAACCGACCGCGGTGAGCTGACCATCGCGACCACGCACACCCAGGCCCGCTATGTTCTGCCACCGGTCATCGCCAAATTCCGGCAGAAGTACCCGCATGTCGGACTACATCTCCATCAAGGCACTTCCGAGCAGATCGCCGATATGCTGGCTAACAACCAGGTGCAAATAGCAATTGCCACTGGTTCAGAGGGGCTGTTTCGCGACCTGGTGTTGTTGCCGGTATATCGCTGGAACCGCCAGGTCATCGTGCCCAAACGGCATCCGCTGACAAAGCTCGGCAAACTGACCATCCAGGACCTTGCCCGCTACCCGCTGGTGACCTATGTCTTCAGTTTCGCCGGTCCGTCATCTCTGCATGAGATATTTGCGCGCGCTGGACTCAAACCCCAGGTCGCGCTGACGGCACGGGATTCTGATGTCATCAAGACGTACGTGCGACTCGGTCTGGGAGTGGGAATTGTCGCCAGCGTTGCACTGGAACCCGAGCAAGACACGGACTTTGCGGTGCTGGATGCGGGCCACTTGCTGCCGGTGCATACGACCTGGGTGGGATTTCGCCGCGGAACTTTGTTGCGCGGCTATCTGTACGATTTTCTGCAGATGTTCGGTCCGCACCTGGATCGCAAACTGGTCGACCGTGTTGCTGAGACGCCGAGCGATACAGCGGGGCTTTTTCGGCGGATTGCGCTGCCAATGCGATGAATGCTGAAAGACTGCAGAAACTGTTAGCCAA
>JAYVJR010000081.1:0-19471 GCA_043769085.1 Gammaproteobacteria bacterium
CTCCTTACATGGAATGACCATGCTGCGTCGGTCGCGCCTGGTAGCCGGGCATTTGTCGCCTAACGCGCCTCGCGTTACCTGTGCAGAGCTTCCCTAGACGCTGGGCGCAATACCCCCGGTTTGGCGTGAACGCGAGCTGCCGGTCAACAAACCAAGTGTCGCATGCCGCTCGGAGCTGTAGACCTCGACACGATTGCGGCCGAGCGATTTGGCCGAATAGAGCGCTGTGTCGGCGCGACGCGAGATTTGATCAAACAACACGTCGCCGGACTCATAGGCGGCCAGCCCGACGCTCAAGGTTGCGGACACAAGGTCGTCGCCGGATTTTACCGAGCAGCTTTGCATCGTGTGGCACAAGCGTTCAGCAAACACGTGCGCCTGCTCGGTCGCGGTATTTTCAAATACTAACAAGAATTCCTCGCCGCCAAAGCGACCGATCTGTACACCGCAAGCGCGCATCTCGGCGTTCGCCACGCTCGCGAACTGTTGTAATAACTCGTCGCCGACCGCATGGCCAAAGCGATCATTGACATTCTTGAAGTGGTCCAAGTCGACCAGTCCGATCGTCAGCGGCTGGCCGGTTTGCCGCGAAAGTGTCAGTGCGGCGACCGCGCTGCGTACGATCGCGCGCCGATTCGGCAGCCCAGTCAGTTCGTCGCGCTCGGCCAATGCGACCAGTTCTGTGCGATGGCGGCGGTTGCTCCAGAGCGCATAGGCGAGTGCCAGCGCAACGCCCGCGCCAGTGAGCCCGGCGATTGTGATGAGTCGGGTGGCGCGCGCCTGGTTCACCAGGCGTTCTTCGGTCAACAACTTGTCTTTCTCGAGCAATGCTATTTTTTGCGTTTCCTGATCCATTTGGAATTGCACCCGCAATTGCGCCATTTCACGGATGCGATCAAGGGTCGCCTGTTCGCGTACGCGCCGCAGGTGCTCGCTTTGGTCGGCGAACGCTGCCGCGTAGTTGCCGATGTCGGCATAAGCACTAGCGCGCAGCTGATGCAATTCGGAAACATCGTCGGCCGGCTGCGCGCCGCCTGGCGAGATTGCGCGATCCAATTGTGGGATTGCGGCACGCGGGTTGCCCTCGGCGATCAGCAGGCGTCCGCGTAGCGCGGCAAGCGATCGGTAGTCGTTGTCGTCCATACCTGACGTGCCACTCAGCGTGCGCCCGGCGCGATCGCACCAGGAGCGCGCGGCGCCGAGTTGATTGCGCGCGACTTCAACGCCGCAGAGCCGCATTTGCGACAGTCCTGTGCCGACGCGATCGTTGATGCTGGTGTGAATCAGCAACGATTCATTGGCAGCCACCAGCGCTTCATCATATCGACCTGCCGATCGCAGGATCGCGGCTCGTCGATCGAGTGCGGTCGCCAGTCGCACTTGGGCTCGCCCGGCGCGAAAGAATGCAATGGACTCATCGACGAGTGTTAGGGCTTGCGCATAGTCGCGCACGCTAAAGTGCGCCATCGACAGGCGACCCGCTGCAACCATCACTTCCTCGCGCGACGCGCGCGTACGCAGCAAATCGTAGGCACGGATCATGTCATTGAGTGCCTGTTCGGTGTTGCCGGCGCGAAATTGCAACCAGCCGCGATCCCGCAGCACACAGCCAAGCACCAGCGGCCGATCCCGCACCGCATCCACGATGCGCGTCAAATCGACGACCGCCGCATCGATGCCACCCACATTGGTGCTGACCAGCGCGCGCACAGTGCGCATTCGCACGGCCACATCCGACAGATCGTTAGGCGCCAGCAGCGCAAGGCCCGCATCTGCATAGGTAATGCTTTGGCGACTGAAACCCAACTGCCGCGAGGCATCCGCAGCAATCGCATGTAGCCCGACGCGCTGACTCGGGGTGGTACTCTTGTTAGTAAGTGCAGCAGCAACCCGCGGCAGCGCTTTGGCTGGATCTTGAAATGCGAGTGTCTCGAGTTCCGCCAGCGCACTGGTCTGATGTCCGACGCAGGCGGAGCGCGCCACTTGCGGTGCAGTGCCAACAAATGCGGCAGTAGCCATGAAAAGGATTGCGCGGCGAATCACATCTGCGAGTTTAGCCCTGCGGGTCAAAGGCTGCGAAACGTTTGCACAATAACCGGGACAGCTGCGCAGGCGCCTGGCGCTTCACATAATGCCGGGCAATCTTATGGTGGCGCGCGTCACGCGCATTGCTGCCCAATCGTTTCAGCACGGGCCGTACCCCACTTTGGAGTCAACCACGGCCCGAAAAGCGGTTGTGTGATTTGCTGCAACGAAGGTGTCGAATGCCTGTGCCGTGCGTAGATCGTGTCCGCCGAAGCCAAGTTGAATTCGATCTATCCAGCTCGCTTGAGTGGCTGATTCATGCGAGCAAGATCATTGCGGCGGATCGCCCGCAGGCCTTATCGCTGCGCGAGCTTGGGCGCCCGTGCCAACGTGTCCCGCTCAGCGCCTGCGAGCAGGCTTTCTCCCACGGAGTTGCCACTTTGGCTGTGGACCAGAATTTCAAGCACGCGCGCGCGGCGGCGGTTCTCGACTGTGGTCTTGACGCGATGCAGCGGCCAACTCCGTAGGTAGCCAGAAGAATCGTTCCGCCATCCGTAGTTGCCGCGATTTGGCTGAAGTGGACAACATACGGGCTCGATTGGCCAGCGCCGGCCTGACTGGGTATGTTGTAGGCATCGTAACCAAGGAAGGTGCACATGGGGTTGCCTAATCGACTTGCGTTGCCGCGCGCAGGAGCCGTGGTATTGGCTGTTTCTGCAGCCGGTTTGCTCCTCACCTCCTGTGGGCGTGGCGGCGGCGCGCCGCCTGAGTCCAAGGAGGGCCTGACGGTCACGACCGGGAAATCTGAAACACGCGCCATTGTGCTGGAAATCGTCGCGTCCGGATCGGTGGCTGCGTGGCAGGAGATGTCGCTGGGCGTTGAGTTGTCCGGCCTGCGCGTGCAGCGGGTGATGGTAGAAGTCGGCGCCCGGGTGCGCGCCGGTCAGCCGCTATTGCAGCTCGATACGCGTTCGCTGCAAGTGGATCTGCGGCGCGCCGAAGCCGCCTATGCGCAGGCGCGGGCCAACCGCGATCTGGCGATCGCCAGCGCGACGCGCGGCGAAACTCTGTTGCAGCGGCAACTGATTTCGCAAAGCAACTTCGACGAACTGCGCGCCGCACGCAGTGGCGCTGACGCTGGGCTGCAAAGCGCGGCCGCAGAGCGCGACTCGGCGCGGCTGCGCCTGGCGTACGCCACGCTGCGTGCGCCGGACGCCGGTGTCATTTCATGGCGTGCGGTGCAGCCAGGCCAGATTGTCGCGAGCAGCACTGAGCTGCTGCGCCTGATTCGTCAAGAGCGGCTCGAATGGCGCGCCGAGCTAACAGATATCGATTTGGCGCGGGTGCGACCGGGCACTCCGGTCAAAGTCCGCGCGCCCGATGGCAGCTTTGTTGCTGGCCTGGTTCGCGTGGTATCGCCGGCGCTCGACGCCACCTCTCGCACTGGCCTGATTTACGCCGATTTGCCCGCGCCGGGAGCGTTGCGCGCTGGCATGTTCGCCGAGGGGCGTGTCGAGCTGGGTCAGTCGCAAGGCCAGGTTCTGCCGCGCGAGGCGGTGGTGATGCGCGACGGTTTCAGTTACGTGTTTCTGGTCGATGCCAAGTCACGCGTCGCGCAGCGTCGCGTGCAGACCGGGCCACCCACCGATGTGATGGTGCCGATTGTCAGCGGACTGTCGAGCAACGACCGCGTGGTCGTTACGGGCGCCGGATTTCTCAGCGATGGTGATCAGGTGCGTGTGGTCGATGCCGTTGCCAAGGCGCCTCAGCCGTGAATCTGTCGCTCTGGGGTATTCGCAATCCACTGCCAGCTGCGCTGCTGTTCGTGGTGCTGTGTGTGGCTGGTCTCTGGGGCTGGCGGCAACTGCCGATCTCCACGTTACCTGACATCGCATTGCCGGAGATCCGAGTCACGGTCAATCTGGCTGGCGCCTCGCCATCGCAGCTCGAAACCGAAGTCACCCGGCGCGTCGAGGATGCGGTTGCCAGCATTCCGGGGATCGACAAGCTCCGCTCGATCGTCAATGAGGGCACGTCCGTCACACGCATCGAGTTCGAGATTGGCCGCGATGTCTCCGAAGCCCTGGATGAAGTTCGGGACGCTGTCATGCGTATCCGGCCGCAATTGCCAGGCGATATCGACGAGCCACAAATCGTCCGCGTTAGCATCGTTGGCCCGACCTTGCTTGCGTATGTCGTGCAGTATGAGCGGCTAACGCCCGATGAGCTCTCGTGGTTTGTCGACGATACGATTACCAAAGCGCTGTTTGGCGTCAGCGGCATCGCGGCTGTCACCCGCGGCGGCGGCGTCGAGCGGGAAATTCGCGTCGATCTGCGACCCGAGGCCTTGCAATCCTTTGGCGTCACAGCGGGCGTGATCTCGAATCAACTGGCGCGGTTACAGGTTGAGCGGCCAGGCGGTCGCACGGAACAGGGCGGCGCTGAGCAAGCCGTGCGGACCGTCGGTACCGTTCGATCGGTAGCCGATCTGGCCAACTATCCGGTCTTTCTTCCGGACGGTCGTACGGTCCGATTGGGCGCACTTGCGCAGGTGGGAGAAGGCGCCGCACTGCAGCGCGAAGCGGTTTTCCTGAACGGCAAACCGGCGATCGCTGTGTCCATGTCCCGCAGCCGTGGCGCGTCCGAAGTGGCGGTTGGCGAGTCAGTCCGTGGCACGGTCGCAGCTCTTGAGAAGCAATATCCAGGCCTGCGTTTCATCGAAGTCTCCTCGTCCGTGGAGGAGTCGAAAGCGTCCTATGACGCGTCGATGATCATGTTGCTGGAAGGCGCGCTGCTCGCGGTCGTCGTGGTCTTTTTGTTCCTGCGTGACTGGCGCGCCACCTGGATTTCAGCGATTGCGCTGCCGTTATCGGTCATTCCGACGTTTGCGGTGATGCAATGGTTCGGATTCAGTCTCAACCTGCTGACATTGTTGGCGCTCGCCGTGGTCATTGGCATTCTGGTCGATGACGCAATCGTCGAGGTCGAGAATACGGCGCGGCATCGCGCCATGGGCAAGTCGCAAATGCAGGCTGCCATCGATGCGTCCAACGAAATCGGTGTGGCCGTGATCGCGACCTCCGCCACGCTGGTCGCGGTATTCGTGCCGGTCGCGTTCCTGCCCGGCGTCACCGGCAAATTCTTCCGTGAGTTTGGCTGGACCGCCGCCGCCGCAGTGCTGTTTTCTTTGCTGGTGGCGCGCTTGCTAACACCGATGCTGGCGGCCAACTTCATGAAGAGCATACCGCACGCGCCTAACGATTCCGCCGCGATGCTGTGGTACCTGCGCTGGGTTCGGGTGGCCATCGAGCATCGGCGCATCACGATGCTGCTGGCTTTGGGCAGCTTTGTCCTGTCGCTCGCGCTGGTGCCCTTTATCCCCAAGACCTTCGTCCCAGGATCCGATCTCAGTCGCATTCGATTGCAGGTCT
Source organism: Gammaproteobacteria bacterium (assembly GCA_043769085.1). Lineage (GTDB taxonomy): Bacteria > Pseudomonadota > Gammaproteobacteria > Steroidobacterales > Steroidobacteraceae > UBA964. The sequence continues at coordinate 5,457 of JAYVJR010000081.1, forward strand.
CGCTGCCACCTGGCACTCGTTTGGAGGATACGGCGCGCGCAGCGGAGCAGGTGCGCCAGCGTTTGTCGGCGATTCCGGAGATAGTGAGTGTGTACGCGAGCGTGGGCACCGCACCGGGCGGCGGCGGCGGTCGAATTACGCTCCCGGAGGTTCGCACGGCGACGCTAACGCTGCAGTTCTCGAAAGATCGCGACAAGACGGCGACGCAACTCGAACAACAGATCCGCACAGTGCTGCGTGACGTACCAGGCATACGCATCAACTTTGTCTCCGGCAATCCAGGCACAGACCTGCAGCTGGTGCTGGCCGGTCACGATGTGCAACTGCTGGGCAAGACTGCCAATGCCCTCGCGACCGGAATACGTGGCATCGCCGGGCTTGGCAACGTAACCTCGTCGGCCTCACTTTTGCGGCCCGAGATCGTTATCGAACCCGATGCCGCGCGGGCGGCGGATCTCGGTGTCGCCACGGTCGACATTGCCGAAGCGGCCCGCATCGCCACCAGTGGCGACATTCGTCAGCGGCTCGCAAAACTTAATCTGGCGGAGCGGCAAATACCTATTCGAGTGCAAATCGCCGAGAGTGCTCTCAGCGGGCAATCGGTGCTCGCGTCGTTGCGCGTCAATTCCAAGAACGGCCCCGTGCCTCTGTCAGCGGTCGCCACGATTCGCGAAGGCAGCGGACCTTCAACGATCGATCGGTTGAATCGCGAGCGCAACGTGCTGGTCACCGCAGAATTGAACGGCCTGCCGCTCAATACCGTCATGAGCAAGGTCAATCGTTTGCCGGTCATGCGCATGCTGCCGGCGGGTGTGCGTGTGCTGCCGGCCGGCGATTCCGAAGCCTTTTTGGAGCTGTTCCTCGGCTTCACCGTGGCGATGCTGACCGGAGTTCTCTGTGTCTACGTGGTGTTATTGCTGTTGTTCAACAGCGTCACGCAACCACTAACAATCCTGTCAGCCGTACCGCTGTGCGGCGGCGGTGCATTCGGTGCGCTGTTGTTGTCGGGGTATGCGCTGTCGGTGCCGTCCCTGATCGGACTCCTGTTGCTTAGTGGCATCGCCACCAAGAACTCGATCCTGATCGTTGACTACGCCATCATCGGCGAGCGCGATCTCGGACTGTCGCGCGGCGATGCGATCATCGATGCCTGTCGCAAGCGCGCGCGACCGGTGATCATGACGACGCTCGCGATGGGCGCTGGTATGTTGCCGATCGCGTTCGGCATTGGCGCCGACGGCAGCTTCCGTGCACCACTGGGTGTTGCAGTCATTGGCGGTCTGTTGACGTCGACCGTTCTGTCGCTGGTGGTCGTGCCAGCGGTGTACCTGGCGGTGGCGAATTTCACCGACCGAATCAAGGGTCGCAGGCGGCGCACGCTTGAATCAGCTGTGCCGCTCGCTCAGGATCCGATCTAACAAACCATCCAGGGCTGCACCTTCGTGCAGCCCTGGATGTTGACTAGTTCGCTGGCTTGAAATTGTAGCGAGCTGTTAGGCCAAAGGTGGCACCCTGGCCCAACGCCGGGATGTACTGGTTGACCACGGACACCGCGAACGCGCTCGACGCATACACCTCGTCGGTGACGTTCTTGCCCCAGAGATTCAAGCTCCAGCCCTTGTCCGGATCGCTCAGGCCGACATTCAGATTGAGCAGTGTCCGATCCGGGATAAAGGCCAGGTTCAGATTCTCAGAGAAGTACTTGTTCTGGTACGCCAGGTCACCGCGCAAGGACAGCTCGAAGTTGCCGAGCGGCATGTGGTATTCAAGGCCGGCCGCTAACTTGGTGCTGGGTGTGCGCGGCAGGTCATTGCCGCCGATGGGCGAACCGCCGAGCGGGAGTACGCCTGGCGTGCGCGGCAGGAAGACGCAGGCCGGCGTGCCGGGCGTCTCGCAGAGCCGCCCGAAGGTGGTGTCGATCACACCGCCCTTAAATTGGGCCTGCACGAAAGAGGCGGCAAAATTACCTTTGAGTCGATCAGTGAAGATCACCGTGGCGTCGGCCTCGATGCCTTTTGAGGTGGCGCCCTTGACGTTGCCGATGAAATTGGGCTCTTGAACCGTGCTGCCAGGACTCTGGATGGTGTCGGGCACGCTGAGCTGCAGGTCCTTCCAGTCGATATAGAACACGGCATAGTTCAACTGCAGCCGGCGATTCCACAGCGTCTGTTTGGCGCCGAGCTCGATGGTTGTGTTTTCTTCCGGCTCATAGGCCTGCACGTCAGCGGTCACGCCGTTGAAGCCGCCGGATTTCTCGCCGACCGCAGCGCTTCCGTAGAACGTCCAACCCTCGCGCGGCTGCCAGCGCAGGTTGACGCGCGGCGTGAACTTTTTGTACTCGCGCTGCAGATTGCGGGGCGTCGAGGTGCCCGTTGGCGTTCCTCCGGTTAGAGGATTAAAGCCGTAGATTAGCAAGTCTTGGCGCCGTTTCTCCTTGTTGTAGCGTCCTTCCACGTCAACGTTCCAGGTGTTAGCAAACGGAATGTTGAGTGCAAAGAACGCCGAATCAATCCGGTCCGAAAAGTTCGCCAGCAGTGATTGCGGGTTAACGGTCACAAACGGGATCTGCGTGATCACAATGGAGTTGGTCGGGTCGGCACTCAGTGGTTGTCGTCGGGAAAAGAGCGCCAATGCGCCAACGTCGTCCACTTGGTTGTGGAAGTAGCCAATGCGCCAGCCGATGTTGCCCACTTTGCCATCGAACCGGATTTCGTGCGACTCGGCTTCCTGATCCGTAAACGGATTGCCGGAGAATGTGATGTAGCCCGGGCCCGCTCCCATGGCCGACGCTGGGCGCAATGTTAGGTCGCCATTGATGAGTACTTCCGGCTGACCGCCTGCCTGGTAACCCGCGGCGTCGTAGAGGCCCTTGCCATAGAGGTAAGTGGCGCTGAGGGTATCGGTGAATTCGTATTGGATACGCGCCGAGAGGATGTCGCTGTGGGTGTGCGAGCCCTGTGATCGTGGGTCGGCAATGACCCGCGACGGGTCAAGCGGCATCTCGCCGCAGCGCAGCTGATTGATGCCCATGGCATTCGGGCTGCAGTTGTGCGGATTCTGCAGCGCGGGCGTAGAGCCGGGAAACACGGCTGTCGACAGCGGCTGAATCAAATAGCCGGCGCCCGGGTCGTTGCGCGTCTCGGACCGGAAATAAAGCAGGTCCATGGTCAGGGCGTCGATCGGGCGGAAACGCAGCGAGGCCTGATAGGCCTCATTGTCATAGCCGCCCAGATTGCCACTGTTGCCATCCCAGCTGTACCCCGCGACGGTCGATGCGACGCCGTTGCCAGAGTTCGGATAGAAGTTCTTGAACGAGCCATCGAACTCCGTGCGAATTCCGTAGAGGCGGACCGCGAGTTTGTCCTGCCACACCGGGATGCTGACGGCGGCTGTTACGTCGCGCCGTTCGTCGGTTCCTACCACGAGACCTACCGTGCCTTCCCACTGGCCGAGCGTCGGTCGTTTGGGCACCCAATTGATCGCGCCAGCGAACGAGCTCTTGCCGTACTGGGCGTTTTGGGGTCCCTTGATGATTTCGATCCGCTCCAGGTCGAACATCGAGAAATCGATATTGCCTTGCTGCTGAACATGCACGCCGTCGACAAACGTCGCGACATTCTGGTTGCGATCGGTCAGCGCGTTTTGTGTCAGACCACGGATCAGCGGCGCGGGCGTGGTGCCGCCAGAATAGGCCTCAAAAGAAAATCCCGACGTGTATGTCGCGATGTCGGCGAGACTGGTGGAGTTGCGGTCCTGCAGGTCCTGAGCGGAATATGCCGACACAGCGATTGGAATGTCGCTGAGTTTTTCTTCGACTTTTCTGGCTGTGACTACCACTTCTTCGAGTGTCACGACGCTCTCGCTGCCTTGCGCCATGGCGGCGGGCAGACTGACAGCTGACCCTAACAAAAGCGCGCAGGCTATCGAGGCGCTGCGACGCAGTGAAAAGCTTTGCACAAGGTCGATGAGTTCGGTGGTCCGGACCATATTATCGCTCTCCGATTGAAAATGAATCAATGTGTTGCGGGAATGCAACACCTGTCAACTGTAGCCGCCGAGCCCACCCTATCAGCAATCGAAAGTTACGAACAGCCAGCTGCGTATGATTAGTTCGCTGCCACCTATGCGGTCCATGCATGTCATGGCCGTTGTTGCGTTGTGCGGGCAGTTGCACCCAAAAAGACACACCTACTGCGCCGAGCTACTTGAGTATCAGAGCAGCCGCTCGCTCGGCAATCATCAGTGTCGCTGCGTTGGTATTCGCAGCGGGCAGCGTAGGCATGATCGACGCGTCGGCAATGCGCAGCCCTCTGACACTATGGACCCTAAGTTCGGGCGACACGACGGCATCTGGTCCTATGCCCATGCGACAACTGCCGACCGGGTGATAACCGAGGGAACTCGTGCGGCGCAGATGCTCGGTCCATTGCGAGTCGGTCTGTACTGTGGCGCCCGGCAGTATTTCGCGCAGCACGTAGGGGCAAAAGGCAACCGTCTGCAACAAGCGCCGCGCGAGTCTTACGGCTGCCAGCTGCCGTCGCAGGTCTTCGGGCTGCTCCAGCAAACGGTGTTCAATGATGGGCGGCGCCATCGGATCGGCGGAGCGGATGGTCAGGCGGCCACGCGCCACAGGGTGGCAAGCGTTAGCCATGATGGTTACCGCGGGATTGCGATACGGCACAACGCCGCGCTCGTCATAGCCAAAGGCGAAAGGCCCAAACAGGAGTTGCAAATCGGGCTGCGGTTCTTCGGGGCGCGAGCGTACGAACGCAACCGCATGCGGATAGGGGCTGGCCGCCGGCCCAGCGCCGGTGACCAGCCAGCGCAATAGATGTTTGGCCGCGCGTAATCCCGTGGCTTCCATGTTGTAAGTTCGCACCGACACATCAGCGCCGACGACAGAATTGCAATGCTCCTGCAGATTGGCGCCGACACCTGGCAGATCGACACTGACTGTTAGGCCATGTGCTCGCAGCAGTGGCGCGGGACCGATCCCGGAAAGCATCAATAATTTCGGAGTGGCAAGCGTGCCGGCGGTGACTACGACTTCGCGGTGCGCTTGGTACGTCTCTGCCGACCCGTCGTCGCGTCGTACCTGCACACCCGTACAATGCCCGGTCGAATCCACTAACAAACGCTGCGCGAGCGTTCGGGTCTCGATGCGCAAATTTGGACGTTTTCGGACCGGGTGCAAAAAGGCGCGCGCGCTGCTCCAGCGCCAGCCGTTACGCTGCGTAACCTGCGGCTCGCCAGCGCCGTACTGGCTAACACCGTTGTAGTCGGGATTGTAAGGAATACTGCATTCTGCGGCAGCCTGCATGAAGACGGCGGCCAGCGGATGCATGGTTCGCAGACGCGAGACGTGCATGGCTCCGTCGCGGCCGCGCAGGCTCGCAGCGCCGAATTCTGACGTCTCAAGCCGCCGGAAATGCGGCAAGACCTCGTCGTAACTCCAACCAGGGTTGCCCAGAGCCGCCCAACCATCGAAGTCCTGGCGCGACCCGCGCACGTACAGCATGCCGTTGATTGAACTCGACCCGCCCAGAGTTTTGCCGGCTGGCCAAAGATCGACTTTGTTGTAACGCGAGCTGTCAGGTTCGGCGCGATAGCACCAGTCGAGTGCTGGGTTGCCGATCGCGCGGGCGATGCCCGCAGGAACGTGAATCAGCGGTGATCGATCCGGGCCGCCGGCTTCTAACAAAAGTACTCTGTGGGCAGGGTTCGCCGAAAGTCTGTTAGCCAGCACGCAGCCCGCTGAACCCGCGCCGACAATGATGTAGTCCCAGGAGTGCATGCTGCAGCTGCGCCTTCAGCGATGCGCAATGACGTCGATCACCGCCTGCCCGCCGTAGGGAATCGCGGACACTCCCAGTACCGTGCGCGCCGGGCGCGGGTGCTGAAAACGAGCCTCGAACTGCTGGTTCGCCTCGGTCCGCAGGCCGATATCGATTAGATAGTAGGTGACCTTGACGACATGGGAGAGATTGAGGCCCACCGTGCCCAGGCGGCGCTCGACTTCATTCAGCGCAGCGTCCAATGCTTCGCGTCGGCCCGGGATAGGCTGATGGGTGTCATAGTCAATAGTCGTAGCGCCGGATATGTAAACGATGCCGTTTTTTTCAAACGCGAAGCTATAAGGATGTTCGGCCTGGCTCATGGGGCTGGTACCTGCTTTTAGATGGGTGCTGTGGACGGGTCATAACGAAAAATGCCAAGTGAGTCCTCATTGCGAATATTGTCGGCTGTCATTGGCTGCGGTTCGGCAACAAACAATCGTTGGCCACCCAACTGCGATTCGGAATACAACAAATTGACGCGCGGTTGACGAGCCAGCTCGTAGCGACGCAGTCCCTCGCCCAGGTCGGTGCTCGCGGCCATGGCGCGTGCCAGCACGACAGCATCCTCGATGGCAGCGCCAGCGCCCTGGCCAAACCAGGGCAGCATCGGATGCGCCGCGTCGCCTAACAACGCTATGTTGTCGGTGGTCCATTGCCTGAGTGGTGGCCGCGCATAGAGCCCCCAGCGACCGCAGAGACGCTGCGCCGTGCGGGCAATAATAGTCTGCACCTCGGTGGCAAATGTTCCGAACAGTGGTAAGAGCTCGTCGATACAGGCGCTAGCGCTCCAGCTCTCGGCCTGCGCCAGGCTGGATTGCGTAAAAGCGACGTAATTCAGCCACTGTCCGTGGCGCACCGGATAGCGCACGAACAGGCGATGGTCGCCGGTGAAAACTGCGGAGCCCGCTGTGAGCGCCAAATCTGTCAGTTCGGCGCCATCGACAAGTCCACGCCATGCGACGAATCCAGTAAAACCAGGTGCCTGCGGACCGAAGATCTGATCCCGCACTATCGATTTCAGACCATCCGCACCGATCAAACAATCGAGCGTAACGGGGGGCGCGGCCGCGAACCCGACTGTGACAACGCTGCCGTTACACCGAACCGCCGTTAGCCGGTGCGAGGTGCGAATGGCATCGGCATTGTTCGCTCGAACGCTCTTGAGCAGCAATCCATGCAGATCACCGCGGTGCATCTGGTAATACTCGGCGCCGTATTGCGCGGTGGTGTTGCTGCGGTCGATGGCTAACAGCACCGCGCCGCTGTGATAGTGACGCAATAGTTGTTGCGGCGGCCGGTCCGCGATCTCATCCAGGGCGGCGCCGAGACCAAGATACTGCAGGCCTTTCGCGGCGTTCGGCGTGATCGAGATGCCGGCACCCACTTCGGCTAACACGTCCGCTTGTTCGAAGACAATCGGCTGCAAACCGATACGCTGCAGGGCGAGAGCGGCGCTCAAGCCGCCGATGCCTGCGCCCACGATGCCGACGCGAATTTTTTTCATGGGTGCGACGGGCCAGAGCGTCAGGGACGCAGCAGTCCCAACGCGCCTGGGTTAATGCGGTGCGCCGGATCCAGTGCGGCTTTGGTCGCGTAGACCAAATCCGAAAAAGCGGGATCGCGATTCTGCAGGTAAGGGTAAGCGCGGCCCAGCTGCAAGTGTGCGGCACCATGCGCGCGCATCAGTTCGATGATCTCGAGGCGCAGACGTTCGACTCGTGCCCGCGCGGCGAGGTTGTCGGGCGGCTGGCGGAATCGTCGCAGTACCGCCTCAGGCATGACAGTTTTGTGCAGTTCAGGCCATGCGTCCTGCCAGTAAATCACTGGCTCGTAGAGCAATGCATTGCTGCCGATACAGGCGTAAACAACAAAGACTTCTATGCCCAGTTGTGTTAGCTCCTGGCGCGCGTGATCGATCAGTTGCGAATGCGCGACATGAAAGGCTGCGACTTTCGAATAGGAAAATATGCCGTGCAGCGGTAGCAGCCGTTTGCCACCGGGACCCAACACCAGGGGATCCGGGAAGGGCGTGGCCCGGGTTACGGTTGCCATCGTATTCGGGATCTCACGACCGAAACGCGCCGCCGCAGCGCGGATATCACGCAGGTTGAGCGCCAGACGAGTGCGATCCCGAGCTTCGGTGAGAAAGCTCACGGTGTAATGGGACGACCGCAGAAAACGGCGGCCATGCTGTGCCATGCGTAGCACCCGCCAGGCGCCTAACAGCGGATTGCGACTGTTCTTGATCACGGCTAGCGCGGTTTTGGCATCCTGCCGAAAATTCATGGAACCCGCGATCGAGCGTAGCAAAGCGGTTTCGGCGCCGAACGTTTCGGTCGCGATGTTCAGGCGTGCTACTGCCTGCAGTCCGCCGACCAGTTTGTCAAAACTGTCGAACGCGAAAGACAGACCTTCGCCAAATGCCGGGCGCGGTTCCAATTGCAGCGTGATGGCGGTCTTGATACCGAAGGCCCCGGCGTCGCCGGTGAATAAACCGGTTAGGTCAGGTCCTGAATGCCGAAAAAACTGCGCGGTCTGCAAAACCCGGCCATCGCCTAACACCACTTCGAAGCCGAGCGCAGCGGCGGCTGACGTGCCATGCAGGCCTGATCCAAAGGTCGCCGCACCCTGCGACATGCCGCCACCGATCGTCGCGCGCCGTCCCGACATGGGGCCCCAAAAAACCGCCCGCACACCGTGTTTCGCCAAAGCGTCGTCCAGCGCCGCCCAGGTGCACCCCGCTTCGACGGTGGCGTGCAGATCGGTCACGTTGATGTCGCGTATACGGTTCATGCGCGTGATGTCCAGCACGACCGAACGCTCGCTGGTCGGCAAATAGGCATCCGTGTAGGACATGCCACCGCCACGTACAAACAGATCAACCCCCGCCTCACCCGCCAAACGAACCAGCTGCGCAACTTGCTGCGTGCTGTCCGGGCTGACAACTGCCGCCGCCAAGTATCCCGCGCGATAAACGTCTTGTGAGTATAGGCATCGCGTAGCCTCGTCAGTTCGCAGCGCCTGCGTTCCGAGCACGGCCGCCATGTCTGCGAGCAGCGCGCCGAGCTCACTTGGCGCGTTCATTACAGCGGCTTGACGGCTACGGTCCGCATTAAGAAGCCGCCAGTTGTGCCGTGTTCGGTCACCTTCAAACCCTCGTCGGCTAACAAAGCCTGAAAATCTGTCGCGACGAACGCCGGTGAATAGGGTTCACAATTGAATTGCGCATCGAAATCCATCCACACGCGATTGGGGGCTGGAAAGTGCGTGCCATTGGGCGCATCCACAATCGTAAAGGTGCCACCGGGGCGCAGCAATCGCTTGACCTCGCGAATTATGGGGCGGAATAGTTTCGATGGCACTTCGTGAAATAGAATGTAAGCGAGGATCACATCGTACTTGCCGTCCGGCAGGCCGCTGTCCTCCGCCAACCCCTGCGTGAAATGCACATCAACTCCAAGATCAGTGGCGCGCTTATGGGCGTAGCGCAACATCGGCAGGCCAACATCTAGACCGGTTACCTCGGCATCGGGCCAGCGTTGTTTCAGCGCCGTGGTGCACTGGCCGATCGAACAGCCAAGGTCCAGAACCTGCCTGACTCGACGGTCCTCGGGTTCCGCCGTTAGGCTAACGACCTCGCGGTGCAACTGGTCCTGGTCATTGGTGCCCTGATAGAACACCTTGGTGCCGTGATGAAACACAAATCCAGCAAGGCTGTCGCTAACATAGCCACCGGGTTGCAAATGGATCGGCAGGGCAGCGTAACTCGGCACCCGAAAATCAGCTCGATAATGCAATCGGTTCGGACTTTCGCGTTCCGCGTCGTCAAGTTGCCTTTCGTAATATGACTGTTGCGCATACAGTGAGTCGCGAATCTTGTGCCAGGTTGATTGCTGTTGGCTGCGCATGACACGCTTCCAAGTGCCAACTATTGGTAGCGCATCGGCTGTCTTGCGCAGCGTCGATAGCGGCAGCTCTGAGCCGGGGGTGGCGTTGTTAGCGCAGACCGCGTCGATTTGCTGGGCCGCCAACGGAAACATCGTGCCGATCGCGAAGTTGCGCACACCCTCGAAATACGCCAGATAGCTCTCATCTTCCAGCGTCGGAGTACGTGGCAGAAGTCCAGTCATGCCTCGATTCATGGTGGGGTTCTCAACGTTCATCGATGTGACTTTACCACGCAGAAAGCGTTTGGCCGCTGACGCGCGCAGTCCACCTATGCGGCGGACTCATCGACCTATGCGCCGGACTCATCGACACGGACGTAGATTGCATTGGAGCGCTGCACCGCCGCGACCTATAACCCACCTTTGTGTGCTTCCGGCCTTGTGCGCCCAGTTTTGAATTTGAAACGGAGAGTTGCCATGCAGATTGGGCGTTTTTCGCAGGAAAGTCGGCAGGTTGCGCCGAATTTGCGGTGGCTAAGTGCGCTGGGGGCGCTTTTGGTAGCACTATTGTCATGGCCTGCGGTCGCTCAGAACTCCAGTACCGACACGGCAACACTCGCACTCGAAGAGGTGACGGTCACCGCGCGGCGCCGTGAGGAAAGCTTGCAGGATGTGCCGCTGACTGTGGTGCCATTTACTGCCGTAGAAGTGGAACGCCAGGGCATCCGCAACATTCAGGATGTCGCCAAGCTAACGCCTGGGCTGAGCTGGGACAAGGGCTTTGCGCCGCAGGATACCCGGCCTAACATTCGCGGACTTCCCACTACGCGCGGTCGCCCGCCGATTGGCATCCTGTTAGACGGCATCGACGTGTCTTCGGAATCCATCGCCACGGCCGGCGGCAGCAGCCTCATGAACCTCAAGCTCGTCGATGTCGAGCGCATCGAGGTGGTCAAGGGTCCACAAAGCGCACTTTATGGTCGAGTCGCGTTCGGTGGCGCCATCAACTACGTGTCGAAAAAGGCCAGCCTCGAAAATTTCGAGGGCAATGCACTGGTCGATCTGGCCTCGGATGGGCTCTACGAAGCACGCGGCGCAGTCAATGTCCCATTTGCGGACGGTAAGGCGGCGTTGCGTATCAATGCAATCTACAGTGAGTTCGACGGCTATTTCGATAACAGCGTTTCCGGTGCAACGCTCGGCGGCTGGAGAACCCAGGGTATCGCAGCCGCGCTGCGTTTCGCGCCCAGCGAAAAAATCGATTTCACGCTGCGAATGTCCTACTCGGATGATGAGTCGGAGCCGCGGCCCTCATATTATTGGGGTCAGGCGGTTGCGGGCCGCAACACCACGTTGGCGCTTCCCGCCAACGCGGTGGGTATTCGTATCGGCGCGGCGCCGGGCGCGACCACGGGCGGCACGTTGCTACCGGCGAGCATTCCCTATCCGTCGGTCGGTGAGGTTCGCACGGCAAGTTCCGTGCAGCTCAGCGTCGATCCGCTGACTGGCAAGGACTACCAGGGTGGCGATGTCGAGGCCTCGGTCGTAAGTCTCGTCGGCGGTGTGGACCTGGGGTTTGCGCAGCTCGAATCCTGGACCGGTTATACGCGCGCGAATGCACTGAGCCGCGCTGACGCGGACTTCTACGGTGCGGTACCTACGGCAGTGACCGTGCCGAACGCCGGCGTCGCAGAGCCATTGCGAGCCATGCAAGTCACCGACCTCTACTCGGAGATCACGCAGAAGAGCCAGGAACTGCGGCTCGGCAACCTGGAGGGCGACTCGTCACTGCACTGGGCGGTGGGCGCGCTCTACTGGCGCGAAGACTATTCAAGCCTTAATCAATCGGTTTTCATCAGCGGCTTTGGGCGCAGCGCGCCATTCGCACCGGCCAACTGGTCGGCAGCGCGCGAATTGCAGGTTCGCGGCCAGCCAGGTGCGGACCTTAACTTCCGCAACACCAAGCACAAGTCGGGTTACCTGATTGCGGATTACCGGTTCAACGACCAGTGGAGTGTCGCCGGCGAGGTGCGCTTCAATCAGGAAGACTTCGAGTACCTGTTTGGCCGCGCCGTAGCTCTCAACATTACGCCAGCCGGTGTGCTCTTGCCGTTCGCCTATCCAGCGGGGAGCACGGGTACGTTCCGACCGAACGCGTCTTCGTCCTGGACGGCGCCGCGCCTCACGCTGAACTTCAAGCCGAGCGAGGACTCGCTGATTTATGTCAGTGGCGCCAAGGGGGTGAAGCCCGCGGGCTTCCTCAATGTGGGCGTGGTCACGAATGCGAACGACGCCAAGTATGCGCCCGAGACGCTGATCAATTATGAAATTGGCGCCAAGACCGCCTGGCTCAACAACCGCTTGCGGCTGAATGCGGCTTTCTTCCACATGATCTACCAAGACCGCATAACCTCCTTGCTGATCCCCGATCCTAACAACCCGGCAAATCCTCAGGGCACCCGCAGTGTTGTGCAGAACATCGGCGAGGCCAAAGTCGATGGCCTGGAGTTCGAACTGAGCGCGCGTCTCAGCGACCGCTTCACGCTAAATGCTGCGTACACCTATCTCGATCCGCGCTTCACGGATTCCGAAGTGCCTAACACATCGGCATTGGGCGTGGCGGGTTCGGGCAATTGCCGCATCGGAACAGTGGGGCCGCTGCAGGTGTGCTTCACCAACACCAATGGCAAGCAGCTCGAACAATCAGCAAAGCATGCCTTGGTGGCAACGTTGGGCTACCGACAGTCGCTGGCTAACGACTGGACGCTCAGTAGCGAAGTCTCGGCTCAGTACCGCAGTAAGCGCTTTGTATCGCCCGACAACTTGGTGTGGATGCCAGCGTTTACGAACGTCGATGCACGATTAGGCTTCGACAACGACAAATACAACGTGTTGTTGTACGCCACCAATTTATTCGACTACGACAAGCCGGTGTCGGCTCAAAGCTACGGTGATCCTTTCATCGCACTGCCGATTGCGCCACCGGTGCTTGCTTATACGACCTATCCAGCGGATCCGCGGCAGTTCGGATTGCGGGTTGGCATCAAATTCTGAGGCGCCGGATGCTAACGCGATCGCCAAACGCACTACCGAGATACAGGAGTTGCCCATCGAGCAGCCCGACCGATGCACCCGGTGTGGTGGTGCCTGGATCGGCGTAAATTGGCGAGACCTTGCGGGTCTTGGCGGAAACATTCGCGACCGCAAACGGAAAGCCACAAGGATTCGCGCGCGCATCGCGACAGGGATCGACGCCGCTGACTGGTACGCCCGTGTGCCCGGCGACAATAAAACTTGTGCGGCCGAGGGGTGTGACGTTGTCAGGGTACCGCCAAACGACGAGTGTCGTTGTGCGTCAGGCTGATGATCAATAGCGCCTGATCGAAGGTGCCACGTAAACGATTGGGTAACCAAATTCTTTTCGCCTAACGGGAAGACGGGCACACTCGCTGCGACTTAAAGCGAGGTGCGGGATGGCGAGGGAGCGACGGAAGCTAACGGATTTGCAGAGCCAGGCGCTGGCGTGTCTGGAAGCGGCGCGCCGCGGCAGCGGGACCTTGAGCGATGAGGCGCGGCGACGTGGACTAAAACTGCGCCAGGTATACGACGCGCTGGTGCCGCTGCGCCGGCGGGGTATTGCCAAAGCGCTACCGGGTAGCCGAGGTCGCAGGCAGCGATCCGCCGCGCTGGGCTTTGCGCGCGTACAGCTGCGCGAATCGGCGCAGGTCACGGTGCTGCCCGTGCTGCGATTGCGCTTGCTGCTGTCGGGTGGTCGCAGCGCGGAATTAGAACTTCAGAATGGCGATCAATTGGCGGGTGTTTTGACGGCGCTGGAACGGGCGGCGTGATTCGGCCGAGCGGCGATGTGGCGGTATATTTATGCGTGGCGCCGGTGGACATGCGCAAACAGGGGGCGAGTTTGGCGCTGCTGGTTGAGCAGAGTTTGGGGCTCGATGTGTTCAGCGCGGCACTTTTTTGTTTTGCGAACGCGAAGCGGGATCGGGTGAAGATTGTGACTTGGGAACGCAATGGTCTGGTGCTGTGGACCAAGCGCCTGGAGCGGCGGGATCGGTTCGTGTGGCCGGCGCTGTCGAGTGAAACCACGGTCTCGATGAGTACCCGAGAACTGTAAGCGCTCGATCTACCTTTCAATTACGCACAATTCTGTGCTGCCTGACCCGCAGAGAAGCCAATTACGATATCTGTTAGCCGCGCGAGACCGCGCCACATCACGATGTTGCCGGGCGGTGGGTCACTCGCTCTGGCGAGATAGCCGCCGAGGCGTGCCAGT
>JAYVJR010000082.1:0-95708 GCA_043769085.1 Gammaproteobacteria bacterium
ATTGCAGGCCTAACAACATTATCCTGCAATATCAGACCCCTGAATACCGCTTTAATTCCCTATAAATATAGCCTTTTAGGAGATTTTCAGGGGCGACTAGTTAAAGCCTGGAAAAATAGGAGATTGAGTTTCTGCAACAAACTCGGCCGAACTGCCCCGGAAGGGGGTCGTGGTGCCCGGGAGAGGACTCGAACCTCCACGGTGTTAACCGCTAGCACCTGAAGCTAGTGCGTCTACCAATTCCGCCACCCGGGCAGGGGGGGCGGCGAAATGTACGCAGCGCACCGAGGCATGTCAATTTTCTTGATTTGGCATGCCAAAGGGTGGGTTTGCGGCCCCCAGGAGCCGCATTCAACCGCGACACAGGCCTGTTAGCACGGCTTTTTTGCGCCGGCAGCCTGGAGCGACGCCATATGGACAACGACGACTACGCTGGATCGGCGACAATAGCCTCACTTTGAAAAGACAAAAGCATAAAACTTCGCGACCAAATCGCGACTCCCTGTCAAAACCACCTGCGCGCCGGCAGAGCCCCCAGAAAACGGCTCGCGACGGCGGCAAAGCGCCTGCACCCAGTCTGCCTGCGGAAATCATCGGTGTCGTCAGCGCGCACCGCGACGGCTTTGGTTTCGTGCGCTCGACGGACTGGACCACAAGTGTCTTTCTGCCGCATCGCGAGATGATCGGGCTGATGTCCGGTGATCGTGTACGGGTTGCGACGCGCCGTGAAAGCGACGGTCGCTATTCCGGTCGCATGCTGGAGATCATTGAACATGGCGTAAAGCGATTTCTGGGCACTGTGCTTGTGCAGGGCCGCACCGTCATGGTCGAGGCGGCGGATCGCCGGCTCAACCTGCGCTGCAACGTCGCTCCTGCGGACCTACAAGGTGCCCGCAACGGCGATTGGGTTATTGCGACGATCATGCGTTACCCAGCAGACGGCCGCGGCGCGCTGGCGAAGGTTTCGCAAGTTCTGGATCCTGAGCGTCCACTGCCGATGGCACACGCGGCGGCCATGGCACGATTTAATCTGCCGGCTGAGTTTCCGGAAGCCGTCATGCGTGATGCTGCCCGATACGGTAGCGCGGTGCAGCCCCGCGACCACGCGCATCGTGTGGATCTGCGCGAGTTACCGCTGGTGACCATCGACGGCGATGACGCGCGCGATTTCGACGATGCGGTGTATGCCGAGCACAATGACCAGGGCTATCGACTGCTGGTTGCGATCGCCGATGTCAGCCATTACGTACGTATCGGTACAGCACTCGACGACGAGGCGCGGTTGCGCGGCACGTCGGTGTATTTCCCGCGCCGCGTGCTGCCGATGCTGCCGCCAGCGCTGTCCGATCATTTGTGCTCGCTCGCGCCTGAAGTCGACCGACTCTGCCTGGTGGCCGACATGCGACTCAACAAACGTGGCGAATTGCAGACGACGCGCTGTTATCCCGCCATCATGCGCAGCGCCGCACGCCTGACCTACACGATAGCTAACGCGGCCTTGTTCGAGAAAGAGCCGGCCGCTCGCCGGCAGTTGGGACCTTTGTGCAAATCGCTCGAACCGCTGGTCGAGGTGTTTCGACTGCTGGAGAAACTGCGCCGAAAACGCGGCGCGCTGGAGTTCGACAGCAGCGAAATCACCTTTGAATTTGACGCCAACGAGCGCGTGCATGGCGTTACGCAGTACGCGCGCAATGATGCCCATCGTTTGATCGAGGAGTGCATGATCCTGGCCAATGTTGCTGTAGCACGCGAAATGCTTGCTGCGGGGCAACCCGCGCTGTATCGCGTGCATGGCCAGCCGGATCCAGAGAAAATCGCGAAACTGGTCGCGACGCTTTCTTTGTTAGGAATCGCAGCGCAGTTGCCGGACGAGCCGACAACAGCAGAATTGCGCGCCATCCCGGAACGACTGGGCAAGAGCGAGCTGCGGCCTCTGGTGGAGTCGCTGGTGGTGCGTTCGCTGCAGCAGGCACAGTATCAGGTGCCTAACATCGGGCACTTTGGTCTGGCACTGAAGGAATACACGCACTTCACCTCGCCAATTCGCCGCTACCCTGACCTGGTCGTGCACCGGCGCATTCGCGCGATGATCGATGCCAAAGATCCCTGTGGCGCCTCGCCTGAAGAAGTGCCGCTGTCTATCGCGGGCGTGGATCTGTCGCAGCTGGAACGTCGTGCGGAGGAGGCCGACAGGTATGTCGACGCTTTTCTCAAATGCAGCTATTTGCGTGAACGCATCGGGCAGGTATTCGACGGGCTGGTGACGACTGTGGTCGAAGCAGGGTGTTTTGTGCAGCTAACATCTCTGCAGATCGACGGTTTGTTGCGCCTGGATCAACGCAGCCAGGGTGAGTTTGTCATGGCCGAGCATGGGCAGGGCTGGGTTGGCCGGCGCAACGGCCTTGAGCTGCGCGTCGGCTCAAGGATCCGCGTAATTGTCACCGTTGCTAACATGGTCGAAGGATTGATTGACCTGGACCTTGCGCCCTGAATCGCCCACTCCACAACTTCGTTTTCGGTTTGCACGCGGTGCGCAGCGTGCTGCGCGCCGACCCTGCACGCATCCTGAGCCTGCGCGTCGCCGTAGCCCGCGACGATCAGCGAGTTGGCGAAATCCTGCAGCTGGCGCAGGCTGCCGGCATCCAGGTGCAGCGTGCGCAACCGCGCGAATTTGCGCAGTGGCTGGGCGAAGACACTGCGCATCAAGGTGTGTTAGCGGAAGTCAGGCCGCTGCTGGCTTGGGATGAAAATCAGTTACTTGAATCGCTGACCCTGGCAAGTAATCCATTGGTGCTGGTACTGGACGGCGTGCAGGACCCTCACAACCTCGGCGCATGTTTGCGCACGGCGAATGCTTGTGGTGCGCTCGCCGTGCTGGTTCCCAAGGATCGCGCGGTGCAACTGAATGCAACGGTGCGCAAAGTCGCAGCCGGAGCCGCCGAATTTACCCCTGTTGTCAGCGTGACCAATCTGGCGCGCAGCCTGCGCTTGCTCAAAGACGCGGGTCTTTGGATTGTCGGGGCGGACGCTGAGGCGCCCAAGCGCGTGTCGGAGGTTGACCTTAAAAGTAGCGTTGCTCTGGTCATGGGAGCCGAGGGCTCGGGTCTGCGACAGCTAACCCGGGACACCTGCGATCTGCTGGTGGCCCTACCGATGATCGGGCAGGTTGAAAGTTTGAACGTCTCCGTCGCAGCAGGAATGCTGCTATACGAGGCCCGTCGCCAGCGAACCTGACCCCCTGATCGGAAAAATATCAGGAAATTCACGGGTTTCGGTTCACTGGGCTTGCCCGACTGGCGCTCGCCAGCTATCCTCCGCGCCCGTTTTTGATTCCTTGCCACACTCGCGAGCCTCGCGGGGCGGCTACATCCATAAGGAGCACACATGAGGCATTATGAAATCGTCGTTCTGGTCCATCCGGATCAGAGCGAGCAAGTCCCTGCCATGGTCGAGCGCTACAAGGGCATGGTTGCCCAGAGCGGCGGTCAAATACATCGCTTTGAAGACTGGGGTCGGCGTCAACTGACATTCCCGATCGCCAAAGTGCATAAGGCCCACTACCTTCTATTCAACATCGAGACCGATCAGAAGACGCTCACCGAGCTGACTGGCGGATTTCGTTTCAGCGACGCTGTGCTTCGGCACCTGGTAGTCAAAATGGATGCGGCAGTCACCGAGCCGTCGGCGATGGCCAAGGGCGAAGATGAGGAGCGTCGTGATCGCCGTGACGACATGGGCGACGACGATGACATGATGGGCGACAACCTGTAAGAGGCATGCCATGAACAACGGAAAACAATCGCGATTCAATCGCCGCAAGAAATACTGCCGCTTCACCGCGGAAGGCATCGCTCAGGTCGATTACAAGGACGTGGGCTTGCTCAAGAGCTTTATTACTGAAACCGGCAAGATCGTGCCGAGCCGCATCACCGGCACCAAGTCGTTTTTTCAGCGGCAGCTATCGACGGCCATCCGTCGAGCGCGTTTTTTGGCGCTGCTGCCGTACACCGACCAGCATTGAGATCAGTTCATGGAAGTCATACTGCTAACAAAAGTGGCGAACCTCGGCTCCATTGGGGATCGCGTCAAGGTGAAGTCCGGCTACGGCCGCAATTTCCTGTTGCCTGAAGGCAAGGCCACGCTGGCTACGCCCGCCAACATCAAGCGTTTTGAAGCGCAGCGCGCCGAGTTCGAAAAGCTCGCCCGCGAACAGCTCTCGGGCGCCGGCGAACGGGCCGAAGCGCTCAAAGGCTTCAAGGTCAGCATCACCGCCAAGGCAGGTAGCGAGGGCAAGCTGTTCGGTTCGGTCAGCACCACCGATATCGCCGAAGCCTGCAGCGCTCAGGGTCATAAGGTTGCACGCAGCGAAGTGCGCATGCCCAATGGTCCACTGCGTAACGTCGGCGATCACACGGTCGTGCTGCATCTGCACACCGACGTGAACGTCGAACTGCCGGTCACCATCGTCGCCGAAGAGTGATTTAGCGCGAGTGAATCAGGAGGCGATCCGCACGCCCCCGCACTCCGTCGAAGCGGAGCAGTCCGTGTTAGGCGGGCTGATGCTCGACGCCTCGGCCTGGGACAGCGTCGCTGACGTCATTCGCAGCGACGATTTCTACCGCGCCGATCATCGACTGATTTTTGAAGCCATCTCGCAGCTGGCATCGCAGATGAAACCGTGCGATGCCATCGTAGTCAGCGAGCAGCTGGCGCGCAGTGGCAAGCTCGAAGATGCCGGTGGGCTTGCCTATCTTGGCAATCTGGTGCGCGAAACGCCCAGTGCGGAGAATGCCCGTGCGTATGCGGACATTGTCCGCGAGCGTTCGCTGTTGCGCCGCCTGCAGCAGGCCGGTTCCGAAATCGCTTCGTCGGTGCACCAGAACGATGGTGAGTCGGTACGCGATCTGGTCGATCGCGCCGAACAAAAAGTTTTCGATATTGCCGAAGCGGGTTTCCGCGGCAGCCGCGAAGGTGCTGTGCGTGTCAGCCACATGATGCAGCCACTGATCGACAAGATCGACGAATGGCAATCCAATCCCGGTGGCATGCGCGGACTGCCCACGGGATTCGATGAGTTTGACAAGAAGACCGGCGGGCTACGGCCTGGCGATCTGGTGGTAGTTGCCGGCCGGCCTTCCATGGGCAAGACAACGCTCGCGGTCAACATGGCCGAATATGCGGCGCTCAAACAAGGTGTCAAAGCATCGGTCGCCATTTTTTCGATGGAAATGCCGTCAGAGCAATTGCTGACGCGCATGCTGTCCTCGGTCGGGCGTGTATCGCTGTCTCATATCCGCAGCGGTCAGTTGACTGATGCAGACTGGAATCGTGTGTCCGGAGCGGCCGGTCAACTGTCCGAGGCCAAGATTTTCATCGATGAAACGCCGGCGCTGACGCCAACGGACCTGCGCGCGCGCGCGCGCCGTCTCAAGCGCGAGCATGGGCTTGATTTGATCGTGGTCGACTACATGCAGCTGATGCAGGTGCCCGGTACCAAAGAAAATCGTGCCACAGAAATTGCCGAAATCTCCCGCGGCCTCAAGGCGCTGGCGAAAGAAATGCATGCGCCGGTCATCGCGCTATCACAACTCAATCGCGGTGTGGAACAACGCGTCGACAAAAAGCCCGTGATGTCTGACCTGCGCGAATCAGGCGCCATTGAGCAGGATGCCGACATCATCCTCCTGATTTACCGCGAAGAGGTTTATGACAAGAACACCACCAAGCGCGGCATGGCCGAGATCGATATCGCCAAACATCGCAATGGCGAGACCGGCACCTTCGTGCTGACATTTCAAGGTCAGTTCACGCGCTTCACCAATTACGTCTCGGATTCGTATGCCGAGGGCGTGCTGCGTTAGTGCACTGACAGGCGAGCTGCCATGACACGCATCATTCGCGCGCTCATCGACACCGTGGCCCTCGCGCACAATCTGACTCGCATGCGCGAGATTTCCCGGGCACGCGTCATGGCTGTGGTCAAGGCGAATGCTTACGGTCACGGTCTGGTGCAGGCTGCCAATGCCCTCAAAGAGGCGGATGCGCTGGCGGTGGCTCGGCTGGATGAGGCTATGCAATTGCGCGCCGCTGGCATCCGCCAGCCCATGGTGCTGCTGGAAGGTGTGTTTTCCGGCAGGGAATTGCAAACCGCCGCCGAATGCAACTTCGAGCTGGTGGTGCACGACGCCGAACAGCTGCGTCTGCTGGAACTGGATGCTAACAAACATGCTTTTTCGCTCTGGCTCAAGATCGACACGGGCATGAATCGGCTGGGCTTCCGACCCGAGAAATTTGCCGATGTCTGGCAGCGCGTCGGCGCACTCAGAAGTTCAGCGCGAACCCTGCGAGTCATGACCCACCTTGCCCGCGCCGATGAGCCTGCCGAGCCCATGACGGCAGCACAACTGGCACTTTTTGCGCGACTGACTCGCGGGCTCGGCGTGGAAACCAGCATCGGCAACTCGGCCGGTACGCTGCTATGGCCCGAGGGTCGCGGCGATTGGGTGCGGCCTGGTCTCGCGCTCTATGGCGTGTCGCCTGTGCCTGGCCGGCTCGGCACGGAATTTGGGCTGAAACCGGTGATGACTCTGGAGGCGGCAGTCATCGCCGTGCGGCGCGTACTCAGGGGCGAAACCGTGGGCTACGGAGCGGTCTGGCGCGCCGCGCGCGACAGTGACATTGCGATCATCGCCGCCGGCTACGGCGATGGTCTGGCACGGCAACTGCCGTCTGGCACGCCTGTGCGGATCGAACAGCAGACTGCGCGCCTCGCAGGTCGTGTGTCGATGGATATGATCGCCGCCGATATCACCGGGCTAACAAATATCCATGTCGGTAGTCGCGCGCAGCTTTGGGGGCCGCAATTGCCGGTCGAGGAGATTGCCGCACAGGCTGGAACCATCCCATACGAGCTGTTGTGCGGCGTCAGTCAGCGCGTGCCGCTCGAAATTCAGGTGTGATAGAAACCCATCTTCACGCCCGCGAGTTCCACGATGTCATTGTCCTTGAGCTTGTGCGCGGTTGAACCGATGGCATCGCCATTGACAGTGGGCGGCAACTGATCCGCAGCACTTTCGACATGAATCAAAAAGTAACCGTCCTGCCGTCGGGTGATTGCCGCGACCTGCATGCCGGGCCGCCCCAGCGTTGTTAGCGCCTTGACGAGTTCCAGTTCACGACCCGCAAACTGGCCCGAAAGCACCTGCAGCTTGGCTTTGCGAATGGCGAGCTGACTGTCAGCCAGTGTACGGCGGTCAATGCCATTGCTGCGGGCGGCAACGGCCAGCCCGCCGCGAGCGTTATTTTGTGAATCGACGCGCGCTTCGGCGCGCCGGATCATGTCGACCGGCCGCGCTGACGGCTGGATAACCAGCGTCTTTTCGAATTCGTCCTGAGCTTGATCGTCCTCGATGTAGCGCAGTTGATGATGGCCCACCGTCACGATGTCGGCGTGCTGCATCGCGTGTTTCTTGATCAGCTTGCCGTTGACATAGGTGCCGTTGGTACTGTTGAGATCCTCAAGGAACGAATCGTTGAGAATATTGATGATCAACGAGTGGTGGCCACTTACCGCCGGATGGTCAATGCGAATGTCATTGTCCTGGAGACGGCCGATCGTATACCGCTCCTTGTTCATGGTGTATTCGGCCATCGTATGGCCGTCGAGGCTCAATATCAGCCTGGACATAGATTTCGTTAGATCCTGTGAGTGTCAGGAAAACCAGCGAAGCACTTTTCCAACCACGCCGCGTCTGGCAGGGAAGGGTTCCATGACTTGTGCCATGAGCACAGACACGTTATCCCGGCCTCCATTGTCGTTGGCCAGTTGGACAAGTTGCTTTGCGACCGTCTCTAGATTAGCACCAAAGGTGTTGACGGTTAAGTGAATGTCGGCATCTTCCACCATGTCGGAGAGACCGTCTGAACATATGATGTACCGGTCGCCTTTTTGCACCACGGTTTCTTGGATTTCGACTTCCACCGCCGGTTCGACCCCCAGAGCGCGGGTCACGTAGTTTTTGTTGGCAGCCCGCTGTGCTTCCTCGGGCGAATAAAAACCGCGATCGACCAGTTCTTGCAGCAGCGAATGGTCAGTTGTCACTTGTTCCAGCTTGTTGTCACGGACGCGGTACATGCGCGAATCCCCGACATGGGCGATAGCAACGCGGTCGTCGTAAAACAAAGCGCCAACCACTGTCGTGCCCATGCCTTCGCACTGCGGTTGCGTTTTGGCGGTCTGGAATATGACTTTGTTAGCCCGTTGGACGGCGTCACGCAGCACGATACTGCGGCGCGTCAGTCCGGTGGCTGTGTCGGTAGCGCTGAGGTCTTCGCGTTCGGCGGCGTCGCGCACCAGATTGACGATGGTCTTGACGGCGATACCGCTCGCCACTTCGCCCGCGTTATAGCCGCCCATGCCATCGGCCAGGACCATGAGCCCCAGCTCGGCGTCAAAGGCGATCGTATCTTCATTGTGCTCGCGGACTTTGCCGGTGTGGCTCTCGCCCACGAGTTTGACTCTGCCACTCAGGCTCACAACGTCTGCATTCCTTCCAATTGGCGGCTGTTATCGAACAAGCCGCGACATTCTAATCCGGAATGAGCCATTGGCATAACGTAGCATTGTGGGTTCCATGGGCAAAAACACCACTCGATACGTCTGCAGCGCTTGCGGTGCCGATACCGTGCAATGGCAGGGGCAATGCCCCACGTGCGGCGATTGGAACACGTTGGCGGTCCTGCGCGGTGTGACCAGCGCCTCAGGTGGTGGCGTTCGAAGCAGTCAAGCCGTACAGGCGACGGCCCACTTGCATCGTTTGGCCGATGCAGCGCCTGCAAATATGAACCGATTGCCGTCCGGATTTTCGGAACTGGACCGTGTCCTGGGCGGCGGCTGGGTCCAAGGTGGCGTGGTCTTGATCGGCGGCGACCCCGGGATTGGCAAGTCAACCTTGTTGTTGCAGGTGGCCGCCCAGGTGGCCGCGCAGGCGCCCGTCTGGTACCTCTCGGGCGAAGAGTCTGTGGACCAGATCCGATTGCGAGCCATTCGACTGGGCCTGCCGGGCAGTGGCTCGCTGGCCAATCTGCAGCTGATCTGCGATCACGACCTTGACGCTGCACTGCTGCAGGCGAGCGTGACACCGCCTGCTTTGTTAGTCGTCGATTCGATTCAAACTGTAGAAAGCGCGGCCGGCAACGGCGCGGCGGGTGGCGTAACGCAGTTGCGTGAGTGCGCTGCGCAAATCGTGCGTTTTGCCAAGTCGACAGGTACGGCGGTGGTCATGATTGGTCACGTCACCAAGGATGGTGCGCTGGCTGGTCCGCGTGTGTTGGAGCACCTGGTTGACGTTGTACTCTATTTTGCCAGCGACAGCGGTAGTCGTTATCGCCTGGTGCGGGCTACCAAAAATCGCTTTGGTGCGATTGCCGAGACCGCTTTTTTTGTGATGCAGCAGGAAGGGTTGCGTGAAGTGCGCAATCCTTCGGCGATTTTTCTGGCGCGTTCTGCCGAAGCGGCGGCCGGCAGCATGGTGTTCGTAGGCTGGGAAGGTGGGCGGCCGCTGCTGGTCGAAGTGCAGGCGCTGGTCGATCCGACCCGTTTTGCCAATCCGCGTCGCGTCGCGGAGGGCGTTGACAGCAATCGAATCAGCATGTTGTTAGCAGTGCTCAATCGTCACGGCGGCTGCTCGCTGGCCGAACATGATGTGTTCGCCAATGTTGTCGGCGGCATCACACTGCGGGACACTGGCAGCGATCTGCCATTGTTGTTAGCTATCGCATCGAGCGTTCGCGACCGGATTATGCCCCGCGATTACTGTGCGTTTGGCGAAGTGGGGCTCAGCGGTGAGTTGCGGCCCGTGTCCTATGGCGAAGAGCGACTGCGTGAGGCCGCCAAGCAGGGTTTCAAGCGTGCACTGGTGCCGGCAGCCAATGCGCCGCGCCAACCGATCGAAGGCCTGAAAGTCATTGCCGCGAATCGGGTCGCGGAGGCATTGCAGGCGGTTCTTTAGATCCGCGGCGGCTTGACTGGCGCACTGGTGTCGCGAACCCGCACTGCGCGAATGGCGTTGTCAGCGACCTGCAACACTTCAAACTGCAGCTCGCCGAATTTAAGACTGACACCGGGCGCCGGAATCGTTTCGAGTCGTTCGATCAGCAGCCCATTCAAGGTCTTGGGGCCATCGGTGGGCAACTGCCAGCCCAGCGCGCGGTTGAGTGCGCGGATCGTTGCGCTTGCATTCACCAGCCATTCGCCATTCGTTTGCCGGTGCACGTCCTTGTGGGTCACGGTGGCTGGATCTGTGGTGAACTCGCCGACAATTTCTTCGAGGATATCTTCGAGTGTGACCAGACCCTGCACATCGCCATATTCGTCGACCACAAATGCAAAGCGCCGGCGATTGCGCTGAAAATTGCCGAGCTGGGCCATCAGCGACGTGCCGACGGGTACGAAATAGGGTTCGCGCGAGCGCGCCATTTCCTCCAACTGGTCGCGATCCAGCGTGCCACGCGCGAGGCTTTGTGCGACGCGTTTCATGTGCAACAGGCCGATCATTTCATCGATGTCGCCGCGATATACCGGCAGACGCGTATGGGCGGTCTGCCGCAATTGCTCGAGAATGTCCTCCCAATCGTCATCGAGATCGATGCCGCCAATTTCCTGCCGCGGGATCATGATGTCTGTGACCGTCAGACGCTCCAGATCCAGAATCGACAGCAGCATCTGCCGGTGTCGTTGCGGAATCATCGGGCCAGCTTCAGCGACCACGGTGCGCAATTCGTCCGACGACAGCGTATTGCCATCGCCGCGCATGCCTTTGGCAACGCCGAACAAGCGTAAAAAGCCGTATGCGGCCCAATTGGCTACAACCACGCCCGGTCTTGTTAGCCAGACGAGGATCCGATACGGCCAGGCACTGGCCAGCGCCACGTTGTCTGCGTGCAGCGCCGCATAGATTTTCGGCGCCAGTTCGCAAATCACCAGCATGACTGCGGGTACCACCAGCATCGGGAACACAATTGCCCATTCTTTGCCGGTGCGTAGCGCCAGTATCGCGGCAATGGTGACCGCACCGGCGGACGCCAGTGTGAGCACAAGCAGGTTGGCGCCCAGCCAGTCGTCGGGTTTCGACAGCAGGGCGTCGAGCAACTTGGCGGTCCGCTCACCTTTTTCGACCCGGCTGCGGATGCGGTAGCGATTCGCCGACAGCATCGCCACTTCGGTGCCCGAGGAAAACGCCACTAGTGCCAGCAGCGCGAGCAGCGCGACCAACAGGACTATGGAAGGCAGGTCTTGCACGGATGGCAGTCTAGCAGCCGGGTGTCTTCGCTAGAATGGCGCCATGTTTGACAAACTGACCACTCGACTCGGCCGGACCGTGCAAAACCTGCGTGGCAAGGGCCGCATTACCGATGAAAACGTCGGCGATACGCTGCGCGAGGTGCGCATGGCGCTGCTGGAGGCCGACGTGGCACTGCCGGTCGTCAAGTTGTTCATCGACTCTGTCAAGGCCAAGGCGCTGGGGGCCGAGGTTGCGAGCAGTTTGTCGCCAGGTCAGGAATTCATTGGCATTCTGCATCGCGAACTCGTGGCCCTGATGGGCGGCGCGCGCGAAGGCTTCGAGCTGCGCGCCCAGCCGCCGTTTGTCATTTTGTTAGCTGGTCTGCAGGGCGCGGGCAAGACGACCACCGCGGCCAAGCTGGCCAGGTGGCTGATCGAGGCGCGCGGCAAGAAGGTCCTGCTTGTTAGCACCGACGTGCGCAGGCCGGCGGCCATTTTGCAGTTGCAAAAACTTTCAGCCCAGGTTGGCGCCGAATTTTTGCCTGCAGACAGCAGTGAATCTCCGGCGGTGATCGCGCGGCGTGGCTTGGAACGCGCGCGCAGCGGTGTCTTCGACGTGCTGATTGTCGATACCGCAGGCCGATTGCATGTCGACCATGATTTGATGGACGAGGTGCGCCAAATTGAGTCGGCTGTCGCGGCCCACGAAAAACTCTTTGTCGTGGATTCCATGGCCGGACAGGATGCTGTCAACGCCGCCAAGGCGTTTTCCGCCGTGCTGGATCTGACCGGCATCATCTTGAGCAAAGCTGATGGGGATGCGCGCGGCGGTGCGGCCTTGTCAGTTCGTCAGGTCACCGGCAAGCCCATCGTGTTCATGGGCGTCGGCGAGAAGCCGGACGCGCTCGAGCCTTTCGACCCCGAGCGGGTGGCGTCCCGCATTTTGGGCATGGGCGATGTCGTGGCCTTGGTCGAGCAGGTCAAATCTCAGGTCAACCTGGAGGATGCCGAGCAGCTCGCCCGCAAGGTCATGCAGGGCAAAGGCTTCAGTTTCGAGGACTTGCGCACCCAATTGCAGCAGCTGCAGGCCATGGGCGGTGTCAGCTCGCTGATGGACAAGCTGCCGGCTCAGTTAAGTCAAAAAGCAGGGGCGCCGGGCCTGGGCGATCAGGCGGTCAAACGGCAGATTGCCGTCATCGACTCCATGACCCGTCGAGAGCGGCGCCGCCCGGAGATCATTGACGGCTCCCGCCGGCGCCGGATTGCGGCTGGCGCAGGAGTTCAGGTTCAGGACGTCAAGAAGGTCCTGCAGGACTTCCAGCAAATGCAAAAAATGATGAAAGGGCTGAAGGGCGGGGCTATGCAACGAATGATGAAGGCTTTCAAGGGCAAAATGCCCGGGATGCCACCAGGCTGAAAATAAAGCCTAAGTTTTTCTTCCATCAACCCTGTGTTTTCCGTAGAATCCGCGCTCTTTTTGGACCCCCTTAACTGGATGGCAGGCCCGGACTTATGGTGACGATTCGCTTAACCCGTCGTGGTACGACAAACACACCGTTCTATCACGTCGTCGTGACCGATAGCCGCAAGCGCCAGGGTGGACCCGCGCTCGAAATGGTCGGGTATTTCAACCCGACTGCGCGCAAGAACGACATCAAACTCAAGCTGGAACTGGCCCGTATCGACTACTGGTTGTCCATGGGGGCCAAGATGTCGGATCGCGTCAGCGATCTCGTCAAGAGCTATCGCAAGTCCGCGCCGGTCGCGACCACTGAAGTCGCTGTATCGGCCGTAGCGGCCTGAAACAGAATTGGATTGAACTGGGTCGGCTGGGTCGACCCTATGGTCTGAAAGGTTGGACTCATTGCGAGTCGTTCACAGACCCGGACGAGAACTTGCTGCAATACCCCCGTTGGCGCCTGCGATTGCGCAACGGCACGGAACGCGATGCGGAGTTGACCGACAGTCGCCGACACGGCGAGCGCTGGGTGGTGAAGTTGCAGGGCTACGATGCTCCCGAAACCGCGCAGGTGCTGGCTGGCGCGCTGGTGCAGGTGGACCGGGCGGAATTGCCGCCGCTGCCGGTGGGAGAGTACTACCAGGCTGACCTCCTTGGCATGCAGGTACGCAACCGAGAAGGGCATTTGTTAGGAAAAGTGGATCACTTTATTGCCGCGCCGACTAATGCTGTGATGGCGATCATAGGTGAACGAGAATACTGGGTGCCGCTGGCGAAGCAGCACTTGTTGAAGGTGGATTTGGCGGCGGGTGAGGTGTTGGTCGACTGGCCGGCGGACTTCTGAATCTGTAGGCAGCTGATGCATATCGAAGTGGTCAGCCTGTTTCCGGTAGAGATGCGTGCCGCAAGCGCGTTTGGCGTGTTGGGTCGTGCGATCACCGAGACGCGACTACGATTCGGGGTTACCGACCCGCGCAGCGGTACCGTCGACGTGCACGGTACGGTGGACGATCGGCCTTATGGCGGTGGTCCCGGAATGGTCGGCAAACCCGACGTCTGGGCTGCTGCCATCGATGCGGCAGCGGCCAAGCTGCCGGCCGGGTCGCCGAGGATTTATCTCTCGGCGCAGGGCGAGAGACTCGACGACGCAGTGGCGCGCAGGTTGGCGCGGCTGCCAGGAATGTTGCTGGTGGCAGGCCGTTATGAGGGTCTGGACCAACGGGTAGTTGATTCAAGGATCGACCGCGAGCTGTCGATCGGCGATTATGTGTTGTCTGGCGGCGAGTTTGCGGCGCTGGTGGTGATTGATGCGGTGGCGAGGTTGTTGCCGGGCGTGCTGGGCAACGCGCAATCCGCTGAGAATGATTCGTTTGCGAGTGGACTCCTGGACTGGCCGCATTACACACGGCCAGTGGTCTGGGAAGGTCGCGAGGTGCCGCAGGTATTGCAAAGTGGCGACCACGCGGCGATTGAACGCTGGCGTTGGCGCGAGGCTTTCAGGCGCACGCGCGAACGACGGCCCGATTTAATAGAGCGGGGAGCTTTCAGTGAGAAGGCTCGTCGCATGCTGGAGGAAGACTGAAATGACTAACATCATTGCCGAAATCGAAAAGAGCCGCATGACGCGGCAGGTGCCGGATTTCAATCCGGGCGATACTGTGGTCGTCAACGTGAAAGTTGTCGAAGGCGATCGCGAGCGTGTGCAGGCCTATGAAGGCATCGTCATCGCGCGCAGCAATCGTGGCTACAACTCCTCTTTCACCGTGCGCAAAATGTCGCATGGCGAAGGCGTTGAACGAACCTTTCAGACCCACAGCCCCAGCATCGCGGATATTTCCGTGAAGCGTCGCGGCAATGTGCGTCGCGCGAAGCTGTATTACCTGCGCGATCTGACAGGCAAGGCCGCGCGCATCGAAGAAAAGGTCTGAGATCGGGACGGCCTTCAGGACCGCAATCTTTGCCGATGAGGTCGCAAACTTTGAAGGCGCGGTTTCTGTTAGGTCTGGTCGCGGCGTTTTTACCTCTTGCGGCGACTTCAGCCGCAGCGGCTGTCGACCTTGGCCGATTGTCGTTACCGCCCGGCTTTCGCATCGAGGTCTGGGCGCAAGGCATTGCGAATGCGCGGTCGCTGGCCGCGGGCACAGGCGAGACCGTGTTTGTCGGCAGTCGTACCAGCGGCAATGTCTATGCCGTGGTGCCACGCGCTGGCGGTGGCCGCGAGGTGCGAACTCTGTTCAAAGGCCTCAACATGCCTAACGGCGTCGCATTTCAGCGCGGCGCGCTCTACGTGGCTGAAGTTGACCGGATCCGCCGCTACGACAATATCGAATCGCAGCTCGAATCACCGCCTGCGCCGGTTGAAATCGCCAAGTTGCCTGCTGACAAGTGGCATGGCTGGCGTTATCTGGGCTTCGGTCCGGACGGCAAGCTGTACGTGCCTGTCGGTGCGCCCTGCAATGTCTGCGATCGTGACAAAGAAGATTTCGCCGTCATTCTGCGCATGGCTGTCGACGGCAGCCAGCGCGAAGTGGTTGCGCGGGGCGTGCGCAATTCGGTCGGGTTCACCTGGCATCCGCGCACCCGGCAGCTCTGGTTCACCGACAACGGCCGTGACATGTTAGGTGACGAAGTGCCGGCCTGCGAACTTAACCGGGTAACCCGTGTCGGCGAGCACTTCGGATTTCCCTTCTGTCATCAGGGCGATATCGCCGATCCGGAGTTTGGCGGGCTGCGCAGCTGCAAGGCCGCGACCCCGCCCGCCCAAAAACTGGGTCCGCATGTCGCGCCGTTAGGCCTGAAGTTTTATCAGGGCCGGCAGTTTCCAACCCAGTACCGCGACCAATTGTTCATTGCTGAGCATGGCAGTTGGAATCGCAGCAAGCCTATCGGCTACCGCGTTATGCGCGTCAAGCTACAAGGCAATCGCGTCGTAGAATACGCGCCTTTCATCACCGGCTGGCTTGGCGAAGATGGCAAGGTAGCGGGGCGGCCTGTTGATATTCTGGAGACCAGCGATGGGTCGTTGCTGATCTCGGACGATGTTGCCAGTGTAATTTATCGTGTGAGTTATGCCGGCCCATAGGCTGCCGGTGTTGTGGGAGTCGTAATGGGTGTTTTCAGTTGGATTGGCCATGGCCTGGATTTTGTCCGCAAGGCGTTGCACTTGATCCTGTTGCTGATCATCTTTGGATTCATCATTGGTTTGTTAGCTGGTAAAACTCCGCGCATTATCAGTAAGGGTGCGCTGGTGATTCAGCCCGAAGGGCGGATCGTTGAACAGTTGTCAGGCGACGCGGTGGATCGGGCGTTGAGCGAAGCCCAGGGCGTCAGCGCTGGTGAAACTTTGTTATGGGATCTGGTCGATTCAATCCGGGCTGCCAAAAAAGACGATCATGTGCAGGCGCTGTTGCTGCAGATGGACTACATGCGGGGCGGTGGTCAGCCGGCGCTGGAGGAGCTAACGCGGGCGATTGATGACTTTCGCACCAGTGGCAAGAAAGTGATCGCGGCCGGCGGCGGCTTCGAACAGGCGGCCTATTTCGTCGCCGCGCATGCCGATGAAATTTATCTCGATCCGCAGGGGTTCCTATTGATCGAGGGCTATGGTCGTTATCGTCAGTACTACAAAGCATTGCTCGAGAAAATTGGCGTCGACATGCACGTGTTTCGGGTGGGCGCCTACAAGAGTGCGGTCGAGACCTACACGCGACAGGACATGTCGCCGGAGGATCGTGAGGAAAGTCTTGGCTATCTGAACGCTCTCTGGTCGAACTATCAGCAGCAGGTAACGGCTGCGCGCAAGCTGCCACCGGACTCGGTCAACCAGTACGTATTGCAGTTGGCCGACCGTGTCGCCGCTGAAAAAGGCGATGCTGCCAAAGTAGCACTCAATGCCAAGCTGATTACTGGAATCAAGACCCGTCAGCAGGTCGATCAGCGACTCATCGATCTTGTTGGCAAGGACGACGATCGCGAGACACGTTTCGCTGCCATCGATTTTGCGGACTACGCACGTTTGCAAGCGGCGGAGAAATTGGCGCGCAAAGGCAACAGTACTAACAAACTTGGTATCGTCATTGCGTCGGGGGAAATCCTCGATGGTGAGCAGCCACCGGGCACGATTGGTGGTGACACGCTGTCGAATCTGATCCGCGACGCCAGCGAGGATGAGGACATCAAAGCCCTGGTGCTAAGAGTCAACAGTCCAGGTGGCAGTGTATTTGCTTCCGAGCAGATCCGTCGTGAGCTGCAGGCTTTCCGCAAGAGTGGTCGTCCGGTCGTGGTTTCAATGAGCGATTTGGCGGCATCCGGCGGTTATTACATCGCTGCGCAGTCCGATGAGATCCTGGCGAACAACGCGACCATTACTGGTTCGATCGGCATTTTCGGCGCGATACCGACCATCAACCGCACGCTCGACAAGCTTGGGGTCGGTGTGGATGGCGTGACGACTACGCCATTGGCTGGTCAGATGCGTTTCGATCGACCGTTAGGTCCGGACGTCAGCCGTCTGATTCAGAGCATCATTGAAAAAGGCTACGCGGATTTCATTGCTCTGGTGGCTGATGGGCGCAAGAAGACGGTGGCGGAGATTGATGTGATTGCGCAGGGCCGGGTCTGGTCAGGCGGCGATGCGCAGAAAAGGGGTTTGGTGGATCGTTTGGGTGGATTGGATGATGCCGTCAAGTCAGCCGCCAAGCGCGCCAAACTGGCGGACGGCGACTACGATGTCGAATTTCTCGAGGCTGACATGAGTCTCGCGCAACAACTCGCTCAGCAGTTCAGTGTCTGGGTTGCGGGTTGGACCGGGGCAGCCATGAGCGGTGAACAGCGGCGGCTCGCGAATGTGCTCAGGCAATTGGATCCGCTCGCGCGTGAATCAGAGCGCTGGCAGCGTCTGACGGCACTGGGTGGTCAGTTCGCCTACTGTTTCTGTTCTGCAGACTGACGCGGGTTAAGTCGCATTACATTGTGAACTGGGTCACATAGACCCTGTGCAACTGCGGCTATTGTCCGCCGCATGACCGACAACGTCAGGGTTTTGCCTAGGACCATCCCCGAAGCCACGGTGCAGGCCGTGTTAGCTGCGGCGCAGGCGAGCGGCCAACTGTTGTTCGATTGGGATGTCTCGGCAGATCGGCTCCGTTGGATTGATCCGCCTGCAGGCAAAATCTTCGGTCACCCCAGTGCTTTGCTGTCGACTATGCAGAGCTGGTTGGATCTGGTCCATCCGGAGGATGCACTGTCGTTGCGCCTGGCTAATGAGTCCCTGCTTCGCGACCGCCAGCAGCCCGTGGCGGTGGAATACCGAGTTCGTGACGCGGCGGGTCAATGGCAATGGGTAGAGTCGCACGGCCGAATACTCGCAGGCGCACCCCATAGTCTGGGTCGTGATCGTTATGTAGGTTTGCTGGCTAACGTGATGGCCCGCAAACGCACGGAAAGCCAGCTTGCCATCAGCGCGCTGATGCTCGAGTCCATTTATGACGCAGTGGTCGTTACTCAGTCCGACGATACCATCCACTGGGTCAATGGTGCGGCTGCCAATCTCTTCTCACAACCGGTTGCTGGTCTGCAAGGGCGGAAGCTTTCCGACTTCAATGCCGATAGTCGCGAGCGACAACTGGAGCTGCAACAGGAAATTCGCGATACCGTGTCGCGTCACGGGCTTTGGCGCGGCCGCTACCATTGCCTGGCGGGTGACGGCGCGGCGTTTCTCACCGATGCGGCCGTCACGCGCGTGCAGGGCGATCAGGGCGACCTTTGGATACACGTTCGTCGCGATCTGCGCGATCGCGTGCAGATGCAACAGGCGGCGCTGGATTCTTCGCGCCTGGAGCAACAGAAACTCGGTGAGGTGTTGCACGAGTCGGTCTGTCAGCAGCTGACCGCCGCCGCGCTGACATTGCGTTCCCTGACCCGCGACCTGACAGCAGACCAGTTGGCACGCGCGTTGGAAGTGGAAAAGATTCTCTGTCAGTCCATCGCCGACTGTCGGCGGATGGCCGATGAGATAGCGCCCTTCGTGTTAGGTCAGCACGGTCTGGCAGTTGCCATGCAGGGCCTGGGACACTGGGCGGAGCAGCGTGGCGCCTCGCGGGTATCGGTCGCTGTTAGTGGCGCGGCAGGACAGATCGCCGGTAATTCAGCGTATCTCGTGCACCGGGTCGCCCAGGTCATCATCGCCGAAGTGTGTGAGCAGTCGAAAGGCGCCAATATCGATGTCCGCGTGTGGCAGGACAGTGACCGGATCGTAGTGTCCATCGCCGATGATGTGGCGCGCACCGATTCGGCGAGCGCGCTCGAAGAGCAGCGGATGATTGCTTTTCAGGCTGAGGCTGTCGGTGCAACCATCGAACAGGTACGCTTGGCGAATGGTGGGCGCCGCGTGCTCATGCAGATACCGGAACGATTCGTTGAGACCACAGCCAAACTGCGCAAGCTCAGCGCCTGAGCGCGTGGGCTAACTCCAGTCGAGGATGATCTTGCCCGACTGGCCGGAGGCCATGGTTGCGAAACCCTGCAGGTAGTCGCGCAACGCAAAGTGATGCGTAATCACGGGGCGTAGGTCGAGACCGCTTTGCAGCATGCTGGACATCTTGTACCAGGTTTCGAACATTTCGCGTCCGTAGATGCCTTTGATCGTCAGTCCTTTGAAAATGACCTGATCCCAGTCGATCGCAGTTTCTCCGGGTGGAATGCCTAACATGGCAATGCTGCCGCCATGGTGCATGGTGCGCAGCATCTCGCGCAGTGCCTGCGGATTTCCTGACATTTCCAGTCCGACGTCGAAGCCTTCCTGCATACCGAGATCGCGCATGGTCTGATCGAGCGATTCTCGGCCGACATTGATAGTCCGGCTGGCGCCCATTTTTGCAGCCAGCTTGAGTCGATAGTCATTGACGTCGGTAATCACCACATGGCGCGCGCCGACAAATCTAGCGATGGCAACGGCCATGATGCCGATTGGTCCGGCGCCCGTGATCAGCACGTCTTCGCCGACCATGTTGAAAGCTAACGCAGTATGCGTGGCGTTGCCAAACGGATCGAGAATGGAAGCCATGTCGTCGCTGATGACATCCGATAGTTTGAAAGCATTGCTGGCAGGGATCACCAGGTATTCCGCGAAGCAGCCCTGGCGATTCACGCCAACACCGACGGTGTTACGGCACAAATGACGGCGGCCGGCGCGGCAATTGCGGCAGTGGCCGCAGGTAATATGACCCTCGCCGGAGACCCGATCGCCGATTGCGAAGCCGCGCACTTCGCTGCCCATCGCGACGATTCGACCGCAGTATTCGTGGCCGATTGCCATGGGCAGCTGCAGGGTTTTTTGCGCCCAGGCATCCCAGTGATAGATATGCATATCCGTGCCACAGATTGCTGTCTTGGCGATTTTGATCAGTACATCGTTGGGCCCCGGCGCTGGCTCTGGTAGCTCCCCGAGAGTAATACCCGGGCCTGCGTCGACTTTAATCAGAGCTTTCACTTCAACTCCTGCCAGGTCTGGGTAAACGCGGCGATCGCCCGATCAATATCGGCATCCGACAGCGCCGCTGACATCTGCGTGCGGATGCGCGCTTTTCCCAGCGGCACCACCGGAAACGAGAAGCCGATGACATACACACCCAATTGCAGCAGTCGTTCTGCCATGCGGGTTGCGCGCACCGCGTCATAGGTCATGACCGGAATAATCGGGTGCTCGCCCGGCAGCAGATCGAGCCCCGCGCTTGTCAGGCCGGCGCGGAAGCGTTGCGCATGTCTTTTGAGCTGTAGGCGAAGCTCGTGTTCCGATTCCACGAGATCGAGCGCGCGCAGGCTGGCCGCGGCGATAGCGGGCGGGATGGAGTTGGAGAAAAGGTAAGGACGTGCTCGTTGTCTCAGCCAGTCGATCACCGGTTGCCGTGCGGCCACGTAGCCGCCGCTGGCTCCGCCCAGCGCTTTACCAAGCGTGCCGGTCAGGATGTCGACACGTCCGAGGACACCGCAGTGCTCGTGGCTACCACGGCCGCCGGCCCCCATGAATCCGGTCGCATGCGAATCATCGACGGCAACTTGCGCGCCAAAGCGGTCGGCGAGATCGCAAATCTCTTTGAGTTTCGCAACGCTGCCATCCATGGAAAAGACACCGTCCGTGACGATCAGACGGGTGCGCGACGTCTGCGAGTTCTGCAGGCATTGCTCGAGTTCCGCCATGTCACCGTTGGCAAAACGCAGGCGCCGCGCTTTGCAAAGTCGAATGCCGTCGATAAGACTCGCGTGATTCAGGGCGTCAGAAATGACTGTGTCCTGCTCGTCCAACAGGGCTTCAAACAAGCCGCCATTGGCGTCAAAACAGGACGAAAAAAGAATCGCATCGTCCATGCCAAGAAAGCGCGCGAGTCGTTCCTCGAGCTGCTTGTGTGTAGTCTGCGTGCCACAGATAAATCGGACCGAAGCCATGCCGTAACCAAAACGATCGAGCGCGCGGTGTGCGGCTTCGCGAATAGCCGGATGGTTGGCAAGGCCCAGGTAGTTGTTAGCGCAGAGATTGATGACATCCGTGTCGTGGGTGCGGATATGGCCGCCCTGCGCGGATTGCAGAACGCGTTCGGACTTATACAGGCCTTCTTTATGCAAATCCTGCAGGGCGCTGGTGAGGCGGGATTCCAGTGGGGTTGTCACAGGCTGCGGATTATACTCTCTGCATGGAAATCACGACCTCCCGGGCCAACAGGCTGTTTATCATTCTGGCCGGTTTCTTTCTGACCAATGCGTTGATTGCCGAGTTTGTCGGCGTCAAGATTTTTTCGTTGGAGGATTCGCTCGGCATAGAGCCCATTCGGTGGCAATTGCTGGGAGTGGGCGGCACGCTCAATTTTACTGCTGGCGTGTTGTTGTGGCCATTTGTATTTATTATGACCGACGTCATCAACGAGTATTTTGGCGTGCGTGGCGTGCGTCTGATTTCCTGGGTAGCGGTGGCCTTTATCTGTTACGCGTTTCTTGCCGCCTATGTGTCCATTGGTCTGGCACCTGCCGGATTCTGGGTTGAGGCCAATAAAGGGCTGGGCGTGCCGGACATCCAGCAAGCGTACGCCCAGATTTTTGGCCAGGGCTTGTGGACCATCGGTGGCTCGGTGCTGGCCTTTCTCATTGGTCAGCTGGTTGACGTGCTGGTTTTTCAGCGCATTCGCAGCATCACTGGGCAGAAGATGATCTGGTTACGCGCCACAGCGTCGACGGCAGTGTCGCAACTGTTGGACAGTTTTGTGGTTCTGTATGTGGCCTTTGTGTTAGGTCCGCAGCAGTGGCCGATACCGCAATTTCTCGCGGTGGGTACGGTCAACTATGTGTACAAGATGATTGCCGCGATCGCGTTGATTCCCTTGCTTTATATTGCGCACCGTGTGATCGATAATTACCTGGGTCATCGCGATGCCGAAAAACTGCGGGCCACGGCAGCCGCAGGCTAGTTCAGCAGCCGCGGGCTAGTTCAGCAGCGCAGCCAGTCTGCGGCGAGCAGCGCTCAAACCTGGCAGATCGGGGCTCGCGAGCAAAAAAAGTCGCAACAGGTCGGTGCGGCCCTCGGCGCGTGCAAATCGCCCGTGCGCCGACATGTGGTCTAAAAGACGTTGATTCGCAGCGGCGTGATCGCCCGCCAAAAAAGCGCGCGCAGCGGCGACACGAACCGCGAAATCGGCAGAATCATCCGGGTCGGTATTCGCCAGGGCTACAAAATGGGCGCGAGCATACATGGCCTGCACGGCATCGCTGGCCTGTCGATCGGCCGGCAGCTGGTCGAGCAATTGTGTGGCGGCCAGTGCGTCGCCTTTTTGCAGCAATTGGTTTGCCAATAACACCGGATCGTCGGCGGCTGGCTTGCGGTACGGCGCTAACAAATCGAGAATTTTCGCCGCCGGTTGCACGCCGACAAACTCGGCTACCACTTTGCGCTGATAGAAAATTTTGACCGCGGGAATGCTGCGAATCTGAAACGACTGTGCCAGTGGCGCCTGTTCGTCGGTGTTGAGTTTGACAATGTCCACCTCACCGTCGAGTTCGACGGCCAGCTGCTCCAGGATTGGCGACAGCATCCGGCAGGGGCCACACCATGATGCCCAGAAGTCAACTAACACCGGCCGCGTTTGCGATGCCGTCAACACATTGAGTTCGAAATCCTGTTGCGTCACAGCGTGCATGGTCGATGGTGTCCTGTTTGGATGTTGTGCAATTGCCACGAAAGAGCTGTTCAGCCTGCGCTCAGCTTGAGAATGAATAATGCCCGTGCCCTGTTGGGTATCCCATTCATTTCGAGAGATTTCAAAATGCTCAAATTCAAGACTCCCTTGTCGCTAGTTGTTCTCGCAACCATGGCCAACGTCGCGGCCGCGGACTGGTCTGGCAAAGGCGAGGCAGGCATCGTTTTCGCACGTGGCAACTCCGACACCGACACCACCAACATCAAACTCGATATGGCGCGCGAACTAGACCGTTGGAAGCACAGCTTTGGTGTGCTCGCGTTGCGAGCCGCCAACAACGGTACGACCAACGCTGAGAGATATGGTGCGGGTTGGCAGTCCGATTTCAAGCTCTCGGATCGCAGTTTCTGGTATGGCAATCTGCGCTATGAACAGGACAAATTTAGCGGCTTTGACTACCAGACCAGCGCAACCACAGGTTACGGCTACAAGTTCATTGACACAGAAACGACCAAATTCACCGGTCAGTTGGGCGCTGGCTATCGACGCAGTAAATTCGCTCTGACGGGCGCCACTACTGGCGATGGCGTACTGCGCGGCGATCTGGCCTATGAGCATGCGTTGACAGCAACCACCAAGCTGATTGACAAGCTGAGCGTTGAATCAGGGTCCAGCAACACACTGGCCACCAACGAGCTGGCGTTACAGGTAAAAATGAGTGATGCGTTCGCGCTCTCATTCGGACTCGGCGTACGCATGAACACGGATCCGCCGGCGGGTTCGAAGAAGACCGACACTCTGACGACACTTAATCTGGTTTACGCGTTCAAATAGGCCCGTCATTTCACGGGCCGCGTATACTATGCGGCCCGTGAATTCACTCAGCGTTTTCGATCTTTTCAAAATCGGTATAGGGCCTTCGAGTTCCCATACCATGGGGCCGATGCGCGCCGCGCAGGCGTTTGCTGTTAGCCTGCGAGACGCCGACTTGCTGTCGCGCACCGAATCGATTGTGTCGCGGCTATACGGGTCGCTGGCGCTGACCGGCATCGGTCACGGTACTGATCGCGCGGTGCTGCTGGGTTTGGAGGGGGCTGACCCGGAGACTATCGATCCCGACAGTTGTGACAGCCGGATTGCCGGCATCCGCACCAGTCGCCGCCTAAACTTGTTAGGTGAGCGCTCAATTGCCTTCGACGAACCCATGCAGCTGCTATTCCTGCGCCAGGAACGACTCGATTTCCATACCAACGGCATGCGATTTACGGCCTTCAATGCGTCCGGTGTGCCGTTGTTGGAAGCAGAATATTTTTCCGTGGGCGGCGGCTTTGTCGTGCAACCGGGCAGCAGGCCGTCGGCAAGCGCGGCGCCAGTCAAGCAAGTGCCCTGGCCGTTCGAGACGGCCGAACAGTTGTTGACGCTGAGCCGCGAGCAGGGTCTCGAGTTGCACGAGCTCGTCATGGCTAACGAATTGACGTGGGCAGATCGTGCCAGCGTCGAAAAACGGCTGGATGAACTCTGGGCGGTCATGCAGGCGACGGTGGCGCGCGGCTTC
The DNA here is from genome assembly GCA_043769085.1 of Gammaproteobacteria bacterium. Classification (GTDB taxonomy): domain Bacteria; phylum Pseudomonadota; class Gammaproteobacteria; order Steroidobacterales; family Steroidobacteraceae; genus UBA964. Next base: position 24,477 of record JAYVJR010000082.1, read on the forward strand.
CGTCAGCAGGGTATCCTGCCCGGCGGGCTCAAAGTCCGCCGTCGCGCACCGCGCTTGTACCGTCAGCTAACAGAAAGCTCTGGGCCGCGGCCGCTGGAGGTCATGGACTGGGTCAATGCCTGGGCATTGGCTGTCAATGAAGAAAATGCGGCTGGCGGCCGTGTAGTCACTGCACCTACCAATGGCGCCGCAGGCATCGTGCCCGCCGTTCTGCACTACTATCGCCGTTTTGAGGAAGGTTCTACAGTCGCTGGTGTGAGACGTTTTTTGTTGGTCGCGGCCGCGGTTGGCATGCTTTACAAAAGCAGGGCGTCGTTGTCAGGCGCGGAGATGGGCTGCCAGGGTGAAGTCGGTGTCGCCTGTTCAATGGCTGCAGCTGGTCTGGTGGCGGCGCTGAACGGCACTAACGAGCAGATTGAAAACGCTGCAGAGATCGGCATGGAGCACAATCTCGGGCTAACTTGCGATCCCGTGGGCGGTTTGGTGCAAATTCCGTGTATCGAACGCAATGCCATGGGCTCGGTGAAAGCCATCAATGCCGCCAATCTCGCGTTGCGCGGCGACGGTACGCACAAAGTGACTCTCGATCAGGTCATCGCGACCATGCGCCAGACTGGCGAAGACATGTTGACCCGCTACAAGGAAACGTCACAGGGCGGACTCGCGGTCAACGTTCCGGAGTGTTAGCAAGTTACTCTGGCCGTTGCCGCGTGCGCGAATCTTCACGACGCTCGTCGGCCAGCCTGCCCGGCGCCAGTTCTTGCCAGCGCTCGATCGCGAGTGTAAATCGAATCAGTGTTGCTGGACTGAACCCGGGTACGTCTGGTTCGCCCACCAGCCACTGTGCAAACTGGCTGACGCCAGGATTGTGGCCAACCAACAGGACTTTGTCAGAGTCGGGCGGCAAGCCCACAATGACCTCACGCCAAATCGCTGCCTCAGCCAGGTAGAGCCTTGCCTCGAGCAGTATTGGCGCTCCGGGGCAATTCAGCCCCTGGACCAGGCACTGCGCGGTTTCCTTCGTTCTAAGCGCGGTGCTCGCGACAACGAGTTGTGGCTGCCACGGATGCTTTGCGAGACGCATACCAATCGCGACTGCATCGGCGCGGCCGCGGCGTGTCAGAGCGCGGTCAAAATCTCTCGCCTTGGATTCAAAAGGTTCGGCGTGTCCATGACGCGCGACCACCAGCTCTTTCATAGGGTCGCGCTACATCATGCCCGTTTGCAGGCGCGCAGCCTCGCTCATCATCGACTGATTCCATGGCGGATCGAAAACAAGTTCGACCGCGACATTGGCTACCGTCGGAATGATCTCCAGTTTCTCGCGCACATCCTGCACCAACACATCGCCCATCCCGCAACCGGGCGCTGTCAAAGTCATCGTGACGTCGATGTTACGTTTGCCGTCGGCGCCCGCGGCAACTGTGCAGGTATACACCAGACCCAACTCAACAATGTTGATGGGTATTTCCGGATCGTAACAGGCCTTCATCTGTTCCCAGGCAAGTTGCCGCACGTCGTCCTCTGTGGCGTTAGGGGGTAGTTGTGGCGGCTTGAATACTTCTTTGCCAATAGCGTCGGCGTCCTCGCCCGCGAGGCGAAACAGATTGCCTTCGATATACAAAGTGAAATTGCCGCCCAACGCTTGGGTGATATAGCCGGATTGACCGGACTTGAGATTGACTTCAACACCCGCAGGTACGATCACCGCTTTGGCATCGCGTTGCAGGGTGAACGGTTCGTTGTCAGCGGTGCGCATGGTTCATTCCGTTGAGACGGTCGAGGGCGTGGCAGCATGACTGGCTAGGGCGGCATGCAGCGTATGCCAGCACAAAGAGGCGCATTTGACTCTTGCAGGGTATTCCCTAACACCTGTCAGAGCCGCCAACTTCCCGAGGTCTTGCGATGGCACGAAGTCTTGTTCGGTCAGCAAGTGGTGCATGTCATGATACAAGGCGTCGACTGTTGCAAGATCCTTGCCTTTTATAGCCTCGGTCATCATGGAGGCCGAGGCCACGGAAATGGCACAGCCCTGACCGTCAAATTGAACGTCGCTGATTCGGGCATTGTCCTGGCGTAGGGTCAGGTGCAAGCGATCGCCGCATAGCGGATTGTGGCCATCGGCGGCCGCGTCACAAGGATCGAGGCGACCAAAATTCCGCGGCTTGCGGTTGTGATCCAAGATGACGTCGCGGTACAGCTCCTTCAGGTCCATCAGCCAAATACCTCGCGTGCGCGCTGCAGGGCCGCCAGCAATTGATCCACGTCGTCATCGCCACTGTAGCAACCGAAGCTCACGCGCGCGGTGGCGGGCAGGCCGAGAAAATCCATCAGCGGCATGGCGCAGTGATGCCCTGCGCGGATCGCGACGCCTTCGCTGTCGAGAATAGTGCCCAGGTCATGTGGATGAATTTTTTCCATGGTGAAGGAAATCACACCGGCTTTGTGCGCTGCTGTTCCAACAAGCGTCAGTCCTGGAACTGCGCTCAAGGCGCGCGTCGCACGCTGCAGCAGACCGTGCTCGTGTGCCTGCAGCGCGTTTTGGTGCAGGTTCTGCAAAAAATCAATGGCGGCGCCCAGCCCAACCGCGCCCGAGATGTTAGGTGTCCCGGCCTCGAATTTAGCGGGTAACTCGGCGTAGCTGCTACGTTCAAAACTAACATTGCGGATCATTTCGCCGCCACCTTGCCACGGCGGCATGGCATCGAGCAATCGCTCTCGCCCCCACAACACGCCGATGCCCGTCGGGCCATACATCTTGTGGCCTGAGAACGCGTAAAAATCGCAATCAAGTTCCTGTACGTCGACCCGTTCGTGCGGCACCGCCTGTGCGCCGTCGACCAGGCAAAGCGCACCGGCTTCGTGCGCCAAGGCGCACAAAATCTTCACCGGCAATACCGTACCCAATGCATTGGAAACATGGGTGAAAGCCGCGAGCCTGGTCCGCGGACCCAGCAGTGCACGAAACGACTCTATGGGCAGCTCGCCACTTTGCGTGACCGGTGCAATCTTGAGAGACGCTCCAGTGCGTTCACACAGCAACTGCCAGGGCACGATGTTGGAATGGTGTTCCAGCGTCGTCAGCAGGATCTCATCACCAGCGCGCAGCTGGCCATTGCCCCAGCTGTTAGCAACCAGGTTGATTGCCTCGGTGGTGCCGCGCGTGAATATGATCTCACGCAGGCTTGGCGCGTTGATAAAGCGCTGTAATTTACCGCGCGCCGCCTCCATCAGGTCTGTCGCTTTTTGACTGAGCGCATGCACGCCACGGTGCACATTCGCATGGCTCGTGCGTTCGTATTCATCGACCGCTCGCAGTACTGCCAGCGGTCTCTGCGACGATGCGCCGCTGTCCAGATAGGCCAGGCGCTTGCCGTGTACGCGAGTCGTAAGAATGGGGAATTGCGCGCGGACCCGCCCGAGGTCGTAGACGCTCATCGCGCAAGCTCCATCAATTTCGGATCGCGCAAGCGAGCTAACAGCAGGCTCTCGATGCGGCTGCGCAATTCCGCGGGCTGCAGGTGCGACAGCACATCCTGCAGAAATGCCCATTTCAGCAGGCTTTGTGCCGTCAGTGGGTCTAGCCCGCGCGACAGCAGGTAGAACATCATCCCTGAATCAAGTGTTCCAACGGTCGCGCCGTGGGATGCCTTTACCGCGTCTGTCAGGATCTCAAGCTGAGGCCGGGCAATCGCTTCCGCTCCATCCCCTGTGATCAGGCTGCGCAGCGATTGGCGTGTATCGGTCTGCGGTGCGCTCGGCAGCACTCGATTGTGCCCGGTGAACGACACGCGTGCGCGGCCGGTGGCCAGCCCTCGATAGATTTCATCGGAGCGGACACCCGGCGCACGATGATCGATCAGTACGTGTTGATCGAGCTGCTGGCTGCCGTCGCCTAACACGACGCTATGCAGTTTGAGGTGTGATTCCGCGCCCGACAACGACGCGATCAGGGTGCTGCGCAGCGCTTCATTGCCCGGTACCAGTTGCGTCAGATGGGCCGCGGCACCTGCGGCAAGCGTCAGGTGGACCGTTTCGAAATGGCGCGCATCTGCGGCGGGTGCCAGTACGCGTGTCCAGGCGAGGTTGGCGTTTGCGCCTAGAGACGCATCGAGCACGTGGTTGGAGAAAGTACCCGCGCCCGTGAGCGAAACATGCTCCTCGACCAGATCGACACGGTTCGATGTGTGGATCTGCAATTCGACCTGGGTGGGCGCCATACCCGAGAGTCCCGCCCGGGTGGTGACGAACACGCACTGTAGTCGCGGCGGCGAGTCTGATCCCAGCTCGATGCGCAAAGGCGATCTGGCGAGCAATCGACCTAACAAAGCAAAACTGTTGTGGGTCAGCGTTTCGGTAGTTTTGTCGGCGTTACCGCTGGTCCGCGTCGGTAGGTCGCTACTCCGTGTAGTCGGGACGAAGTCACAGAGACTTGCTGCTATAGCACCGTCGACAATGACAATACGTGCATAGCCAGGTAGCAACGGTGGCAGCTGGAGCAGTGCAAGCGCATCGAGCGCCTTTCTGTCGCTGAAATCGCTCGACGGTGCCAGCGGCTGGCTTTCGAGATTGCGAATCGGTGCGTAGCGCCAGGCTTCATCGCGCGGTTGTGGAAGGCCCTGTTTTTGCAACAACTCAAACAAGTCCGACAAACCCGCGGCGCGCGCCGGTTCTATTGCGATGCGCTGGTCGAGCGCTTTTTGGACAGGCCCGAACATGATGATTGCAGTCTCAGGCGGCACTGCCGGTCAGCCAGTCGTAGCCACGCTGCTCCAGTTCCAACGCCAGTTCACGACCGCCGGTGCGCACTATCTTGCCACGCGCGAGTACGTGCACCTGGTCCGGCTGAACATGATCTAACAGACGTTGATAGTGGGTGATCAGAATGAACGCACGCTCCGGGCTGCGCAGGGTTTCGATGCCACGCGCCACTACTTTCAGCGCGTCGATATCGAGACCCGAGTCCGTTTCATCCAGCAGCGCCAATTTAGGCTCCAGCACCAGCATCTGCAAAATCTCATTGCGCTTCTTTTCGCCGCCACTGAAGCCTTCGTTGACACCGCGACTGAGAAACGCTTCGTCCATCTGCATGAGCTTCATGCGTGAACGCACCAGGTTGAGAAAATCGAAGGCATCTACTTCGGTTTCGCCACGTTGCTGACGTATTGCGTTGAGGCCAGCTTTGAGCAAATAGGCGTTGTTGACGCCCGGAATCTCCACCGGATACTGAAAGCCAAGAAAAAGTCCCGCGCGCGCCCGCTCTTCGGGTGCCATGGCTAACAGATCCTGGCCCTCAAAGCGCACTGTGCCACGTGTAATCTCGTAGCCTGGGCGTCCTGCCAGCACATATGACAGCGTGCTCTTGCCGGAGCCGTTAGGCCCCATGATGGCGTGCACTTCGCCTGCCTTGACCTCGAGATTGAGGCCGTCCAGCACTTTGCGGCCGCCTACGGTGGCATGCAGATCCTGAATCGACAACATCAGCCAACAGCTCCTTCCAGACTAACGGCGAGCAGGTTTTGTGCCTCGACCGCGAACTCCATCGGTAATTCCTTGAACACGCTCTTGCAAAAACCATTGACGATCATGTTCACAGCGTCTTCGCGGGCTACGCCGCGCTGCAGGCAGTAAAAAAGCTGGTCCTCGCTGATACGCGAAGTGCTCGCCTCGTGTTCCACAATCGCCTCAGGGTTCTTGACTTCGACGTACGGGAAAGTGTGCGCGCCACACTGGCTCCCCATCAGCAGCGAATCACACTGCGTGAAATTGCGCGCGCCTTTCGCGCTCGCCAAAATCTTGACTAACCCTCGATAGGTGTTCTGGCCATGGCCGGCGGATATACCCTTCGACACAATCGTGCTGCGCGTGTTGGCGCCGAAGTGAATCATCTTCGTGCCGGTGTCGGCCTGTTGATGGTGATTGGCCAGCGCCACGGAATAGAACTCGCCCACCGAGTTTTCGCCGCGCAGTATGCAACTTGGATACTTCCAGGTGATCGCGGAGCCAGTTTCGACCTGAGTCCATGAAATTTTGGAATTTCGGCCGCGACAATCACCGCGCTTGGTGACGAAATTGTAAATACCACCCACGCCGTTTACGTCGCCCGGGTACCAGTTCTGAACGGTGGAGTATTTGATCTGCGCATCGTCTTCGGCGATCAACTCAACGACCGCGGCATGCAGTTGGTTTTCGTCGCGCATCGGTGCGGTGCAGCCTTCGAGATAGCTGACATGGCTGCCGGCATCCGCGATGATCAAAGTGCGTTCGAACTGGCCGGTCTTGGCGGCGTTGATCCGGAAATAAGTCGACAGCTCCATCGGGCAGCGCACACCCTGAGGTATGTAGACAAACGACCCGTCGGAAAACACGGCCGAGTTGAGTGCGGCAAAAAAGTTATCGCCGATCGGCACGACGCTGCCGAGATATCGCTCGAGCAACTGCGGATGTGTATGCACGGCTTCGGAGAAAGGGCAGAACACCACGCCGGCTTTCGCCAACCGATCTTTGAAGGTAGTTGCCACCGACACGCTGTCGAAGACCGCATCCACTGCAACGCCCGCAAGCCGCGCACGTTCATGCAACGGCACGCCGAGTTTTTCATAGGTGGCTAACAGTTTCGGATCGACGTCAGCGAGGCTCTTCGGCCCATCGGCGTTGGATTTGGGCGCGGAATAATAGGAAATGCCCTGATAGTCGATCGGCGCGTGGTTCACCCGTGCCCAACGTGGCTCGCGCATTTTGAGCCACCGGTCGAATGCCTTAAGACGCCAGTCGAGCAGAAACTGTGGTTCGCCTTTCTTGCGTGAAATGGCGCGCACTACCTCGTGGTCCAAGCCCGGAGGCAGACTGTCCGACTCGATGTCGGTCACAAAACCGTGCCGATAGGGCTGCGAAACCAGTTGGTCGATAGAACTCGATTCGCTCATGCCCGCGCACCTAACGTCATGTGCTCGCGGGGTGCGGCTTCGGCGTCCATGCCGGCGAGCTCGGCCAGGCTGATGCCATACAGTGAGCGGCGTATCGCGAGATTGACGCGCTGCCACGACCGGCCGACGCGGCAGGTGTGTTCGATGTCGCAATGGCCAGAGCCGGCCGAGCAGTCTGTCAGTGCCAACGGTCCTTCCAGCGCGTCCAAAATGGCTGCGGCGCTGATCTCGGTCGCTGGTTTGGCAAGGCGATAGCCACCGTGCGCACCGCGGCTCGACACGACCAGCCCCGAACGCTGCAATTGCTTGAGAATCTTGCTAACAGTGGCGGCACCCAGACGGGTCTCCTGAGCAAGGCTGCTGGCGGTATGGCGCTGCTTGGCCTCACAGGCAATAGTGGCCAGGAGTACCGTGGCGTAGTCGGTCAGGCGGCTGATTCGGAGCATGCCGCCGATTATAATTCATCTGGGACCATTTTGGTCCTGATTTGAAGTTTGCTATAATTACCGGCTACTTACTGGTCATAAGCCCCTAGGAGCCCGTCGTGATGAATCGCAGCGAACTCGAAAGTATAGCCAACGCCATGGTCGCCAAGGGCAAAGGCATTTTGGCGGCGGATGAAAGCTCGGCCACCATTAAAAAGCGTTTTGACGGTATTCAACTCGAGTCCACCGAGGAGCATCGCCGCAGCTATCGCGAGATGCTGTTCACCGCGCCGGGAATCGCGAACACCATCAGTGGGGTCATTTTTTACGACGAAACACTGCGGCAGAAAACCGCAGCCGGAGTGCCTTTTGCACAGCACTTGTCCTCCCTGGGCATTGTCCCAGGTATCAAGGTGGATACCGGCGCCAAGGCGCTGGCTGGATTTCCTAACGAAACCATCACCGAGGGTTTGGACGGTTTGCGTGATCGCCTGATTGAATACCACAAGCTGGGAGCGCGCTTTGCCAAGTGGCGCGCGGTCATCGATATCGCGGACGGCATCCCATCGCGATTTGCCATCGAGGCCAATGCCCATGCGCTCGCGCGTTATGCGGCACTTTGCCAGGAACAAAACATCGTTCCCATTGTCGAACCGGAAGTGCTGATGGATGGCGGCCATACGCTGCAGCGCTGCGAAGAAGTGACCGACGCGGCCCTGTGCGAGGTGTTTGCGCAACTCGCCGCGCATCGAGTGCACCTTGAAGGCATCGTTCTCAAACCTAACATGGTGATTTCGGGCAAGAAATGTGCGACGCGCGCCACCCCAGAGCAGGTTGCAGCAGCCACGGTGCGCTGTTTGCGCCGTTGGGTACCGTCGGCGGTGCCCGGCATCGCCTTCCTGTCGGGCGGGCAAAGCGTCGCCGATGCCACTTTGCATTTGTCACTGATGAATCGCCAGCCTTTGCCTTGGAAGCTCACCTTCAGCTATGGTCGAGCGCTGCAGGACACGGCGCTCAAAGCCTGGGGCGGCAAGCCGGCGAATTTTGCGGCGGGACAGCGCGAACTGGGCAAACGCGCCAAGCTCAATGGCCTTGCGGCCACGGGTGCGTACACGCCAGACATGGAGAGCCAGGCTGCCTGACACGCAGCTTGCCGGCATCCTGAATATGTCTGATAACGCGCTGCTCACGGTGCGCGACGTCTCCTATGCCGTCGGCCCGAGAAGCATCTTTGCCGGCCTGAGTTTGTCTGCCCAACGTGGCGGGATCACCGCCATCATGGGCCCGAGCGGCACTGGGAAAACCACGCTGTTGCGTCTGCTGACAGGGCAGATCGTGCCTGCATCCGGCGAGCTGCGCGTCTTTGGAGAGAATCCTGCCATCCTGGCGCGCCGTCCCTTGTACAAATTGCGCCGGCGCATGGGCATGCTGTTTCAAAATGGCGCGCTGCTCACCGATCTCAGCGTGTTCGAAAACGTCGCGTTTCCTTTGCGGGAACACGAAAAACTGACGGAAACGCAGCTGACGGAGCGCGTGTTAGCCAAATTGCAGTCAGTAGGCCTGCGTGAAGCGTCGCAACTCATGCCCGCAGAGTTGTCGGGCGGCATGGCGCGCCGTGTGGCGCTCGCCCGGGCGATGATCACCGAGCCCGAATTGATGATTTACGACGAGCCGTTTGTGGGTCTCGATCCGATCTCCATGGGAGTCATTCTGCGCCTGATCAAAGAGACCAATGATCACGCTGGTATTACCAGTCTGATCGTCTCGCATGATGTGCGCGAGCTGGCGAAGATTGCGGACTACAGTTACCTGTTGTCCGGCGGACGGGTGGTGGCAGAAGGCTCGCCGTCGCAACTCGATAACAGCCAGGAGGCGGTTGTCCGGCAATTCATGGATGGCCTGGCGGACGGACCGGTTCCGTTTCAGTACACGGCATCCGGCCGATGATCGCGGCACTGCAAAGAATCGGCGCGATCGGCGTGTTTTTCGGCCGTATTCTGGCGGGCATTTTGCCGGCGCTGACGCGACCGCGCCTTATCGTTCATCAGATCTACAACGCTGGCGCGCGCTCGCTGATCATCATCATGCTGTCGGGGTTGTTTGTCGGCATGGTATTGGGACTGCAGGGATTTGACCTGCTGCAGCGCATCGGCTCAGAGGATGTGTTAGGTATCGGCATCGCACTGGCGCTGCTCAAGCAATTGAGCCCGGTCATGACGGCACTGTTGTTCGCCGGTCGCGCCGGCACTGCGCTGGCATCGGAAATCGGCTTGATGCGTGCCACTGATCAGCTAACAGCCATGGAAATGATGGCAGTCGATCCGGTGCATCGGGTGGTAGTGCCGCGGTTTCTGGGTGGTTTGATCGCCGTGCCCCTGCTGGTGGCGATTTTCGATGTCATCGGTCTTTACGGCGCGCACCTGATCGCTGTGCAGCAGATGGGTATCGACGCCGGTTCGTTCTGGGGTCAGACCCAGGGAGCAGTCAAGCTCGACGACGTATATGAAGGCATTTTCAAGGGTCTGGTTTTCGGTCTGGCCTGCAGTCTGATCGCCGTATACGAAGGTTTTCATGCGGCGCCGACTGCGGCGGGCGTGGGTCTGGCGACCACGCGCACGGTCGTGACATCGTCAGTATTGATCCTGCTGCTCAACTACCTGCTGACTGCTTTTTATCTTTAGGGATTCTCGTCAAGGATACATGCCATGCGACCCAATCGCGCTCTTGAAATCGGCACCGGCCTATTCATCTTGTTAGGCTTCGCGGCCTTGATTTTTCTGACGACGCAGCTGCCTAGCAGTGGTCTCAGCGTTCGCGAGGGCAACGTGTATCGTCTGAATGCGATGTTCGACAACATCGGCGACCTGAAGGAGGGCGCGCCGGTCAGCATGTCAGGCGTCACGGTGGGCCGCGTCACGCGAATCCTCTACGACTCCTCGCAGTTCAAGGCCGTCGTTGATGTCAGTATCGACCAGCTTTACAACCAGATTCCGGATGACAGTGACGCCAGCATTCAGACCCAGGGTCTGCTGGGCGGCAAATACATCGCCATTACGCCGGGTGGTTCGGAAACCTATTTCAAGGACGGCAGTCGAATCGGGTTTACACAATCGGCCATCGTGCTCGAGAACCTGATCAACAAGTTGTTCGCCAGTATCGCCAGCAAGGGCAAAGACGCAACATCGGCTGATGCGCCGGCGGAAGGAAATAAGTAATGCAGCTCAAGAATCGCGGTAACAATGTGCTTTTGGCGACTGCTGTGGCGGTCTGCGTCATGACGTTCGGTGCGCAATCCTGGGCGCAGACGCGCACGCGGCCGGCCGCAGTGACACCGGCCGCCGCCGGCGCTATTGGACCGGATACGCTGGCGAGTGCCAGCGAAGTTGACGCGAGCACGCCGCAGCGGTTAATCGAATCCGCGGCCAACGCCATGTCGCGCGAGATCGAAGCGCATCGCGCCGAGTACCGCAAAGATCCGACCAAGGTGTACGCGCTGGTCGATCGCATCCTGCTGCCGCATTTCGATGTCGACTATGCCGGACGTTTAGTGTTAGGTAAGTACTGGCGTACCGCGACGGTCACGCAGCGACAACGCTTCATCGAAGCGTTTTATCGCTCTCTGGTGACGAACTACGGTGACGCGGTGGTTGAATTCAAGGGCGAGCGTCTGAAGATGCTGCCGACCAGCGTCGAGCCCGGTGCTCAAACGGCGACGGTGCGTTCGGAAGTCAAACGTAGCAGCGGGCAGAAAACTCCAGTCAGCTATTCGTTGCGACAGACACCACAAGGTTGGAAGGCCTGGGACGTCGTCATCGAAGGTATCAGCTACGTCAAGAGTTTTCGTGAGGATTTTGGTGCAGAGATCGATCAGAAAGGCATCGAGGCAGTGATTCGTCGGCTCGAAGCCCAGATTGGTGGAGCCCCCGCGCGCAAGACCTGAGCGCCGTCCGCGGCCCGCGTTAGGAGTCACCGCTGGCGTCGCCGTTTAAGGCGCTGCCGCTTCGGGGTCGGCAAACTCGTCGGGTGTCGTCGCGACATTGCCGTCGCGAACTTCAAATTCGCGATGTTGCAACCAAGCACTTCTTACAAACACATATGGATCGGCTGCGCGTGCCAGTAGCGCGTCGCCTTTCAGTAGGTTGGCGCGATCATCCAGCAGCCTGAAAGCCGATACGCCATAGCGCACCGTCGCATCCGAAATGTAGTGTGTACCGTTGGTCAGCTGATCTGGCAGTTTTCCCCAGGAGTCGCGCATGGACGAGGGGCCGAGAACTGGCAGCATCAAGTAGGGTCCCGGCGGTACGCCCCACTTGCCCAGCACCTGGCCGAAGTCTTCGTCATGCCTGTCGAGTCCCATGTCGGTTGCCACATCGAACAGACCGCCAACACCCATGACGGTATTGACTAACAGCCTAGCGGAGTCGCGGCCGGTGTCGGCAAGTTTGCCCTGCAGCAGTTGACTAACAATGACGGTCGGGTAACCGGCATTGTCGAGCACATTGCTCAGAGAGTTGCGGATAGGGCGGGGCACCACTTTGGTGTATGCGCGGGCTACAGGTCGGGCGACCGTGCGGTCTAGGGCCATGTTGAATTTGAAGGTGGCGCGGTTGCTGCGTTCGAAAGGATCGCGTAGATCAGTTTGCGTTCCCGCAGGTAACGACGCGCACCCCGTGAGTGTGGCGAGAAGTAACCACGCAAGCCCTGGGCGCATAATGCCAATCAAGTGTTTCATACCGTGATTTTATCCTAATCCGCTCTGTTGCTTGTCTTGCTTGCGTTTGCGCTTGCCAGAATTTTCAGCCAGAAAATCCCGAATTTCCTTGAGACGTGCCGCGTATTTCTGCCGTTGAATCGGTGTGATATCGCGTGCCACCAGAGCGAGTTCGAGTTGTTCGCAGGCAAGCGGCAGGTCACCGCCGGAAATATGATATTCGCTCATGTAGTAATAGGCATCGCCAGCATCGCCAGCGCTGCTGGCCGCCAGCGCCGTCAATTTGATCTGCGCCTGATTGGGGGCTACAACATTGAATACATCCAGCAGTACCTGGTGCGCGAGACGCGCGCGTCCGCCGGCTAACAGGAGTTCGGCGTAACGGACGGTCAATGGCACGTTGCGCGGCGACACTTTGAGCGCGCGTTCCAACGTGTCTATCGCGCCGTTGGCGTCGCCGGCCTTGGCCTGGGCGTTAGCCAGTGCGGTCAGCAGAAACGGCTGGTCGAGTCGCGACTGCCCGATTTCGCGCAGTGTAGGCAATGCGTTCGCGGCAAGGCCTGACTGCACTTCGGCCAGCGCCGCGCCGAATTGCTCGCCGCGTGTTGGCGGATTGCGGTTGGCGCGTTCGCGGTAATAGGGTCTCAAATCGCTGTCTGCCGGGCCTGCTAACACACGCACTCTTTCCTTGATGAAGGAGTAGCTTTCGGACTCAGGCTTGATCTTGGTGACCAGTTGGCGCGAGCGCTCCCGCGCCTCGGCGATTCGATTGCTGCTGATTGGATGCGACTGCAGTAATTCTGGCACGATGCCCGAACTAATTCCGCTGCGCCGCCCCATAGTGTCAAAAAAGTCCGCCATGCTGTTCGGATCAAAGCCGGATGCGGACAGAATGCCTATGCCAATGCGGTCCGCCTCATATTCGTTGGCTCGCGTGTAATTGAGTTGTGCCTGAGCCGCGCTGCCCTGTGCGAGTGCGATGCCAGCGGGTACCGCGTCGGCTGCGCCAGTGGCTGCGCCAATCAATATGGCAGCCACAATAGTTGCGGCGGTAGCCAGGCCCTGCCTGCTTTGCGCACGCGCCCCGCGCGCCAGATGCCGCTGCGTGACATGGGCGATTTCATGAGCTAACACACCGGCCAGTTGCGCCTCATTGGCGGTCGCCAGGATTAGCCCCTGATTGACGCCGATGAATCCGCCCGGTAGCGCGAATGCATTGATGGTCGGGTCGCGCACCACGAAAAAGGTAAAGTTCTGGGTTCCGTCTGTCGCCTGCACGGCGATTCGCTGGCCTAACGACTGAATGTAATCAGCGGCCTCAGGGTCCTCAAAAAGCTGGCCCTGGTCCCGAAGTTGCCGTACTACCATGCGGCCCAATGAGTATTCATCGCCCTTGGTGATGACCACGTCCGAAGGCGAGCCAATGTCCGGCAATTCATTCGGGGCGTTTTGCGCGGCCGAAATCGTGGCGGTGGCCGCCAATATTGTGAAAACCAGTGCGCGCATACGTTTCAGATGCGTTTGGACCCCGGTCCGCAGCGCAAGTTCCGGTGCCCGGCGATCAAAGGATTTCGCTTGCCTGGTCCGCGAGGCGCGAGCGCTCACCGCGCATGAGCGTTATATGCCCCGAATGGGGCCAACCGCGAAAACGGGTGACCACAAAGGTAAGGCCGGAAGTTGTTTCGGTCAGATAGGGGGTGTCGATCTGGGCGATATTTCCAAGGCAGACGAACTTGGTTCCCGGCCCGGCGCGGGTGACCAAGGCTTTCATCTGTTTGGGCGTCAGGTTTTGTGCTTCGTCAAGGATTACAAAGCGATTAAGGAAGGTGCGGCCGCGCATGAAATTGAGTGACCGGATCTTGATGCGATTGCGCAACAAGTCGTTGGTCGCAGCGCGGCCCCAGCTGCCGCCTTCGCTCGACTGCGTCAACACTTCGAGGTTGTCCATCAAGGCGCCCATCCAGGGCTCCATTTTTTCCTCTTCTGTGCCTGGCAGGAAACCGATGTCTTCGCCTAACGGGATGGTCACGCGCGTCATGATGATTTCAGCGAATCGATTGCCATCCAGCGTCTGCGCCAGGCCGGCGGCGAGTGTTAGCAAGGTTTTGCCAGTGCCCGCCGGGCCGAGGATGGATACAAAATCAATCTCCGGGTCCATGAGTAAATTCAACGCGAAGTTCTGTTCGCGATTGCGCGCGCCGATGCCCCAGACGCGGTTGCGATCGGTACGAAAATCCCGCACCAGTTCCAAAGTTGCACGGTCACCGTCGATCTTGCGCACCATCGCTTCAATACCGTTGGCGCGTTCGTCGAACACGAACTCATTGATCGCCCAATCACGGACCGCTGGGCCTGAGACATCGTAGTAGGTCCGCGTGCCTTCTTTCCAGGAACGCAGGTCTTTGCCATGACTGTCCCAGAAATCGGCGGGCAGTTCGGCGACACCTGTATCGAGCACATCGGCATCTTCGATCGATTTGTCGCTGAAATAGTCCTCCGCATGAACACCGACGACAGCAGCCTTGATACGCAGATTGATGTCTTTCGATACCAGCACAACACGTGCATCACTATGCAGCGCCTGCAGCGCAAGAGTGTGCGCCAAAATTGCATTGTCGGCGCCGTGCCCCGGCAGGTGATCTGGCAAGGCGCTCGCAAGTTGGCGCGTCTGAAAAAACAGCCTGCCACTTGATGGCTTCTTGCCATGGTTGCCCGACAGGTGCGAGGGGATTGGCAGTCCCAGGTCGATCTGATTCTTACTGGCGCCACGCATCATTTCGTCCAGGAATCTGCTGACCTGACGGACATTGCGTGACGCTTCCGACAGGCCTTTTTTGTTAGCGTCGAGTTCCTCGAGAACTTCCATGGGCAGGTAGACGTCATGCTCTTCGAATCGATAGAGCGCGGTCGGGTCATGCATCAGCACATTGGTGTCGAGGACGAAAATGCGTCGCTGGTGGCCGATATTGCGCCGTCGCGTGGCGCGTTTTTGCTCAGAGGGCGCGGACTGCTTCAAGTACTTCTTCCGCGTGACCTTCGACTTTGACCTTGCGCCACTCGCGCGCGAGTTTGCCATCCGCGCCTATGAGAAAAGTGCTGCGCTCAATGCCTTTAACTTTTTTGCCGTACATGTTCTTGTCTTTGATGACATCAAAAAGGTTGCACAGCGCACTGTCTTCATCCGCTAACAGCATAAAATTGATTTTTTCTTTCGCAATGAACTTCTGGTGCGACGCGCAGCTGTCGCGCGAAATGCCCAGTATTCGGCATTTAACCTTGCCGAACGCCGCTTGCAGGTCGCGAAAATTTTGCGCTTCAATCGTGCAACCAGGTGTCAGATCCCGCGGGTAGAAATAAAGAACTACTGCGTCGCCCTTGGCGTCCGACAGCTTGAAAGTGCTGCCGTCGGTGGCCGTGGCGGCGAACGCCGGAATTTTTCGACCGACTGCTATCGCGCTCATATTGGTCAGGATTTTACCGGTTCCAGTATTGCGTCGAGGTTCAGCGAATCGCAGAAATCCAGAAATTCCTCGCGCAATTGCGATACGGGCGTTTTAGCGGGTACGTTGATGATCATCTGGATCGCAAACATCTGCGCGCCGGTATGTGCGGCCGGATAGGTGCGGGTCGCAACGTCGGCGATGTCGATATTGCGTTTCACGCAAAAACCCGACAGTGCCGCGACAACTCCGGACTGATCGAGGCACACTGCATCGATGGAGTACGGCAGAAAATCATTGCGTGCGCCGCGCGGGTCGGTACGACGCAAGTGCAGAGTCAGGCCCAATTGCTCGGCAATCCGCGCCAGTTCAGTTTCCAGCTTGGCCAGTGAATGCCAATTGCCGGACACCAGCATCACGATCGCGAACTCGTTGCCAAGCGCGGACATGCGGCTCTCACTGATGCTGCCGCCGCAGTCGGAAATGACACGGGTCAATTCATGGACCATGCCGGTGCGGTCATTTCCGATTGCCGACACCGCGAGATGTTGTTTCATTGCTGGGAAGTTTAGCGACTTGCGTCGGCGCCGCACACCACTTTAGGCTACCCGGATGTTTGCAGGTAGTTACGTGGCGATCGTTACGCCAATGCATCTCGACGGCACGCTCGACCAATCGGCGTGGGCGCGCCTATTGGAATTTCATGCTTCCCAGGGCACCGCCGGCGTCATTGTGGGTGGAACGACCGGGGAGTCGCCGACGCTGACGGACCAGGAATTACGCGATTTGACCGTGAGCGCCCAGGCGCAATTGCGCGGTCGGATACAGGTAATCGTTGGCATTGGAACCAACAATACGGCCACCACGGTCGAGCGGGCACGTTGGGTCAGCGAGCTGCGTCCCGAGGGCGTGCTGGTGGTGACTCCCTCCTATAACAAGCCCACTCAGGAGGGCTTGTTTCGACATTTCGAAGCGGCGGCGGCTGCCTGTCGCGTGCCGGTCATTTTGTACAACGTTCCAGGCAGAACGGCCGTGGACTGTCTGCCACCCACCATCGAACGATTGAGCAAGCTGCCAGGCATTGTCGGTCTGAAAGAAGCGGTTGCCGATATGGGGCGCGTGCGCCAACTGGTAGCAACCTGTCCGCGGTCTTTCGCGGTTCTGTCCGGTGACGATTTAACCTCGCGAGAGGCCGTTCAGCTAGGCGCCACAGGCGTGATTTCGGTGACGGCGAACTTGGCGCCCCGGGCCATGTCAGACATGGTGGCCGCAGCTCGTCAAGGGCAGCTCGACCGTGCACTGGCCGCTGATGCGCCGCTGGAACGCCTGCATCGCGATTTGTTTGTGGAAGGCAATCCCATACCGGTCAAATGGTGCCTGACGCAAATGGGATTGATTGAGGCGGGCATCAGGCTGCCATTGACGCCTTTGTCCGAGCGATACCACCCACTGTTGCGCGAGGCGATGCGTGCGGCAGGACTGGTACCATGACCCCAGGAGACGGTGTCCTGGGCGAACGAATTTAGGAGCAGCTGTTGAGTATCTCGCGTGTGCTGATCTTGACCGGGCTGGTTTTGCTGTTGACTGCCTGCAAATTTCTACCGACCCGTGGTCCAAGCTGTAACCGGCCAGGTGGCTATGAGTCTGCGCAGAATATGCCATCGCTAAAGGTGCCCGCGGGACTGGATGCGCCGGATACCAAGGCCTCACTACCGATCCCGCAGATCACTGAACCCGAGAAACCGCGCCAGTCGGGCGACCCTTGCCTGGATGAACCGCCGCGGTACAGTCCGCCCAAGGGGGCCAAGCCGGCCGGCTGACACGGCAGCTTGCTATGATGGGCAGGCGGAGTCGGAGAGGTGGCCGAGCGGTCGAAGGCGCTTGATTGGAAGTCAAGTAACATCGCAAGGTGTTCGTGGGTTCGAATCCCACCCTCTCCGCCAGACTGCGTCTACTTTGGCGTCCCGCATCGGTTCCTCTGCGACGAATAGCCGCGAACCCCGCCAGGCCCGGAAGGGAGCAACGGTAGTGGTGATATCGGGCGCCGGAGTTCAAGCTGGTGCGGGCCGCCTCCCATCTCGCAGACCTTGAAAATTGGCATCCATGGCATATACGGCACTGGCCCGCAAATGGCGGCCCAAAAATTTCAGCGAACTGGTCGGCCAGGAGCATGTGCTGCGCGCGCTTAGCAATGCGCTGGACAGTGGCCGTGTGCATCATGCGTTTTTGTTTACGGGCACGCGCGGTGTCGGCAAGACAACCATTGCGCGCATCCTCGCGAAATGTCTGAACTGCGAGCGTGGTATGAGTGCGACGCCTTGCGGCGTTTGCGATGCCTGCCGAGAGATCGATGAAGGTCGCTTCGTCGATTTGTTAGAGGTGGATGCCGCGTCGCGCACCAAAATCGACGATACCCGCGAATTGCTCGACCATGTGCCTTATGCGCCGGCGCGTGGTCGTTACAAGGTCTATCTGATCGACGAAGTGCATATGTTGTCGAACCATTCGTTCAACGCGCTGTTGAAGACTTTGGAAGAACCACCGCCGCATATGAAGTTTCTGCTGGCCACGACCGACCCGCAGAGAGTTCCGGTGACCGTGTTGTCGCGCTGCCTGCAGTTCAATCTCAAACGTTTGCCCGCGGCTTTGATCGCGGGTCGCATGCGGCATATTCTGGATGCCGAGGGCATTGCAGCGCAGTCAGTGGCAATTCAGTTACTCGCGCACGCGGCGGATGGCAGCATGCGTGACGGGCTATCGCTGCTGGATCAGTTGTTAGCATTCGGCAATGGCAGCGTTAGCGAAGCGGATACGCGTGCCATGTTGGGTACCGTGGATCGTGAGCGGGTGCTGCGCTTGTTGCAGGCGCTGGCGGCTCTTGACCCTGCGCAGTTGCTGGCCGAGGCCGACGCGCTCGACGAGTTTTCACCGGATCATGGCCAGGTGCTGCAGGACATGGCCTCGGTGTTAGGCCGGGTGGCGCTCTGCCAGGCAGTACCGAACTACGAAAGCGATGAGCTTTATCCGCACGAGTGGATCCGCGATCTGGCGGGTCGCATGGATGCTGCCGATGTACAGCTTTACTACCAGAGCGCGATCATCGCCGGCCGCGACCTGCCGCTCGCGCCAGATACGGCGCTTGGATTTCGGGTCGCGCTGCTACGCATGCTGGCATTCCGTCCGGTGGCGCAGTCAGCCGGTGGTGCGACGCCGCCCGCCAGACAGGCGAGTACGCCGATCGATAACGCAGCACCAGCAGCTGCGAAACCGACCGCCTTGACGGCGTTGGTTATGGATTCGTTGACGCCTGCTCGCTGGGTCGAACTGTTGCCGGAGTTGGGCCTCGGCGGCGCTGCGCGCCAGTTGGCGGCCAATTGTTTGCCGGTTGGCGCTGCAGGCGATCTGTTGCGTCTGACGCTCTCGTCAGCTAACAAACATCTCAAGTCGCGCCAGCAGGAGGACAAGATCGCGCAGGCCCTGTCGCGTCTGGCTGGCCGCACGCTGCGGATCGAAGTTGATATTGGCGAATTGCCGGCACCAACTGCCGCGCAACAGGCAGAGCAGCAAGCCGCGCAGCAGCTCGCCAGCACCGAACAAGCCTTGCATCAGGATCCTAACGTGCAGAATCTGCAGAAAATGTTCGGCGCTGTTGTGCAAACCGACAGTATCCGGGTCAACAGTAAGGAGGGTTTATGAAGGGCGGCTTCGGCAACATGGGCAATATGGTGAAGCAGGCGCAGGTAATGCAGCAGCGCATGCAGAAAGTGCAGGAAGAAATTGCTGCCCTGGAGGTCACCGGGGAATCCGGTGGCGGTATGGTTAAGGTGACGATCAATGGCAAGCATGAAGCCCGGCGCGTGACGATTGAGCCGAGCGTGATCGGCGATGATCGCGAAATGCTGGAGGACTTGATTGCGGCCGCGTTCAACGACGCCGCGCATAAACTTGAAAGTGAAAGCCAGGCGAAAATGTCCGCGGTTATGGCCGGGATGAACTTGCCACCCGGCATGAAACTGCCGTTTTAAGCCATGAAACTGACGCCGGCACTGGCCAACATGATCGACGCGCTGCGGGCTTTGCCTGGTGTCGGTCCCAAATCGGCGCAGCGGATGGCGTTTCATCTGTTGCATGACGGCCGCGGCGGTGCGCGCGCCCTGGCAGAATCTTTGACCCACGCCTTGCAGGCCGTGCGCCATTGCGCGCGCTGTCGCATGTTTACCGAGACCGAACTGTGCGCAAACTGCTCTGCGCCGCAGCGTGACTCCAGTCTGCTGTGCGTGGTGGAATCGGCCGCCGATGTTTTGGCGATTGAACAATCCGGTGGCTATCGCGGCCGATATTTTGTCTTGCTCGGTCATCTGTCGCCGCTCGACGGCGTGGGTCCGGAACAACTTGGTGCGCGCCAACTCGAGGCGTTGTTAGGCGAGGGGCAGGTGACGGAGATGATAGTTGCCACCAACTCCACGGTCGAGGGAGAGGCCACCGCGCATTTTCTCGGTGAACTCGCACGCTCGCGCAACGTGCGCGCGACTCGCATTGCGCACGGCGTGCCCATGGGCGGCGAACTGGAATACATTGACGGCGGCACACTCGCGCACGCACTCGCCGGCAGGCTGCAGCTGGGCTAACGATTGCCGCGTCGCGCACCTGGCGCTGGCTGCAGATCTTCGAAAAGACGCCGCAGTCGCCGGTAGCTTTCGTGGCGCCGCACATCGAGGGTTCCTGCCGTCACCGCCTCGGTCACCGCGCAGCCTGGTTCGCGCATATGGCGGCAGTCATGGAAACGGCAGTGCGGTGCCAGTTTTTCGACATCGGCGAAGCCTAACGAACGCGGCTCCAACGAGCTGATGGCCGGTGCAAAATCGCGTACCCCGGGCGAGTCGATCAGCGCACCACCGCCAGGCAACTGAAAAAGCTCGGAACGCGTTGTAGTGTGCCGGCCTTCGTCGTCACGGTCCAGTTCCTGCACGCGCTGCACCATGGCGGGAACCAACGCCTGCAACAAGGATGATTTGCCAACGCCAGATTGCCCCACCAGCACCGCGCAGCGGCCGCGCAGTCGGGTCAGAAGTTCCTCGATACCATGACCGTCGGTTGCGCAGGCAGCCTGGACCGGCACGTCCAGCGCTTCGGCCAGGCTGCGCAGCGTGTGCAGAGTTGTCTGACCGCCCTCCAGATCTAATTTGTTAGCTATCAACAATGCCTCGATGCCGGTGCAGTGGGCTGCTGCCAGATATCGATCGATCATGAAATAGTCCGGCGCTGGCGCTGGTGCTGCGACCACGGCTAACAGGTCGATGTTGGCAACCACAGGCTCGGGTCGGCCGCGGCCATCGGCGCGCTGCAGCAAGTTGCGCCGCGGCTGCACCGCGACTATATGGACTTCGCCATGTTCAGGATCATGGCGGCAGTCCACGCGATCACCGCAGACACAGTCGAGCTTGCGGCCGATGGGTCGCGCATCAAATTCCTTGCCGCTGTCGTCGCGGACCCGGGCGTGGCGCCCGAAGGTTACAATCAGGGTGGCAGCGAATGTTCCTGGTTCGGGCATGGGCTAGTAGTATGCCCGGCAATTGAGGAGACAAGGATGGCAGTGCGCGATGTGTTGATTTGGATCGATCTGGAAATGACGGGCCTTGTTCCGGACAGCGACCAGATCATTGAAATTGCCACGCTGGTGACGGACCATCAGCTGCAGCTGTTGGCGGAAGGGCCGGTGTTAGCGATTCAACAGGATGAAGTCACGCTGGGCCGCATGGACGAGTGGAATCAGCGCACCCACAGTGGCACTGGCCTTCTACAGCGTATTCGGGCCAGCCGCATCACCACGGCTATGGCGGAGCAGCAGACGCTGGACTTCCTTGCTCAGCACGCAGATGCCGGTGTTTCACCGATGTGCGGCAACAGTATCTGCCAGGATCGGCGGTTTTTGGCTCGCCATATGCCGCAGCTCGAAAAGTTTTTCCATTATCGCAATCTCGATGTCAGTACGCTGAAAGAGCTGGCGCGTCGTTGGGCGCCCGCGGTGCTTGATTCCATGATCAAGCAAGGGTCGCACCGCGCGTTGGACGACATTCGCGAATCGGTCGCTGAGTTGGCGCATTATCGCCGTCATCTGTTAGCTCCCGAGTATCGTGGTAGTTGATCTGCCGGATTTTGCAGCGGTCAATGCGGCCGCAGTCCGCCTCGTCGGCCACATCCGTCGCACTCCGGTATGGAACAGCGAGGAATTTGATCGGCGGGTCGGCCGACGGGTGTGGTTCAAATGCGAGAATCTGCAACGCGGCGGCGCATTCAAGATTCGGGGCGCTATGAATGCTGCGTTGCAGATCCAACGGCCAGTGGGTGCGGGGCCGAGGCGCCTGATTACGCATTCGTCCGGCAACCACGGCGCCGCGTTGGCGCTGGCAGCGCGCGATCTGGGGTTCGAATGCGTCGTTGTCATGCCCGTGAATTCCGCTGCGCTCAAGTTCGATGCGGTTAAAGCGGCGGGCGCCCGGGTCGTGCGCTGCGCCCCAGGCATCGCGGCACGTGAGGCCGCGCTGCAGCAGCTGCAAAAAGATTCGCCGGCCGACGTTGTGCATCCCTACGACGACGCCCGCGTGATTGCCGGTCAGGGAACCGCGGCATTGGAGTTGCTGCAGGAGCATCCGGACCTGGCTGTGTTGTTAGCGCCGATCGGAGGTGGCGGGCTGATAGGCGGAACGGCGCTCGCAGCGCGAGGTCTGCGGGGCGCGTCCTGCAAGGTGTTTGCGGCGGAGCCGCTGGCGGCTGACGACGCTGCCCGGTCTTTTCGCTCCGGCCGCTGCGAGGTATCTGGCACCCCGGACACGATCGCCGATGGCTTGCGCGGCGCTTTGGGCGTACGAAATTTTGCACTGCTGCTGAGTCATGTTGAAGACGTGCTAACGGTGACAGAATCCGACATCATCGCCGCGATGCGCATTCTGCTGCAGGACCTCAAATTGTTGGTTGAGCCGTCCGCGGCTGTGCCGGTGGCGGCTTTGTTAGCCTGCGGAGCAAGCCTGCCGCCGGGTGACGTCGGCATAATTCTCTCAGGTGGCAACGTGGATCTCGCCGCTTGCCCGTTCCTGTCGCCCGCCGCTCGTTAGCGCTGTGGCTGCGACAGAAACAACCAGGTCTCAACCACGGTGTCCGGGTTGAGTGAGATGCTTTCAATGCCTTGATCGACCAGCCAGCGCGCGAGATCCGGATGGTCGGACGGTCCCTGGCCGCAGATGCCAATGTATTTGCCCGCACGCCGGCAGGCCTGAATAGCCATGGACAGCATGGCTTTGACCGCGTCGTCGCGTTCATCGAACAGTGGCGCGACAATCGCGGAGTCGCGATCCAGCCCGAGTGTCAGCTGCGTCATGTCGTTGGAGCCAATGGACATGCCATCGAAGAATTCCAGGTAGCGGTCGGCCAGCAGCGCGTTGGTCGGCAGTTCGCACATCATGATGACTTTGAGGCCATTGCTGCCGCGCTGCAGGCCGTTCTCGGCCAGCAGCTCAGTGACTTTGCGAGCTTCGGTGAGCGTACGCACAAAGGGCACCATGACCCAGACGTTGGTCAGCCCCATGTCATCGCGAACACGCTTCAGCGCGCGACACTCGAGTTCAAAACACGGCCTGAACACGGTATCGACATAGCGCGAGGCGCCGCGAAAACCTAACATCGGGTTCTCTTCGACCGGTTCGTAGCGGCGGCCGCCGATCAGATTGGCGTATTCGTTCGACTTGAAATCGGACAGGCGCACGATGACCGGCTCAGGCGCGAAAGCCGCCGCAATTTGCGAAATGCCTTCCGCAAGTTTTTCGACAAAGAAACCCACTGGATCGCTATAGCCAGCCATTTGCGCGCGGATCTGATCCTTGACAGCCTGCTCCTGTTGGTCAAATTCCAATAGTGCGCGCGGATGAACGCCGATCATCCGATTGATGATGAACTCAAGCCGGGCGAGGCCAACACCTCGATGCGGCAGGCTCGCGAAATCGAAGGCGCGGTCCGGGTTGCCGACATTCATCATGATTTTGACGGGCGGCTCCGGCAGTGCGTCGAGTTCGATCAACTGTTTCTCGTAGTCCAACCGGCCTTCATAGACGAAACCGGCGTCGCCTTCTGCGCAAGATACCGTCACCTCCTGGCCCTCAGTGACGCGCTTCGTGGCATCGCCGCAACCCACTACAGCAGGAATTCCGAGCTCACGCGCAATGATGGCGGCATGGCAGGTCCTGCCACCGCGATTGGTGACAATGGCGGACGCCCGCTTCATGACTGGTTCCCAATCGGGATCGGTCATATCGGCCACCAGCACGTCACCCGGCTGCACACGTTCCATTTCCTCGACGTCGCGAATGATGCGCACAGCGCCACTGCCAATTCTCTGGCCGATACTGCGGCCAGTTGCCAGCACCTTTGAGTGCTTCTTCAGTGTGAAACGCTGCAGTGTGCGACCGGTGCGGCTTTGTACGGTTTCCGGGCGGGCCTGCAGAATGTAAATCTCACCGGTGGCCCCATCTTTGCCCCATTCGATGTCCATTGGCTGACCGTAGTGCTTCTCAATGATCAGCGCCTGTCGCGCAAGCTGCATGAGATCGGCGTCGTCTAACGAAAATTTCTGGCGATCCGCAGCGGGTACATCGATAGTGCGCACGCGCTCGCCGCTGCCATCTTCGCCATAGACCATCTTGATGGCTTTGCCGCCCAGATTGCGGCGTAGCACAGCCGGCCGGCCGGCACGAATGTTAGGTTTGTAGAGATAGAACTCATCGGGATTGACTGCGCCCTGGACCACAGTTTCGCCGAGGCCGTACGAGGCGGTGATAAAAACCACTTCGCGAAATCCGGAGTCGGTGTCGAGCGTGAACATCACGCCGCTGGTGCCCAGGTCCGAGCGCACCATTAGCTGCACGCCGGCGGACAATGCGACCAGCGAGTGATCGAAGCCCTGGTGTACTCGATAGGCAATGGCGCGATCGTTGTATAATGATGCAAACACTTCGTGCATGGCCTTAAGCACGCCAGCTGCGCCGCGAACATTGAGAAAGGATTCCTGCTGGCCTGCGAATGAGGCTTCGGGGAGGTCCTCCGCGGTCGCCGAGGAGCGCACCGCGACCGCTATATCGCGGCCCGCGGCCATTGTTTGCAAGGCAGTCAATACGGCGTCCTGCAGAGCAGGTTGGAACGGCGTAGCGAGAATGGCGGCGCGGATTTCGGCGCCTACTTGCGCGAGTTTGCGCACATCGTTGACATCCAGATCGGCCAGCGCAGCATTGATTTTGGTTGTCAGCCCACCTTGCTGCAGAAACTCGCGATAAGCGGCCGCTGTTGTGGCAAAACCGTTCGGTACCTGCACGCCGAGGCTGGCCAGTTGGCCGATCATTTCGCCTATGGATGCATTCTTGCCGCCGACGGTCTCGACGTCATTGCGGGTCAACGTCGCAAACGGCAATACATATGAATTCACGCCTGGCTCCCGTGGTTGAGAGGTTGCACTTGCCACCCGCGCAGTCACAGTGAAACACTCCGGCTGCTAGTGTGCCAAAACTGGGAGCGAGATAGTGAGCAGACGCATGGTGTTTTTTGTCTCCGACCAAACAGGCGTAACAGCAGAAACCATGGGCCACAGTCTGCTGACCCAGTTCGACGGCTTGGAATTTCGACCGATAACGTTGCCATTTATTTCCGATGTCGCAAAAGCCCACGAAGCGGTACAGAAGATTAATCGAGCTGCCGATGAATCAGGTGTGAAGCCAGTCATTTTTGCCACACTCGTTCAGGATGAAGTTCGCGAAGTTGTCAAACAGAGTCGTGCGTTGTTTCTGGATTTTTTCGAGGCCTTTCTCGGGCCGATGGAGCAGGAATTGGCGAGCCGCTCCACGCATCGAGCGGGCCGCGCGCATGGCATCGCTGATCAGCAGGTCTATGAGGCGCGGATCAATGCGACCAATTTTGCGCTGGCGAATGACGATGGCTCTGGTAGGGACTATGCACATTCCGATGTAGTTTTGCTGGGCGTATCTCGCTCAGGCAAAACGCCAACCTGTCTCTACCTCGCTCTGCAATACGGCGTTTGTGCGGCCAATTACCCTTTGACCGAAGATGACCTGGAATCGGGTCGTTTGCCAGCGGCTCTGGCGCCCTACCGATCCAAACTCTACGGCCTAACAATTGTTCCGGAACGCTTGCAGCAGATTCGCAATGAACGCCGTCCGGGGAGCAAATATGCGTCGGCCCAACAGGTGCAGTACGAACTGCGGGCGGCCGAGGCGCTCTTTCAGCGCAACAGCATTGCCTACCTCAATACGACCGAATGTTCAATCGAAGAAATCGCGAGTCGGATACTCGATAGCACGGGCATAGAACGCCGTGTGCGACCGTGAGCGGATTAACGATACCTTTGCTTGCGGTAGACCGCCGACCGGTTATAGTCGGTGCTATGACCGGGTTGTTGGCGACCATTGATTCTCAACAGGTCGTGAGCTGGCGCTCACGGCCAGGCAGTTTCGTGGCGCTCATGAGTCTTTACGAAAGTAACTTTCTGCGCTTGTGTCGTCTTGTTAGTCAGGCACTGCCGGCAAAGGGTCGCTGGGTCTCGCAAGTGCCCGGCGAGTGTGACCTGGTTCTCACAGTGGGCGAGCGCGGGCCTTACACGACCACTTTCAACCTGTCATATTGGCTCACGGACGAGTCCGATCACGCCGTTCCCGACATGACATTGCGGCTTTATCACGATGCGCGGCTGTTGGAGGCCTATGGGTGGGCAACCAACCATCGCCACGCGGGTTTGCAGCGCTGGCGTTTGCTGGCAGAGCGTGAACTGGATCAGCGCTGGGCGCGTAACGTAATGCTAAATAAATGGCTGGATTACTGCGTCGATTGCGGCCATCAGTTTGCAGCCGGGACACACGCCGAATAGGCGGTATCTTGCGAGACAGGTGGCGCGCAGCCGACCCTACCGGTTGCCCATGAAAGCTCTTGCGAACATCAATATGCCGAGGCTTCCCTTGCTGGGGAGCAACGAAAAACCGCCGGAAGACGAGCGCGTGCTGGAGTTATTCCGTAATCGCGCGGAACTGAAGAAAGCGTATTCGGAACTGCAGGATGAAATTCACGCGCTTAAGGATCGACTCAAACAGCAGGAAGGCGCCACTGCCCGCGTCCAGGAGATGCTGGAGGAACTGGAGTTCAAACTTCAGTCGCCGGATACGGCATATCCGGCGATGGTGTTTTACGCTCTGCGAAAACTCTGGGGTGTCGGAAATTCTCTGTTAGCACAGTTGTCGACTGAGTTACAGCAGGAACATGCCGCAAGAGAAAGCCGTGCCTATTTTGTCGAGACCAACCGGCGGCGATTCGAGCAGCGTCGTGCGCTTGAGTCGGCGTTGCAGGCAGCGCGTAGCGGTTTTGTCGAAGCGGAACATAAACTAGCTGCACTGGAAGCAGAGCGCATCAAGCTCGCCAAGCCCTGGCACTATTTCCGTCGCAAGGAACTTGAGGACAGAATTGTCATCGCCCGGGTTGCACTGCAGGCTGCACGCGGTGAAATGGAACCGGCGCGACTGCAGTTCGCGCAGTTCGAGCAAGACAATCTGGTGCCGTTCGCGGGGATCTCTATGGAAGCCAAGCGCAGCATTAATGTTGAGCTGATCGCTTGTGCTGAGATGCTGTGCCTGCAGCTGGTCAAAACGCCGTTGGTCGGGTTGGCGAAAGCGGCCAGTTTGAAACGCGCCAGCGGCGACGACTACGGTCATCGCCCGGATTGCGAAGCGTTGATCGAAGATGTGGGTCGCGCGATCGCCATACTAGGGCAGAAACCGCCTGATGGCGCGAAAATAAAAAAGCGTGCGGAGCGCAAACGCGCGCAGGCTCGTTATCGAGCTGCCGACGATGGTGTTCCGGTGGCCGAATCGATGTCTGCGCCTGCGGATGAATCCGAGCCGCCGATTCCTAACGTAGTCGCAGAGGATACCTGGGATCTTTTTAAGATCGTGTTGCGCTGAGGTCGTTCAATGGCGTGGTGCGGCGCCAAAGTCGAGTCAGAGAGGTGCGGGCATTGTCCAGCCAGACGTAAAAAACCGGCACCACAAACAGCGAGGTGATCGCACCGAAAGCCATGCCACCCATGATGGTGCGTGCCATCGGTGCGTAGGATGGGCCGCCTGTACCCACGGCGAGCTGTGAGTCCCCAAGCGCCAGTGGCAGCAGACCTAACACGGTAGTCGCCGTGGTCATCAGAATCGGACGCAATCTGTCTTTGCCGGCTTGCAGGATGGCAGTTGTTCTTGCCAGGCCGCTGCGGCGCAGATCATTGATGTGGGCGACCAGTACGATCCCGATATTGACGACCACGCCCATCAAGATCTGAATGCCAATGAGCGCCATGAAAGTCAGTGTGGTGCGCGTCAGAAACAGCGTCCAGAAGACCCCAACGACCGCCAGCACGATCGACGTGATGATTGACAGCGGAAGTACGGTCGATTCGAAGACCGCCGCCATAACCAGGTAAATCATGGCAATCGCCAACAGCAGATTGAAAGTCATCACCTGCTGCGCCGCATCGTCCTGCTCAACGCCGCGCCCAAATTTCCAGCTGTAACCGGCCGGCAGACTATAGTTTTTGAGAACGGCTTCGACCCGGTCGCGTACTGCGCTGAGGGATGCCGCGTTGGTTAGCGTGGTGTTGACCGCAACGGAGGTCAGGCGATTGAGGCGCTCGATCACCCTTGCGCCGCGAGTCACCTTGAACTGCGCGACTGAACCCAGCGTGATGCGCTCGCTGGTTGGCAGGTATAGAGGTAGATTGGCGAGGTCCGCGACGTTTTGTTTGTCGTTGGCGCGAAAGGCGAGCCGCAGCGTGTATTCGCGCTCAGGAGCGCGCAATTCACGCAATCGATCGCCACGCATGGCTGCCGCAACAGAGAATGCGACCATCTGCGACGACAATCCCATGGCTGCCGCCCGTGCGCGATCAACCTGAATCTCAACTTCCGAGTCGCCGTTGCGCGCATCGCTGCGCGCGGTGTCAACACCCTCAACGTTAGCCAGCACTCTGGCCAGGTCGGCTGCGATTGTAGCCAGCCGTTCGGTAGATTCGCCGGTGATCTGAACGCTGAGGCCATCCGACCCGGTTTGCTGATCGAAACGGAAGGTCGGTTTGCCGATGATGATCTCCGGTATTCTGTCAGATACTTTTGCGATCACCTCGATGGCACTGAGACTGGCGCGTTCCTTGGGCGCCAGCTGCAGCACCGTGACGGCGCTTTCGGCATCAAAGCGTGAGTAGATGTTGTCTATTTCGAGTTCGGTACGCTGTTTCTCAAAAAACGTCTCGACCTGCTCCACGGCGACCGCAACCCGTTCAATGGGATGTGAGCCCTCGATCCGGTAGTCGAGCGCGATCTGCCGGCCTGCATCTTGTGGAAACATGTCGATTTTCAGAAAACTGTCTGGCCACTTGATCGAAGCCGCCACCAGCGCAATGGTGGCTAACATCATTCCGCCTAACAAATAGAGCGGGCGGCGATGCCGTGCCAGAAACCAATCGAGACCGCGGACGTATTGATCTTGCAGCCGTGCAATCAGATTCCCGTCCTTGAGCGGCGGTGGCGCCGGAAAACGCGACGTCAGCATGGGTACCAGCGTTTGCGCCAGGACCAGCGACGCAATCATGGCGACCACGATCGGCAACGCAACATGGGTCAGAAATATGGTCATCTGATTGCGCTCGCCAAACAGGATTGGCAGGAAAACCACAACCGAGGTCGCCGTGCCAGCCAGAGTGGCGACACCGACTTCGCGCACGCCGGCCAGAGTGGCGCCGCGCGGATCGGTCGGATTCATTTGCCGGTGCCGGAACACGCTTTCGGTCACGACAACCGCATTGTCGACCAGCATACCGATGGCCAGCATCATGCCCATCATGGTCATCACATTGATCGACAGACCGATGAAATACATCGCCGCCAGTGTGATCAGCAGCGACAGCGGCACTGCCAAGGACACAAAAAATGTCGTCGGCCAATGGCGCAGGAAAATGTACAGGACGGCCAACGCGAACAAAGCACCTAACACGCCAGACTCACCGACATCGCGCAGCGACGATCTAATCGCAGTGGCCTGATTGTCAATTACGAACAGGGTGATTCCCTGCATCTGTGGCGCAGCGCGCGCATTGTCAACCACAGCCATTGCACGGTCGACCACCTCGACGATGTTAGCCTGCGTACTCTTGAATATATCAACGCCGACTGCAGGGTTGCCGTTGAGATTGCGTCGCAGAGTGAGTTCCGGACTGACCAGCTGAATATCGGCGATGTCGCGGATCCGCAAGTCAGTGCGCAATCGCAGGTCGCCGACCTCAGTGACGCTGCGCAACTCACCGACTGGCCGCACAGCCAGGCGCCGCCCTGCGGCGGTAATCTGCCCGGCACTGACTGAGAAATTGCTGCGCTCGAGCAAGTTGACCAGTTCGCGGACGTCGATGCCATGCGCGGCCATTCGACCGCTGTCGACCAGCACCCGCACTTCCTGGGGTTCGACGCCCGCGATCTGCACGCGCGCGATGCCATCGAGTCTTTCCAGCGGTCTCTTGAGATGCTGATCAATCGCTTCATACTGAGATGTCAGATCGAGCTCGGCTGATAGTCGAATCGTCAGGATTGGTTGGTCGGCGGAGGATGCGGTAAACATGAGAATTCTGTTAGCAGCTTTCGGTAGCTGTCCGCGGATGGCGTCCAGTTTGCTGCGCACCTCGAATCCAGCGGTGTCGGTATCCGTGCCCCACAGAAACTCAACTAACAGTCGCGACGAATCGCCGTTGGAGACCGAGCGTATGTCCTTGATGCCAGGTAGCGTCGACAACGCGTCTTCGACCGGCCTCGTGATTACTTCCTCCACTTCACTGGGAGTCGAGCCTGGATACGGAATCTCGATGCCCATGAACGGCAGGGTAATGTCCGGGAACTGTTCTAGCGGCAGCAACCGCGCCCCAACCAGCCCGATCGTGGCGAGCGCTGCGGTGATCATCAGTGTGGTGACAGGCCGGCGCAGGGCCGCCGCTGTGTGATTCATGCTGGCACCACGCGCGCCAGGATGCTATTCGGCGCTGGCTTCGGCGCGCGCTCCAGCAGGGCATAAAGCACGGGAATCACGAACAAGGTCATCAAGGTCGCAACCAGCATGCCGCCAATGATGGTGATGGCCATCGGGCGGCGAATTTCCGCGCCTTCGCCCAGTGCCAGCGCCATTGGTAGCAACCCGAGAATCGTGCTGATGCTGGTGATCAGGATGGGCCGCAGGCGTGTCTGGCCGGCTAGCACGATGGCTTGCAGAGTGTCGAGGCCACGCTCGCGCGCCTGATTGATGGCATCTACCAGCACGATGGCATTATTGACAACGATACCTGCTAACAGAATGAGTCCGATGAACGCCACCGCGTTCAGGCTGACGCCGGTAATAAGCAGCGCCCACACTGAGCCTATGAGTCCCATCGGAATCGTGAACAGAATGACGAACGGATGCAGCAGGCTTTCAAATTGCGACGCCATGACAAGGTAGACCAGAAAAACCGCGAGTGCGAACGCAAAAATCAGTGACCGGAAGCTGTCCGACATTTCCTCGCTTTGACCGGTCACGCTGCCGAGGACGCCAGGTGGCAGCTCTGCATCGCGCAAAATTTGTTGCGCGACGGCGGTTGCCCGGCCTAGATCGCCGCCTGCGGCACTGGCCGACAGAATTGCCACGCGCTCCTGGTTGGAGCGACGGATTTCGGCCGGACCGGTCGCGAGGCGTACGTCTGCGACCGCGTCCAAGGTCACGGGCCGCTCGGCACCTGGATTGACGATCAATCTGCGAATGTCATCGACCGACGCGTCGCGCGCATCGACGCTGCGCACCAGCACATCGATCTTGCGATCCCGCCAGCGATAACGGGTTGCGATGTCGCCACGCACGTTGGCCACGACTCGATCCGCGATATCCCTGACCTGCAGACCTAGTTGCGAGGCGCGTTCCTGATCGAAAACGATCTGAATCTCTGGATGCCCGCCTTCAATACTCGATCGCAGGTCGTCAAACGCGCCGCTGCGTTGCATCTGGTCTTTCAAAAGCTGTGAGGCGAGCCCAAGGCGCTCGAGTTCGTAACCGGACAGCACGACTTCTACAGGTGTAGCGAGCGTAAAAAGAGCAGGGCGCTTGAATTCGTACTGCACGCCTGCGGACGCATCGAGGGCTGCGCGCAGGGCTGTCATAGCGACGAGTTCCTCTTCAGCACCGGCAGGTTGCTTGAGCGTAATGGCGATTTCACCGATGTTTTCGCCAGAATCCACGGGGTTCGCATCCAGGCGATTGCCCGTGCCTGCCACCGCGTAGCTGCGCTCGACGCCTGGAAGTTTCGCGGCCGCCGACTGCAAATCACGCATCAGGCGATCCGAACTCGCCAGTGGTGCCCCTGCCGCGAGCCGCGTGCGTACTGAGAATTCACCTTGTGCGAGCTGCGGAATGAGTTCTGTGCGTAACAGGGGAGTTACCGCGATGGTCAATCCGAGCAACAACAATCCGCTGATGACAACGGCCCCGCGGTGTTCAAGCGCCTGCACCAGCAACGCGGGATAGCGTTTACTGGCGCCGTGATAGACCCGTTGGGTGACGTGAACGAAAGGCAGGCACAGGAGGCCGAGCAGAGCACCCGTTAAATTGAACAATGCGCGAATCGCAGCCAGCGGCCGCAACCACCAGGTTCCGGACGTGAACGACTGGTGGGTTTGACGGAGCGCCATGGCCAGCAAATCGCGTTTTTCAGACCACACATCGAGCCATTCACGGTGACTGTCGTCACTACGGTAGGCAGCGGAACTCGCACGCCATGCGGCGAGCATGGGCACCAGCGTAAGACTTGCGAGCAGTGACAACAATTGCGCGAACGTCACCGTGAGCGCCTGGTCGCGAAACAATTGACCCGCGATTCCAGTGACAAACACCAGCGGGAAGAACACCGCTACGGTGGTCAGAGTCGAGGCGGTGACCGCCATGGCGACTTCTGCGGTGCCGTCCCGCGCCGCTTCGTAGGGTGCCAAGCCTTGTTCCCGCTTGCGTGCTATGGCCTCCAAAATAACAACGGAATTATCGATCAACATGCCGATCGAGAGCGCAATGCCGCCAAGCGACATGACGTTGAGCGTCAGCTGGAAGCCATACATTGCGACAAAGATGCCGATCACCGTGACCGGAATGACAATTCCCGCGACCAACGTCGCGCGCGCATCACGCAGGAAAAAATACAACACCATGATAGCTAACAGACCGCCCCAGATGGCCGAGTCGCGGACTTCGCCGACTGCGTTCGAGATAAATCGCGACTGATCGTAAATGGTGCGCAATTCACTGCCGGGCGGCAGCGATTTGCGCAACTCGTCAAGTCGCGCATTGACGGCGCCGGCCAGTTGCACGGTGTTAGCGTCGCCTTCCTTGTACAGCGCAAGCTCTATGCACTCGCGGCCGTCGAAACGCGTTATCGCCGTGCGCTCCTTATAGGCGCGACTGACCGTCGCCACATCTCGCAGGCGCACGGAGCGCTTGTCCACGGTCGCAATGACCGCATCCGCCATCGCGTCCAGAGTGACAAATTCATTGATCGTGCGCACCAGATAGCGTTGAGTACCCTGTTCCAACCGACCGCCAGACAGGTTGACGTTTTCGGCGCCCACGCGTTGCGCGATGGTTTTGATGTCCAGACGCAGTTGCGCGAGCTTGTCCTGGTCGACAAGGATGTGCACCTCATCTTCGAAACCACCGCTGATCTTGACGGCAGCGGTTCCTTCCACCGACTCGATATCAGGCTTTAACCGTTCATCAGCGAACTGGCGCAGGCTTTTGAGCTGATCGACATTGCTATTGGCGGTTTTGTTAGCACTGTCGATGAGCGCAAGGCGCAGCACCGGCTCGGTGGAAGGGTCGAAGCGTAGAATTAACGGGCGTTGCACATCTGTCGGCATTGGCAGAATATCGAGCCGTTCGCGCACCTCGATGCCGGCGACATCCATGTCGGTGCCCCAGGCGAACTCCAGCACGACATCCGATTGGCCAGAACGCGATACCGAACGCACGCTGCGCACATTGCGAATTACTCCCACCGCTTCTTCGATGGGTCGCGAAATCAGGTTCTCCACCTCGAGCGGTGCGGCACCGGTCAATTCCGTGCGCACGGTCAAGGTTGGATAGGACAGGTCCGGCAGCAAATTGACCTTGAGGCGCGACAGCGACACGAACCCAAACAGGGTCAGCGCGACCGTGGCCATGGCAATGGTAACTTTGCGGCGGATCGCCAGTTCTGCGAGTGCCATGTCAATGTCCCGTGCGGCTAACGAGCCGCAGCTGCGGGAGCGCTGCCGGTCCCAAGACTGACCACTTTGACCGGATTGCCATCCTTGAGTCCGTTCTGGCCGACAACCACGACCTGACTGTTAGCAGGCAGCGGCGTCAACACTTCGACGCGCGCACCGTCACTGAGACCGAGATCGATGCGTTGTGATTTCGCTTTGTTGGCTGCCACCAGGAAAATGCGCGGTAGGTCCTCACCTTCAATCAAAGCGACGCGCGGGATGGAAACTGCATTCGCTTTGCGCTCAAAAACGATTCCCAGCCGCGCAAACATGCCGGGTTTCAGCTCGGACTTGGGATCTGCCACCGTCAGCGTGACCTTGAATGTGGCGGTGCCCGAATCGACCGTGGGTGCGACGAGTTGCACCTGCGCCGGAAAACTGCGTCCTGCCAGTGCGTCGATGCTGGCGATCGCCGGCTGTCCGACTTTGAGATGACGCAATTCGCGCTCGGGCACAAACACAGCAGCGCGCAATGGGGTTGGGTCTGTGACCCGAAACGTAACAGCGCCAGGCTGCAAATTCTGGCCGACCTTGATACGGCGGCTGGCGACAACGCCGGCAAATGGCGCGCGAATATCCGTATAGGCCAACTGTAGATTGGCGAGGTCACGATTGGCGCGCAGATTGTCCAGATCGAAGCTCAGGCCCTCCATGGCACTGGCTGCAATCAAACCTTTCTGACTGAGTTCCTTCTGGCGCTGGTAGTCGCGCTCCACTTTGGCCAGCTGCGCACGCGCCTGCAAGGCCTGCAATCGGAGTTGTCGTGAGTCCAACGAGGCAAGGACCTGTCCGGCGCGAACGCGCGTGCCTTCTTCCACATAAATTCTCTGAACCTCGCCGCCGACCCGCGCCACAACCTCGGCATCAGCCTCGGCCTCCAGGGTTGCAGTGCCGGTGTAAACAGACTGCATGTCGCTGCGAACAGGACTGACGATTTCCACGGGGACTGCGGTTTGGACGATCTTGTCGTCAGGCGTCTTCCCGGGATCGCCACTGGTCGCATCTGACTTGCTGCAGGCCGACGCCAGCAGGGTAATGGCTGCAAGCGCAGCCAGGGCTAGGGGTTTCATCATGTCCATCCTTCAGGAGCCGATGCGGCTCCATGACCAAGATGGAAGGATGCTATCTACCTATACTGTTATAGTCAACTACAACAGTATTATTGAGTCTTGATGGGTTTGGTGTCGGCGGTGACAGCCTGAGCAGCAGCCGGTTGGATCAGATCTGACATAACCCAGGCCGCCTGTTCCAGAACGGCGTCCGGACCATCGCTGTCGTCCATCTCCTCGATGGTTTTGCGAGGCGCCAGGGAGAGCGCGTTGCGGCGCTGGTTTTCTCGGGCCAACCGCTCCCGGTCGATGCTTGCGCGTTCTTCGCGACGAACCTTCAGGTTGAGCGACAGCTTGGTTTGTTTGCGCAGCTGGTCGCGAGCGGCGATGTCCGATAGCAGCCAGCGATAGTCCGGGTCGTTCTGCGCGCGCAGACTCTCGTCCTGCGCCAGCCGCGGAATGGGCAGACTGGCGGCTCCATTGGCACGGTAGGGAATGCCCGCGATCCGATCCCAGGGCAGGGCGGCCTCCAGCGCACTTTCGCCAATCTCGGTCGTGTCAATCGGTGACGCGAGCGGCACGTCGGGCTCAACGCCGCGGTGTTGCGTGCTTTCGCCAGTGACTCGATAAAACTTGCCGATGGTGACCGTCACCTGGCCGTTGACGTTCCGTGAACTCCAGCGGTCGAGTGAGAACATGTTTTGTACGGTGCCTTTGCCGAAGGTCCGCTGACCTAACACCACGCCGCGCTTGTAATCTTGGATAGCGCCGGCAAATATCTCAGACGCCGAAGCGCTGAACCGGTCAACCAGCACAGCGAGCGGGCCGTCGTACGCGGTGGTGCCGGTATCCGGATCGTCGTAGGTTTCAGTGTCGCCACTGCCGTAGCGCAATTGCACCACCGGGCCGCGGTTGATGAACAGGCCGGTTAGCGACTGGGCTTCGGGCAAATAGCCGCCACCATTGCCGCGCAGGTCCAGAACCAAGCCATCTATTTTCTCGGCGCGCAGTTCACCAACCAGTCTTTCGACATCCCGGGTGGTGCTGCGATAGTCAGTAGCGCCACGGCGCTGTGCGTCGACGTCCGTGTAAAAGCCCGGTACGTTGATGACGCCGATCTTGAATTCACGATCATTGCGACGGATCGAGCGCACTTCCTTCTTGGCGGCCTGCGATTCCAACGACACTTTGCCGCGCGTCAGCGCCAGCAACTTCTCGGGTGAACCCGGTGCTGCGCCTCCGGGCACAATCTGCAGGCGCACAATGCTGCCGCCTTTGCCGCGAATCAGTTGCACTACGTCGTCGACGCGCCAACCGACCACGTCTACCAGTGCGCCGTCTTTGCCCTGGCCGATCGCTGTGATCTTGTCGTTAGGTTTGAGCGTGCCATCGGCCGCTGCCGGGCCGCCTTCGATGATATTGACCACCTGCACGATGTCATCGACCTGATTGAGTGATGCGCCAATGCCCTCATAGTTCAGGCTCATCTGAATTTTGTATTCCTCGCTGTTGCGCGGCGAAAAGAAGGTCGAATGGGGATCGAAACTGCGCGTGTAGGCATTCATCAGGTTTTCGAAAGCGTCTTCGGAGCTGATCTGATCGACGCGTCGCAGGGCGCGTTCGTAACGTTTCTTGAGAATATCCGTGGCTTCAATCCAGGTCTTGCCGGCTAACAACAGCGATAAGGCATCGTTCTTGACACGCTTGCGCCAAAGATCATTCAACTCCGCAGCGGCCGCAGGCCAGGGCGCTTTTTCCCGATCGAATTCAAAACTCTCGTTCAAGGAGAAATCCGGCTCCTGCGCGAGCAGTCCGATGGCGTAGCCAAGGCGCTCACGTGAACGCTGTTGCAAGCGTGTCAGGATCATGTACGCCGGGTCGACTTCGCCGCTCTTGATCATGTCGTCGAATCGCAGTTTGAGTTTGGCAAACTGACGAACGTCATCGACGGTGAAATAGATTCGCTGGCCGTCAAGTGAATCCACAAAGCGCGAATAAACCTGCGCCGACAGTCGATCATCAATCACCAGCCGCGCGAAGTGATTTTCTTCCAGTAGACTGGCAACATTGCGTGCCACGGTGCGTTGTCGTGCCGTTGGTTGCAGCGTTCCCGACAATGCGGCGCTGACCGCCGGCACACCGCTGGAGCCGCCCAGTCCTACAAAGGCGAACAGCAAACCGGCGGCCAGCCCCAGTTTGCGGCTGGAGGTCGGTGCAGAAGCGGGTTCGATCAGGTGTGCCATCGATTAAACTGTCCGTTTAGAAATTAGGCGTCGGGGCGGATAGGCTAGATCGGCCAGCCTACCGCAGCAAGTACCACTCTATATGCAACCATTCGTTGTGCTCCTGGGAATCGTGATGGGCTCTACAGTTTCCATCGCTGTGGGACTGGCAATGACGTTCATTGTGTTCCTGGCGCTGCCGGAACACGCCGAGCGCTTGCGCGATGAATTTGGCCCTTTGTTGCGCTATCTGCTCGCTGCCAGCGCTCTGGCCACGGTTTCAGTTCTGGCGTTTCTGGGTGAATTGCAAGTCCGAAGCTGGCGTCGCGGGCCGCAGGCTGCCCTGTTGCTGGGCTTGTTGAGTACGGTGCTCTGGTACTGGTGGCGTTGGCGCCGAATGTAGCTGTTCTGTTAAATGGAGCGATCACGATGATTATTGGACGTACACCCAAGCCATGGGTTCCCTGGGCTTTGTGTCTTGCCACTGCAGGGTGTATTTGGGCAGCGGCGGCTGCGCCCAAGGCGGTTGTCAGCGGCACCACTTATGAGCGCCATGTCGCCAAACTGGCGAGCGATGGTTTTGAAGGTCGCAAGCCCGGTCAGGCCGGTGAGCGCAAAACCATCGACTATCTGATCAGCGAGTTCAAGCGAATCGGTCTAGCGCCGGGCAACCATGGTAGCTATCTGCAGGAAGTGCCGATGGTTGAGATCACAGCTAACACCGACACCTCGTTGTCAATCAAGTCGGCCCAGGGGTCGCGCATTCTGAAATATCGCGACGACATGGTGATCTGGACCAAGCGTGTGGTACCGAGCGTTTCGATCGTGGAAAGCCCGCTGGTGTTCGTTGGCTATGGAGTTGTCGCACCCGAGTACGACTGGAACGACTACGCCGGTATCGACATGAAAGGCAAGACGGCCGTGATCCTGGTCAACGATCCGGGTTGGGATGGCGACGATCCAAACCTTTTCAAAGGTCTGGCGATGACCTACTACGGTCGCTGGGTTTACAAATATGAAGAAGCCATGCGCCAGGGAGCGGCCGCGGCACTGATCGTCCACGAAGAGCGTCCGGCCGCCTATCCCTGGGATACCGTACTGGCTGGCAATACAGGTCCCAAGCTCGACATGGACTCGGCGGACGGCAATCTCGGCCGCGTGGCGCTCGAGGGTTGGATCACGCGCCAGGCCGCGATCAGTTTGTTAGCCGACGCTGGCGAGTCGTATGAGGATCTGAAAAAGGCGGCTGCCAGGCGCGGATTCAAGTCCGTGCCGCTCGCAGCCAGCATCTCCGGCGGCGTGAACAATGCCATCCGCCGCGCCAAGTCGGCCAATGTCATCGGCTACTTGCCGGGCCGGAAACGTTCCGGCGAGTACATCGTGTACGGTGCTCACTGGGATCACCTCGGCAAATCGTTCGGTAGCGGCGACACGATTGCCAATGGCGCTGAGGACAATGCGACCGGCACGGCAGCGTTGTTAGCAATCGCCGAAGCCTTCGCAAAAAAACGCCGCCCCGAGCGCAGTGTGGTGTTTGTCGGGCTTACGCTCGAGGAGTCCGGCTTGTTAGGCTCGGCCTGGTATGCCGCCAATCCGGTGTTTCCTCTGGCGCAGACCGTCGCTAACATCAACATTGACGGGTTGCCGTTTGGTCCGCCGACCCGGGACGTTGTGGTGGTTGGATTTGGCGCCTCCGAGCTGGAGGACTACCTGGCCGATGCTGCCAAAACTCAAGGGCGGTATCTCGCGCCAGATCCGACGCCGGAGAAGGGGTCCTTTTACCGTTCCGACCACTTTAATTTTGCCAAAGTGGGCGTACCTGCGTTGTTTGCCGGTCACGGCGTTGATGAATTGGTCGGTGGCAAAGCCGCTGGTCAGGCCCGCCGTGACGAATTTGTGGCGGTGCGCTATCACAAATCGGGTGACGAATTTCGTCCGGGCACGGATCTCAGCGCCGGCGTGGAAGATTTACAGCTGCTGTATGCAGTCGGCGCGCGACTGGCACAGGAACGCAGTTGGCCGAATTGGCGACCGGGTAACGAGTTTCGTGCCACCCGCGATCGCAGTCGCGCCATTCATAGCAACACCCGGCAATAGGCAATACCAGGCACTAGCCGCGACGTTTACCGACGCTGCGGAACGGGTCGTTAGGTTGAATATTGCCGCCTAATTCCACCGGGTTGACGCGTCCGCGTTCGCCCGGTTGAAAACGCGGTGTGCGTTTGGTGTGCCCGTAGGGGTCGTAGCCAGCGACATCTTTTTCCGGCAACTTGTCGGTCAGCTTGACCTGGATTTGTTCCGCTGCGCGGCGCTTCGCCGCCTCGGCCACGCGATCGCGCAGGCGGATTCGAAACAGACGGCGAGGTTTGGTGGCGTCGTTGTCCTGGGTCATGCGGTTAGTTTACGCCATATCAAAAACAGCACTAAAGCCAGCAATGGACCCAGCGCGGCAAACCAGTAAGCGAAGCTAAGGTCGGCGAGCCCACGAAAGAAATCCGCCCACAATGCAAAGGGTCCGCCATTGCCGTAACTGCCCAGCGTGCTGTGTCCGGCGAGGAAAATGAGCCAGGGAACGACCACGATGCCAGCGAGCAGCGCCGCGGCCAGTACGGCCAGCCGGCGCGCGGCGGGGCTAAGTGCCGCGTAGCGGTCCAGGAGTGGGGTCAGCGGATTGAGCATAGAGCAGATAATATCCGACCTATGCCGAAAATCAGAGCAGCCGTGATCGGCGTGGGTTACTTGGGGCGGTTTCACGCGCAAAAATATGCCACTGCGGAAGGCTGCGAGCTGCTTGCCGTGGTGGATCCGCGGGCCGAGGCGCGGGAGGCGGTTGGTCGGGAGCTTGGCTGCCAGGCGCTGGCCTCGCACACCGCACTGCTGGGCAAGGTTGACGCTGTCAGCATCGTGACAGTGACGCCGGCGCATTTCGCCATCGCGGCCGATTTTCTGCGTGCCGGAGCTCACGTGCTGGTGGAAAAGCCAATCACCGAGACTGTGCAGCAGGCCAGGGAACTGATCCAGCTCGCCGCTGCCCAGAACAAAGTGCTGCAGGTGGGGCATCTGGAGCGATTCAATCCAGCGGTGATCGCGGCCGAGCCATTTCTACGCGCGCCGCGTTTTATCGAGTGTCAGCGGCTCGCGCCGTTCAAGCAACGAGGTACAGACGTCAATGTGGTGCTTGACCTGATGATCCACGACATCGATATCATCGAAACCATTGTGCGCAGTCCTATCGTCAGCATTGACGCCGTCGGGTCAGCGGTGTTCTCGAATGAAATTGATATCGCCAATGCGCGTATCCGCTTTGCCAATGGTTGCGTGGCTAACACGACGGCCAGTCGTGTGAGTCTTAAGACCGAACGCAAGCTGCGGGTTTTCAATGCGGACGCCTATATCTCGATCGATCTGCAGCAACGGATCCTGACCGTGGTGCGCAAGCACGCGGGCGCGACCGCTGATGCCCTGCCTGTGCAGATCGAAGAACAGTCTTTCGAGCAGGGCGACGCGCTGCGCGCCGAGATCGAATCGTTTTTGAGTTGTGTGCGATTAGGTGCGAGGCCAGTAGTAACCGGCGAGGACGGATTACGCGCGCTGGAAACGGCCACTCGGATCACTGCGCAAGTGGAGAGCGGAAGCAAAGAGGTGCTGCAATGACAACGGAACCGGCGCATTTGCGCTCCAGTCCGCGCATGGTCAAGGTTGCGGCGACCCAGTTCGCCTGCAACTGGGATCTCGCCGCCAATCTCGCGCGCGCCGAGCACATGGTGCGAACGGCGGCGGCGCAGGGCGCACAGATCATCTTGTTGCAGGAGCTGTTCGAAACACCCTATTTTTGCATTGAGCAAGATACCAGGCATTTTGCGCTGGCGCGCAGCCTCGCGGACAGTCCGGTGGTACGCCGTTTTGCGGCGCTGGCGGGTGAGCTGGGTGTGGTACTGCCGATCAGTTTTTTTGAGAAGGCGGGGCAGAGCTATTTCAATAGCATAGCGATCGCAGATGCGGACGGCCGCGTGTTAGGTGTTTACCGAAAATCGCATATTCCAAACGGGCCTGGCTATCAGGAAAAGAACTATTTCAGTCCGGGCGACACGGGTTTCAAAGTCTGGTCAACGCGCTTCGCGCGCATCGGTGTCGGCATTTGCTGGGACCAATGGTTTCCGGAATGCGCGCGCACGATGGCTTTGATGGGTGCCGAACTGCTGTTCTACCCCACGGCCATTGGGTCGGAACCGCCGCCGGCACTGCCGGTCGATTCACGAGACCATTGGCAACGCACTCAGCAGGGGCATGCGGCTGCCAATGTCATGCCGCTGATCGCGTCAAATCGCAGCGGAGTCGAAAAATCGCTGCAGGATCCGCAGCATTTGTACATTCGCTTCCACGGTTCGTCGTTTATTGCCGATGCAAGCGGCGCCAAGGTGGCGGAAGCGGCGCGGGACGGCGAGGCGATCCTAACAGCCAGTTTCGATCTCGACGAGATCGCGCGTCTGCGTGACAGCTGGTTTGTATTTCGCGACCGTCGGCCAGAACTCTACGGCGCTTTGTGTTCGCTCGACGGATCGGCAAGCCGTTAGGGCCTGTTAACAGGCCCTAACGGGTCGCGGGCTTGATCCGCAAATGGTGAGGTAACGCGGGATCGATCATCGCTGAGGTATCGACGATCACGCGACGTTTGAGCTCGCACTGCAGTTCATCCAGTGCCATCGGTTGGCTGCCGGCAAAACTCTGCACAAAATCGACACCGAGACTGGCAAGCAAAAGGTTGTCCGTATCGGAGTCGACCTGCTTGGCCACGGAATGTATGCCGCTGAGGCGCGTCATCTGCGCGATACCGGCAATCACCGCCTGCTTGCTGCGTGAGCCAGCGAGCCCGGTGGTGAGTTGACGCGCGGTTTTAAGCAGCCGCAGCGCCGGCAGAGCTAACAAATCGACGCCATTGTCATGCAATGTGAAATTGTCGATTACCAGTCCGGCCTTGATTTGCTCGCAGGCTGCGGCCAGCGACGCGAGACGTTGCCAGTCAGCAACCGCGGTTCCCTGGTCGACCTCAAATGCGATGAGACCCTGTGGCAGCTCGGCCTTGCTGAGCCCGTCGTGCACAAAGTCCATGAACTGCGGGTCTGCGAGTGATGACGCCGACAGATTGATTGAAAATTGGCTGGGTTCGTCGCTCCAGACATTCATGTGTTGACCGAGCCATTCGATCAATGCGCTGATGATTCGGCGGTCGAGAACTGACGCCGTGCCGGTAGCCTCGGCGCTTGCCAAGAGTTGTGTGGGGGCAGTCGCTGGAGAGTTGCTCAAACTGCCGCGCAGCAGAACTTCGTAACGACGTATTCGTACTTCTGCATTCAACGGCGTCAATCGTTGGGCATGAAGGGCCAGTGGAAAAGTTCGTACCGCCTCGAGAACTTGCGCACGATTCTGCATGTCCGTCCGGCGCTGCTTGCGACTGCGCTTCTCGCGACTGACAGTCTGTGGCTCGGGAGGTGCAGCCGCGACCGGAATCTCGATATCCACCTGCAACCCAGCAGAGCTCACACCTTCGGCGTGCATGGGAGCGAGTTCGCCCCAGTGGTGCGCAGCGCGAATCACCGGAATAGGCAGATCGGGCGCTGCGCGCCCCTTGCCCCGCAAACGCGCGGTGGCCACCAGCAACATGACAAAGCCAGTGAACACGCCGTCATTGGTGCGACTAATGAGTAGAACCGCAGACATGCCATCAGCCAGATGCACGTCGACACGCGATGGCGCGACTGCGCCGACAAATGCCTCCAGCGCCGCGCGTACGCCCAGATATTCGCTGGTGGAGCTGTCATCGCCTGATCGCCAGTGGCAATGACCGCTGCGATCGTGGAGCGACACTGCGCGCGCAAAGAGTTTGGGCAGCGTCGCAACCAGATGGCGTCCCAGGCTGCCGGCGTCGAGACAGTCCGAAATCGAATCGATATTTTCGTCTTTCATGCGCTTACACGTACCTGTTGGCTGCGCAGATTGGCCAGCAGGTCGGGCAATGCCTCCGTGAGCGACTGGTGCAGACGAGTCGCATGCGCGACCTCGCCAGCCAGACAATAGGCCTCAGTCTGCCGCACCACATTCGCGAACGCCAGTGCACCGACGTTAGCGCTGGCCGATTTAAGTTTATGACAAACAGCGGCACCTCTTACGCCGTCGTTCGCTGTGATCGCCGTCGCAAGTTCGGCAAGCCGTTCCGCGGCGCTCTGCTCGTAGAGACGCACCAGTCTTGAAAAAAGATCTGATTGTCGGCTGGAACTTAAGTTGGCGATTTGCGCCACGCAGGACGCATCGACTGACGCCAACTCATTGGTTGAAATCGTTTCGACTTGCGCTTTGGCGGGCAGCCAACGGCGCAGCACCGTGCTGCACTCTGTTAGCGTATACGGCTTGCTCAAAATGTCGTCCATGTCGGCAGCCAGACAACGTGTGCGGTAGGCCGCCGCATCATGTGCGGTGAGTGCGATGATCGGTACGCGCGCCTTACCGGACATGGCCTGTCGCAACGCGGTGGTTGTAGCGAAACCATCCATGCCGGGCATGTTGATGTCCATTAAAATGAGCTGAAAAGTTTCCACACCGATACGCGCAAAGGCGGAAGGTCCATCGGTGACCCAAACGCAACTGCAGCCCAGCGAGCGCAGATAGCCTTCGGCCACAGTGGCATTGATCGGGTCGTCCTCCACAATCAGCACGTGGC
Organism: Gammaproteobacteria bacterium; assembly: GCA_043769085.1. Classification (GTDB taxonomy): domain Bacteria; phylum Pseudomonadota; class Gammaproteobacteria; order Steroidobacterales; family Steroidobacteraceae; genus UBA964. The sequence continues at coordinate 68,348 of JAYVJR010000082.1, forward strand.
CGCGCAACTCAGCGGACTCTGGTGCCGGGGTCGATTCGCTCGCACCAGCCACATCCGCGGCAGCGCCGGTCGCCACGTCCAGAGGCAGAGTTACACGAAAGCTGGTACCGACGCCCGGTTCGCTGTCGACCCGGATGCTGCCCCCCATGAGGCCGGCAAGTTCGCGACAAATCGTTAGGCCGAGTCCCGTTCCGCCAAATCGACGCGCAGTAGTCTCATCCGCCTGTGTGAAGGGTTCGAAGATTTGCTGGATCGCTTTCGGATCGATGCCAATGCCAGTGTCAGTAACGTCAATGCAGGCCAGCGCACGATGTGCGGAGTCCAGTGTGATGTCTGCTTGCACCGTGATCGAGCCGCGTTGTGTGAATTTGACGGCGTTGCCGATCAGATTCATCAGGATCTGGCGGATACGCAGCGCGTCGCCCATCAGCCGCAGTGGCCCGAGCTCCGGCGGTCGTACATGGAGTTGCAAGTCCTTTTGTTTGCAGGCACCGCTGAACAGCAACGCACTTTCTTCGATTAGTTGCGCCAGATCGATAGGCGCCGTTTCCAACAGAATCTTTCCAGCGTTGATTTTGGAAATGTCCAGCAGATCATTGAGAATATGCAAAAGTGTGTTAGCTGAACTGCGTATCGTATTGGTGTAGCGATGTTGCGTGGCTGACAACGGGGTGGTTTCCAGCAGGTCCGCCATGCCGATAACACCATTCATAGGCGTGCGCAGCTCGTGGCTCATTCGGGCTAAAAACCCCTGCTTGACCCGCGCGGCCTCCTCAAGCAAGCGATTCGACTCGCGCAGTTCCTGCGTGCGACTCGCGACCTCGGACTCGAGCCGTTGTTGCGCCCGCATCGATTCCGCAAACTTTCGGCGCTGCAGCCAGATGCGATAGCCAAACGCCAGTGCTAACAGGCAGGCGTAGCAAAAATAGGCAAGCGGCGAGCGCCAGAAGGACGCCGCTTTATGGATGATCAGGGTATATGGAATCTCACTCCATACTGAGTCGGCATTGGCTGCACGCACCTCGAGCAAGTGCTCGCCAGCGTCGAGGTTGGTGAGGGTGACGCGATGTTGCGTGCCCAATTCTATCCAGCGATCGCTCAAGCCGCGCATGCGATAGGCGAGTCGGTTGCGGCGCGGTGATTTGTAATCGAGCGTCGCGAAATCAAGTGCGATGATATTGGCGTCGGCTGCCGCATCGATTCGATTCACCAGCCACCAAGGTTTGGCGCTGGCCACGGGCGCCCCCTGGATTTCTAGCTGCGTCAGTACAACGCGTGGCGGAGTGGACTGTTCCGTCAGCTTGCCGGGATCGAATGCGTTGAAGCCTCCGGGGCCGCCAAACAACAACAGACCGCCGCGACTGCGGAAATACGCATTGAAGTTGAACTCTTCACCTTGCAAGCCATGCTCGCGATGGTAGGTTTTTATTTGACGACTGGCCGGATCGAAACGCGTCAATCCGGCATTGCCGCTGAGCCATAAGCGGCCGGATGGGTCGGTCAGTACGCCATATACCGTATCGCTCGACAGGCCATCGACGCGCGACAAGTTGTTGAACTGGATGGCTTGTGGCTGGCTGCTGTCGCCGACGACCTGGTCCAATCCGCCACCTTCGGTGCCGATCCATATCCTGCCATTGCCATCGGCGGTCAGCGCATAAATCGTGTTGCTGGACAGGCTGCGCAGATCGGCGGAATCGTGCAGAAATGAGCGAATCAATCGACCATCCGCGTGTGTGAGATTGAGGCCGCCGCCATCGGTGGCGATCCACATATTTCCAGCGGCGTCCTGCGCAAATGCACTGACATTAGCGCCGCTGAGTGCGCCCGGGCCACCGCCCCCGTAGGGCAACTGCCTAACAACGCCAGTGGCCGGATCAAGGACATTCGCGCCGCCACCATAGGTGCCGATCCAGATATTGCCGTCGCGCGACTCATACAAAGTCATCAATCCGGCAGCACTTGTGCCGTCGATGCGACCCGCTCCGACCGGTAGGCTGACAATCTGGCCGTTCGGGCGCAACGCCTTGAGCCCGTTAGACATGGTGCCGATCCAGAGCGTGCCACGACGATCCAGCAACAAAGACATGACACGAGATTCATTGAGCGCATTTTTCCGGGCAATCACCTGGTCGATGTGCATGGAAGAGCCGGTCGCAGGATCGAATCGCACCAGACCACCGCCGATGGATCCGACCCAGACGCGCCCGTCAGTGGCATCGGCAAATGAAGTAACCAGCGTGCCTGCTAGCCAGCTGGGACGGTGGCCTCCCAGTTCCCAGCTATGTGGATTCCAACGGTTGACACCACCCGCGCGCGTGCCGATCCACACAAGGCCGGTATAGTCTTCGTACAAAGACATGATGTAGGAATCGCTCAGCGAACTGGCGTCATCGTTGCGGTGTTGGTAGTGGCTGAATTCGTTGCGCGCAGCGTCTAACAGGTCCAGCCCTAGGGCTGTGCCGATCCAAAGCCGTCCCTTGCTATCTTCCAGGATGGCCCGCACATCGTTATCGATCAGCGATGTCGGTTGGGTCGCGTCGTGGCGCCACTGGCGCAGCAATTTTCCAGAATTGGAGATTTCCATCAGGCCGCCGTTCATCGTGCCGACCCAGAGTCGGCCGTTGCGGTCTTCCAGAATTTGCGACACCGGGCCGCCGGGCATCGGGATTTGCTCGGCGCTCGGGCCCTGATCGCGAAAGCGAGACAAACCACTTTCTGTTCCTGCCCAGATTGCCCCAGAGCGATCCATGGCCAGTACGTTGACCCTATCGTCGATCAGGCGGTCGCTGCGTGACGGATTCTTACGCAGATGTTCGAACCTACCGGTTTTGGGATCCAGAATGTCAATCCCGGCTTCGGGCAGGCCAATCCAGATACGACCCCGCGAGTCGATCAGCAGGGCTTTGACCAGGTTGCTCGCCAGTGAGTTCTTGTTAGCAGGATCATGCCGGTAGGTGGTGAATTGGTCGGTGGCGCGGTTCCAGCGCACCAGTCCGCTGTCCTTGATGGTGATCCACAGATTGCTATCCTGATCTTCGACGATTTGGCGAATGAAATTACCGGGCAGGCCACCGCGATTTTTACGCGAGTGTGCGTAGCGGACCAGATCATGGCCGTCGTAGCGGATCAGCCCGTCTTCCGTTGCCAGCCAGACAAAGCCTTTTGAGTCCTGCAGCGTGTCGTAGACAGTTCCCTGTGGCAGGCCGTCTTCAGTTGTCAGGCGTTCAAGCGACAGCGGTCGGGTGTCGTTGGCGGCCAACGCCGCAGGCAGCGTCCAAGCTAACAACCATCCCAGCAAGCATTTTTTTGACCAGCCCTGTTTGGGCATCGCCACATCCTTCAGCACACGACCCTGCCGGCGAGTGTCGCCAGGCCGATACGCGCCAGTATCCGGCGCTGGGCCGGATACCGTGCGTGCGCCGATTCACACTGCCCTTATTGGTTCGGGACCCAGTTCACAATAGACGCGGGGGCGGCAGAAATGCCGATCGACGGGGTCTGGTTCCACCAGGGCACGGTCTTGCTCCAGGTGTAGCCCTTGCTCCAGGTGTAACCCTTCGTCCACGTCGTGTTCTTCGACCAGGTGTAGCCCTTGCTCCAGGTGTAGCCCTTGCTCCAGGTGTAACCCTGTGACCAGGTGTAGCCCTGTGACCAGGTGTAGCCGCGGCTCCAGGTGTAACCGTCAGCATTGCTGGCTCCGCCCCAAATGGAGCCTGCCATGTCCATGATGTAGTAGTTGCCGTTAGCATCAATGTTAGCTGGGCCGCCATAGTGGCGCGTGCCAGCGAGGTCAGCTTTCACGTCCAGGCCGACGTTGGCGCAACCTGTGGCGGTGCTATTGACCGCAGCCACGGCGTTGATCAGGCCCGCTCCCTGCTGGAACACGCTGTATGCCAATGTGTTCGTGCTGGTCACTGCCGGGCGCGCCGCCATCATCAGCCGGCACTTGATGGTGTCATTCGACAGGCTCGGATCTTTCTGCAACATCAGTGCGACGACGCCCGTCGTCACGGCTGCTGCCTGCGAGGTGCCGGACATGGTGAAGAGCGTTTCGTACTGATTCATCGAATCGGGGTCGATGTTAGCTAGATAGGTCTGATAGTGCAGCGAGCCGACCATGTGGCCGCCCGGCGCCACCAATTCAGGTTTGACGAAACCCTCGAAGGTGGGGCCGGTCGAGGAGAACGACGCCAGGCGGTCATCCGTGCCGTCGCTGGGCGTGAAATTGTCGGTCAAGGCGCCAACGGTGACGACGTAGGGTACGTTGCCAGGGACGCCGATGGTCATTGGTTTCGGGCCTTCATTGCCGGCAGACGTGACCACCACAATGCCTGCTTTCCAGGCGGCCATGACCGCCTTGTTGAGCGGATCGTCCCAGTAGTTGGACTGCGGCAACGCGCCGAACGACAGATTCAGAACGCGGATGTTGAACTTGGTGCGGTTCTTGACGATCCAGTCAATGCCCGCGATGACATCGGTATACGTGCCAGCGCCGAGATCATCAAAAGCCCGCACGATGACCAGGTTGGCGTTAGGTGCGATCGCCAGGTAACCACCGGTGAGATTGCGTGCGCCGCCGGCGGCAATCGACGTGATGTGTGTGCCGTGTCCATAGGGGTCGGTCGTTACCGTTGTCTTGGTCGTGCCGGTTATTACGTCCATGGTAGCGAGGACTCGCGACACCGAGGTCTGCGTGCTGTAATCGTAGCGGTTGTACGCCTGGTTGGGTGCCTGCCAGAGGCCAGTATCCAACACGGCAATAGTCACGCCCGCACCGGTGATGTTCTGACTGTGCAAAGTGTTAGCGCCAACCAATGCCGGATAACTGGTTTGATACAGAAATGAAGGAGCAGCGACCGCGCTGCCGTCCGTCAGTGTCTGCGAAGCGGTCAAATCGGAAACCATTTTGGACATTGAATCCGCCCAAGTGGCTTTGACGCTCACGCCACGGTCTTTGCTGACGTGTACGCCGCTGTTAGCCTTGATGCGTGCCACCTGCCAGGGATTCATCAATGCAGACACGCCATTGATCACGTCCAGCTCGCGCTGCACACGACCGCCCACTGCTGCGACCTGGTCGCGTGCGTCTATGCTGGTGTGGGCTTCGACGATGTAGAGCGCCGTGTTGTCGGTACGTTCCGCAACGGCCGCCGGAACAGCATTGACGGTTAGCAAGGTTGTGGCAACTACCGGCAAGAAGGCGGTTCGCAGAAATCTGAAGTTGGCGGTGTTCATCGCGGGCGTTCCTGGCAAGTCGTGCAGCGGTATTACTGTACGGCGTGTATTGAACCCTAGTGCGAAGTGTGAATCCCCTCGAGAAAACGGCGCTCAATTGGCAGGATTGTGTGACCGGGTTCGAATAATGACCGGTCAAATGGCAGGCGACGAGGTGAACAGATCGCCCTGGCCCAATTTGCAGCCGAGTGACAGCATGGTGGCGCGTTGCGCGTCGTTATCGACGGCGTTTGCAATTGGCGTTAGGTTAAATGCGTCTGCAATGGCGATCACCGCCCGGCACAACTTGTGCGCCGTTGGGTCCGTGTTGACGGTCGATGCCCAGGCACGATCCAACTGCATGCCCCAGAGCGGGGCGTTAGCCAAGCGGCGCAACGCGCCGGCGTCGCGCCCGACTTCGTCGACGACGATGTGCACGCCCTGGTCCACGAGCGGACGCAGGTCTGCCGGCTCGCGGATCAGGCACACCCGTTCCGACATGCGTATTTCCAGGCGAGCCGCGCTCACGGCATTGTCGGCGATCAGTGTCTGAACGTCATCAACGAAGCGGTTGCTCAACAGGTGGTGGCGCAGCCCGCCGAAAGAAAACCGCACGCGCGCATCGAGCTGGTTTCTGACGCGCGCGAAATCCTGGCGCAGGCATTGCAACGCGGTACGCGACAGCGATTCGGCAAGCCCGGTGGTTTCGGCGATCCGCACAAACTCGGACGGTGGCACCTCGCCGCGCAGCGGGTGAACCCAACGAAGGTAGGCAACCCAGGTATGCAGGGCACCGCTCGTTAGATCATGCCGACCCGCGTAGCGCAGGCTGATGTCGCCATTGGTAATAGCCTCGCTGAGCTCGCGCGCCAGGTCCATGCGTGTGATCGAGCGGACTTGCATCGTGTCGGAAAAGAATTGCGGCTGCATTGCATGTGCGCGGCGCGCCTCGCTGGCGGCTGAGCGTGCGCATTCGAGCAGCATTTTCGCTGTGTTGGCGTCGCGACCAAGGATGGCAGCACCGGCGTATGGGTTGAGATGAAATGACAGATCCCCAATCTGCAGCGGCGTTCTAAGGTTGTCGCAAAGTGCGTTCAGACACTGTTCGATCGCGTCCCGTGCGCCTGATTCAAACACAATCACCAGCAGGCTGTGGCTCAGTTGCCCCATGTACCAGGGCAGTGCCGAGTCGTTTGCAGTAGCTGTCGAGTCGAGACGACGCAAGGCAAGGCTGATGATTCTTTCCGATAGCGTCAGATCGAAACTCTGTGCGATATCTGCGATCGAGTCGATGTGAATCACGGCAACCGCCGCCGGCATGTCCGACAGGCTGGCCAGCGCCATGGATTCGCGAAAGCGACGCAGAAATCCACGGCGTTCAAGGCGCGAGGTGCTGGCCTGTCGCTGCTCCGTCGGACCGTTACTCGCTGACAGCGAATGACGCACATGGCAACGAGCGCGATCCGGTCCGACTGCGGTAGCGCGAATTTCCAACTCTTCGCCGTGGAACGTGAAGCGGCTTTCACTGGCGCCGCGCATCGCGATCGCGCGACGGACACACTGTATGGCGATCTCCGCGGAGTCGGCGGGCCAGGCTGTGCGCAGGGACTGACCCTTGTTAGCGAGGCTTGGCCGCAGGGCAGACAAGTCTGTTCCGCCGCTATAGTCCAACAATGTGCCATCGCGGCCGATCAGAACGACGAGGTCGGATTGCGTGTCGGACAGTGTCTCTAGGGCCAGCGCCATATAAAGAGTATCTTAGAGTTGTGTCGGCTGTTATCAGGCGCTCCACGTCGCAGTTGCGACCTGAAAATCCGCAATTGGACATATTGGCAGGATGGTCGTCTCAGAGTCCGACACGTGCGCCGACAGCCAACACGTTTCCAAGCGCACGCCTCGAGCTACGAGCCGCTGAACTGCGCCAGACGTTTTCCCAGCGCAGCTTGAATGCCTGCCACGAAATCGGCGCTGGCATAACAGGCCGCTTCGAGTTGACCCTGTTGTTCCATTGAATTGCTGAGCGAGGCATTCATGGTTTTCTTGATCGCTGCATAGGCAACAGTCGGGCCGACCGCAAGACGCGTCACGAGTTTCTGCGTCTGCGCGGCCAGTTCCGCTGCTGGCACTACGAAATTCACCAGTCCTGCCTGCAGGGCGTCTGCCGCCATCAGCCGGTCTCCTAACAACGCGAGTTCCAGTGCCTTGCGGGCGCCTACCTGGCGGGGCAGGAAATAGGTGCTCATACCATCGTTGCACAGGCCTAACGCAGCGTGCGCAAGAATAAAGAAAGCGCTGTCAGCGGCAACCACCAGATCGCAGGCGCCCACCAGGCCCACGGCGGAGCCCGCCACGCCACTCTATACGCTGGCCACAATTGGCTTGCCCAGATTACGCATCGAATACTCCAGGGAGTTGCAGGCCTGGATCGCGGAAGATGCCGCGGCGGTGCGTTCGTCGGGACCCTGGAGAGCAAGTTGTCCGAGAAATTGCAGGTCACCGCCCGCCCTAAAATGTTTGCCGTTGCCGCGCAGCAGCACGACACGGACCGACGCGTCATCGGCGGTAGCCTGCAAGTACTCCTGCATCGCACCCAGCCAGGTCACATCCAAAGTGTTGGCTTTGTCTGGTCGATCGAAAGTGATGCTGGCAATACTACCTGTTTTTTCCAACAGCAATCCGTCCGGCATGATACGTCCTCAAGAAAAACTGCGTGTCAAGGCTAGCGGGAACGCCATTGCTACGCCAGCATACCGTTATGAAAACCACCGATATCTCTGACCAACAACCGAACGACGCACAAGTGGCCGAGGACGTCGGTCTCAGGCACTTCGGTGGCAGGCATCAGTTCCAGGGCCCGATTTTTACGTTACGTTGTTTTGAGGACAACGCATTGTTAAAACAGTTGCTGGGTCAGCCTGGCAAAGGCCAGGTTATGGTCGTCGACGGTGGCGGTTCACGGCGCTGCGCGCTGCTCGGTGATCAGTTGGCTGCCTTGGCAATCGACAATGGTTGGTCTGGACTTGTCGTGAACGGATGCATTCGTGACTCGGCCGCTGTAGCAAATTTGCCGTTAGGTCTGATGGCGCTCGGCACGGTGCCGCGTCGTGGTGGCAAGGTGGGGCAGGGCGACATCGGCAAGCCGCTCAGTTTTGCGAACGTGAGTTTCGAACCGGGCCATTGTCTATATGCCGATGAGGATGGAATTGTATTGTCCGCGTTGCGATTAACTTGACTGCGGCTGCCAGATCTTGAAGAAGTGGTTTTTCAGGGCGGGCATTATCTCTGCACTTGGGTGCGCTGGCGCAATTGCGTTTGTTTTGAGTGCTCGCGCGGGCTTGCTAACGCCCGATGAAATCGCCACAAGAACTCGCTATGCATTACCAGATTCTCAGTTCCTCAATGTCGACGGTGTAATCGTTCATTTCGTGGACCAAGGCCAGGGACCTGCCATCGTGTTGGTGCATGGCTCATTTGCGAGTTTGCGCATGTGGAATGAGTGGGCAGCCCTTTTGTCCAAAAGATATCGTGTTATTCGTTTTGACCGACCGCGTATGGGCTTGTCAGGTCCCAGCCAAACAGGGCGTACCGGCAGTGAGCAGGAGATTCGAATCATCACTGCATTGACTAACAAACTCGGTGTCGGGCGTTTTTTTCTGGTGGCAACCTCCAGTGCCGGCGTCTCGGGCGCGGGCTATGCGGCGGACCATCCGCAGCAGGTCCGTGGCTTGATTCTCGCCAATATTGCCGTGGGTGCGTTCACGACCAATAGCGCCCAACGCTCGGGAACCCTGAAATTGCTGCGGGCCATCGGTCCTGTATTCAAAGGCTGGCGCCCGCAGGAATTTTGGCGCCAGGTCCTGCTGGAAAACTTCTTTGACAAGACCAGGGTCACGCCGCAGCTCGAGCGCGAGTGGACCGATCTCAACAATCGCGCGCAACGCATGCCGCCGGCCGTTGGTTTGTCAAACCCGATGGCGGCATTCGATCAGACGGTGAATGATCTGGCTCGCATGACGGTGCCGACGTTGTTGCTCTGGTTCGACCATGATCATGAGCTGCCGCTTGAGAGCACCGGCCGTCGCGGCCTGAAGTTGTTAGGATCCATGGACAAGGAACTGCAAGTGGTCACGAATTGCGGCCATTTGATGCCGCTGGAATGTGGCGCGGCAAGTGCGCCGTTTGCAGTGGCATTTTTCGATCGTATCGTGGCGGCGGGAGGTTGGCGATGACCCTGCAACAGCAATCGTGGAACAGCGTCGCCAAGCTGCTGCATTGGCTCATCTTCTTCATGGTTCTGGTGGAGGTGCCGGCTGGGTTCCTGATGGCCAATCTCTATCCCTTCGGTCTCAAGTACAAGGAGGTAACGCCACTTGCACATTTGCTGGCGCAAATCCATCACACCAACGGGTTTCTATTGTTAGGCGTGATGCTGGCGCGCCTCGCCTGGCGCTGGACGCATCCGGCGCCGTCGCTGCCGCAGGACCTGGCGGTGCTGCAACGGCGCATTGCGCGCGGCGTGCAGACCCTGCTCAACGTGGCCCTGATAAGCCTGCCTATCACCGGATGGATGGCCATGTCGGTGCTTGCGGATTCTGTGGCATTTGGCAGGACCCAGATCTGGTTTTTTGCCAGCGACGATCTGGTGCCGCGCATTCTTGCGCCAAAACCCTGGAATGATCCGCAGGGCTACGCTTATGTTGCGAAATTTCATCGCTGGCTGGTCTATACCGGTGCTGCATTGCTAACATTGCACCTGGTCGCGGCACTGACGCATCATTTCTGGCGCCGTGACAGAGTGTTGACGGGCATGTGGCCGCTGGCAGATGTGCACGGATCCGCGGGCAGCCGGTCCGACCAGACGCCACAGATTAGAGCTAACAAATGTCAGTCTCGACGATAAATGCAATGGAGCGGAAATGAACACGGTCAAGGGGCATCTCCAGTCGGTGCTGGAATCAGAGCCCGGCCCGAACATTGCTGCGCTGTTTGATTTTGACGGCACGATCATCGCTGGGTACTCGGCGACTGCCGTCTTGCAGGAGCAGTTTCAGCGCGGCGAAATGTCAGCGGAGCAAATCATCGGGACGGCTAATACAATCGTTCAGTATGGACTCGGCAGCCTGGGGTTTTCCGGTCTCATGTCAACTGCGGCGCGTTTCATGAAGGGTGTCACCGAGGAAAGCTATCAGAAGTTCGGCGAAGAACTTTACGAGAAGCACATCGCCAGGAAGATCTATCCGGAATCGCGCGCCTTGATCGAGGCGCATCAGGCCAAGGGGCACACGGTCGCCATTGTGTCCTCTGCGACCCCGTACCAAATTGAGCCGACGGCGCGCGATCTGGATATTCAGCACGTTTTGTGTTCACAGTACGAAGTCAGAAATGGCGTGTTTACCGGGAAAATCGTGCGCCCATTGTGTTTTGGCAAAGGCAAGGTGCTGGCGGCGGAAGGGCTCGCCGCCACGCACGGCCTCGATCTGTCGAAGAGTTTCTTTTATTCTGACAGCGACGATGACCTTCTGCTTCTGGAGCGCGTTGGCAAGCCGCGGCCACTCAATCCTAACGTCGCACTTGTCAACATTGCCCGCAAGCACGGGTGGCCACTCGACCGGTTCGCAAGTCGCGGCACGCCGATGCCGATCGATTATGCGCGGACGATTCTGGCTATAGGTTCAATGGCGGGCGCGTTCGTGGCTGGCATGCCAATCTGGGCCCTGACGGGATCGCGGCGCACCGCAACCAACTTTTCGGTTGGGCTGTTTGCCGACATTGCGACTGCCATCACCGGTGTCACGCTCGATGTACATGGCGAGAAGAATCTCTGGGGTGCGCGTCCGTGCGTCTTTGTATTCAATCACCAGAGTAAGGCGGACGTCATGATCATCGCCAAACTTATTCGACAGGACATGGGCGCTCTCGGTAAGCAGGAAATTCGCAAGATGCCGGTGATTGGCCAAATTCTGGAGTATGCGGGCGTGATCTTTATCGATCGCAGCAACAGCGTCGATGCGATCAAGGCAATGGCTCCACTCGTTGACGCGCTGACGGTCGAAGGCCGGTCTATCTGCATTGCGCCGGAGGGCACGCGTACGCTGACTCCCAAGCTTGGGCCGTTCAAAAAAGGCGCGTTCCATCTCGCGATGCAGGCGGGGGTGCCGATCGTGCCGATCGTTATTCACAATTCCGGCGACGTCGCCCCTAAGCACGAGTTTGTCATGCGGCCGGCGAAGGTCAAAGTTGATGTGCTAGCGCCAATCGATACCAGCAAATGGCGCGCGGAGTCGATCGCAAAGCACGCAAACGATGTGCGTAATCTGTTCTTGAAAACACTCGGCCAGCCGCGGCCAGCCGCGCCGCGCCGCCGCAAGCGCGCCGTCCAATGAACCCGCGCGCCTCACAGGCATCGGGTGCGCTGGCTGATGTTGACCCGCAAAGGCTTTTTATTCTGGATGCGCGCAACGGCGTCGAGCGCAAGTATCTGCGCGATTGGATCCATGCAACCTGGGGCGTTGCAGGATCACGACCGGAACTCGACTACGTTAGCCTGCCGCTCGCAGATGACAGCGGGTCCCTGAAAGTCGGTGCCCTGGCGGCAAAACTTGCCGCGCAGGAGAGTCGCAGTGTCGTGCCAGTGCGCATCGCCTGGCAAATTCCGCATTTCAACAAGCAACGCGGGCTGCGGCTGCGCGACCTGATTCTCGGCGATCCGCGCGCGCCTGGCGCGGTACGTGCGCGCGCCATCCTGCTGCGCGACCGTCGCCGCGCCCAATGCCTGATCGGTGAACCAGCCACGGTTGCCGAGCTGCGCGCGCGGTTTGCTGCGCAGGTTGCGCCCGCTGATCACTCGGATGCGGAGGCCTTCGCGGCGTTTGTTGCGCGCCAGGCTGCACTGGCCCTTGACGTGCAGGAGCGCGGCGTGCGCGGCAGCCGCTACAAAGTGCCGCATTTTGTCAGTGATGCCGTGCGCACGAGTCCAAAGTTTCGTGCTGCGCTCGAGCATCTGGCAACCGAGCGCGGACAATCGCTGGCGGCGATTGATGGCGAAGCGCGTCGTTACATGAAAGAGCTGATTGCACGGCCGAGCGCGCTGTTTCTCGATCTGCGCGCGCGGCTCGACCGGTTCATGTTTACGTCCGGGTACGACAAGGCGATGGACTTTGACGCCGGCGAGTTCGAGAAGCTGCGCAAGACGATGCGTGATCACCCGACGCTGTTGCTCTTCACGCACAAGACCTATATCGATGGCACGACGCCGACGTATCTTCTCTATAAGAATGATCTGCCGATGCTGCACAGTTTCGGCGGCATCAATCTCGACTTCGCGGGCGCTGGTACCTTGTTCCGTCGCTCCGGCATGATATTCATCCGCCGCACCTTTCAGGACAATCCGGTCTACAAGCTGGTATTGCGGCATTACATCGCCTATCTGCTGGGTAAGCGATTTCCGATGTCCTGGGCCTTTGAGGGGACGCGCTCCCGGCTCGGCAAGCTGATGCCGCCGCGTTTTGGATTGCTGAAGTACGTGCTCGACGCGGCGCAGGATGCCGGTATAGCCAATCTGCACATCGTGCCCTTTGTCACCAGCTTCGACCTGATTCGCGATGTCGAGGAGTACGCATCGGAGCAGACGGGTCGTGCCAAGGCGCCTGAATCGCTGACATGGTTTATCGGTTACCTGCGCAGCCTGCGCGAGCCCATGGGCCGTATCCGCGTCGATCTCGGCGAAGCGGTCGTTTTGCCGCAGGCCCCTGCGCCCGGCGACAAGCAGGCGCTGGCGCGTATCGCGTTCGACGTTGCGGTGCATGCCAATCGCGTCACGCCTTTGACTGTGACGTCAGTGATCTGCCTCGGATTGTTAGGTGCGGCACCGCGCGGCGGGACTGCCAAAGAGCTGCAGGCCTTCATCCGCTTTGTCACTCGTTGGGCGAGTGTGAGAAATATCCGGATGACTGCGCAATTGGCAGTGCGCGATCAACCGGCCATTGCACGCACCATCGACACACTGGTGAATAGCGGCCTGCTGGTACGCCATGAGTCGGGCAGCTCCACCGTGTATGCAATCGAACCTGCGCGGCACCCGATCGCCACCTACTATCGCAACACTGTCGTCCATCATTTTCTGGACAAGGCGATCATTGAACTGTCGTTGTACAAGGCGCGCGTGATCGGCGAAGGTAACCCAACAAGTGTATTCTGGGCGGAAACGGAGCGCCTGCGCGACCTGTTCAAGTTCGAATTTTTCTACCCGCCCAAGGCGCAGTTTCGGGAAAACCTGCAGGTGGAACTCAATCGCACCGATCCGTTGTGGGCAACAAGGCTGGAGGCAGGCGGCGAAGCGTTGGATAAACTGCTGGCCCGCTTGCAACCGCTGGTCGGGCATGCCGTGCTGCTACCCTACGTTGAAGCGTACTCGATCGTGTTCGAGCAACTTGTCAGGCTGAAGCGCGGTGAGCAAGTGACTGAGAACGAGTGCGAAACGCAGGCCTTGCAGCAGAGCCGGCAGGCCTATCTGCTGCGGCGTATTACTAGCGAGGCGTCCATCGGCAAGATTCTGTTTCAAAATGCCTACCGGCTTGCGGCAAATTTCGGGCTCGCCGGCGCGACTGACGATCAGGTGACCAAGGCGCGCAAGGCGCTGCTGCGTGAGTTCCGTGAGTTATCGCGGCGGATGGAACGGATGCGGCTCGACATGCTTGCGAACGCGGATGAGAACAGCGACCGGGAGTGGCAATGACGATGCAACAACTGAGTGCCCAGGACGCGCAGTTTCTGTACGCGCAGTCCGCCAATACGCTCACGCACGTGATGGGTATCTATGTCTACGACCCATCGACGGCGCCCGGCGGCACGGTGCGATTCAAGGACATCATCGGCCAAATCGAGCACCGCATCGATAGCTCGCCGGTCTTCAAACGCCGGCTGCACCGGCTGCCGTTTGATATCGACTATCCGTACTGGGTGGAGGATGAGCACTTCGACGTCGAAGCGCATGTCACTCACGCGCGGCTGCCCGAGCCGGGTGACTGGCGCCAGTTCTGCATCGTCGCGGCCCGTCATTTCAGCCGGCCGATGGACATGACGCGGCCTCTGTGGGACGTCTATGTCGTCGAGGGCCTGGATCGCATCCCTGGCGTTGCGCCCGGTAGTTACGCTTTGCTGCATCGTATGCATCACGCTGCCATCGACGGCGTGTCGGGCACGCTCGCGTTCATTGCGCTCAGTGACAAGGACGCCAGCGGCACCCCGGCGCTGGAACTCAACAGCCAGCATGGCGAGCTCGGGCGGACGCCGGCCACTGCTGATGTGATCATGCGCGCGGTGAATTCGAATTTGAGCTCGCCGGTCAAGTTGCTGAACGTGGCCATGAAGTTCATGCCGGCACTGTTAGGCGCTGCGATGAAATCCAGTCAGCCTGCGGCCGGTGAGAATCGGGCCGGCGTGCCGCAGACGCGCTTCAATGCGGCGATTTCACCGCACAAGGTCTTCAATGCCGTGTCATTTGCGTTGGGCGACATCGTCAAGTTACGGGCGCTGGTTGAGGGTGCGACCGTGAATGACGTTGTGCTGGCTATCTGCAGCGGCGCTCTGCGTACTTACCTCGCGCGCCACCGGGAGCTACCCAAGTCGTCCCTGGTTGCAATCGCACCGGTCAACGCCCGTTCGCGCAGCGACACAGAAACGACTCCAGGCAACAAGATCTCGGCAATGACCGTGCGTCTGGCGACGACCATCGAGAATCCCGTGAAGCGCCTGCAGGCCATTCGCGAATTTACCCGTGACGCCAAAGAAGCAAAATCAGGGCTCAGCGCGCGCCTGATGACCGACCTGACGAAACATATCCCCGGTGCCACCATGGCGGGTGTCGCGCGGCTGCTGACCAGCGAACGGTTCGCGCCGCTGCAAACCAACCTGTTCATCACCAATGTGCCGGGCCCACAGTTTCCGCTTTATATGAATGGTGCGATGCTGACGCATCAGTTTGGCATGGGACCCATTACTAACAACATGGGGCTATTCATCGCTGCGCTCAGTTACAACGGCCGTATCAGTTTCTCGGTCACCTGTGACCGGGTGATCATGCCGGACAGCGATTTCTTCGCCGATTGCATCCGCTCGGCATTCGATGAACTGCGCCAGGCCCTGCCGGAATCGCAGCCGCGCCAACGCAAAGTGCGCAAGCAGAAGCACTCATGACAGGCGACAAGCTAACACTGCCGCTGTATTCGAAGGCGCCCGGTGCGCGGCTGCACAGCAAAGTGTGGCTTCCCGTCGGCGAGCCGCGGGCGATCGTGCTGTTAGCCCATGGTTACGCCGAACATCTCGGTCGCTATGAACACGTTGCAGCGCGCCTGAATCTTTCGAGCTACGGCGTGTATGCCGTTGATCACTGGGGGCACGGGCGGTCCGACGGCGTACCGGGGTTGGTGCCGGCGTTTTCGGTGTACGTCGACGGGGTCGAGGCTTTGCTCGCCCAGATAAAGGCGCTGCACCCCGCTGCGCCGAGGATTCTGCTGGGTCATAGCATGGGTGGCCTGATCGCAGCTGCGACGCTGCTGCGCTGTCAGCACGAGTTCGTCGGCGCGGTGCTGTCGGGGCCCGCGATCAAGGCGGCGCAAGAGCCGCCGGCACTGACGATTGCGATCGCAAGATTGCTGTCCAGGATTGCGCCGCGGCTGGGCGTGCTGCAACTTGATGGCAGCCTTGTTAGCCGCGACCCGCAGGTGGTCGCCGATTATCTGGCCGACCCGTTGGTCTACAAGGGCAAGGTCGGCGCCCGGCTTGGGGCCGAGTTGTTCGCGGCCATGCACGAGGTTCAGGCCAATGCGGCGCGCATCACGTTGCCGATGCTGATTCTGCACGGTGCGAAGGATGGTCTCGCCGCGCCTGCCGGTTCGGAGTTTCTGCTGAAGCATGTGGGTTCGGTCGACAAGACACTCAAGCTCTATCCGGGCCTGTACCACGAGGTTTTCAACGAGCCGGAGCAACAGCGGGTGCTTGGAGAAATGGTAGCGTGGATTGATCAGCACGTGGCAACGCCAGCACAATGACCCGTAATCGCGAACTGCAGCTAAGCTCGTATCTGCATTGGGTGCCTCGGGCGACGCCAGTATTTCTGTTAGGTGTCGTATTGTTCGTGCTCGGAAAATTCTTTCGTCTTTCCGCGGGACCGGGCTTCAACATGCAGGATTTGCGTGTTCGGCTCACGCGCCTTGACTCGCGGTTCTTTCGGCTGCCCGGATGGCTGCGGCAGCAATGGGTGCAGGCCGACGGCGTACCGGCCCGATGGATCAGCCATGCAACGGTCCAGGAAGGTCCGGTGCTGCTGTATCTGCATGGCGGCGCTTTTTCATTTCGCCTGCCTAACACGCACGCCATTTGGGTGGGCAGGCTCAGCCGTGAGTTGCGGGCGCGCGTCCTGATGCCAGACTATCGGCTGGCGCCGGAGCATCCCTATCCGGCAGCGATCGACGACGCCTGCAAGGTGTACCAGTGGTTGCTGGACCAGGGTATCGAACCGCAAAGAATTGTCGTTGGCGGGGAATCGGCCGGCGGCAACCTGGTGCTGGCTCTGTTGTTGCGACTGGCGCAGGCCGGACTGCCGCAGCCGGCCGCCGCGTTCGCGATTTCACCGGTCACCGACGCGGGTCTGACGGGCGATACCTACCGTACGCGGGCGGCCGCCGACCGGATTCTCGATGCGACTGCGATGCCATTCTTTCGCGACCAGTACGTAGCCATTGCCAAGGTCGCGGATCCGATGGTGTCGCCGGTGCACGGGCAGTACCAGGGGTTGCCGCCGATTCTGATACAGGTTGGCACCAACGAGATTTTGCTCGACGATGCCTGCCGCGCTGCGCAACGTATCCACGAATCCGGCGGGCAGGTCCGCTGCGAGATATGGGAGGACATGCCGCACACGTTTCCGATGTTAGACCTGCTGCGGGAAAGTGCGCTGGCGCTCAGTAATATTCGCCGCTTCGTGTTAGCACTACCGGAATTCCGACGGCACTGAGTTATGACAGATAATGTAAAAATAGGTCGCGGCCGCAAAGCGGCACCGCCCGCGTTGCTGCACAGCCTGCTGGAAGGCCGCGCGGTGCTGGAGATGGGCGCACTGGCGGCGTTGGTGCCGTTGCTTGCGGCGCTGCCACGCGGTGACGGGCACCCGGTGATGCTCATTCCGGGCTTTGGCGGTGCGCATGGATCGCTGCTGGCGCTGACGGTCGTGTTACGGGCCCTGGGCTATGACACAGAAACCTGGGGCCAGGGACGAAATCTGGGTATCTGGCGCCAATCGACCGAGATGCTGGACAAACGGGTGCGCGCTTTGCGGCAAGAGCGCGGACGCAAGGTCAGCGTCGTGGGTGTTAGCCTCGGAGGCGCTTATGCTTTTCACGCCGCGCATCGCGAGCCCGACAGCGTGCGCTCTGTCATCGCGCTGGGAGCGCCGCTGCAATTTTCGCGGGACGGACGCCAGGCGCCGCTGCTAATGCGCGCTGCCTACCGCTACTTCGCAATGACTAAGGATGCCAGTGAGCATTTGCTACCTTCGCGTGCAACGATGCTGCGCAGGGCGCCGCCCGTGCCCTCCACCTGCCTCTACTCGACGACCGATGGGGTCGTTCATCATTCTCATGCGCAATTGCGTAGCCGTTCGCGCACGCATGAAAATGTCTGGGTGCCAGGCAGCCATTTCGGGCTCGGTTTCAATCCGGCCGTGATGTGGCTGCTGGCCGACCGACTCGCCCAGACTGAAGGCAAATGGAAGCCATTCCAGCCGACCGGGCCTGCGCGTTTTCTATACAACTCGTTCGCTAGCTTCGCTGGCGTTCAGGGCGTTGGCGCAGCGCCAGGTCGCAAGGCGCGTTCATAGCGTCGAAACGCTTCCAATCGGCTTGGCGAAAATCGATAGACCAATGCGGAAATCTTTTCTGAGATTCACGGCCAGGGGCAGTCTGGAAAACCGCCAGCCCTTACTGCATTCGACAGTTCGCCGCGGATACCGCCGGTTTGTTGCGCCAGCTCGGCATCGGCACAGCGCACGGCGTGGGCCTGTCGACGGGTGGCATGATCGCGTTTCAATTCGCCCTGGATGCGCGTGAACTTGTCAGGACACTGACCATGCGCGCGATGGGCCGGCTGTTAGCCAAGCGAATGTTGCCAGCCCCCGAACATGTGGCGCGGCGCCAGCGATCGTCAAAGCCGCAAGATTGCTGTCAGGGGGTGCGCGGTGGTTTTGCATCGCTCGAGTTTTGATGATTCGTCGGCGTGGTGCAATGCTGTATTGCGGTCGCCAATGAGTGAGTGGCTGCTGCGACAATACCCATGACACCGCTGGCTCTCAAAATGTTCTCAGAGGCTTCATTCAATTCGCACAGCACGACTTTCGTGCCGCTGCGTTCAGCCTGCAAGATGAACTGCTGCAACGCATTCGCGCCGGTCGAGTCGATATAGGGAACGCGGCCCATACGCAGGATAATCACGCTCGGGTGGCGGCCGATACGCTGCAGCGTATCCAGCATTTCGTTGGCAACGCCAAAAAACATGGGTCCGTCGAATCGAAACACTTCGACGCCCTTGGGCAGCTCGGTGCGTTGTGATTCATCGTCACCAGTAGAGCCTGTCGCTGGGTCATCCTGGCTGACGCTGGCCGCCTCGCTCATGTTAGCCATAAAGAGCAGCGATGCCAGCGTCACGCCGACCGCGATGGCAACGGTGAGATCCACCAACACCGTGAGCGCAAACGTCAGCAGCAGCAACAAGCGGTCGCCACCAGGCATCCTGAGCAAGCCCCGAAAGCGCTCCACTTCGCTCATGCCCCAGGCCACGATCATCAGAATGGCAGCCAGGACAGCCATGGGCACCAGCTTGATCAGGCTACCGGCCAGTAACAGCATAGCTAACAAAAAGACCGCATGTAAAATGCCGGCGACAGGGGTCTTGCCGCCAGCACGGACATTGGTCGCCGTGCGTGCGATGGCGCCAGTGGCCGGCAGTCCGCCGAACAAGGCGGATGCGCAATTGGCCCAGCCTTGGGCGACCAATTCCTGGCCTGGCCGGTGGCGGTAGCC
Source organism: Gammaproteobacteria bacterium (assembly GCA_043769085.1). Lineage (GTDB taxonomy): Bacteria > Pseudomonadota > Gammaproteobacteria > Steroidobacterales > Steroidobacteraceae > UBA964. The sequence continues at coordinate 87,637 of JAYVJR010000082.1, forward strand.
GGTCATGCCATCGGCAACCACTGCAGACAGAAGCGCCTCGATGCCGGCGAGAAAGGCGATCGTGAACGCGCTTGGCAGTACTTCGCGCAGCTTGACCAGCGATACGTCAGGCCAATGTGGTGCAGGCAGCGCTGTAGGCAATTGCGGAAATCTTTCGCCCACAGTGGCAATGGGTAGGTTGAAATACCAGACCACTGCGCTGGCAACAACGATGATCAGTAGATAGCCTGGAATCTGCGGCGCAAACCGTCGCAACAGCAGGATAGTGCCGAACGAACTGATGGCTAACAGAGTAGTCTGCCATTGCAGTGAGTTGAGCACGCCCGCATAGTTTGACCACTTGCCGAGAAAATCGGCCGGTACGCCAGCGGTCGCCAGGCCCAGGAAATCACCAACTTGGGAACTCGCAATAATGACGGCGATACCCGCTGTGAAGCCGGTGATGACGGGCATGGGAATGTAGCGCAGCAATTTGCCGACCCCTGCGTAGCCGGCAATAATCAATATCAGGCCAGCGAGAAAAGTAGCCATTATCAGACCATCGAAACCATGTCTGGCGATTACGCCTGACACGACGACGACAAAAGCACCTGTAGGTCCGCCAATCTGCACGCGCGAGCCACCCAGCGCGGAGATCAGAAATCCTGCGATGATGGCGGTGATCAGCCCCTTTTCGGGTGATGCGCCGCTTGCGATGCTCAAAGCCATTGCCAGCGGGAGTGCAACGATAGCGACCGTGAGGCCGGCCACTGCATCCTTCCTCAAGTCAGCAAGCGAATAGCCAGCCTGCAGCAGCGTCAATAGCTTTGGAACAAAGGCGTCAGACATGCCGACAGGTTACCTCTTGTGCCTAGCCACCAGGAGCATTCGCGTTCGTCTAACGATTGTTAGTGGCGCTGGGGATTGTCTGCAGAAATTTGCGGTTGGTGTTGCAATTTCAGTCGCAGCATCGTCCGCGCTGCAGGCCAACTGAAAAACTCGTTGGCATGACAGGTTAAAAGCCCAGTTGCCGCGCCGCCAGATCGAACAGTACTTCTTCCGCGCCGCCGGCCACGGCGAAGCTGCGCGCTTCACGGTAGATACGCTCGACGGGACTGTCGCTGGTGTAGGCGCTACCGCCGAGAATCTGCATGCACTCTTGCGCGCAATGTTGCAGAGTTTTGTTAGCCGCGACCTTCACCATCGATAGTTCCGCAACCGGCGTTTCGCCCTGCTCGAAGCGCCACACCACAGTGTCCAGATACGCGTAGATCATGTCGACCCGCTGGATCATCCCGACGATCTTGTGGCGAATCACCTGATGATCGATGACGCGCTTGCCAAAGGTCTGGCGTTGCCGCGCGAAAGCGATGGCCTCGGCCATGGCGGCGCGCGCCAGGGCCAGCGTGGCGGCGATGCCGCTGAAGCGTTCGATATTGAACTGGTGAGCGAGGCCGGCGAAGCCCTTGTTCTCGACGCCAATGAGCTGGCCAACCGGTACTTGCACGTTCTCGAAGCGAATCGAGCCGTTGTTGCGGTTGTACCAGTGCAGGCCAGGTATTGAAGCCGTGCTAACACCGGGCCGGTCAGTTTCAATCAGCAGCAGAGACAGTCCTGCGGAGCCCGCGCCGCCGGTACGCACGGCCGTTAGCAGAAAGTCGGCGCGGGTCGCGCCTGAGATCAGAGTCTTGTTACCGTTGACGACGAAGACCTCGCCACGTCGTTCGGCCGTGGTCTGAAAGGACGCGACATCAGAACCGCCAGACGGTTCAGTGACCGCAAACGCCATGCGCTTCTCGCCGGCGAGCACGAGCTGCGCGATGCGTTGGCGCAGCGCATCGGGTGCAGAGGCGATGACTGGTGGCAGCGCGATCCAGTGGGTAGCGAGGTCGGCGAACACCACGCTGGAACCCAGCCGGAAGAATTCTTCCGCAAAAATGATGCGGTGATAGAGATCGACCGGGCCCGTGCCGCCAATTTCGCGCGCAAAGCCCATTCCCAGCAGGCCGGCGCGCGCCGCCTCGAGGTACAGCGAGTCTGGAAACGTGCCGGCCGCGTTCCAGGCTGCGAGATGCGGCGCAATCTTTGCATCGACGAAACTGCGCAGTGCGGATCGCCACTGGTCGTGTGCGGCCGTGAGGAAGGGGCTCTTCGGCCGCAGTCCATCGAAGTCGAGATTACGGGTCGGCAGGGCCATGGCTTGCTAACAACTCAGCCTATTTCGCGGCGTTAGGATCGTTCATCTGGAAATAGTCGCGCCAGCCGGTGATCAGGCCGTCAGGACCGAACTCGATGATGCCCATGTAAGGATGCACAACCTGCACGCCATCGGCGTTTACGTACTCCTCGCGGCCCTCGCTGAACAGCCGGCCATCGCGCTCCGCCCAGTGTTCGATAACCCAAGTGGTCGCGGAATGGTTGGCCCAGTATTTCGTGATGAAGCGATCGACCCAATGGCGTCCTTGCAGGGGTCGCGAACCGAAGTGGTAGTGGTATTCAACGTCGGCAGCAAAAAACGCCAGAAACGCCGCCTTGTCGCGCCGCTGGGCCACCTGCTGCAGGCGGCGAATCACCTCGATTTTGGGTTCGGTCGACGCGACGCTCATTCGATGTCTCCGTGCTTTGGATGAGCAAGTTTGCACCGCCCGGAGTCACTTGCGCAACAGAACTGCCGCCGCGGCTGGCGCCCGGTATCATGCGGCTCGCGAAAGGGGATCCATCATGCGCGCATTGGTTTGTCGGGAATTTGGCACTGCCGAACAATTACAGTTGCAGGAATTGGCGCCGCCGCCACTGGCTGCGGGCCAGGTTCGCATTGCGGTGCAAGCCGCAGCGCTCAATTTCCCGGACCTGCTGGCCATTGCCGGAAAATATCAGATCAAGGCGTCTTTGCCTTTTGTGCCGGGCGGCGAGGCGGCTGGCGTGGTGGCTGAGGTCGGGCCAGGTGTCAGGCAATTTGCGCTGGGGGATCGAGTTATTTATGGCGGTTCGTATGGCGCCTTCGCAGAAGAAGTGTGCGCACCGGAATCATCCTTGTTAGCCATGCCCGCGGATATGGATTTCCCGACGGCCGCATCATTCAACGTGACCTATTCGACCAGCTATCATGCGCTCAAGCAGCGCGCGGGGCTGCAGCCTGGCGAAACGCTGTTAGTGTTAGGTGCCGCTGGCGGAGTCGGGCTTGCTGCGGTCAACATCGGGGCCGCCATGGGCGCGCGAGTCATTGCCGCTGCGTCGACGGAGGCCAAGCTGGATGTTGCCTGCGCCGCCGGAGCGACGGAGCGCATCAATTACTCCACCGAGTCACTCAAAGAGCGGATCAAAACGCTGACCGGTGGCGTGGGCGTCGACGTTGTCTATGATGCCATCGGCGGCGAGTATTCCGAACCGGCGCTGCGCTCCGTTGCCTGGAACGGGCGCTTTCTGGTGGTTGGCTTCGCAGCCGGCAATATCGCCAGTATTCCGCTCAATCTGCCGCTGTTGAAAGGTTGCGCGATTCTGGGGGTGTTTCTGGGCGCCTGGCGCGAGAAGGATCCAGAGGCGTACCAACGTAATTTCGCAGAACTCTGCGAGATGTACTCCGCGTCGCGCATCAAGCCACTGGTCAGTCGTACTTTTGCGCTCGAACAATTTCGTGAAGCGTTTGGCCAACTGAGTGGCCGGCGGGCGGTGGGCAAGATTGTGTTCAGCCCTTTGCGTTCGGCATGATAACGCTACCATGCGATTGATAATGGAGAAGCCCTGATGATTGACTTTAAGCGCGGCGCGCGCGAAATAGAACTGGAATTGCGGACGCAGCAATTCATTCGCGACGTGGTCATTCCCTATGAGAAAGATCCGAGGCTTGGCGCCCATGGCCCTTCGCCCGACATGGTCGCCGAGCTGCGCGCCCATGCGCGAGTCGCTGGCTTGCTGGCGCCGCAGGCAGCGGAAGAATGGGGTGGCTACGGCCTCAATCATCGCGAGACCTCCACGGTGCTACGGGCTTCGGGCTACTCCCTGTTAGGTCCGATCGCAATGAATTGCATGGCGCCTGACGAGGGCAACATGCACCTTTTGGATAAAGTGGCGACGCCTGCGCAGAAAGCGCGCTACCTGGCGCCGCTGGCGGCTGGCACGATGCGCTCGGCGTTTTTGATGACCGAACCTGACGGCGGCGCGGGATCCGACCCGGACATGCTGAGCACGACCGCGCGCCAGGATGGCGATCACTGGGTCATCAACGGGCGCAAGTGGCTGATCACCGGCGCCACGGGCGCGAGCTTTGGCATTGTCATGGCCCGCACGGGCGATCACGCGACAATGTTCCTCACCGACATGGATGCCAAAGGCATCATTAATGAGCGTGTGCTGGAAACGATGGATCAGGCCATTCCGGGCGGCCATTCGGTCATACGCCTCGAAGGTCTGCGGGTGCCGGCGAGCCAGGTGTTAGGTGCCGTGAATGAGGGCTTTCGTTATGCGCAAGTGCGTCTGGCGCCGGCGCGGCTCACACATTGTATGCGCTGGTGGGGTGCGGCGCAGCGTGCGCATGACATTGCGGTCGATTACGCCTGCCGGCGCAAGGCCTTTGGCAAACCGCTGATCGAGCATGAGGGCGTGGGTTTCATGCTGGCGCGCAATGAAGTCGACTTGCTGCAGACGCGCTTGTTGATTGACTACACGGCCTGGACTCTCGACCAAGGCTCTAAGGCAACAACTGAGTCCAGTATGGCAAAGATGAGCAGCGCCGAAACGCTATTTCAGATAGTCGATCGCTGTGTGCAGGTGTTAGGCGGTCTCGGTATCACCGGCGACACCCAAGTCGGACGTATATTCACGGAAATCCGCGCGTTCCGCATTTACGACGGCCCGACCGAAGTGCACCTGTGGTCGCTGGCGCGGCGTCTGCAGCGGCGCCACGGCAGGACGGCTGCAGGCTAACAGCCGTGACAGAATCGCAGGCGCATGAATTTCGGCCCGGCCTGGAATTCGACGTGGTGGCGCTCGAAGTCTGGCTGTCGCGGGAATTACCTGACTTCAAAGGTCCGCTGCAGGCGCGGCAGTTCCCGGGAGGGCAGTCGAATCCGACGTACCGCTTGCTAACACCGCGGCACAACTATGTGCTGCGACGCAAGCCACCGGGGCAGCTGCTGCCATCGGCGCATGCGGTTGATCGTGAATTCCGAGTCATGCGCGCACTCGCCGAGCACACCGACGTTCCGGTCGCCCGCACCCATCTGCTGTGTATGAATCGGGCGGTGATCGGCACCGAGTTCTATGTCATGGACTTCGTGCAGGGGCGGACTTTCTGGGATCCCTGCCTGCCCGAGGTGCCGCGCTCAGAGCGTGCGTCGTTATTTGATGCGATGAACGATGCGATTGCGCGACTGCATGCGGTGACGCCGCAGGCCGCAGGGCTCGAGGATTTCGGGCGCTCTGAAGCTTATCTTGCGCGGCAGTTTTCGCGCTGGTCGAAACAATACCTGGCCGATGAACTGGCAGGCCGTGTGCTGGCGATGGACCGCTTGATCGAATGGTTGCCGGCCAACGTGCCGGCCCTCGAACCTGCGCCGTCCGTGGTGCATGGCGATTACCGCATCGACAACCTGATTTTTCACGCGACTGAACCCCGCGTGATTGCGATCATGGACTGGGAACTTGCGACCATCGGCGATCCGCTGGCGGATTTCGCCTATCACGTGATGATGTACCGTATGTCGAATGCTTCCATCCCGGGCTTGTTAGGTCGAGACGCCGCGGCGCTCGGTGTGCCGACGGAGGCGCAGTACGTGCAGGCCTATTGCCGCCGCCGCCAACTGCCGGGCATCGAAAATCTCGATTTCTATCTCGCGTTCTGCATGTTCCGGCTCGCGGCCATTTTCCACGGTATTCGCGGCCGGGTGGTGCGCGGCACAGCGGTCAGTCCCCAGGCGCGCAAATACGCGGCCGAAGTCGAGGGCATGGCGGAACTCGCCTGGGCCCAGGCCCAGCGGGCATCAGCGGCGCTTTGACTTGGCGGGATCGGTTGCCAGCAAGTGCTCGGCGAGCGCGCGAAACGCTGGCAGTGTTTTGGGATCTAGATAGATGTTAGACGCCCAAGGCGCTGAACCGAACCGTGCGATGACCATCTCAGCCTTGGGGTCGATGTAGATCGCCTGGCCGTACACGCCGCGTGCTTCGTACACGCCGTGATCGTCGTGCGAGATCCACCACTGGTTGCGATAGCTCCAGCCAGGCAGCGTTGTGTAACCGCCGTGGACGAATTTCTCGGGGCTGCCGCCGCGTTGAATATCAGCAATTACCGCGGCGGGGACGATCTGTTGTCCGTTCCAAAATCCATTGAGGCGCATCATTTCACCGAAGCGCGCCAGATCGCGCAGGCCCGTGTTGAGTCCGCCGGCACCGATCGCGCTGCCATGTGAGTCGACCTGGATGTAGGCATCCTGTTCTGCGCCCAGCTTTTCCCAAATACGCTCCTGCAGGACCTGCTGCGCCGATTGGCCCGTGATGCGGCGAATCAACCAGGCGGTGACCTCGGCGTTCGCGGAGCGGTATGTAAACCCTGCGCCATGCTCGCCTTCTTTTTTCACAGTCGGCAGATAGTCGTACATCGAGCGTGGTCCCTGATAACCCGGAGGCTGCGGCAGCAGTCCGGCGCTGCGCGCAAAATCCCAGATCTCGGCGTTAGGGTCGGTGTACTTCTCGGAGAACTTGAGTGCGGTGGTCATGTCGAGCAATTGACGTACCGTGGCATCACCGAAGGCGCTGTTCTTGAGCTCTGGAATATAATGTGACACCAGTGCGCTGCCATCGAGCCGGCCCTCGTCAATCAGCATAGCGGCGAGCGTGCCGAAAAACGATTTGGTCACCGAATGCGCGATGTGCTGACCCTGCGCTGTGAGCGCACCGAAATATTTCTCATAGACAATTTTGCCGCGATGCAGGACCACGATGCCATCGGTGTAGTTGGCATCCAGGGATTCGGCCCAGGTCATGCGCGGTCCGCCGCCCAAAGGCGTGAACGTCACTGCATCGATGTCGTTTCGCTCTGCGCGTGCCAGAGTCCGCACTTTGCCACTGCCACGATTGATCGGTGCGGTCGGCCGCAATTCACGCCAGTGGGACAGCGCCCAGCGTAACTGCGGGAAGCGCAGGTAGCTGCCATCTTCAAAAGCAACGACGCGATTGGCAGGTGGTGGCGATCCGACCATCATGCCAAGCACTGCCGGGTCGCTGGCCTGTGCGTCCGGATACTCAGGCGCCGGCTGCTGAGCGTTAGCAGCTATGGACGCTAACAACAGGCCCATCCACGCGAACGACCGCCTTGCCACGGTGCGCCTGTGAGCTAAGGCTGGCCGGGGCGATCGGCGAGGGCGGCGATGTCCGCAGGCGGGGTTTCGCCCGCCTTCATGCGATCGAACAAGGCGCGATCAAAATAATCGCGCCACTCGCTGATCAGACCACCGCGAAACACCATGGTGCCCAGATACGGAATGGCCACCCGACGCTTGCTATCGACCATGACGAAATCATCTACGCCTTCCATGAAAATCTGGTTGCCCTTGATGGCATGAAAATGAACCCGCCAGCGGATATCCGTAATGCCAGCCGCCATGCGTTCCAGAAACGCGCGCATTGCCGCCTTGCCACGGACCACAGGGCTGCCGACGTGCGAGTGCCAGACGATGTCGTCGGTGACATAGGCCATGACGGCATCGATGTCCTTGCGCTTCCATGCTGTTATCAGCGCTGACACTGTATCGAAGGAGGCTTTGTCGGCTTTGCTGCCACGCTTGCCGGCGGCGGATGCTGCAGTAGACGCTGCCAGAGTGGCTCCGCCCGAGACTTGAATGAATTGACGACGTTGCATGGCGATCTCCGCTGACGATATGGGTGATGCTTTCACACCTAAGTCCTTTATTGCAAGTAAGGTCCTAGTGTGCTGTCCCATAAGAAACTAATACACATGGATGATGTCCAAGAGGTATCTTTTGTATCTCAAGGACATCGCACATGCCTACCCACAAACGCGGAGCCTCGTTGGTGCTAACGGTGCAGGAACGAGGTGATTTGGAGTCCATCGTGGCCTCGCGTAGCTTGCCGCACGGGCT